>NZ_JAGOGJ010000183.1 GCF_017996735.1 Niveispirillum sp.
CCCTTGCCCGACCGGGTGGGCGCAAAGGCCATGACATGTTCTGGCCCATCGTGCCGCAGGTACCGGCCCCCCAACCGCCCCAGAAAGACCCCCGCCGGCCGAAACAGCCCCGCCCCCTCCACCTCCCGGCAGGTCGCCCAGCGCGAGGAGCCATAGGTGGTAACCATCCGCGTCTGCCGGGCGCGCCAAAGCGATCCGATGATGGCAGCGGCACAGCCCATGAAGCCGCTGGCCCCGGCCAACATGCCGGCCTTGTCGAAGACATGCGGCGCATAGGCCTCGTACCAGTACCACCACTCAAACAACTGCCAGGGGCGGTAAACGGGCCAACCGGCGATGATGGTCCAGGCAGGACCGAGCTGTGCCTGATAGCCCAACATGGACGCCGCCCATTCCCGATCTTCTGGGAAAGGAAAGGGTGCGCTATGCTGGCCAGCATGTGCTGGTCATCGGTGCCGGTCATTCGGCTGCCAACGCCTTGCTGGACCTGGCGCATCTGGCGGAGCAGGCACCCGGCACCCGCATCAGTTGGGCCGTGCGCAGCACGGATCTGCGCCGCACCTTCGGCGGCGGGGACGCCGATGCCCTGGCGGCCCGCGGAGCCCTGGGCAGCGCGCTGCGTCGGCTGACCGACAGCGGTCGTATGGAACTGTACACGGGCTTCAAGACGGCCTCGTTTCAGCAAGCTGCCGGCAGCCTGGCGATCACCGCCCGTGATGGCCGCATGATCACGGGTGTGGATCAGGTTATCGTCGCGACAGGCCAGCGGCCCGACCTGACCATGCTGCGCGAACTGCGCCTGGGTCTGGATCCCTGGCTGGAAAGCACGGCGGCTCTGGGCCCCCTGATCGACCCGAACCTGCATAGCTGCGGCACCGTCCGCCCCCATGGGGCCAGAGAGTTGTCCCATCCCGAACCGGGCTTCTTCACGGTCGGCATCAAAAGCTATGGCCGTGCCCCCACCTTCCTGATGGCCACCGGCTATGAGCAGGTGCGGTCGGTCGCAGCCTTGCTGGCCGGCGATTTCGCTGCCGCCGCCGAGGTACAGTTGCAGTTGCCCGAAACCGGCGTATGCGGCGTCAGCCTTGCTGGCAGCCCGGCGTCAACGGATTGTTGTGGTGGCCCCGCACCTGCCGGTGTCGATGCCTGCTGCGACCAGGATGCCACGGCCAAGGCCGCGGCCGCGCCCGGTTGCGGCTGCCCGCCGGCGGCTGCGGCCAAGACCTGCTGTGCGGCGTGATCGGGGGAGACTGGGCCTTGTCCGTGCATCGCAGCTTCATTGCCGGACTGGGCACGGCCCAGATCATCTCCTGGGGCAGCCTGATCTACGCCTTCCCCCTGCTGGCCACACCGATGGCGGCGGACTTCACTTGGTCGCGGGTGGAGATTTTCGGGTTGGCGTCGCTGGCGCTGGCCGTGGCGGGTTTGGCTGCCTATCCGGTTGGCCGTGCCATCGACCGCGGCCAGGGCCGCGCGGTCATGGCCGGCGGGTCCCTGCTGGCAGCGCTGACCTTGCTGATCTGGTCACAGGTGGGGGCGGGCTGGATGCTGCCGCCGCTGTTCATGCTGATCGGGCTGGCACAGGCCGTGACCCTGTATGAGCCGGGTTTCGCCGTCGTTTCCCGCCGCTTTGGCCCCCAGGCGCGGCTTGGGATCACCGCGCTGACCCTGTGGGGTGGCTTTGCCAGCACCGTCTTTGTCCCGCTGACCCAAGTCCTGCTGGACCGGCTGGGTTGGCGCGGCACGCTGGAGGTGCTGGCCGCCATCAACCTGTTCCTGGCCCTGCCCCTGCATCTGCGGGTGATCGATCGACCGACGCCGACGCTGTCGCACAGGGCTGTGGCGGCCGATGATGGCACCGTCCGCTGGGTGCTGCGCCAACCTGCATTCTGGGGCCTGATGGCGGCCTTCACCCTGTACTATGCCCTGTTCTCGGGCATCAGCTTTCACCTGTATCCGCTGCTGAGGGAACAGAATCTGTCTACAGCATCGGTCGTGCTGGTCATGACCCTGATCGGCCCGGCGCAGGTGGCGGGCCGGGTCATCGTTGCCGCCATCGCCGAACGTGCGCCGCTCCGGCATGTGGGGGTGGGCACCATCCTGGCCCTGCCGGTGGCGCTCGCCCTGTTGCTGCTGCCGGGTGGCGGGATGCCAGCTCTGGTGCTGTTCGCCGTCATCTATGGCGCTGCCAATGGCATCATGACCATCATCCGTGGGGCCGCCGTGCCAGAGATGCTGACGCCCCATGCCTATGGCGCCGTCAATGGCCTGATGAGCCTGCCTGGTTCGGTGTGCAAGGCACTGGCGCCGTTGCTGGTTGCACTGATCTGGGATCTGTCCGGGTCCTACCGGCCAGTGTTGTGGCTGGGGATTGGGGCCTGTGTCCCCATCCTGGCCGGCTTCCTGCTGGCAGCCCTCACGCCGCCGCCGGATCGCAGCATCCCGCCGCCATGACCGGCCGCGAACAGCATTGTTCGCGCAGGAAGGCCAGCAGCGCATCCATCTGCGGATAGATCGGTCGGCAGATCAGGGTGCGTCCGTCCCGCACCTGTTCCACCAGCCCGGCCTGCACCAGTTGCTTAATATGGTGGGACAGGGTGGACAGGACGATGCCCAGTTCATCTGCAATGGCACCGACATGCATACCTTCATCACCAGCCTGCACCAGCCGTTGATAGACGGCGAGGCGTGACGGATGCCCCAATTCGGCAAAACAGCGGGCGGCGGCTTGGATATCCATGAAGGCGCTCCAGATCCATACTCTGTCCGAATATGGGGCCAACCCTTCCAAGTTTCCAGGAATACAAAACCATGACCACCTTGGCGGGCGGGAGTTGCCCGCACCGGGGCGGGACAGACCTTCCCTGCCTCTGGCAAACATCTCCAGTACCTGTCCATCTCAGTCGTGCAGCCAACCCTCCACCTTGTCGCTGCTGGGAACCGAGCCGGCATGTACGACCTTGCCGTCGATGACGACAGCCGGCGTCGACATCACCCCATAGCCGACGATATCGCGGATATCCTCCACCTTCGTCAGGGTGATCGACGCTCCCTTGGCCGCGGCCACTTTCGTCAGTATATCGACGGTCGCCTTGCACTTGGCGCAACCGGACCCGAGAACCTTGATATCCATGTCAGTCTCCTTGATGGGCTGCCGGTCATCAGTCCAGCAGATGGGAAATGCCGTTGAACAGATAGCCGATCACCAGGATGCCGGTGACGACGATGCCGAAGAACAAGGCCAGCAACGGCCCCTTGACCACGCGCTTCAGCATGATCAGCGACGGCAGCGACAGGGCCGTCACCGCCATCATGAAGGAAAGCACCGTGCCCAGCCCCACGCCCTTGGCCACCAGCGCCTCGGCGATGGGCAGGGTACCGAAGATATCGGCATACATCGGCACCCCGACGATCGTGGCCAGGATGGGGGACCACCATTTATCCTGCCCGATCAAGGCGGTGATCAGGTCCGCCGGAATCCAGTTATGGATGCCCGCACCGATGCCGACGCCGATCAGGATATAGGGCCAGACGCGCCCGGCAATGTCGCGCACTTGCCCCCAGGCGAAGGCGATGCGTTCCTGCCGGGTCAGGTCCGTCTCGCCCTGATCCAACACGGGCACCGCGCGGACGAAATCCTCCACCTGATCCTCCATCCCCGCATGGCCGATCAGGGTGCCGCCCAGGACCGCCAGCACCAGCCCGACCAGGACATAGGCGATGGCGATGGACCAGTTGAAGATGCTGGCCAGCAGGATCACCGAGGCCAGATCGACCAAGGGCGACGAAATCAGAAAGGAGAAGGTGACACCCAGGGGCAGACCCGCCCCGGTGAAGCCGATGAAAAGCGGGATCGACGAGCAGGAACAGAACGGCGTCACCGTCCCCAGCAAGGCCCCGATCAGATTGGCCCCGACGCCCCTGTACCGGCCCAGGATGCGCCGCGACCGTTCGGGCGGGAAATAGGACTGGATGTAGGAGATGCTGAAGGTCAGCACGCAGAGCAGGATGAAAATCTTGATCGTGTCATAGATGAAGAAATGGACGCTGCCACCCAACCGGCTGGCCGGATCGAAGCCCGGCACGGACGACAGCAGCCAGGAGACCAGATCCGACAGCCACTGCATCTTCAGCAGTTGGTCGTTGAGCCAGGAGAACAGGGACGACATGGGTCTGGTCTCCGGGTTACGCCGCTGCGGCGCAGGTTGTAGGTGCGTCCCGTTCCAGCGCCGCCGCCAGCAGGCGGAATGTCGCGGGAGGAAGATCGGGGCTCAGCCGATAGCGCATCCACTGCGCATCACGCCGGTCCACCACCAGGCCAGCCTGCTTCAGGCGCAGCATGTGACGCGAAACCCGGCTTTGGGCTGAACGATTGCCAGAATCTGGTCTCTTGATAGGACATAGCACGTTCCGACGCCTTGACATAACGCAAGCCGCCGCCGAAAAGCGCCGGTGGGCGGAAAACAAAAAGCCCTCCAGGTGCTGTTCAGGCACCCGAAGGGCTTTCATTCTCAGAAATGCAAAATCCGGATCAGGAAGCCGGCTTGGCCATCGGCGTCAGCTTCAGTGCTGCGGCTTCGGAGGCCTTGCGCTTGGCGTCCGGCAGCGGCACCAGGCCCTTGTCGGCGAGATAACCCTCGTCACCCATGGCGCGCTCGGAGGCATATTCCGCCAGGAATTCCTTCAGGCCGGGGACGACGCCGACATGCTGGTTCTTGAAATACATGAACAGCGGGCGGGCCACCGGATAGGTCTGGCCCGCGATGGTGTCATAGGTCGGCTCCACGCCATTGACCGGCACGCCGCGCAGCTTGTCGACATTCTCTTCCAGGAAGCTGTAGCCGAAGATGCCGAAGGCCTTCGGGTTGGTTTCCAGGCGCTGAACGATGACATTGTCGTTCTCACCCGCCTCGATGAACAGACCGTCCTCGCGCATGGTCTTGCAGACCGTGTCATGGCGGGCCTTGTCCAGGTTCTTGATCGTCGGGAACTCCTTGCAGCCCGTCTCCATGACCAGTTCGACCCAGGCATCGCGCGTGCCCGAGGTCGGCGGCGGACCCATGATCTCGATCTCAATGGCCGGCAGCGACTTGTCGATATCCGACCACTTCTTGTAGGGGTTCGTGACGATCTGGCCGTTGACCTCGACCTCCTTGGCCAGGGCGTTGAACAGCTGCGCCTTGGTCAGGTTGATCGGCGTGCCCTTCTTCGACTGCGAGATGGTCAGGCCGTCATAGCCGATGATCAGCTCGGTGACCTGGGAAACGCCGTTCTTCTGGCAGCTGTCGAATTCCGACGCCTTCATGGCGCGCGAAGCACCCGTGGCGTCGGGGAAGTCGGTGCCCACGCCGGAGCAGAACAGCTTCATACCGCCACCGGTACCCGTAGATTCCAGGATCGGCGCGCCGAACTTGCTGGTCTGGCTGAAGCGCTCGACAACGGTGGATGTGAAGGGAAACACTGTGGAAGAGCCGACGATGCGGATCTGGTCACGGGCAGAGGCCGCACCAGCAACACCCAGGACGCAGGCCATGCCGATCATGGTGGAAAGGAGAATCTGTTTCGTTTTCATTTCACGCTCCGATCTGCCGTTGAGTAGAAAATTTGTCTTTTCAAGTGGATGCCTACGGAAGTAGTGGGGTGGCTCGACCCAGCTCTCACCACCCCACAAGGACGGAGGCACTTGATGTTTCACTTTCGTGACACATGAGCGGCTTTTCTTTTACATATACTCTGCGTGCCGCCCACGTCGTGGCTTGTGACATCACTTGACAACCAGAGTCAATTCTATATTTATCGAATCATGGAATCAAAACACGCCACAGAGGCCTTCGCGGCCCTTGCCCAGGAAACTAGGCTGTCCATCTTCCGTCTGCTGGTGCAACGGGGACCCAACGGCCTGCATGCCAGTGAGATCGCCGCCCAGGTCGGCGTTCCCCCCTCCACGCTCTCGCACCATCTGGGCATTCTGGAGCGGGCAGGCCTGCTGCGGTCCTGGCGGGTGCAGCGGCAGATCTTCTATGCCACCGACTATGAGGGCACACGCAAGCTGGTGGCCTTCCTGATGGAGGATTGCTGCCAGGGCAGGCCGGAGATTTGCGGCGGCATCCAGGTGCCGGGCTGCACCGGCGATTGCCCGGATTGACCCAACCGAAACTCCCCGAAGGAGACATCATGTCCGAGCGCGTTTTCAATGTCCTGTTCCTCTGCACCCATAATTCAGCCCGCAGCGTCATGGCGGAGTGCATCCTGAACAAGGAGGGCAAAGGCCGGTTCCAGGCCTTCAGCGCCGGCAGCCAGCCATCGGGACGTATCAACCCCTTCGTGAAGGACCTGCTGGAGCATCTCGGCCATGACACGGCGGGCCTGCGCTCCAAGACCTGGGATGAGTTCGCCATCCCGGACGCGCCGCAGATGGATTTCATCTTCACCGTCTGCGACAACGCCGCCGGCGAGGTTTGCCCGGTGTGGCCCGGCCACCCGATGACCGCCCATTGGGGCTTCCCCGACCCGTCGTCGGCCACAGGCTCCGATGCGGAAAAGGCGGCCTTCACGGCCGATGTCTTCCGCCAGATCCAGCGCCGGCTGCAGCTGTTCATGAGCCTGCCGCTTGCGTCCCTGGACAAATTGGCCCTGAAACGCAAACTGGCGGAAATGGGCCAGCAGGGAGCCATGGCGTGACCGGCATCACCATCTATCACAATCCCGACTGCGGGACCTCACGCAACACGCTTTCCATGATCCGTAACAGCGGCGTGGAACCGACGGTGATCGAGTATCTGAAGACCCCGCCCGCGCGCGAAACCCTGGTGGACCTGATCGCACGCATGGGAATACCGGTGCGTGAAGTGCTGCGCGAGAAGGGCACGCCCTATGCCGAACTGGGGCTGAGCAACCCGGCCCTGACGGACGAGGCGCTGCTGGACGCCATGATGGCGCATCCGATCCTGATCAACCGGCCCATTGTTGTCACCCCGCTGGGCGTGCGCCTGTGCCGACCGTCGGAACTGGTCCTGGACCTGCTGCCGGATGCACAGAAAGCCGCCTTTGCCAAGGAAGACGGCGAAGCCGTCGTGGACGCGGCGGGTCACCGTCTGCGGTGATCGGCCGCGTTTTCCAAACCCGTTTCCAAGGTCTGCCATCGTGAGCCACGCTGCACCCGCCCGCCGTCTCTCCTTCCTCGACCGTTACCTGACCCTGTGGATTTTCGCGGCCATGGCCCTGGGCGTGGCGCTTGGCAGCCTTTTCGAGGGATTGCCAGCGGCGCTGGACCGGCTGTCGGTGGGGACCACCAACATCCCCATCGCCATCGGCCTGATCCTGATGATGTATCCGCCGCTGGCCAAGGTCCGGTATGAGGAATTGCATCAGGTCTTCGCCGACAAGCGTATCCTGGCCCTGTCGCTGGTGCAGAACTGGATCATCGGGCCGGTGCTGATGTTCGCCCTGGCGGTGATCTTCCTGGCCGACCAGCCGGATTACATGACCGGCCTGATCCTGATCGGGTTGGCGCGCTGCATCGCCATGGTGCTGGTCTGGAACCAGCTGGCCTGCGGGTCGAACCAGTATGTGGCCGGGCTGGTGGCCTTCAACTCCATCTTCCAGATCCTGTTCTTCAGCGTCTATGCCTGGTTCTTCCTGGGCTTTCTGCCGCCGCTGCTGGGGCTGGAGGGCAGCGTCATCGACGTCTCATTCTGGACCATCGCGGAAGCGGTGCTGATCTATCTGGGCGTGCCCTTCCTGGCCGGCTTCCTGACCCGCAAGGTCCTGATCCGCGCCAAGGGCGAGAGCTGGTACGAGAACCGGTTCCTGCCGCGCATCTCCCCCATCACGCTGGCAGCATTGCTGTTCACCATCGTCGCCATGTTCAGCCTGAAGGGCGGGGATGTCGTCCGTGTGCCCATGGATGCGCTGGCCATCGCCGTGCCGCTGACGCTCTATTTCTTCATCATGTTCCTGGTCAGCTTTGCCATGGGCCGTCTGATCGACGCCGACTATCCCCGCGCCACGTCGGTCGCCTTCACGGCGGCGGGCAATAATTTCGAACTGGCCATCGCGGTGGCCATCGCCGCCTTTGGCTTGGCCTCGCCGGTGGCGTTTGCCGCCGTCATCGGCCCGCTGGTGGAGGTGCCCGTCCTGATCCTGATGGTGCAACTGGCCCTGTGGCTGGGCCGGCGCTGGTATCCGGCAACCGCACCGGCGAAAGGGTGAGCCATGTCGCGCCTTCGTGTCCTGTCCGACCCGGCTCATCTCCCGGCCTTTGATCCCGCTTACGCCCATCAGCGGCCAGCTCCGGGCCTGGGGCCGCTGGAGCACAGGCCGCGCATCCTTTTATTGTACGGTTCGCTGCGTGATCGCTCTTTCTCCCGTCTGGCGGTGGAAGAGGCCGCGCGCCTGTTGGAGTATTTCGGCGCGGAGACACGGATCTTTGATCCCTCCGACCTCCCTTTGCCCGACCAGGTGAAGGGTGACGACCATCCGGCCGTGCGCGAACTGCGCGAGCACTCCATCTGGTCAGAGGGGCAGGTCTGGTGCAGCCCCGAACGCCATGGCCAGATCACCGGCATCATGAAGACGCAGATCGACCATCTTCCCCTGGCCATGGGGGGCATCCGCCCCACCCAGGGGCGCACCCTGGCCGTCATGCAGGTGTCGGGCGGCTCGCAGAGCTTCAACGCCGTCAACACGCTGCGCATCCTGGGCCGCTGGATGCGGATGGTGACCATCCCCAACCAGTCCAGCGTCGCCAAGGCTTTCCAGGAATTCGACGAAACCGGGCGTATGAAACCGTCGGCCTATTATGACCGTATCGTTGATGTCATGGAGGAACTGGTCCGTTTCACCGTGCTGCTGCGCCCCCATGCCGACATGTTGGTAGACCGCTATTCGGAACGGCGGGAAGCCAGCAAGCCCGTCGATCCTGCGACCGATCTTACAACTCTGGCCATCGGCGGTGGATCGGGCCAAGCATCATGACGGGGCAAGAGGTCGATGTCGTGATCATCGGCGGTGGGCAGGCGGGACTGGCCACTGCCTATCACCTCCGCCGGGCCGGCATCGACTTTGTCATCCTGGATGGTGAGACGGGACCGGGTGGGGCATGGCGGCATGCCTGGGACAGTCTGCGCCTGTTCTCCCCCGCCGCCTACAGTTCGCTGCCGGGCTGGCCGATGCCGCCGGGTGGCGATGATTACCCGTCCCGAGACGCCGTCATTGACTATCTGACCCGGTATGAACAGCGCTATGCCTTCCCCGTTCACCGGCCCGTCCATGTCCAGACTATCGCAGAAGACGGCGACCGACTGCCGATCATGACCGACAAAGGGGCGTGGCGGGCAAGGGCCATTGTCATGGCCACGGGCACTTGGCGTCATCCATATATCCCAACCTATCCGGGGCAAGAGCTGTTCGAGGGACAGCAGATCCACTCTGCCTACTATAGCGGGCCCGACAGGTTTGCCGGGCAACGGCTGCTGGTGGTCGGAGGCGGCAATTCCGGAGCACAGTTGCAGGCTGAATTGTCGCTGGTAGCCCATCCAACCTGGGTGACGGAGCGCCCCCCGGTCTTCCTGCCCGATAATGTCGACGGCAGGGTTCTTTTCCAGCGGGCGACCGCCCGTATCAAGGCGTTTCAGGAAGGGCGCGCGCCGGATGCACCGCCCGGTGGGCTGGGCGACATCGTCATGGTTGCCCCGGTCAAGGCGGCACGGGATCGCGGCAATCTGGGCAGTGTGCGGCCCTTCGCCCGTTTCACCCGAACAGGCGTCCTGTGGACCGACGGCACGCAGACTGATATCGACACCGTGATCTGGTGCACGGGCTTCCGCCCCGCCCTGGACCCGGTTGCTGGATTGGACCTGATCGAGGCCGATGGAACTGTGGCGCTGGACGGCACCCGCTGCCACCGCAACCCCAAACTGTGGTTCGTCGGCTACGGCACCTGGACCGGCCCCGGTTCCGCGACACTGATCGGCGTGGGCCGCAGCGCCCGCAATACCGCTGCGGAGATTGCCGCGGCACTGACATCCGGCACTCCCGTCAAGAGCTGAAACCACCCGGCGATTGGACCGTTCCTCTTTGTGATACGCCAGAAGGCATCGGATCAACCGACCTCCAGCCCGCCACGCTGCCGCCCGAAGTTCCAGGTCACACCATCGCCAGCGACCGTCCCAGAAACCTGCTGTCCGATATGCCGGTCCAACACAGGCCGCCAGGGTACCAGGGTGAAGTCACGGCTGCGTTCAATCAGGGCCAGCTTCTCGCCGGCAAGGGTCACCGTCCGGCGGTAGGTGCCCTCGACGGGTTGGCCACGGGGGACGCTGGCATAGGGCAGGCCCAGCTCGTCTGACAGTTGACCGGCCACTCGCAGCAACTCCCGCCGTCGTAGGGTCGCCAGCAGGTCGGAACGGTAGAAGGTTCGGCCTTGTTCCTCGCGGGCCAGATCCTCAACCATCAGCCATTGCCGACGGCGCGCCTGGGCGTCGCGGACCTCACGACCGAAACCAGCATCGCGCAGGGGCGCTGGGTTTGGGGAGACCAGTTCCCGGTCCAGCCAGGTGGCGCCGTTGGTAGTGATCTGCTGTTCCAGCAGCATTGTGGAGAGAACCCGGACAGTGACCGGGTTGAACCGGGCCTGGGTGCGTTCATAATCAGCAACGCGGTCCAGGTGGCCGGGTTGGATGATCCAGGTGCCGTCCGGTTCGCGGGCGACGGTGCGTGTCAGTCTGCGCATTGCCTCCAGCCGCCGGACATGGGTGTCGGCAAAGGCTTCGCTGGCCGTGGGATCATGGCGCAGGTGGATGTCGATGCTGTAGCAGC
>NZ_JAGOGJ010000003.1 GCF_017996735.1 Niveispirillum sp.
GGTCGGTTCCCGTCAAATCGGGGTAACCTGTCACCCAGGTGACCCCGTCCGCCGTTTCGACCCCTGCGCCGAACCGGCGCAGCAGGGTCAGCGCGGGTTCCAGTTCCGGCAGCGCATCCACGCCGGTGCGCCCGGGGCTGTTCAGTCCCGCCAGCAGGATCGGCAGGGCCGCAGCACCGTCCAGACCCGCATGGTGGGCCGGCAAGGGCCAGGCGGCACCGGTGATCGAACCGGGCAGTTGGTCACCCCGCCCCAGCACCAGCCGCGCCCCCACCCGCTCCAGCGGGGCACGCAATGCCGCCAGCGACAGGGGAGCTTGGCCCGAGTCGGCGGCCAGGACGCAAGGAAAGGGCAGGGTGGCCAGCATTCCCGCCAGCAATGCCGCCGCCCCTGGCACCAGACCCAGTTCCAGCACCCGCCCCGGTTCCCGCCAGCCGCCGGTGCCCGTGCCCCGCACGGTCCAGCAGCCCTGGCCATCATCGTCCAGGCGGGCCCCCAGGGCCGTCAGCGCCGTGGCCAGTTGCCTTGCGCCATCCCCCTTGCCACCGGAAAGCCGCGTTGTGCCACGGGCGGCGGCGGCCAGGATCAGGGCCAGGGAAGAGAGGTCCGTTTGCGCCATCGGTCTGCCTTGCGTGACATCGGGTGCCCGCCGGGCATAGCATGGAAGCCGGGGGCCGGGAAGCCGGCCGCCGGTGCCCGCATGGCCGTAACACGCACGAACCGTCACACTTCCGTTTGACAGGGGGCGCCAGCCATGGCAGATGCGGCCACAACCGCGGCGCATTTCCAGGCGCGCGTGATTTACGGAGGTATTGCCGTGGCCAAACCCGAGTGGGGTATCAAGCGTATCTGCCCGAATTGCGGCGGACGTTACTACGACATGAAGAAGGACCCGCCGACATGCCCGTCGTGCGGCACCGTCTTCGATCCCGAGGCGCTGCTGAAGTCGCGCCGCGCCCGTCCCCTGCCGGTGGAGGACACCAAGAAGGTGGTCGCCCCGCGTGACGAGGAGGCGCTGGATACGGAGGTCGAGGAAGGACTGGACGAGGTCGCAGAGGACATTGTCGATGACGATGTCGACGTCGCCGACGAGTTGGAGGCCGACGAGGTCGATGACGGCGTGGGCGAGGACGAGGACGTCCTGCTGGAGGATGCCGACGAGCTGGATGACGGCGACGACATGGGTGAAGTCGTCGATGTCGAAGGCGAGGAAGAGGTCTGATCGGACCGTCGGGCCTGCGGCAGGAGAAATCCACCGCCGGCCCGAATTTTCCACTTGCATCCGCGGGCGAGTTTCTAGATAAACCCGCGCACGGCGCTGACGACCCAGACGGCGCCAAAAGGTTTCGGGGCCATAGCTCAGCTGGGAGAGCGCTACAATGGCATTGTAGAGGTCAGCGGTTCGATCCCGCTTGGCTCCACCAAAACAAAGGCTCCGCCGGCAACGGCGGGGCCTTTTGTCTTTTCCGCCGTTGCCGGTGGTGCCACTGGCATCCCGGCCGGGGGAGCCACCCGACCGCCCTCGCGCCTTTTTCGGCCCCCGGCGACACCGCAAACTGTGCGCCCTGCCCGGTTTCGTTACAGTTTTGCAATAAAATGGCACTTCTTAAGCGTGATTGGCTCCATGCCCGTGGGTCTTCCTGGCATTTGCGCTTTTCATGGGGGAAATTTATAAGAAAAGAAGGGGCGTTTACTTGGTTGTGTTTCAACTGTTTCATATTTTCTCGTCATGGGTGGCGTTATTTCATGGATCGGCCTTCGGCTGGACATGGATCGGCCATGATCGGCGACAGAATGAACCAGCAGGGGCGGCAACCATCCTTTGCGGATTGAAAAGAACATGTCTGGCACCTTGCGGGCGGGAACGCCCAATGACGACACCCTGCTTTCCCAGTCCCCGCGCGACACGCTGTCGGGCGGGGCCGGCGACGACATCTATGACATCGCCCATTATGGCGTGGTGATCCGGGAAGAAGCGGGCGGCGGCCACGATGTGGTCGTCACCCATATCGACTATGTCCTGCCCGACTTCGTGGAGGATATGAGCCTGGACTATGCCTGGCGCGGCCATGTGCCCAACCCGGCCAATGCCGGCGCCCTGATCGGCATCGGCAACCGCCTGGACAATGCCATTGCCGGCAACGGCCTGGACAATATCATCAAGGGTATGGCCGGCAACGACACGCTGCTGGGCAATGCCGGGGATGACAGCCTGGATGGCGGCGACGGTAACGACCTGCTGACCGGCGGTTCGGGCAATGACACGCTGATCGGCGGGGCCGGCAATGACGATCTGGCCGGCGGGCCGGGCGACGATCTCTTCATCGGTGGCGCCGGTGACGACCGCATCTTCGGCAATGACGGGCTGGATATCGTCCGGTACGACGGGCGACTGGGCTTTGTCGGCGGCGATCATACGCTGGTCCGCGATCCCGACGGCACCATGACCATCACCAACCTGAACGGCGACGGCACCGACATCCTGAAAGGGATCGAGATCGTCACGTTCGGACTGGAGGTCGTGCTGAACAGCCGGCCGGCGGCGGACGCGGCGCGCAACGGCTTTGACGAGGCGCTGTACCTGTCCCGCAACAGCGATGTGGCCAACGCCGTGCGCAACGGCACGCTGACCAGCGGTTGGGACCATTTCCGGTTCTATGGGGAGAAGGAGGGGCGCGACGCCAACGCCCTGTTCGACACGGATTATTACCTGGCCCATAACCGCGACGTGGCCACCGCCGTGGCGCGGGGCGAGGTCACGGCGTGGGGCCATTATAACAGCTTCGGCTGGAAGGAGGGGCGGGACCCGTCCGCCTACTTCAATACCCGCGCCTATATGGACACCAATGCCGACGTCGCGGGGAGCGGCCTGAACCCGCTGCTGCATTTCCTGCATATCGGTGCCTCCGACGGACGGACGGCCCAATTGTCGAACACGACCCTGGACTGGATCGGGTGACGAGCGATGCACCGTCCGCGTCCATTTGTCCGATGACAAGGGACGCGGACGGGCGTAGCTGTGGGGAACGGTCGCGCCGCTGGATGGGCGTCCGTTTCCCCTTTTGCGCAGCCGCTTCTATCGAAGGTGCGTCATGTATGTTGTCTATATGCTGCTGGGCATGCTGATCGGGCTGCCCTTTGCCGGTGTCTTCTATTTCGCCTTCTGGACCTTCCTGACGGGCGGCGACCCCGGCGGTGGCGACGGCAGCCCCTTCTGATCCGGCCGCCATGCGCCGGCTGATCCCCGCCATCCTGGCCCTGTCATTGTCGGCCGCGCCTGCGTCCGCACAGGCGGTGCGCGCGCCCGGTGTGTCGCAAGAAGACAGCCGTCAGATCGTCGATATCTCGACGCCACCCTGGAACAGCGTGGCGCGGGTGCAGACCAATATCGGCGGCAAATGCACCGGGACCGTCATCGGCCCCCGGCTGGTGCTGACCGCCGCCCATTGCCTGTACAATCCCCGGACCCGCCGCCTGCTGGAGGCCGGTTCCCTGCATGTGCTGCTGGGTTATGAGCGGGGGGAGTACAAGACCCACCTGACGGTCGAGCGGATGCATGTGCCTTCCAGCTATGACGGCACGCGGCCGGGTTTCAGCGGGCGTTTCGACTGGGCCCTGCTGCGCCTGTCGGATGTCGCCCCCGTCCCCGCCCTGGCGCCCGCCCCCCGGGCCGCCGCGCAAGGGGATGTCGTGGCCCTGGCCGGGTTCAGCCAGGATCGTGTCCATCTGCTGATGGCCGACCGGGACTGTGCCGTCGTCGGCCAGGCGACGCATCCCGATGCCGGGATGGTGCTGGTCTATCACAATTGCTCCGCCAGCCGGGGCACCAGCGGTGGGCCGCTGCTGGTGCGCATGGGCACTGAATGGCGGGTGGGCGGCGTGAACATCGCCATCGTCCAGCAATCCGTCAACCTGGCCCTGTGGCCCGACGGTCTGGACGCTGCCATCCGGACGCTTTCAAGCCCCTGACGGCGGGGACTCTTTTCCTGCGCCGCGGAAATCCCTATAGTCGCGGCAGTCACATTTCCCCCTGGCGCGGAAAGAACCGATCCCTATGCCCGACCCGATGTCCGGCGACGATATCGACCGTTCCTCCATCCTGTCCGTGCCGGTGCAGGTTTCGGTGCGCCTGGGCCGGCGGCGCCTGCGCATCAGCCAGCTTCTGCGCATGGGGCCGGGCGACATCGTGGATCTGGAACGGGTGGTGGGCGATCCCGTCGACGTCTATGTCAATGACCGCATGGTGGCGCGCGGCGAGCTGGTGGTGGTCGATGGCCGCCTGGGCCTGACCATCGTGGAACTGATGCCGCAGGCCACGCGCGGCCGTGAGCCCCTGGGCCCCGGCCCCGGCGAGTGACCGGGGGCGTCATGGACACCGCGCCCAAGCGCATCCTGCTGATCGAACCGGACGAAACCCTGCGCCAGACGCTGGCCGAGCAATTGGCGGCGCAGCAAAGCCTGTGCCCGTTTCCCGCCGCCACGGGGGAAGAGGCCCTTGCCAATCTGGCGCTGCACGGGGCGGATGGCGCCCTGCTGGATGCCACGCTGGCCGTGGACGGGCTGATCCCGGCCTTGCGCGCGGGCGGTCTGGCGGGACCGCTGCTGCTGCTGCTGCCAGCGGGCATGGGCCTGCCGGCCGGGGCCGACGACCATCTGGCAAAACCGATCCGCCTGGGCACGCTGCTGGCCCGGCTGAAGGCGCTGCTGCGCCGGGCCGACGCCCTGTCGGCCGCGACGGCGGGGGAGGTCCTGTCCATCGGACCCTACCGCTTCCTGCCGGCGGCCAAGCGGCTTGAGGCGGCCGACGGCACACGCATCCGCCTGACGGAGAAGGAGACGCAGATCCTGGACCATCTCTGCCGCCGGGGGGGAACCGCCCCGCGTGAGGATCTTCTGGGTGCGGTCTGGGGCTATGGCGCCGGGATCGACACCCATACGCTGGAAACCCACATCTATCGTCTGCGCCGCAAGCTGGCGGTGGGCCAGCCGCTGCTGATGCGGGTCGATGGCGGCTACCGGCTGGCGATGGAACCGGTGCTTGCATGATCCCGACGCCTCGCCGTGCCCTTCTGGCGGCCCTGCTGCTGTTCCCCCTGGCTGCCTGTTCCACCCGCCCGCCCGTGGCCGAGGAGGAGGAGGGGCCGCCCCCCGACCTGCCACCGCTGCCCGCCGTCCGCCGCATCGTGCTGGCCCATGTGAAAAGCGGGGAGATGGTGGATGTCATCTATTTCCACAATGATACCTATGATCCTCGCGCCATGCAGCAGATCGATCATCTGCTGCGCGACCGGCGCACGGGGCAGGTGGGGCGCATCGACCCGCTGCTGATGGATTTCATGTTCGACCTGTTGCAACGCACGGGCCTGCCGCCCACGACCGTGGTGCAGGTGACGGACGGGTTCCGTTCCCCCGGCACCAACACGGATCTGATGCGCAACAATCCCAATGCCGCCCGCGAAAGCTACCACCTGCAGGGCCGGGCCATGGATTTCAAGGTACCGCTGCTGCCCGGCGCCGCCCTGGGCGAGATCGCCAAAACCATGCAGCGGGGCGGTGCCGCCTTTTATCCCACCACCGGCCATACCCATATTGATACGGGACCCAACCGCACCTGGAAAACACGATGAGGCGCCGGACCCTTCCCCTGCTGCTGCTGCTGGCCCTGGCGCTGGCCGGGTGCAAGCCCGTGCTGACATCACGGGTGCCCGTGCTGCCCACGGGGGAGGAGGTGCCGGCGGGCGCCATGCCGCGCGACCTGCCCACCGGCACGGGCGACACGCTGACCGTGATGGAGGAGAAGATGCGCGTCGGCGTGCGCTATGTGGTCAGCGCGCCCGGCGGCCGTGTCGGTTCCATTGCGTTCCTGCCCATGCCCGGCGTGCCGCTGTCGGCCATCCAGGTGCCGGGCGGGGAGGCGCGGGCCCTGTATCTGGCCCAGGGCCGGGTGACGCAGACGGGGCTGGAGCGCCTGCTGCACGGCACCCGCCATGCCAAGGATCTGGCCCGCACCCTGACCGATGACGGGGGCAATGCCGAGGAACGCTATCTGTTCGGCTTTTTTGCGCTGATGCGCCAGGGAACGGATGCGCCGCGTCTGGCGCTGGTTCAGTGCGGACCCAGCCATGCCGGCCAGGAACCCATCGCCGCCGCCCTGCGCGCCCAGGCGGCGCGGCAGGGGCTGAAACTGGATGCCGACGGAGACCTTGCCCGCCTGCCCAACCGCGACCTGGCCCTGTCCGTCCTGGCGGCCGCCCTGCGGGATGCGGTGGCCAAGGGGGATTGCCGCGCAGACCTGCCGCTGCAACTGCCGGACCTGTAGAATTATACCGTGCCGGCCCCGTCCGCATGGCAATGAATCGCGCTCACGCTTGCGCTTGCCATGAGCTTGCCCCATATCCAGCAGCGGCTTCAACGCCACCCTCATTGGATGTAAATCGCAGAGCAAGGTGAGAGAGATGAGCGAGGAACGGCTCAGTTTCCAGGCCGAGGTCAGCCGCCTGCTGGATATCGTGGCGCACAGCCTCTACTCGGAGAAGGAAGTCTTCCTGCGGGAACTGATCTCCAACGCGTCGGACGCGTGCGACCGGCTGCGTTACGCGGCGCTGACCGACGGGTCGCTGCTGGGGGACGACCGCGACTTCAAGATCCGGCTGATCGCCGACAAGGACGCCAAGACCCTGACCCTGGTCGATAATGGCATCGGCATGAACCGCCAGGATCTGGTGGATAATCTGGGCACCATCGCCCGGTCGGGCACGTCGGCCTTCGTCAAGAACCTGTCAGGCGACAGCAAGAAGGATGTCAGCCTGATCGGCCAGTTCGGCGTCGGCTTCTATTCCGCCTTCATGGTGGCGGAAAAGGTCGAAGTGTTCAGCCGCAAGGCGGGCGAAGCCGCCGGCTGGCGCTGGGTCAGCGACGGGCAGGGCAGCTTCACGGTGGCCGAGGATGACAATGCCCCGGCGCGCGGCACCCGCATCGTCATGCATATCCGCGAGGCCGAGACGGAGTTCCTGGAGGAACACCGCCTGCGCCATGTCATCAAGACCTATTCCGACCATATCGCGGTGCCCATCCTGCTGGGGGCCGACACCACCGACAGCGTGAACGCCGCTAACGCCCTGTGGAGCCGGTCCAAGTCGGAGATCACGGAAGAGCAGTACAAGGAATTCTATCACCATGTCGGCCACGCCTATGACGAGCCGTGGCTGACCCTGCATTGGCGGGCCGAAGGGGTGATCGAATATACGGGCCTGCTGTTCGTGCCGCAGCAGCGGCCCTTCGACCTGTTCGATCCGCGCCGCGCGCATCATGTGAAGCTCTATGTCCGCCGCGTCTTCATCACGGACGAGGCGGAAGGGCTGGTCCCGCCCTATCTGCGCTTCCTGAAGGGCGTGGTGGACAGCGAAGACCTGCCGCTGAATGTCAGCCGCGAGATGCTGCAGAACAATCCGGTTCTGGCCAAGCTGAAGGCCGGGATCGTGAAGCGTGTCCTGGGTGATCTGAACAAGAAGGCCGCCGATCCGGAGCAGGCCGCTGATTATGCCCGTTTCTGGGACGCGTTCGGCGCCGTGCTGAAGGAAGGGCTGTATGAGGATTATACCCACCGCGACGACCTGTTGAAGCTGCTGCGTTTCCGGACCACGGAGAGCAAGGGCGAGCTGGTCAGCCTGGCCACCTACATTTCCCGCATGAAGGAAGGCCAGGACGCCATCTACTACATCACGGGCGATGAGAAATCGGCCGTGGATCGCAGCCCGCAGGTCGAAGGTTTCCGCGCCAAGGGCGTGGAGGTGCTGCTGCTGACCGATCCGGTGGATGAATTCTGGGTCGGGTCGGTGCGCGAAACCGACGGCAAACAGTTCAAGTCGGTCACGCGCGGCGGCGCCGATCTGTCCAAGATCAAGGGCGAGGAGAAGCCGGAAGAGGCACAGAAGGAAAAGGCGTCCGACGGCGACCTGTCCTCCCTGACGGCCCTGCTGAAGCTGACCCTGGGCGAAGAGGTGAAGGACGTCCGGCGTTCAGAGCGGCTGACCGACAGCGCCGTCTGTCTGGTGGCCGATGATGGCGACATGGACATCCATCTGCAGCGCCTGTTGAAGCAGCATGGGCAATTGGGGGCCGATGCCGCGTCCAAGCGTGTGCTGGAGATCAATCCCGGCCACCCGCTGATCCGCCGTCTGGCGGAAAAGGCCACGCAGGACGGGGCGGCCACCTCGCTGGAGGATGCGGCCTGGCTGCTGCTGGACCAGGCGCGCATCCTGGAGGGCGAGACGCTGCCCGACCCGCTGTCCTTCGCGCGGCGCATGGCGGCGTTTGTGGAGAAGGGTCTGGGCTGACGGCAGCCCGGTAACGGACCCGCGTGAAAACCCCGTGGACCGGTCGCTGCCGGTCCACGGGTCTGGGCTCCATGGGTCGGGGCCTGGATTCAGGCTGTGGCGGCGATTTCCATCAGGAACTCCCGCTCGAACCGCTCGGCGGGCATCGGTTTCGCCAGGAGGAAGCCCTGGGCCAGGGTGCAACCTTCGGCCCGCAGCCATTCAAGCTGACTGACGGTTTCCACTCCTTCGGCGATGGTGGTCAGCCCCAGGCGTTTGCCCAACGCCACCACCGTCGCGGCAATGGCCGGATCACCGGGCAGGTCGTTCACGAAGCTGCGATCGATCTTCAGCATGGTGACAGGAAGCTGACGCAGGTAGGAGAGCGACGAATAGCCTGTGCCGAAATCATCGACGGCAACGCCGAACCCGAACCCGCGCAGCGCTTGCAGGACCGCCAGTTGCCGGGTCACGTCACGCATGACCACCGTCTCGGTGATTTCCAGGACGAATTGCCGGGGAAGCAGCCCCGCTTCGGAGACAAGGCGGACAGCCCGTTCCGGGAAATCGGGCTCGGCCAATTGCCGGGCGGATACATTGACCGCCACGGTCACCGACCCGCGCAGATGGCGCCAGCGCGCGGCATCCCGGCTCGCCCGGCGCAGGACCCATTCGCCAAGCTCCACGATCAGGCCGGTTTCCTCCGCCACGGGAATGAACTCTGCCGGGGATATCATGCGGTCGCCATGGGGCCAGCGCACCAGCGCCTCCACCCCCGCCAGACGGCCGGTGGCCAGATCGATCTTTGGCTGGTAGTAGAGCTGAAGCTGATCGCCGGCCAGAGCGTCGCGCAGACTCGCCTCCGTGCGCAGCATCACCAGCGCCCGTTCGGTCATGGCCTTGTCGAAAAATTTGAAGGCGCCGCCGCCCGTTGCCTTGGCTGCATACATGGCGACATCCGCATGGCGCATCAGCGTGACCGCATCATCGCCGTCCTGCGGATGCATGGCGATGCCGATGCTGGCCCCCGCATGCACAACCTGCCCGGCCACCCCGAACGGCCGTGACAGCGCGGTGAGCAGCCGGGAGGCGGCCTGGGCCACTTCCTCCACCGTGCCCGTATTTTCCAGCAGCACCAGAAACTCGTCGCCCCCCAGACGGCCGATGACATTGCTCTGCCTCAGGACACCGCGCAGGCGTCCGCCGATTTCCCGCAGCAGTTCGTCGCCGGCGCCATGGCCCAGACTGTCATTGACATGCTTGAAACGGTCCAGGTCCAGGAACAGCACGGCCAGATGCGTCGCCTCCCGCCCCGCCCGCTCCAGCGCCACATTCAACGTTTCCGTCATCAGGACGCGGTTGGGAAGATCGGTCAGCGGGTCCCGTGTTGCCAGCCGCCGCAGTTCCACCTGGGACCGGTGCAACTGGGCCAGCAGTTCGTTGATGCGGGAGGCCACATAGCCCAGTTCGTCGCTGCGATGGCCGCTGGGCACGCGGATCGGATTGGCCAGGGGTTCGGTCGGCCGCACCCTGATCAGGTCTCGTCCCAGGGCGATGAGGGGACGTGTCAGGAACAGGTGGAAAATAACCGACAGCAACGCCCCCAGCAGCAGGTTGCGCAACAGGCCGCCGACCAGCGTGCTGATGATGTAGGTTCTCAGATCCTCGCCCAGCGCCACGGGATCGATATGCAGGATCAGGGTGCCGATCTCCTGACCCGCACCATCATTGCCGATGATGGAAAGCGGCCGGCTGACCCGCAGCAGATCCCCGAAGATCAGCCGCGACCAGGCGTCGGCGCCACCCACCCTTCCATCCGCGGCAAATTCCGTGCCCGTCAGGTCACGTATTTCGATCCGGTCGACGATGTCCAGCGCAAGGACCGGCGCGAAAAGATTGCGGGCCAGGCCATCGTCGAAATTCCAGAGCGCAGTGGCGGCCGATCCGGCGATCAGATTCATGATCTGGTCGATGCGCCGCGCGGCCTTTTCCCGCTCCCGCGCCACGGCGAAACCGCCTTCCGCCAGGGTGATCAACAGGCCGATGACCAGCGCACCGGTGATGGTCACCAACACCTGCCGCCAGGTCAGACTTCTGAGCGTGCCGCGCGCCACGTATCACCCGCATCGTCACAGGGGGCCGGTGCATCGTATGCCGATGATGCCGGGCCGCCGACTATGGCATTGCAACCATGACCGGCTGATGACGGTCCGGCGCATGCGGGTGACAGTATGGTGTCAGGCGCGCTTCAATTCTCCGTCGGCAGCCAGGGAATGCTGGCCACGGGCACGCCCTCCTCGCGCAGGGCTTCGGCCTGCTCCACCGAGGTTTCGCCATAGATGGCGCGGCCTTCCGCCTCGCCATAATGGATTTTGCGGGCTTCGTCGGCGAAGCGCTCACCCACATAATCAGCATTCTTTTCCACATGGCTGCGCAGTTCGCGCAGGTGGCGCAGGATTTCCGCCTGGGCTGCCTTTTCCGTGTCGGACGCGGGGGGCGGTGGGGACGGCGGGGCCGCCACATCCTTTTCCCGGACACGGGCCCCCTTGGTGATGGCAGGCGCCATGGGCGCCTTGTCGACATGGACATCGCCGCACAGGGGGCAGGTGATGGCGCGCGCGGCGGCTTGCGCCTCATAGGCGGCGCCGTTGCGGAACCAGCCTTCGAACCGGTGGCCCTGGCTGCATTTAAGGTCGAAGAGGATCATGTGACGGATAAAGGTTCCTGTGATGACAGATAGATGGACTTTCGCGGCGCCGCGGGCAAGCCCCATGCGAATCCGGCACGTCCCGACGGGATGGCGCTTGCGTCCGCCGGGACCCTGAACGATCATGGAACATCCTGAACCCGTGCCGCCCGTGACGCCATTTTGCCCCGCCGCCTGAACCCGCCCGCCGCGACGAAGCCGGCCCCGACCGACGCCCCCGAACCGGGGGCGTTGCTGTTGGCCGCTGTCGCATCGCTGTCGGCCCAGCAGCGCCGGCACGGGGCCGCGCTGGTGCAGCAGGTGGTGCGAAGCTGGTGGCAGGCGCTGGACACCGGGCTGGATCTGGCGCTGCCGCCCGCCGCGCTGCGTGGGCAGTCGGGACTGGAAACCGATGTGGCCGCCGTGGCGCGGGCCTATGGTGAAAGCTTGGCCCCCCTGCCCGTGGCACAGGTGGCCGACCGGATCGGCGCCCTGCGTGCCGGACTGATGCCGGGGGAGGAGCGGGCCCGCCACGGTGTCTATTACACGCCGCCGGCCCTGGCCGCCCGGCTGGTCGATCTGGCCGAACAGGGCCGGGTCGACTGGGCCACGGCCCGGGTGCTGGACCCCGCCGCCGGCTGCGGCGCCTTCCTGGTGCCCGTGGCGCTGCGCATGGCCAAGGCGCTGAAGGGCACGGAACCGGCCCTGGCGCTGCGCTCCATCGCCAACCGCCTGCGCGGGCTGGAACTGGACCCCGTCGCCGCCTGGATATCGGGCGTGATGGTGGAAGCGGCCCTGCTGCCCCTGGTCCGCGCCGGGGGGCAGCGCCTGTCCCCCTGCCGAGCCGGCGATGCGCTGTCGGCCCCTGTGGCGTCGGACTATGATCTGGTGATCGGCAACCCGCCCTATGGCCGCCTGACCCTGGCGCCCGAAATACGGGCGCGGTTCGCGCGCAGCCTCTATGGCCATGCCAATCTTTATGCGCTGTTCATGGATCTGGCCGTGCGCTGGGCCGTGCCGGGCGGGCTGGTGGCGTTTCTCACCCCGTCCTCCTTCCTGGCCGGTGATTATTTCAAGCATCTGCGCCGCACCCTGTCGGACCTGGCCCCGCCGCTGACCCTGGATTTTGTCGATGAACGCAAGGGCGTGTTCGACAATGTGCTGCAGGAAACCGTGCTGGCCACCTATCGCCGCACCGGCCCGCGCAAGAAGCGGCCGGAACGGGCCCTGGTCAACATGATCCGCGCGGCCGGGGAGGGGGCGGGCCTGACCATCCTGGGTTCCGGTTATTTCACCCTGCCCGACGAACCCACGGCCCCCTGGATCCTGCCCCGCCATGCCAGCGAGACGGGGCTGGCCGCCCGGCTGCGGACCCTGGACAGCCGTCTGGCCGACTGGGGCTATCGCGTCGCCACCGGCCCCCTGGTCTGGAACCGCTACAAGCCGCAGATCGCGGACAAGGCGGGACGGGGGGCCGTGCCCCTGGTCTGGGCCGAAAGCGTGACGCCCGATGGCCGCTTCGCCTATCGGTGCGAGAAGACCAACCACAAGCCCTGGTTCCACCCGGCCGCGAAGGGCGATGAATGGCTGCTGACGCGCCGGCCCTGTGTGCTACTGCAGCGGACGACGGCCAAGGAACAGGCGCGCCGCCTGATCGCCGCCGAAATGCCCCTGTCGTTCCTGGCCCGGCATCCGCGCGGCGTGACGGTGGAAAACCATCTGAACATGCTGCTGCCGCTGGATGACGGCCCGCCGCCGGTGCCGCCCGCCGTGCTGGCCGCCTTCCTGAACAGCCGGGCCGCCGACCGCGCCTTTCGCTGCATTTCCGGCTCTGTCGCCGTATCGGCCTATGAGCTGGAGGCCATGCCCCTGCCCAACCCGGCGGCGCTGAAGGAACTGACGGCGCTGGTGGTGGCGGGCGCCGCGCGCGACCGGCTGGATCAGGCGGCTGACCGGCTGTACGGGATCGCCTGATGCCCGTCCTTCCCCCGCTGCTGGACCGGGCGGAGGTGGCCCGCCGCCTGCGCCTGATCTTTCCCGAAGGCACACCGGAGCGGGACAAATGCGTGCGCGACGCCGCCGCCGCGACCGTGGCCGCCTTTCTTTACATCGGGGCGGTGGAGGGGGCGGATATCTGGCTGAACCCGGTGCATGTGGTGCGGCTGGGCGATACACGCATGCTGTTCAGCGCGGATGAGGCCGCGCGTGCCGACTATGCCAAGGCGCCGCGCGCCACCGGCGAACGCTGGTATCAGGATAACAGCCGCGAGCAGGTGCGCGACGAGGTGATCCGCCAGGGATTGATCCCCAACGGCGCCGTTATCGAGCGCACGGGCGTGCCCACCACATCGTCGAAGCCGCGCTATGCCCTGGCCGCCCCCTTCGCCGCCCTGTTCGATCCGGCCTTGCAGGGCGCGGCCCTGTTGACGGCGGCGAAGACCTGGGCCGATGTGACGCTGAACCCCATGGCGCTGGCCCGCATCGTCAGCTTGCGCGGGTCCACCGACCGTGACGGGGCCGATATCCTGGTTCGTTTTCCCAATGGGGAGACGCGGCTGCTGGCGCCCGGTCCCAGCAGCCGCATAGCCCAGGCCGTGGTCGAACTGTTCGCGCCGCGCTTCCTGACCGATCCCGTGGTCCTGTGGCTGTCGGAAAGCGCGGCCAAGGTGGCGGCCCGGGATGAGGGCTGGATCAAGCGCCTGCGCCTGCGCATCACGCCCGACCGCACCCTGCCCGACATCATCCTGCTGGACCGGGGACGCAGCGCCGCCGATTTGAAGCTGGTCTTCGTGGAGGTGGTGGCGACCGATGGCCCCGTGACCGAACAGCGGGCCAGGGCCTTTCTGGACATCGCGGCCGAGGGCGGGTTCGACGCCAGCCGCGTGGCCTGTGTCACCGCCTTCCTGGACCGCGACCGGGCCGAGGTGAAAAAGGCCCTGCCATCGCTGGCCTGGGGCGGCCATGTCTGGTTCGCGTCGGAGCCGGACCGGCTGATCCGCCTGCTGCCCGAACCGGGGCCGTTGCAGGGAATGGGGTGATCAGTCCCGCGCCACCAGTTCGACGCCCAGCGAGCGTAAGGCATCCCAGTAGCCGGGATAGGTCTTGGCCACACAGCCCGGATCCAGGATGGTGATACCGCCGATCTTCAGCCCCGCCAGCGCAAAGCACATGGCGATGCGGTGGTCGGCATAGGTGTGGATATCGGTGGGCAGGGTCTGGCCCGCCAGCGACGGGTCGGCCGCCACGATCAGATCGTCACCTTCCTCCCACGCCAGACCGGGCCGGATCTTCGCCAGTTCGGTGGACAGCGCGCGGGTGCGGTCGCATTCCTTGACCCGCAGGTTGGAAATGCCCACGAAGCGGACGGGATGATTGTTGAACGCGGCCAGCACGGCCAGCGTCGGCACCGCGTCCTGCATCTGCGATCCGTCGATGACGGAAGGCATGTTCGGGAACTGCGCAATGACGGCCTGGGCACAGGCGTCGGGCTGTGTGAAGGCATCCGACGGCACACCCAGATCGATATGCCCGCCCGTCAGCACCTCCGCCGCCCAGAGATATGTGGCGGCCGAGGCATCGGGTTCGATCACATAGTCGGCGGCCCGGTAGCCGGTGGGCAGGACCCGCCAGGTGGCGGCATCCTTCTGCTCCACATCGGCCCCGAAGGCGCGCATGGCGGCGACCGTCAGGTCGATATAGCCCCGCGCGCCGATATCGCTGCCGGTCAGGGCGATATCGATGGGGCCGGTGGAACAGGCGGCGGCCATCAGGATGGCGCTGACATACTGGCTGGACAGGCCGGCATCAATCTCCGCACGGCCCCCCGCCAGGGCACCCTGGCCGCGCACCGTGACGGGGGGGCAGCCGGTCGGCGCCTCCAGATCCACGCCCAGCGCCGTCAGCGCCGTGACCAGCGGGCCGATGGGCCGCTTGCGCATATGCTCGTCCCCATCGACGACCACGGTGCCATCGACGGTCGCAACGGCGGCGGTCAGGAACCGCGTGGCCGTGCCGGCATTGCCCAGGAACAGCGACCCGGCCGGTGCCGTCAGCTTGCCGCTGCTGGTCACGATGAAGCTGGTGGCGTCAGGTTCATCGACCGTCACACCCATCTGACGCAGGGCGTTGGCCATGTGGCGCGTATCGTCGCTTTTCAGCGCACCGGTCAGGCGGCTGGTCCCGGCGGCCAGCGCGGCCAGCAGCAGGGCGCGGTTGGTAATGGATTTCGATCCCGGCGGGATGACCCGGCCCGTCAGGGCATGGGTCGGCGGGATGATCGTCAAAGCCGCCTTGCCCGTTGCCGTCACCATCACCCGCACCCCTTTGCTGTCGCCTGCAAAACAGGCCGCGACCCTAGCAAGCGGGCGGGCAGGCGGAAAACCCTTTTGCCATGCCGTTTGCAACAGGGGCGCGTTGCATCAGAAGCCGGCGGCCGATGCGGGCGCGAATCCCTGCGGTGCCGGTTGCCGGGACAGGGTGACCCGCACCCCATCCTTCCACAGGGCCAGATGGCGGGCCGCATCCGCCGCCGCCCCGATATCCGCCACGGGATCGCCCGGCACCAGCAGCAGGTCGGCCGCCGCCCCCTTCACCACCCGGCCCCGGTCGGGAAAGTCCAGCAGGTCGGCGGCGACAGAGGTGCCGGCCTTCAACGCCGCCAGCGGGTCCATGCCCAGCGCCACCATGTGCCGCAATTCCTGGGCATTTTCCCCATGGCGGTTGCCGGGGGTGCCGGCATCGGTGCCCATGGCCACGGTGCCGCCCGCCGCGATGAAGCGGCGGAAACTGTCGAAATGCATGGAACCGAACCGTTCCGCCTTGGCCCGGACAAAGGCGGGCAGCCGGTCCTTCATCTCCAGCAGGGCCATCATGGCGGCCAGCGTCGGCACCAGCCGCACGCCCCTGTCGATCATGATGGCGATCTGGTCGTCGGTCAGTTCGAACCCGTGTTCGACCGAGTCGACCCCCGCCGCCACGGCCCGCGCGATGCCGCGCGCCCCCTGGGCATGGGCCGTGATCTTCAGCCCGAAATCATGGGCCATGCCGACGGCGGCAGCCAGTTCCGCCTCGGCCGGGTGCGGGGCCAACGGGTCCACCCCACCCGTCAGCACCCCGCCCGTGGCGATCAGCTTGATGCAGTCGGCCCCGTGTTTGACATTGGTGCGCACGCCGCGCAGCCAGTCGCTGGGCCCGTCACATTCGATGCCGATCCAGGCCCCGTGCCCGCCCGTGATGGTCAGGGCCTTGCCGGCACAGCGCATGGACGGCCCCACATGGCGGCCATTGCGGATGGCGTCGCGCACGGAGATTTCCAGCCATTCGACGCCACCCAGGTCGCGCATCGATGTGATGCCGCCGGCCAGCGTCGCCTGGGCATTTTCCAGCAGGCGCAGGGTCAGGTCGCCCATCGGGCGCTGGCGCAGGGTGGTGACGACATCGCCCGTCGCCTCCAGCGCCAGATGCACATGGGCGTCGACCAGACCCGGCATCAGGGTGCCGCCGGTCGTGTCGTGGCGCGGCCCGGCATAGCCCGTGAAATCCCCCACCGGCGCCACGGCGGCGACACGCCCGTCGCTGACCAGCACACCCAGACCGGCCTGCGGGGCCGACAGCCCGTCAAAGACCAGGCCGCCGGACAGAAGCAATTGATCGGACATGGGGGAACCTTCACCGCCGATGGGAACCGGCCTCCATTCTAACCCGGATCGTGTCCAAAATGAAAAGAGGGTGGATCGGCCGCACCGATCCACCCTCCTGCCGGCCACAGATGATCAATCGGCCGACAGCACGCCGCGTTCCACCTGATCGCGTTCGATGCTTTCGAACAGGGCGCGGAAATTGCCCTCGCCGAAGCCGTCATCGCCCTTGCGCTGGATGATCTCAAAGAAGATCGGGCCGATCACCGTGCTGGTGAAGATCTGCAACAGCAGACCGCCACCGGGCGCGCCGTCCAGCAGGATGCCGCGCTTGCGCAGCTCTTCCGTCGGCTGGCCATGGCCGGGCAGGCGTTCTTCCAGCATGTCGTAATAGGTGGCGGGCGGCGGGGTCATGAAGACCACGCCATTTTCCTTCAGCGCATCGAAGGTCTTGACGATGTCATTGGTCGACAGGGCGATGTGCTGGATGCCTTCGCCCTTGTATTCGCGCAGATATTCCTCGATCTGGTCGACGCGGCCCTCGACGCCGGCACTCTCGTTGATCGGGATGCGGATCTTGCCGCAGGGCGCGGTCAGCGCCCGGCTCTTCAGGCCCGTCAGCTTGCCTTCGATGTCGAAATAGCGGATCTGCCGGAAATTGAAGAGCTTGGAATAGAAATCGTACCAGACATCCATGCGGCCGCGATGGACATTATGGGTCAGGTGATCGACCTCCACCAGACCACAGCCGGCGGGGTTCTGCTCGGCCCCCTCCACCGGCACGAAGTCGATGTCATAGATGGAGGCGGGGGACTTGTAGCGGTCCACCAGATAGATCAGGCTGCCGCCGATGCCTTCGATGGCGGGGATGTTCAGTTCCATCGGGCCGACGGTGCCCTTCACATCCTTGGCACCCAGTTCCAGGGCGCGGGCGTAGGCAAAGGCGGCATCCTTGACACGGAAGGCCATGGCGCAGGCGCTGGGCCCATGGTCGCGGGCGAATTGCTGCGCCATGCTGTCCGGCTCGCCATTGACGATGAAATTGATATGGCCCTGGCGATAGAGCGAGACATTCTTCGACCGGTGGCGGGCCACCCTGGTGAAGCCCAGGGTGGTGAACAGCGTATCCAGCGCCGCCGTGTCGGCCGCCGTATATTCCACGAATTCGAAACCGTCGGTGCCCATGGGATTGTCCCACAGGTTGCCCACGATCTGACCATTCTCAACGCGCGCCGTGCCGCCGTCCGCCATCATGCTCTCCTGTGAAAACCGGTATTTGGGGGAATTGTTGGCATGATAGGGCCGAAGGCCGGGGCATGTCCTTGCGAACTGCATCCCTTTTCTGGCAGTGTCCGGTGAGAAATTGCGCTGATCCGTTAATCAGGGGCAGAATATGAGCAGTGCTGGTTTGGACGCAGCAGATCTTCGCATACTTGCTGCGTTGCAGCGCAATGGGCGCCTGTCGAATGTGGATCTGGCCGATCAGGTGGGATTGTCGCCCAGCCCCTGCCTGCGCCGGGTGCGCGACCTGGAGGAAAAGGGCTTCATCCAGGGCTATACGGCCATCCTGGACCGGCGAAAGCTGGGCATGGGCGTCGTCGCCTTCGTCGAGGTGAAGATCGACCAGAATGCCGAGGGTGACGCCGATTTCCGGCGCGGCATCCTGCTGCTGCCCGAGGTCGTGTCCTGTTTCGTGATGACGGGCACGATGGATTATCTTCTGCAGGTGGTGGTGGAGGATCTGGACAGTTTCGCCGACCTGTCCATGCGCAAGCTGCTGTCCATCAAGGGCGTGAAGGAGGTGCGGTCCAGCTTCGTGCTGGACGTGGTGAAGCATTCCACGGCGCTGCCATTGCCGAAACCGACCTGATCGGCACAGGATATAGCGTAAAACCCGGTTATACCGGGGTATGAATTGCGCAAATCACCCCTTGCCGGGGCATGTCCGCAAGGAAATGCCCGGCCACCGGCGCTATCATGGCTCTAACGATTCCCGCATTGTTTGGGGAGGAAGCCATGAACAAGACCAACGCCCCCGCCGGCGATTTCGCCGCCCGCGTCACCGATAGCGGCAAGACCGATACGGCCCTGCGCGGCGATTACAGCCATGTGCAGCCGGATTTCACCATCGACCAGGGCTGGGATGCCTATACCAGCGCCGATCACGCCCTGTGGCGCACGCTTTACGACCGGCAGTCGGCCCTGCTGCCGCGCTATGCGGCCCCGGAATTTATCGACGGGCTGACCCGGCTGGATGTGGGCGGCGGCATCCCCGATTTCCGCCGCGCGTCCGATGTGCTGGACAAGGCGACGGGCTGGACGCTGGTGGCGGTGCCGGGCCTGATCCCGGAGCGGGAATTCTTCGAACATCTGGCGGCCCGGCGTTTTCCCGTCACCAACTGGATCCGCAAGCCCGAAGAGATGGATTATCTGGTGGAACCGGACGTGTTCCATGATTTCTTCGGCCATGTGCCGCTACTGACCCATCCGGTCTTCGCCGATTACCTGCAGGCCTATGGCGTGGGCGGGGCCAAGGCCATTGCCCTGAACAGTCAGGAACAGTTGGCCCGGCTTTACTGGTACATGGTGGAATTCGGCCTGATCAATACCGCGGACGGGCTGCGCGCCTACGGCGCCGGCATGTTGTCGTCGCGCGGGGAGACGCAGTTCTGCATCGACAGCCCAGCCCCCCACCGCGTCGGTTTCGATCTGGAACGTGTGATGCGGACCCGGTACCGCATCGACGATTATCAGCAGACCTATTTCGTGCTGGACAGTTATGAGCAGTTGATGAACGCCACGGCCGTGGATTTCACCCCGCTCTATGCCCGCCTGCGCGACCTACCGGAGATCGATCCCACGATGCTGCTGCCCGGCGACCATGTCTTCACACGGGGCAGCCAGGCCGGCGGGGTGAAGGCGGCGTGAGATAGGGAACTCACCGTAACTGCAACAGGTCCCACTTGTTGCCGTACAGGTCCTGGAACACGGCCACGCTGCCATAGGCCTCGTGCCTTGGTTGCTCCAGGAATTGCACGCCGGCCGCAACCATCGCCGCATGGTCGCGGGCAAAATCATCGGTATGCAGGAACAGGAAGACGCGGCCGCCGGCCTGCCGGCCGATCTGCGCCTCCTGTTCCGGCCCCGACGCCCTGGCCAGCAGCAGCCGGGTCTCCGTGGCCCCCCTGGGCGCCATCAACACCCAGCGTTTGTCCCCACCCAGATCGGTATCGGACACCAGGGTGAAGCCCGCCCGGTCGCGATACCAGGCGATGGCCTCGTCATAATCCCGCACCAGCAGGGTCAGGGCGCCGATGGCAGGCATGGGATCAGTCGCGCAGCAGATCGTTGATCGACGTCTTGGACCGGGTCTGTGCATCCACGCGCTTCACGATCACGGCGCAGGACAGGGACGGGCCGGGCGTGCCATCGGGCAGCGGCTTGCCCGGCAGGCTGCCGGGAACCACGACGGAATAGGCCGGAACGCGGCCCACAAACACCTCACCCGTGGTGCGGTCGATGATCTTGGTGGTGGCGCTGATGAACACACCCATGGACAGGACGGCGCCCTGTTCCACGATCACGCCTTCCACCACTTCCGACCGGGCGCCGATGAAGCAATCATCCTCGATGATGACGGGGCCGGCCTGCAGCGGCTCCAGTACGCCGCCGATACCGACACCACCCGACAGATGCACATTCTTGCCGATCTGGGCACAGGAACCGACCGTGGCCCAGGTATCGACCATCGTGCCCTTGTCCACGAAGGCACCGACATTGACGAAGCTGGGCATCAGCACGACGCCCGGCGCCACATAGGCGCTGCGGCGAACGACAGAACCCGGCACGGCGCGGAAACCGGCCTGGCGCCAGGCATTCTCGTCCCAGCCCTCGAACTTCGACGGCACCTTGTCCCACCAATAGGCGGCACCCGGCGCACCGGAGATCATGGCATTGTCGTTCAGCCGGAAGGACAGCAGCACGGCCTTCTTCAGCCACTGGTTCACCACCCAGGACCCGTCCCGTTTTTCCGCCACACGGGCATCGCCCGCATCCAGCAGCGACAGCGCACGGTTGACGGCGTCGCGCACGTCGCCGGTGGTGGAAAAGCCCAGATTGGCGCGGTCTTCCCAGGCCTGATCGATGGTGCGGGCGAGATCGGCGAAGCTGCTCATCGCGGGGTGGTCCTGATGTCGGAGAGGAAGGATCGGCGGCGACTTTGGCGGTGGCCCGCCGGACCTGTCAACGAAGCCGCCCGCAGACCGCCCATGCCCGCACGGTCGTTCGCAAACCGGGCCTCAGCGCAGACGGGCCGTCAGGTCGGCCAGCCAGGTCTCCACATCCTCGATCACATGATGCACATGGTCACCGGGATGCACCGGTTGCGGCGCGACCTCCCCCACCTTCAGGTCGGGGCGGGAAAATTCGCTGTCGGTGCGGACCCAGACGGTGGTCATGCCGGCCCCGGCGGCGGGCAGGAGGTTGCGGTGCAGATCCTCCACCATGGCGGCGCGGGTCGGATTGATCCCGAAACGGCGGATCATGGTGGCATAGGGGGCGGGATCGGGCTTGGGCACATAATCGGCGGCCACGATATCGAAGATGCCGTCGAAATGGTCCGCCACGCCCAGCCGTTCCAGCACATTTTGCGCATGGCGCACCGACCCGTTGGTGAAGATCACCTTGCGCCCCGGCAAGGCCTTCAGCGATGCCGCCAGCAAGGGCGAGGGCGCCACCGGCGTCACGTCGATATCATGCACATAGGCCAGGAAAGCGGCCGGGTCCATGCCATGGTCGATCATCATCCCGCGAAGGGAGGTGCCGTGCAGCCGGTAATAATCTTTCTGCTTGATGCGCGCTGCTTCCCGCTCCATCCCCAGCGCCTGGGCGATATAGTCGGTGATCCGCACATCCACCTGGGCGAACAGGTTGCACCGGGCCGGGTACAGCGTGTTGTCGAGGTCGAAGACCCAATGATCGACATGGTCGAAGGTCCCGGCAAGCGGAGCGGCGGACTCAAGCCCAAGCGGAGCGGCGGACCCAACCCCGAGCGGAGCGGCGGACCCAACCCCGAGCGGAGCGGCGGAGGGCGCCCCAAGCGGAGCGGCGGTGGTCTGATAAGTGCTAGTCATGACCATAAAATGATCAACCGGGGATGTAACCGCAAGGGCAATGGACCGCAACGCTCCGGTGCGTTACCACTGCATCAGAAATGGTTACCACGGGAGCGCACCGGCCTTGTCATCCCCCTCCGGCTCCATACCGGCCAGCGACGCCGTCGATATCGTGGCCCTGCCGGCGCTGCTGGATGGCTGGCCGGGTCCCGGCCTGACACTGGACGCGCAAGGACGGCCGCTGGTCCTGAATGCGGGCGCGCGGCTGCTGGCCGAGCGGCATGAAGGCTGGCTGCTTGAACTGGGGCGCTGGGCCGCCACCGGTGGGCCGCTGACGGAGCCGCACCGGTCGGTGCCGGTGGAAACCGGCAGCGGGCCGGGGGTGGTAGAGTTCACCACGGTGCTGCTGACCGAAGGCGGGGTCCTGTGCCTGGGGCGGGAGGTGACGCTGGAACGGCGTCTGCGCCACGCCCTGACCGAAAGCCGGCAGCGGTACAAGGATCTGGTCGATGTATCGTCCGACTTCGCCTGGGAGGTGGGGCCGGACGGGCGTTTCGTCTTTGTCTCCGCCGCGGGGGCCATCGGCTATCATCCCGACGATCTGATCGGGCGGCACCCGTCGGAATTCGTGCTGTCGGATTTCGCCGATCAGCCGCTGCCCTTCGATACCGGTGTCGGGATCGAACGGACGGAGGTCTGGCTGCGCGCCAAGGATGGGGCGGCGGCCTGCCTGATATCCTCGGCCGTACCCCTGATCGGACCGCAGGGTGACTGGATCGGCGCGCGCGGCGCCTGCCGCGACATTACCGAGGCACGGGTCAAGGGCATGGAACTGGCCCAGGTCCGCCTGCGCGAGAAATATCTGGGCTATATCGTCTCCTCCACCCGCGACGATGTCGATCCCGGCAAGACGCTGGAGATCGCCGTAGGCGTGGCGGTGAATGCCACCGGTGCCGGGGGCGCGCGCCTCTATGCCCGGACCGGTGACGTGTTCAGCGAGGCGGCGGCGCAATTGCCCATGCCGGTGGAGATCAGGGGCGCCATCGCCGCCTTCCTGGAACGGGTGGCCGAGGATGGGGAGCCCACCACCCTGGCGGTCGCCGGCCATGTGCTGCTGGCCAGCCGGACCCTGTTCCGGCACGAGGTGAACGGCGCCATCCTGGTCTGGCGCGGCGATGAACAGGATTGGAGCGATGAGGACCTGTCCATGGTCCAGGCCATCGCCGATCAGGTGGGCGTGGCCGTGGCCCAGGCAAGGTACCAGGAACGGTTGAAGACCCTGTCGGAACGCGACGGCCTGACTGGTCTTTACAATCGCCGTACCTTCATGGAGATGCTGGAGACGCGACTGGACAAGCAGACGGGCGGCGGTTCTGCCCTGCTTTATTTCGACCTCGACAATTTCAAGGCGGTCAATGACAAGCTGGGCCACGGCGCCGGCGACGATGTTCTGCGTGCCGTGGGCGAGTTGCTGGGCCGTCTGGCCCGGCCCAGCGACCTGGCCGGCCGTCTGGGGGGTGACGAGTTCGTGCTGTGGATCGACCGCGTGGACGAGGAACAGGCCGTGGCCGTGGCCGACCGGTTGCTGCGCGAAGCGGCGGAGTTCCTGCGGCCGCTGTCGGCATCACCGGAAAAACCGCTGGGCGTGTCGGTGGGCGTGGCCTGCTATCGCGGCGGATCGGGAGAACTGGCACAGGGGCTTGTCGACCGGGGTGATCAGGGAATGTATGCTGCCAAGCGCATGGGCAAGGGCCATCGGGCCCTGGCCCCGCTCTTGGCGGTCGGTTGAGAACAGGTACGGGTCCTAAATGAAAGGTTCCACTCCCACCCCCTTGGATTACGAGATGTCCAAGAAGCTGGCGGCCAGCGACGACGCGGGCCAGCGGCGGATGGTGGCCGCCCGTGCCGACACGCAGCCGGAAATCCTGTTCTATCTGGCCAACGACGCCAGCGCGGAGGTGCGTCGCGAGATCGCGCGTAACAACGCCACCCCGCGCCAGGCCGATCTGCTGCTTTGCGGCGATCCGGACGAGGAGGTGCGGTCCGGCCTGGCGCGCAAGATCGCGCTGCTGGTCCCGTCCCTGCCCGCCGACCGGATCGGGCAGTTGGAACGCATGACCATGGATATCGTGGAGTCGCTCGCCCGTGACCAGGCGACCGCGGTGCGCCGGGTGGTGGCCGAAACCCTGAAGGACCAGCCGGGCGCCCCGCCGCACCTGATCCAGCAACTGGCCCGCGATCTGGAACTGTCGGTCTCCGGCCCCGTCCTGCGCCATTCACCGCTGCTGACCGATGATGATCTTCTGTCGATCATCGGCAGCCAGCCGATGGATGGCAAGCTGGTAGCCATCGCCCAGCGCGCCGGCATTTCCGGCGCGGTATCCGAAGCGGTGGCCCGCACGCAGAGCGAGGCGGCGGTGGCGGCCCTGCTGGGCAATTCGTCGGCCCAGATCCGCGAGGAGACGCTGGACCGCATCATCGACATGGCCCCCAAATTCGAGCCGTGGCATGGCCCCCTGGTGCGCCGCCCCGCCCTGCCGCCCAAGGCCGCCGCCCGCATCGCCGGCTTTGTCAGCGAACAGTTGATGCGTGTGCTGGAAAACCGCACCGACCTGCCGCCCGATGTGCGTGCCGCCGTGCGCACCGCCGTTCTGGACCGTGCCCGCACCAACCGCGGCGGCGGGGCCGAACCGCTGGGCATCGATGACGAGGCGGCGGAAGAGGCGCCCAAGGAACGGCCGATGGAGCGGGCCAAAAAGGCCCATGCCGCCGGCAAGCTGGACGAGGACATGGTGGGTGCCGCCCTGACCCAGGGCGACCGCGGCTTCGTGCTGGCCGCCCTGTCGGTCAGGGCCAATGTGCCCCTGGATGCGGTCGACAAGATCATCGGCGGGCAGAGTGCGCGCGGCGTCACGGCCCTGTGCTGGCGTGCCAAGCTGTCCATGCGCCTGTGCCGGCAGATCCAGTTGCGTATCGCCAACATCCCGCCCACATCGGTGCTGAACGCGCGTGACGGCACCCATTACCCGATGTCGGACAGCGAGATGACCTGGCAGCTTGAATTTTTCGGCCTGAAGGCATGACGCCATGACCGGCGGCGCCGATCGGGAAAGCACCACGCTGCACCCTGGTCCGACCGGCCTGATGGCGGGCACCGCAGCGCGCCGGGTCATGCAGTCCCTGATGCGCACCGGTCAGGAGGCCCGCTTCATCGGCGGCTGCGTGCGCGATGCGATGCTGGGCATCCAGGCCGCCGATATCGACATCGCCACGCCCCTGCCGCCGGACGAGGTGATGCGCCGGTTGCGCCAGGACGGCATCCGCGTCATCCCCACCGGCATCGACCATGGCACGGTGACGGCCCTGACCGAAGGCGCGTCGTTCGAGATCACGACCCTGAGGCGGGATGTGGAGACGGACGGCCGCCATGCCGTCGTGGCCTTCACCGACAGTTGGCTGGAAGATGCCAGCCGCCGCGACTTCACCTTCAACGCCATGTCGCTGACGCCGGAAGGGGAATTGTACGACCCGTTCGGCGGGGTGCGCGACCTGAAGGGCGGGCGGGTGCGCTTTATCGGCCAGGCGCGCGAACGCATCGCGGAGGATGTGCTGCGCATCCTCCGCTTCTTCCGCTTCCATGCCCGTTTCGGCCAGGGGCGGCCCGATCCGGATGCCCTTGCCGCCTGCGCCACCATGGCGCCGCTGCTGCCATCCCTGTCGGGGGAACGGGTACAGCAGGAGGTGATGAAGATCCTGGCCCAGGACCGGATGGTGGAAGTCTGGCGCCTGATGATGGATTGCGGGGTGGTGGCGCAAACCCTGCCCCCGGCGACCAACATCACCCGTCTGGCGGCGCTGGACCGCTTGGAATGGCTGGTGGGGGAAGCGCATCCGATGGCGCATCTGGCGGCGCTGCTGCCGTCGGGCCTGTCGGCGGCGGCGGACACGGCGGAACGGCTGCGCCTGTCGAATGCCAACCGCGACTATCTTCTGAGCCTGTGCGCACCGCCGGTGGATGTGCATCCCGACCTGACCGTGACCAGTCGCCGGCACGCGCTGCAGAAACTGGGTCCGGAAACCTATCGCGACCTGCTGCTGCTGTCCGCCGCCACCCGCGCCACCCCGGCGGTGGAACTGCTGGAAGCGCTGGCCGAGGCCGCCACCTGGGTTGTCGTGCCCTTCCCCCTGAAGGGCCGGGACGTGCTGGAACTGGGCATGGCGCCGGGACCGGAGGTCGGGGTCGTGCTGGCGGCGATGGAGGGCTGGTGGGCGGCGCGCGACTATCGGCCCACGCGGGAGGATTGCCTGATCGAGCTGGCACGACGCATCCAGGAGCGCAAGGCACGGGAGCAGGGAACGCCTTGACCCTGGTGAAATGATTCCATCGGTCAAAATTCTTGACCGATGGTACGGCGGGACTGCCGCCGCGCGGCCCATGCCGCGTAGCCAAGGGCGCGGATGCGCCCGCCGGCGGTTGAGGCGCACGAAATCTTGACCAGCGGTCATGATTTCGTGCCGCTGGTATGATAGCTGAATTTTCCGCCGAACCACTGGACATGCGGCCCGGTCGGCGGCATCACTTTAACGTCAACGGCAACAGGTGGTGACGGGCCGCCCGGCCCTGGGAGACGGGAAATGCGGGCCAGTGACATTGATGGCGTGCTGGCCTTCTGGTTCCAGGAGGCGGGACCGGCCCAATGGTTCGGCGGCGGGCCGGACTTCGACGTGCTGGTCACCCAGCGCCTGCTGCCGGCCTATCTGGCCGCCGGCAATGGCGATCTGGCCGACTGGGCCGAAACGCCGGAAGGGGTGCTGGCGCTGTGCATCCTGCTGGATCAGGCGCCGCGCAACATGTTCCGGGGCACGCCCCGTGCCTTTGCCACCGACGCGCTGGCCCTGGCCATCGCCACCGACGCGATTGCCCGCGAACAGGATCTGATGCTGCCCGACGACCAGCGCCTGTTCATCTATCTGCCGTTCGAACATTCCGAACAGATCGAGGATCAGCGCCTGGCCGTCCGCCTGTTCGCCAACCGCACCCGCGATCCGCAGCTTCTGGATTATGCCTGCCGCCATCTGGCCGTCATCGCCCAGTATGGCCGTTTCCCCCACCGCAACGCCATCCTGGGCCGCGACAGCACAGAGGCTGAACTGGCCTATCTGGCCATGCCGGGATCGGGGTTCTGACCCCGGTCATTGATCACGTTGCGGGGTGACAAGGGACGGGTAACCCTCCCTCCCTCAGCCCACGACAAAATCCAGGCCGATATCGAAATTCTTCACCGAATGGGTCAGCCAGCCCAGGCTGATCAGCGTGACACCCGTTTCCGCGATGGCGCGGATCGTGTCGGGTGTCACCCCGCCCGATGCTTCCGTCACCATGCGGCCGGCCACCATTTCCACGGCCCGGCGCAGGGTCGTCGGGTCCATATTGTCCAGCAGAACGGCATCGACCTTCAACTCGATCAGGTCTGCAAGCTGGTCCAGGTCATCCACCTCGACCTCGATCTTCACCATATGGCCAGCGCGTGACCGGGCACGCTGTACGGCGGCGCGCAGGCCGCCGGCGGCCACCAGATGATTGTCCTTGATCAGGACGGCGTCATCCAGCGCGAACCGGTGGTTACCGCCGCCGCCCACGCGCACGGCATATTTTTCCAGCGCGCGCAGGCCCGGCGTGGTCTTGCGGGTGCAGACGATCTGCGCGCCCGTGCCCTCGATCCGGTCGACCAGACGCCGGGTCTCGCTGGCGATGCCGCACAGCCTTCCCAACAGGTTCAGCGCCGTGCGCTCCCCCGACAGGATGGGCCGCGCCGCGCCCTCCACCGTGGCCAGGGTGGTGCCCTTGGCCAACCGGTCGCCATCACGCACATGGCGGGTGATCGTCAGGCTGGGGTCGAGCAGGGTGAAGGCGTGAAGCGCTGCGTCCAGGCCGGCACAGACGCCGTCATGGCGGGCATTGAACTGTGCCGTGGCGGTGGCGTCGGGCGGCACGCAGGCATCGGTGGTCAGGTCCCCCGCCATGCCCAGATCCTCCGCCAGCGCGGTCCGGATCAGGCTTTCATACTGGATCGGGTATAAAGGCAGGGTCATCACATCACCGGCAGGGGGGAACGGGGCGGGGCCACGCGGATACGGGGGGCGGGACCGGTCAGGGTCACGCGCTGGCGATGGCGCCATTCGGCGCGGGCGTCCGGCCAGTCGGACCGCTGATGCGCGCCACGGCTTTCCTGCCGCGCCAGGGCGGCCTGCGCGATCAGGGCGGAGGTCAGTAGACGGTTGCGCAGTTCACCCGACAGGCGGATTGCGGCGTGATCATCGCCGGCCGCTTCCCGGTCCAGCCCGGCGTCCAGCGCCTCCAGCTCCGCGATGGCGCAGGACAGGCCGATACCGTCGCGCAGCAGGCCGACGCTTTCGGCCATGATGTCGGCCGCCTGCATCGCCACGGCCGCCGCCTGCGGCATCGGGGTCAGCGTGGCGGGCAGCAGCGGCAGGGCCACGGGGCCGGGGCGGGCAGGAGCCGACGCCAGGATGGCATCGGCCGCCCGCTCGGCAAAGACCAGCGCTTCCAGCAGGGAATTGCTGGCCAGACGGTTGGCCCCATGCACGCCGGTACAGGCCACCTCCCCCGCCGCGTAAAGGCCAGGGATGCTGGTGCGGCCATCGGCATCGGTGACCACGCCGCCCATGTGATAATGGGCCGCCGGCGCCACGGGGATGGGCAGGCGGGCGGGGTCCAGCTTCGCGGCGGCACAGATGCCGGCCACGGTTGGGAACCGGGCGGCCCCGTCGTCGGCCCACAGCGCCCGCAGGTCCAGATAGACGGGCAGGCCGCCCGCGATGCGGCCACCGATGGCCTTGGCCACCACGTCGCGCGGCGCCAGTTCGGCAAGGGGGTGGGCCTTCTGCATGAAGCGCCCGCCATGTTCGTCCAGCAGATGGGCACCGGCCCCGCGCAGCGCCTCCGTCAGCAGCGGTACCTGACCCGTCCGCGTGCCGGCCAGCGCCGTGGGGTGGAACTGCACAAATTCCAGATCAGCCAGATCGGCCCCGGCGCGGGCCGCCAGCGCGATGCCGTCACCCGTCGCTTCCACGGGATTGGTGGTGTGGCGGTAGAGCTGTCCCACCCCGCCACAGGCCAGCAGCACGGCACCGGCACGGTGGAACACCCAGCCATCGGCGGCATGATGGGCCAGAACCCCGACCACGCCCTGACGCCCCGTGACCAGATCCCAGGCGAAGGCGCTGGTTTCGACCGTCACATGACCGGCGGCGCGCACACGGGCCGACAGGTCGGCCATCAGTGTACGGCCCGTGGCATCCCCGCCGGCATGCAGGACACGGGCCGCCCCATGCGCCGCCTCCCGCCCCAGGCACAGGCGGCCATCCTCGTTCCGGTCGAAGGGCAGGCCACGGTTGATCCAGCGGGTCAGGCGCCGGGCCCCCTCATCGGTCAGCAGGGTGGCCATTTCCGGATCGGTCAGGCCGGCCCCGGCCGCCACGGTATCGGCGGCATGTTCCACCGGGTCGTCAGCGGGATCGATGGCCGCGGCGATACCGCCCTGCGCCCAATTCGACGATCCGCCGGGCAGATCATCCGTCTTGGTCAGCAAGCTTACGCGCAGCGGCGCCAGAGACAGGGCCGCCACCATGCCGGCCATGCCGGACCCGATGACAATGACGTCACTGTGCCGCATCTGCATTTTAACGCTCCCTCAGGCGCCGGGCGCCGTCATCCGGCGGCTTGGCTTACGGCGCACGGGCGCCGGGCCGGCGGGCGCCGGCCTTGGGTGCATAGGACGAGTGATGGTCGCCATCACTTCTTGCCCACGGCCAGCATGCGCTCCACGGCCAGCTTGGCGCGGGCACCCACTTCCGGATCGACATGCACCTGCGGCTGCATGGTCTGGAGGCTTTCCAGGATGTTGGACAGGGTGATGCGCCGCATATGCGGGCACAGGTTGCAGGGGCGGACAAATTCCACGGCCGGGTTGGTCGCGGCCAGATTGTCGGCCATGGAGCATTCGGTGATCAGCAGCACGCGCTTGGGCTGCTGACCTTCCACGTAATCCTGCATCTTGGCGGTGGAGCCGACAAAATCCGCCTCCGCCAGCACGTCGGGCGGGCATTCGGGATGGGCGATGATGGTGATGTCGCCCTTGAACTGTGTCCGGTAGGCCTTCAACTGCTCACCCGTGAAGCGCTCATGCACCTCACAATGGCCCTTCCAGGCGATGACCTTCTTGGTGGTCTGCGTCGCCACCCACTTGGCCAGATATTCATCGGGGATGCACAGCACCTCGTCGCCGGGCAGGGAGTTGATCACCTCCACGGCGTTGCCGGAGGTGATGCAGACATCGCTTTCCGCCTTCACGGCGGCCGAGGTGTTGACATAGGTGGCGATGGGCACGCCCGGATAACGTTCGCGCAGCAGGCGCACATCGGCGGCCGTGATGCTGTCGGCCAGCGAGCAGCCGGCATCCATGGCCGGCATCAGCACGGTCTTTTCCGGCGACAGGATCTTCGCCGTCTCTGCCATGAAATGCACACCGGCCAGCACGATGACATCGGCGTCGGTTTCCGCGGCCTTGCGGGCCAGCAGCAGACTGTCGCCCACAATGTCCGCCACGGTGTGGAAAATCTCCGGCGCCTGATAGTTATGGGCCAGGATGACGGCGTTGCGTTCCTTTTTCAGCCGGTTGATGGCAGCCACCAGCGGCGCATGGAACGGCCACTCCACCTCCGGGATCACCCCCTTCACCTTGTCATAGATGGGCTTGGTGGCCTCGGCCACGTCGGGACTGTAGGTGAGGTCGAGCGGGGCGGACATGACGAACACTCCGGCGGCCCGGCAAGCGGGCATGGGACAAGGACTTATGCTCGATTTGAGCATTACTCCCCCTTATGCTCGCTCAGAGTATAAGGGGTGTCAAGCCCTGGTCACCAGACGGTCACGCGTGTGTCACAGTTCGGACAGGCAGGATTCGCATGTGTGCAGCGCAACATCGTTGCGTAGGGAAAGCCGGCACCCGCTCAATTCACCGCCATCAACCCCTTGAAAAGGCTGGTCGCATCGGTGCCGTTCAGGGTCACCTGTCCCTGCGGCGTGATGGTCAGGTCATATTGGTGGGTGGTGCCCTGGCGGCCCGGTTCCACCCGGCCAAGGCCCTGCAAGGCGTAGAGACCGATGGCCAGAGCCGCCCCGCGCGCGCCCATGGCCTGGTTGACCCCGGCGATGATCTTGTCCACCCCGCGCAGGGACAATTCTGCCTGCCCCGCGACGCCGCTGGCATTGCCGGGGCCGTAGCGGAAATCACCTTGACCCAGGATGGTGGATTGCGGGTTGGTCAGGAACAGGCGGGAAATTTTCACCGCGCTGCCCGATGCCGCCAGCAGGGGTGTCCAGCCCTCGGCCGGCTTTGCTCCGGTCAACAGCGCCTTGGGCAAGGCTGCGCCATTCACTGTCACCTGCGCCTGCACCGGCAACAGGCCGGGCGCGATGCCGGGGCCGGTATGATCCAGCCCGTCATGGGTCCAGTCCAGGGCCAGCGCCGCCTTGGCAGCGGTCAGGCCGGACAGGGTCAGCTTGCCCTTACCCATGCGCAGGGCGCTGCGCGTGCCATCATCGCGCACCTGCCGGAAGCCTTCGATATCGGCGGACAGGTCGGCTGTGCGGGCCATGCGGTCCAACTGGCCACGGTCACCACTGGCCAGGAAATCGCCCATACGCCGCATGTCCAGCCCATCAGCCCCGCCATCCAGGCGCAGGCGCTTCACGGCCAGCCGGTCCACCCCCATCGGGTCCTTCAGCGACAGGGCGTCGATGGCCAGCGACACGCGCCCGCTCCACAAACCGTCCTTCATGGATTTGGGCGTCAGGACAAGGCGCAGGGCCGACAGGCTGCCGGTGCCCGCCCCCATGGCGGGGGTGAATTTGCCGTCGCCCACATCCAGGTCGGCGGACAGTAGTGACCGCCCATCGGCACTGATCGTCATGGAAAGGTTTTGACGGGCCAGCGACAGGTCGCCCAGCCGGAAGCCATTGCCGCCATACAGTGTCACCCCCTGCGGCAGGCGCAGTTTCAGGCGCCAGGACCCGTCGGGCTGTGGCGTGCCGTCGCCTTCCACCAGCGGCGCCTCCGCCATCCAGCCATCGGCGGCGGCCAGGCGCAGCTTGGGAATGCGGATCTGGTATTGGCCGGCCTTTTCCGTCACGGCCACATCGGGCACGCGCTCAATATGTAACCGGTCACGGCTGGCGGCGGATTCCGACAGGCGTTGGGTCAGCATCTCCTTCAGGGATGCGGCCTGTTCGGGGCTGGCCATCGCGGGCGCGGCCAGCGACAGCAGCAGGGGGAAGAGGAGGAGCGCCTTTTTCATGCCCCATGATCTGTCCCTGACAGATGGCTTTTCCATGGCCGGGCTTGCATTATCACAGCCATCCGCCCATGGATAAGCACCATGTGTGCGCAATCATCCTCGGCTTCGGGGCTGGCGACGGTCGGCACCGGCCGGGTGCTGGCGGTCCTGGGCCCCACCAACACCGGCAAGACCTATCTGGCCATGGAACGGTTGGCGGCCCATGCCACGGGCATGATCGGCTTTCCGCTGCGCCTGCTGGCACGGGAAAATTACGACAAGCTGGTGCGGATGAAGGGGGCCAATAGCGTGGCCCTGGTCACGGGGGAGGAAAAGATCATCCCCCCGGCGCCCCGCTACTGGGTCTGTACCGTCGAAAGCATGCCGCTGGACCGGCCCGTGGCCTTCCTGTGCGTGGACGAGATCCAGCTTTGCGCCGATGACGAGCGCGGGCACATCTTCACCGACCGGTTGCTGCATGCGCGCGGCGGGGAGGAGACGATGTTCCTCGGGTCCGACATGATCCGGCCGCTGATCCAGAAGCTGATCCCCAAGGTGGAGATCATCACCCGCCCGCGCTTTTCCAAACTGTCCTATGGCGGGCACAAGAAGCTGACCAAGCTGCCGCCACGCAGCGCCATCACGGCCTTTTCCGTGACGGAGGTCTATCAACTGGCCGAGATGGTGCGCCGGTCGCGCGGCGGCACGGCGGTGGTGATGGGCGCGCTCAGCCCGCGGACCCGCAATGCCCAGGTGGCCCTGTATCAGGCGGGCGACGTGGATTATCTGGTGGCCACCGACGCCATCGGCATGGGCCTGAACATGGATGTGGACCATGTCTGGTTCGCCCGCATGACCAAGTTCGACGGACAGCGCCCCCGCCGCCTGACAGCGCCGGAAGTGGCGCAGATCGGTGGGCGGGCCGGGCGGCACCAGACGGACGGCACCTTCGGCACCACCTGGGACTGTTCGCCCCTGGATGACGATATCGTCCACGCCGTGGAGAACCACGAATTCCCGCCCCTGCAGCAGCTTGTCTGGCGCAACAGCGATCTGGACACGCGAAGCGTCGAGGGGCTGCTGCGCACGCTGGAGGCACGGCCCCCCTCCCCCTTGCTGATCCGCGCCCGGCCTGCCGATGATGTGGAGGCGCTGAAGGCCCTGTCCGGCGATGCGGAGGTGATGGGCCTGACCCGCCGGCCGCGCGGGGTGAAGATGCTGTGGGAGGTCTGTCAGGTCCCCGATTTCCGCAAAACCATGACCGACGCCCATACCCGCCTGCTGGGCCAGTTGTACCGCCAGCTGATGGCGCCGGGCGGGCGGCTGCCCACCGATTTCATCGCGGGGCAGGTGCAGCGGCTGGACAATCTGAATGGTGATATCGACACGCTGGTGTCGCGCATCGCCCATATCCGCACCTGGACCTATATCAGCCACCGGCCCGACTGGGTCACCGATCCCAAGCATTGGCAGGGGCTGACCCGCGGGATCGAGGATCGGCTGTCCGACGCCCTGCATGAACGGCTGACCCAGCGGTTCGTGGATAAACGGTCAGCCGGGCTGGTGAAATCGCTGCGTGACGGGCGCGACCTGACGGGTTTCGTCACGGCCGACGGCACCGTCCTGGTCGAAGGCCACCCGGTCGGTGCCCTGAAGGGGCTGGCCTTCGACCTGCAGGCCGATGTGGGGGAGGATGACACCCCCACCCTGATGACTGCCGCCCGCCGCGCCCTGCGTGAGGAGATCGCCCGCCGCGTCGCGGCGGTGGAAGCGGCTGGCGACGATCATTTCACGCTGGAGGCCGATGGCATCATCCGCTGGGACGGGGTGGATCTGGCCCGCCTGCTGCCGGGGGAACGGCTGCTGTCCCCCTCTGTCCGCCTGCTGCGGGATGAACTTCTGGAAGGCGCCCAGCGTGACCGGATACGCGTAAGGCTGCTGCCCTTCGTGCAGAAGCGGGTTCAGGCCGATCTGGCGCCCCTGGTCCGCCTGTCGGCGGCCGACCTGACCGGCCCGGCGCGCGGCGTGGCCTTCCAACTGGCCGAAGCGGCAGGCATCCTGCCGCGGGCCGGTGTGGCCGGCCTGTTGTCGGGGATCGACAGGAAGATGATGGCCGCCCTGGAACGGCTGGGCGTGCGGTTCGGGACGGCCCAGCTCTATCTGCCTGGCCTGATCAAGCCAAAGGCAGCCGCCATGCTGGGCCTGCTCTGGTCCGTGCGCCAGGGCCTGCCCCTGCCCGCGCCCCTGCCGCCACCGGGACGGATTTCGGTGCTGCGCGACGGGGCGGATGACGGTCTGCTGCGCGCCGCCGGCTATCTGCCGCTGGGGCCGCGTGCCGTGCGGGTCGACATGGTGGACCGGTTGATGCAGGCCATTGCCGAACGGTCGGGCGACGGGCGGCTGACCGACCTGTCGGGTCTGGCCTCCCTGGTGGCGGGCAGCAATGCCGACATGCCATCCATCCTGGCCGCCCTGGGCTGGCGCCTGCGCCGGAAACCGCCGCCGGCGGAGGGACAGGAACCGCTGCCCGACATCTGGGTCCGCCGCCGGCCCGAAGAGGCGTCAACGCCAAGGGCCGCGCCGGTCCCGGTGCCCCGGCCTGTGGATGCCGACAATCCCTTTGCCGCCCTGGCCGGTCTGGCGGACAAACTGGCGGCACAAGCCGCCCCGGCCGAGCCGACGCGGCGGAGGCGGAGGAAAAGATGAGTGGCTTGATCGCGCTTTCCCCCCTGCTGCGTGCGGCGGAGGAACGGCTGACGGCATTGGGCGTGGAGGACGCCCGCCTGGACCTGCTCTATCTGGCCGAACGCGCCTTCGCCATCCCGGTCGGCCGCCTGCGCCGGGCGGACGGGGTGCAGGTGCCCGTGGATACCGTCGCCAGCTTTCAGGCCCTGGTCGACCGGCGGGCCGCGCGGGAACCGGTGCAGCGCATCCTGGGCGACTGGGAATTCTGGGGCCTGACCCTGGCCCTGGGTCCGGAAACCCTGATCCCCCGGCCCGACACGGAAACGCTGGTGGAAGCGGTGCTGAAGGCACGGCCCGACCGGGCGCGGCCCTGGCGTATCCTGGATCTGGGCACGGGCACGGGCGCCATCCTGCTGGCCCTGCTGTCGGAATACCGGCAGGCCTTTGGCGTCGGTGTGGACCTGTCGCCCGATGCGGCGGCCGTGGCGGCCGGCAATGCCCGGTCCCTGAGGCTGGCCGACCGGGCTTCGTTCCTGGCGGGGTCCTGGGTGGACGCGGTGGCCGGCCGGTTCGACATCATCGTTTCCAACCCGCCCTACATCCCCGATGCGGATATCGCGGGCCTGGCGCCGGAGGTGGCACGGTTCGAACCCTGGCGCGCGCTGGCAGGCGGGGCGGATGGCCTTGACCCCTATCGCCATCTGGTGCGGGTACTGCCGGCCTTGCTGTGCGATGGCGGCCTGATCGGGTTCGAACATGGGGCGGACCAGGGGCTGGCCGTCGCCGGCCTTCTGCGCGACACCGGCCTTGCAGGCGTTTCGACCATCCGCGACCTGGGCGGGCGCGACCGGGTGGCCCTGGGCCAGCGGCCGGCGGGGTTGCGTGCCGGTTGACGGGACCGACGACCGCTCCCTATCCTCCGCCCGCCCAGAAAGGCCGGCGGATGCACGCCGTGCCGTTGTAAGGAGAGGAAATTGTTCAGCCACGTCATTCTCGGTGCCAATGATATCGAGGCATCGAAGGCCTTTTACGATACGGTCCTGGCAACCCTGGGCATCAAGCCCGGCACCATAGACCCCAAGGGCCGGGTCTTCTATCGTACCCAGACGGGCATCCTGGGCATCACCAAGCCGATCAACGGCGAACCGGCGACGGGGGCCAATGGCGGCACCATCGGTTTCGCGGCGTCATCGCCCGAACTGGTGGATGCCTGGCATGCGGCCGGCATCGCCGCCGGGGGCACGACATGCGAGGATCCGCCCGGCGTGCGCAGCATGGGGGAGATGAAGCTCTACCTCGCCTATCTGCGCGATCCGGCCGGCAACAAGCTCTGCGCCCTGCACCGTCTGTCGGCCTGATCGGCACCGATAATCGTCGCAGGCGGGGGAATTTGCCTCCTGCCTGTTACGGGGCCGCAAAAAAACCTTGGAATGCAAGGCGACTATCGCTAGGGTCCGCAGCGGACGGCAGCAGCGCGTGGGGCGCCTGCCGTGGCAAAGCCCTCGGACCGGGGCTTATGCGTCCCAGGGCAGGGCGATGTTTCGCCGCCCGAAAGGTCAAGGCCGATAAAAACGGATAAGACGGGACGACAGGATGTCCGGGGGCTCGAAAAACCAGGGGCCGAGCATATAGCGAATGAGACAGGGACCCAATCAGCGGCGTGGTCGCGGTCGTGGCGGTAATGGCGGCGGCGGCGGCAACGGTGGCGGTAACAATGGCGGTGGCAACAATGGCGGCAATCGCCGTCAGAATGTCCCGCTGCGTCACCAGAATTTCGACAGCAGCGGCCCGGATGTCCGTATCCGTGGCAACGCCTTCCAGGTCTATGAGAAGTATCAGGCCCTGGCGCGTGATGCCCATACGTCCGGTGACAGGGTGGCTGCGGAAAACTATCTGCAGCATGCGGAACATTATTACCGCATCATCTGCCAGATCAATGAACAGGAAGGCCGCGCGCGTCAGCCCGTGCCCCGCCATGATGGCGGGTATGAAGGCGACGAGGCCGATGGCAATGACGATGGTGGCATCGACGGTTCGGACGCCGAAAGCGACCAGCCGGCCGCCTGAACAGGCAACCGGCCGCTATGCCGGCCGGTCCGGTTCTGTCATCCTGACCCGTCTTTGAACGGGCATTGGTGTCATGGCGGAAACGGTGTCCAGGTGGGACCGGGCGGTTGACGACTGGTCCTCTTCCCTGCTGGGGATGCTGACGGCACCGGAATCGGTCCTGTGGTGGCCGGGACTGGCCATCGCCCTGGCGGCGGCCCTCTGTTTTGGGCGCGAGCGTGACCTATGGGGTCGCGCCCGTGACTATTGGCGGGAACTGCCCATCGACGCGGGCTGTTTCCTGGCCAATTCCGCCCTGCCCTTCCTGCTGGCCCCCTGGCTCTACACCCTGTCCCTGATCGGCAACCGGCTGGGCACCGCCTTTGCGGCGGCCCTCAGCGGGGCCACCCCGGCCGGGGAGCCGGGCTGGCCCCTGTTGCTGGTCGCAGCCCTGGCGGCCTTCGTGGCGGGCGATTTCGCGCTTTACTGGACCCACCGGCTGTTCCATGCGGTCCCCCTGCTCTGGCGCAGCCACCGGCTGCACCATGCCCCACCCGTCCTGACACCGCTGACTGCCTTTCGCTTCTGGCCGTGGGAGCAGGTGGTGCATCTGTCGGGCAACATGCTGGGGCAGGGGCTGGGTCTGGGGTTTGTTGCAGGAATGGCGGGTACGCAGGTGCCGCCGCTGACCGTGCTGGGTGTCAATGCCTTCATGCTGATCTGGGGGCTGGCCTTTGCCCACCTGCGCCACAGCCCCGTGCCGATGCCCTTCCCCCGCCTTCTGTCGGGCTGGCTGATCTCTCCCCACATGCATCAGCTTCACCATTCCCTGGCCGATGAACACCGGGACCGGAATTTCGGCACGGCGCTGGCCATCTGGGACCGGATGTTCGGCACCTATGCGCTGCCGGCGAAGGGGGAGCGTTTCCGGTTCGGCGTGGGTGCGGCCGAACCGTCATCCCGGTCGGTCGCCGGGCCAGGCGGCCAGGGTTGAGGCCGTGGCCTCGGCCATGCGCCCCAATATCCAGAACAGCAGCAGCGGCAGCAGCACGATCTTGGCCACATAGGCGATGGTCAGGTCGATGACGATGTCGGCCAGATCGCCCATGGCCGCCACCATGCGCGATACCGCCCCCGTGGCATCCCCCAGCGACCGCAACCGGTCCATCATCCCGCCCCCGTCCCCATCCGCCGGGACCGGCGCCGCCGCCATCGACAGCGCGTCCAGCCGCGCCTGTGCGTCCATGATGGTCGGGTCCAGCAGATGCGCCGACAGGGCCACCGATCCCACCACCACCAGCGGCACCCCGACCTTCAGCACCAGGGCCGCAAACAGCAGGAACGTGCCCAGCCGCCGCGTGAAGAAGGACGCCATGCCCGGCAGGGCCCAGGACAGGGCCGCCAGCAGCAATCCCGCCGGCAGCAGCAGGGCCAGCCCCAGCATGTCGCCGGCCTTAACCAGCAGCACGGCCCCGCCCAGCACGATGGTTGCCCCCAGCATCATGGCGGAAAACCGTTCCACCAGATCGTTGACGGGGTCCAGCACCTGTCCGGGCTGTATACCCAGCCCCGCCGACACCTCCACCGTCTGCGCCACCGACACCGCCGCGTCGATCACCCGCGCCGTGGCAAACACGGCCGTGGCCTGGGCCAGATTGTCCTGCAGCGCCTGCTGGCTGGCCGCCGCCAGCGTCTGCGGCAGCAGCGCCCGTTCGGCCCGGTCCAGCAGGCCCAGGGCCGCGATGATGGCGATGACGGACAGGATCAGGCTGTAGCGCAGGCGGGATCGGGTCTCGGGCTGCATGGGTACTCCTTTTCGGGCCGGGCGCGCAAACTGTCCGCATGCCCGTCCCAACGGGGCTGTGCGTTGACCGTTCCCGGCCTTGGGCCTAGTTTTGCGGCGTTGTTTTTCTCTATCTGGTGATAACGCGATGAGCAGTGAACAGGAACTGGCGCTTGGGGCGAAGGCTTGGCCGTTTGAGGAGGCGCGCAAGCTGGTCGCGCGCCTTGGCGGCAAAGCCCCGCCCAAAGGCTATGTCCTGTTCGAGACGGGGTACGGCCCGTCGGGCCTGCCGCATATCGGCACCTTTGGAGAGGTGGCGCGCACCACCATGGTGCGCCGCGCGTTCGAGATGATGATGCCGGGCGTGCCCACGCGCCTGTTCGCCTTTTCCGACGATATGGATGGCTTGCGCAAGGTGCCGGACAATGTGCCGAACCGCGACCTGCTGACCGCCAACCTGCAGAAGCCGCTGACCCAGGTGCCGGACCCGTTCGGCAAGTTCGAAAGCTTCGGCCACCACAACAACGCCATGCTGCGCGACTTCCTGGACCGGTTCGGTTTCCAGTACGAGTTCCAGTCGGCGTCGGACTGGTACAAGTCGGGCCGCTTCGATGCAGCCCTGCTGGCCGTGCTGCGCCATTATGATGAGATCATGGCCGTGATGCTGCCCACCCTGGGTGCAGAGCGGCAGGCGACCTACAGCCCGTTCCTGCCGATCAGCCCGACCTCCGGCCGCGTGCTGCAGGTGCCGCTGCTGGAGCGCAATGTCGATGCCGGCACCATCGTTTACGAGGATGAGGACGGGAAGAAGGTCGAGACCCCCGTCACCGGCGGTGCGGTGAAGCTGCAATGGAAGCCCGACTGGGCCATGCGCTGGTTCGCGCTGGGCGTGGATTATGAAATGGCCGGCAAGGACCTGATCCCGTCGGTGGAACTGGCGGCCAAGATCGTGAAGATCCTGGGCGGCACCCCGCCCGACGGCTTCAATTACGAACTGTTCCTGGATGAAAAGGGCCAGAAGATCTCCAAGTCGAAGGGCAATGGCCTGACGATGGAGGAATGGCTGCGCTATGCCCCGCCGGAAAGCCTGGCGCTGTACATGTTCAACAAGCCGCGTGCGGCCAAGAAGCTCTATTTCGACGTGATCCCGCGCGCCGTGGACGAATATCTGTCCTTTGTGGACAAGTTCGATGCGCTGGAACCCGCGCAGAAGCTGGAAACCCCCGTCCATCATATCCATGGCGGCACCATCCCGGCCGATGTGAAGGGTACGGCGGGCCTGTCCTTCGGGTTGCTGCTGAACCTTGCCGGCGCGGCCAATGCCGAAAGTGCCGATGTGATGTGGGGCTTCATCCGCCGCTACGCGCCGGGTGCGTCGCCGGAGACGGCGCCATTCCTGGACAAGCTGGTCGGTTACGCCGTCACCTATTACCAGGACTTCGTGAAGCCCACGAAACAGTACCGCAGCCCGTCTGAGCAGGAACGCGCGGCCATCACCGACCTGCGCGCCGTGCTGGCCGATATCGCCGTCGATACACCGGCCGACCAGTTGCAGAATCAGGTCTTCGAAGTGGGCAAGAAGCACGGCTTCACCGAGCTGCGCGCCTGGTTCCAGGCCCTGTACGAGGTGTTGCTGGGCCAGACCACCGGCCCGCGCATGGGCAGCTTCATCGCGCTGTACGGCGTGAAGGAGACGGTGGCGATGATCGACGCGGCCCTGTCACGCTGAGCATTGTTCAATATTGAGGGATGAAGACGGGCGGGTCGGCAACGGCCCGCCCGATTTTTATGCCGACCCTGCCCCCAAATGGCCCCAATCCCGACCAAACGCCGCCTTGCGCGGTTGGTGTTCTGGGTCTGTCGCCCGCTGGCTTCCCGCCCCGAACCAGTACGGCGACTTCCTGTCGGAGGATGACCGCCATGACCAGCCGCACCTTGGAACGCACCCTTTCCCGCATCGACCGTCAGAAGCTGTCGGCCATGGGTCTGGTGTTGACCACCGCCCTGCTGCTGGTCATGGCGGGCGTCGCCGCCAGCAATGCCAAGCCCGACCGCGCCCGGATCGCCACAGCCAGCATCGATGCCGCCACCGTGAAGGCGGAAATGCTGGAACGCAGCCTGGGCCGCTGACCCCTACCGCCGCCGGCGGGGGGGCTTGGGCGCGTCGATGCCCGATGGTTCGGCCTCAGCCCGTTCCCGCCGCCGTTCGGGCCGTCCGCGACGGCTGGCGCCTGTGCCCGCGCTGCGCCCGCCCGGCATCTCCGTCCCATCCGCGTTCAGCAACCGGAACACCATGGAGCCGGTGATGGCATCAGCCTCGATCAGGCGGATCTTCACCCGCTCGCCCAGCTTGAACACACGACGGTGACGACGGCCCAGCAGGCAGTGATGCACCGCGTCATGGTCATAGAAATCGTCGGGCAGGGTGGAAACGGGCACGATGCCGTCCGCCCCCGTTTCATCCAGGGTCACGAACAGGCCGAAATTCGACACGCCGCTGATCTTGCCGCTGAAGGTGGCACCCACCCGGTCGGCCAAGTATGATGCGACATAGCGGTCCAGCGCGTCACGTTCCGCATCCGCCGCCCGGCGCTCGGTCCCGGAAATCTGCTCCCCGATCTTGTCCAGCTTGCCCATCTCCTCGTCGCTGAGGCCGCCATCCCCCAGATGATAGGCGCGGACCAGCGCACGATGAACGATCAGGTCGGCATAGCGGCGGATGGGGCTGGTGAAATGGGCATAGCGTTCCAGCGCCAGACCGAAATGGCCGATATTGTCGGGCTGATACACGGCCTGCGCCTGGGAGCGCAGGATGACGGTGCTGATCAGTTCCGACTCGGGCGTGTCCCTGGCCTTGTCCAGGATATTGGTGAAGGCGGTGGGCCGCATCACGGTACCCTTGGCCAGATTATAGCCCATGGTTTTCAGGAACTCGCGCAGCGGTTCCAGCTTGTCCAGCGCCGGCTCGGCATGGACACGGTAGAGCAGGGGCGTGTCGCGCGCCTCCAGCGCCTCTGCCGCCGCGACATTGGCGGCGATCATGAATTCCTCGATCAGGCGGTGGCTGTCGAAGCGGGCGCGCACGCCGATCTCCGCCACCTTGCCATCCTCCCCGATCCGCACCTTGCGTTCCGGCAGGTCCAGTTCCAGGGTCCCGCGCCGTGACCTTGCATGGGCCAGCACGGCATAAGCGCCATAGAGCGGGCGGATGACCGGGTCCAGCAGCGGGCCGGTCAGATCATCGGCCGCACCGTCGAACGCCTCCTGTACCTGTTCATAGGTCAGGCGGGCGGCCGACCGCATCAGGCCGCGCACGAACCGGTGCCGCTTGATCCGGCCGCCCGCGTCGATCCAGATATGGACGGCCAGACAAGCACGGTTGACACCGGGCTTCAGGCTGCACAGCTCGTTCGACAGCGCTTCGGGCAGCATGGGCACGACGCGGTCGGGGAAATAGCAGCTATTGCCGCGTTCCAGCGCCGCCTTGTCCAGCGGGCTGCCCGGCGTGACATAGGCCGACACGTCGGCAATGGCGACCAGCAGGTGCCAGCCACCCGGATTGTTCGGGTCCGTATCGGGTTCGGCAAAGACGGCATCGTCGAAATCGCGCGCATCGGCCCCGTCGATGGTGACCAGCGGGATATCACGCAGGTCGGTGCGGCCCGACAAGGTCGGTTCCGTCGCGGTCTCGGCCTGCTCGATCGCGGCGGGCGGGAAATGTACCGGGATGCCATGCTGGTGGATGGCAATCAGGCTGATGGCCCTGGGCTGGTCGATGCCGCCCAGCACCTCCACCACGCGGGCCTGTTTCAGGCCGTGGCGGGAGGAGGGCAGGACCTCCGCCACCACCAGATCGCCGGGGGCGGCATCCATGGCGTTCTGTGGCAGAATGACGAACTCCGCCTTGGCGCGGCGGTCGGCGGGGCGCAGGCGGCCGCCATCGGGACCCAGTTCATACACGCCCACCATCTGCGCCGTCTGATCGCCGCCCAGCTTCTTGATGGTGCGGCCTTCATACAGGTCGTCGCGGACGCGGGCCAGCCGGGCCAGCGCGCGGTCGCCCTCGCCCAGGGCCGGGGTGCCACGCCGTTCCGGCTTCATCAGGATGCGCGGCGGCTCCCGGTCCGGGTCGGACCAGTTCAACGGCCGGGCAATCACCTCCCCGTCGATGTCGACGCCCGTCACGATCACCACGCCCACGGGTGGCAGGCTGGCCGGCGGGGCCAGACGGCGGCGCCCGCCCTTCTCGATCGCGCCATCCCCTTCCAGATCACGCAGCAATTCCTTCAGCGCGACACGGTCATCGCCGCTGATATGAAAGGCGCGCGCAATCTCCCGCTTGCCCACCGGGTACGGACTTTCCCGGATGAATTCCAGGACCTGATCCTTGGTGGGGAAGGGGGCTTCTTTCTTGGGATTTTTCAAGGGGATGATGTCCACATGCACAAGGTGATCTGAAGGCAAAAAAATAGGCGAGACGCCGATAGGTTCCTTCAAGAGGAATCAGCGTTCGCCTATTCTATTCCTCGTGGTGTAACAGGGGGCGGATTGGCCACCCCCCGCCACACAGGAGCGAGAAGGATGCTTACCGAAACTAAGCAACCCCGTTCCATAGAACTGGTGTTCAAAGGCTTCGGCATCAGCCTGCGCCTTGTGATCCGGTTCTAAGGGGGAGCCGGGGCAGTTGGCGCTGCCCCGGCAACCTTCTCAAATATAAGCCCGACGCCGCCATCTGGCAACGGACCGAATCGGTTACCCCGGCTCAGCTATAGCGCTGTTCGGTCCAGGGATCGCCCTCGTTATGGTAACCGCGTTCTTCCCAGAAGCCGGGCCGATCCTCGGCCACGAATTCGATACGGTTCACCCATTTGGCGGATTTCCAGAAATAGAATTTCGGGATGATCACCCGCACCGGCCCGCCATGTTCGGTCGTGATCGGCTTGCCTTCCCAGCCATGGGCCAGCAGCACATCGGCATCATCGAAAACCGACAGGGCCACATTGGTCGTGTAGCCATCATAGGAATGGAAAACGACGTGCCGGGCCTCCGGCAGTGGCTTCACCACCTCCAGGATATGCCTGGCCGACACGCCTTCCCAATGATTGTCGTAGCGTGACCAGGCCGTGACGCAGTGGATGTCCGACACGTCGGTAAAGGGGGGCTGGCTCTTGAACTGCGCCCAGCCCCAAATGGTGGGGTTTTCCACCAGCCCGTCGATGGTCAGTTCCCACTGATCCAACCCGATCTCCGGCTGGATTCCCAGGTCCAGCACAGGCCAGTTCTTCACCTCCCGTTGGCCAGGGGGCAGGCGGTCGGCGCGCGGGGCGGGATTGCCCGTCATCAGGCGGCCTTCCTCGGCCCATTTCTGCTTGGATTCCACCAGCTTGGCGTTGGGCGGGTTTTCAGGCGTGTCGGCGGGGAGCATGGGTCATCCATAGGTTTGTTGGATTGCTTAGCCCCTTACATAGCGTGCGCCTTGCCCCACCTCAATCCAGGTTACTGATGAAGGTTCGCTTGCCCCGTTTGCCGAAATCCAACGTGAAGAAGACATCCGGCTGTTGCCCGCCATCAACAACCTGCGCCAGCATCTGCATGATGCCCATGAATGCCACAGGCAGTGATTTCAGTTTTTTGCCCACCGGCGCCCCCACGCCCGTCCATGGCACCAGCGCAGCAAGCGCCTGCTTCTGACATTGGTCCATCTCCTCTCGCAGCGACTCGATCGCAGCCTGGGAACGATTAGGATTTGCCTGGAAGCTTTCAGCGATATCCAGGGCCGCGTTGGCCTTTTCGAAGAAAATCCTCAGTTTTCGTAGCCCATCATAGGCATTAAACATCGTGCTTTGGAAATTTTTCAACGGAATATATTTCAGCTTTTCGCTGGATTTTTGAGCGTCATCATATAATTTTTTCAAAACTTTGGGCCAAACGCCATCATCCGGCTGTAACAGTTTCTCATAATCGATGATCAGCTTTCCATCCTTGCGACTAATCGCGGGCGACATATCCGGCAGGTCTTGAAGAAACGGCCACAAGACCGTTCGCATGGCGCCGGGGGTGGCAACGAACCAGTGGTGAATTTCGGCCCGCATGCCGCTGGCTTCGAACATCGATCGGGCGGCCAGCGCGTGTAGCTGATCGGCCAAGGGTGCCTGGGCCGCCGCACGGATGAGGCGCGTGGCGGCGGCGTCATCGATATTCAAAAGCGCGCTGAATACGGGATTGAACTTGCCACCTATATTTGGTTCCTGGCGCTTCATTTCATAGTAACGCATGATTTCATCACGGGCCACATCATCAACATCGACGCCATTCTGGGCAAAACCATTGATGAAGCCGACGGCTTCACCAAGGTTCCAATTCTCCTCCGTCTGGCTGAAATTGATTTGGAAGCGGGATTTGCTTTCGGTGCCGATGCTGGTGAAGTTGCTGATGACAATGCTTCTGCTTTCATCGCCGAATGTTTGGGTCTTCTCCAGCGTACCTTTCGCGTCGATGGTAACAACACCACCGATCACGGTGACTTCCAGTTCCGTCAACAGTTTTGTACGGGCGGATATCCCGAACGAAAGGATGTTCAGTCCGAACACCTCTTCGGTGAGATCGCTGAACTTGCCGGTGAACTGATCGCTGATCAGGGTGACGCCGGCCGGCGTGGCGGACAGCAGCAGCGGCAATGTGCGATCGGGCAACAGGACCAGATCGCGATAATAAGCGCCTGCGGTCGCATCGAACCTGAAATGCGCGCCATAGGACAGGTTGGCGGTCCGCCGGCGGGAGCGGCTCCAGTTGATGGCAATCAGTTCCTGATTGGCCTGCTCCACCGCTTTGACCACCTTGTCCAGCAGGGACCGCATCTGGTTCAGCAGTTCGCCGATGGCCTTCTTGATATTGCTGACACTGCTGCCCAGCGCCTTGGACAGGATATTCTGGTCCAGACGCAATGCCAGTTCGTCGATGGCGCTATCAATCCTGCCTGAAACCATGGCCAGCGCCTGCTCGATGAAGGCACGTACCTTCGCCTGCAGCGGATCGCTTATCCCTTTCAGTATTTCATCGCGCGCCGTGTTAAGCACCCCCGGCAGCGGCAGCTTGGACAGGTCATCGATCACATTGGCCAGCCAGTCGGTGGCACGCTTTGCCGCACTATCGCCGGTTCCGGCACCCAGCACCTCCTTCAAGAGGTCGTCAAGAATGCCCGGCCCATCGGCGGTGTCTGCAAAGGCCGCCACCTTGTCGGCGATTTCCTGTTTCAGCCAGTCGCCGGGCTTCAGCAGATGCGCCAGCTTCTTTTCCGCTTTGTCCAGATCATTGTCGATCTTGTCCAGCACCCCCTTGACCTTGTCCAGTTTGCCCAGCAGCCGCGGCGCCAAACCTGGTGCCAGCGAGGACAGGCCCAAACTGTATCGCAAGGACAGGTCGTACCCTCGTTCCTCGCTCTTGTTCAGTTCGACCTGCACGTCCAGGGCAACGGCGGGGGCGGCGGGCACGGCCGGCGGTACGACCGCGATCGTCACCTTGAAATCATGCTCCAGGTTGGCGAAGGCCTTGAATGCGGCCTCCACCGTGCCGCCAACTGATCCCACGTCCAGCTTGGCGTTCGACGCCCCTTTGAAACCCGTCGTACCGGCATAAGTCAGGCTTTTCATACTGGCCTGGGTGGCCAGGACGTCGCCGACAGGCCCTACAGCCAAGGGCGGTCCATTGAACGCGTCCAGAACATCGTCGAAATTGTGGAATGGCTGGGCAACACGGGTCAGGGCATTGCCCAGGGCCTGGAACGTGTATGAATTCTGATCATAGCCGAACAGCCACGAGAGGCTTCGCTGCACATCCATGCTCAACGAGGTGCCGAGCGCACCGGCCGATGCCGCGAAAGAGCCTGACAGCCTTCCCGCCACTTTAAACCGGATCAGCGCTTCGTCCAGCGCCTCGGGCGTGACGTCATCATCGGCCAGAATTTCGAAACCGATCGCCGCGTCGCCCTTGATGCCCAGCGTCAGCGACGAACCGCCGGCCACGGCCGCGTCGAATGTCAGATCGCCCCAGCCGAACCACCGCTCTTCCGCCGTGCCGCCTTCCAGCAATTTCAGGGGCACGATGAACCGCCGGTAGGGGCCGGCGTCCACCTGCTCTCCCAGAAGATAGCGCGCGAGGGTCTCAACATCCGTCGATGGAGGATTCGCGACAAGGGTTTTGAGGCGATCCAAGACACCCGCGCCATTGCCCACCCGCTGCGTCACGAGATCGAACAGGTCCGCAACATTGGACCCCACCATCAACGCCTTGGAACGATTGATAAGCCAGGCCATTTTCACCACCTCATGCGATATCTCGGCGGGGTGGCGTCCCTGTTTTCTCGCCACATGATCACATCATACAACCATTCGTGACTTCGTTAACCATAATTTTGGTTAAAATATCGCTTCAATACTTAACAGGCATAGACCTTATGATCGCCTTGGTGAGGACATGGGCGGAGCGTTGATCCTGCCCCTGGAGGGCCCTAGAGTGCAGCCGCCCCAATACAGGGATGATGGAAATGGAGCGGACGTTGAGCAGGCTGTTGGCCCGCGGGCTGCTGGTGATCATGCTGACAATGATCATGTCGACAAATGCCCCCGCCCAGGATGCCCCGGCAGCCGACCAGCCCAGCGCGGCCGAGGTCGACGGGCTGATCACCACGCTGGAGGACCCGGCCAAGCGCGATGCGCTGCTGGCGCAGTTGAAGGCGCTGAAAGCCGTGGAGAAGCCGGCAGCGGAGCCGGAGACGATTAGCAGCCGGGCGTTGGATACATTGTCCGACCGGATCGACCTGTTCAGCCAGCAGGTGGCCGCGGCCAGCCGCGCCGTCATCGACGCGCCCCACGCCATCCGCTGGCTGAACCAGCAAGTGTCCGACCCGGTCCGGCGCGATGCCTGGGGCCTGCTGGCCCTGCATCTGGCGGGCATCATCGGCGGCGGCTATGCGGCACGGTTCGCCATGATCTGGCTGCTGTCCCGGCCACGGGCGGCACTGGGCGCGCGGGCGCCGGGCGGGTTGCCGGCCAAGCTGCTGCTGCTGCTGGCGCGGCTGGTGATCGACCTGCTGCCCATGGCGTCCTTCGCGCTGGCCGGGTTCGGCCTCTTGTCGGCGACGGAGGCGCCGCGCGCGGTGCGGCTGGCATCCCTGACCATTCTGAATGCCAGCCTGATCGTGCAGGGTGTGCTGGTGGTCAGCCGTGTGCTGCTGTCACCGAGTACGGCCAATCTCCGGCTGGCCCGTGTCACGGATGAGACGGCGCAGTATCTGCTGATCTGGACCCGCCGCATCACCATCATCGGCGTCTACGGTTATTTCGCGGGCGAGGCGATGCGGGTGCTGGGCCTGCCGCCCGTGCCGCATGCGGCCTGGCTGAAACTGGTGGGCCTGCTGGTGACCGCCATGCTGATCGTCCTGATCCTGCAGAACCGTGACGCGGTGGCCCAGACCCTGCGCGGCCGGCCCGCCCCCGGCCCCGACGGGCGCGACGATGCGCTGCGCGCCCTGCTGGCCGGCGAGGCGGCGGGGGACGAGCCCTTGCCCGCCCCCAGTGCAGCCCAGATCCGCCGCCATGCCGCCCTGTCCCTGGTGCGGCAGCGGCTGGCCGATGTCTGGCACATCCTGACCATCTTGTATCTGGGGGCCGTCTATCTGATCTGGGCGCTGGAGATCGCGGGCGGGTTTGATTTCGTGCTGCGTGCCACCCTGGTCACGGGCGCCATCCTGGTCGTGTCCCGTCTGCTGTCGGAGGCGCTGGACCGGCTGGTGGTCCACGGCCTGAAGGTTCCCGACGATGTACGCGCGGCCTATCCGGGGCTGGAGGAACGGGCCAACCGGTACCTGCCCTTCCTGCGCCGGGTGGCACAGGTGGTACTGGGCCTGTTCACCGTGCTGCTGCTGTTGCAGGCCTGGGGCGCCGACGCCCTGTCCTGGCTGGGGTCCGATCTGGGCCAGCGGGTGGCGTCCAGCGCCGTCACCATCCTGGTGGTGCTGAGCCTGGCGCTGGTCGTCTGGGAAATGGTCAATGGCGCCATCCTGCGCTATCTTAACGCCACGGACGACCAGGGCGTGCGGCTGGTACGCAGCGCGCGGATGCGCACCTTGCTGCCGCTGCTGCGCAATGCGCTGACCATCTTCCTGGTCACCATGGCCGGGCTGATCGTGCTGTCGGAAATGGGGGTGAATATCGCGCCCCTGCTGGCCGGTGCCGGCGTCATCGGTCTGGCCGTCGGTTTCGGGGCGCAGACCCTGGTCAAGGATGTCATCACCGGCCTGTTCATCCTGATCGAGGATACGATCGCGGTGGGCGACAGCGTCACGGTCGGTGGCCTGTCGGGCGGGGTGGAGGCCATGTCGATCCGGTCCATACGCCTGCGCGGCTATGACGGGGCCGTGCACACGATCCCGTTCAGTTCCGTGACCACTGTGACCAACAGCACCAAGGATTTCAGCTTCTATGTCCTGAACGTCACCGTGGATTACGCGGTGGATACGGACAAGGTGGTGGATGTGCTGAAGGAACTGGGGGCGGAGATGCAGGCCGAACCCGCCTATGCCGCCGCCATCCTGGGTCCGGTGGAAATCGCCGGTGTCGATGCGTTCCAGGACAGCGCCGTGCTGATCAAGGGCCGCATCAAGACCCGCGCGGGCCAGCAATGGGGTGTGGGCCGCGAATTCAACCGTCGCATGAAAAAGCGGTTCGATGCCCAGGGCATCACCATTCCCTTCCCGCAGCAGGTGCTGCATATCAGTTCCGGCGCCGCGGCAAGCCCGTTCGTGGCCGGCATGGATGGCGCCTCGCGCACGGATGCATGATGATTTCCACCCAGACCCTGGTCATTTTCCTGACGACCTGTTTTTTCCTGTCGGCGACGCCCGGTCCCAACATGCTGTCGGCCCTGTCGATGGGCATGCGGCACGGGCTGGCGGGGGCCGCCTGGGGCGGGATCGGCATGTGCCTGTCGCTGGGCCTGCTGGCCGGCCTGTCGGCGCTGGGGGTCGGCGTGCTGCTGAAGACCTCGCCGCTGGCCTTCACCATCTTCAAATGGGCCGGCGTGGCCTATCTCACCTGGCTGGGCGTCCAGGCCTGGCGCGCGCCGATCCGGGATGAGGCGGCGGATGTGGATGCCGCCGTGAAGGCGGGACCGGACCGGCGCGGACAGATGGGGCTGCTGGGCCAGGGGCTGCTGATCACGCTGTCCAATCCCAAGGCACTGGTCTTCATGGCGGCCTTTTTCCCGCAATTCATCGACCCGCAGCGGCCGATGGCGCCGCAATTGACCATCCTGGTGGTCACCATGCTGATCATCGAATTCGGCTGGATCATGACCTATGCCGTGGGCGGCAAGGGTCTGGCCGTGCGCCTGACGGGACCCGTGGCGCAACGCTGGCTGAACCGGATGACGGGGGCCCTGCTGGTAGGGGCCGGCCTGCTGCTGGCCATGGCGTCGCTTTGACCTAAGCCTTTTGGTCAGGTGGCGGGCCTTTCCCGCCTGATCCTGGCCGGGCATAGTGGCCCGGTTTTCGCGGTTTCGAACCTGTCTCATGTCCCCACCCTTGCCGTCGCGCGCCGGGCTGTCTTTCCTGGTTCGCCTTTTTGTTCTGCTTTTCATGCTTCCGGCGCCTGCGATGGCAACCGGGGCCGAGGCGGAGCCATGGGGCGATTTCCCCGTCCTGAACTTCCGTGATCTCACCACGGATGACGGGCTGCCCAACGACACGATCAGCGCCGTGGCCCAGGACAAGGCGGGGCTGATCTGGATCGGCACCTTTGCCGGCCTGGCCCGGTATGACGGCTATCGCCTGCATCAATGGCAAAGCGACCCGGACGATCCCGACCGGTTGCCGGAGATCTATGTGCGGGCGCTGCTGCCCCTGTCGGACGGCGGCATGCTGATCGGCATGGGGGCGGCGGGGCTGGTCCGCTATGATGCACAGACGGACAGGTTCCGGCGGCTGACGGCCGCCAACGGGCCGGGTGCGCGCACCTATGCCATATCCTCGGCCCGCGACGTGCAGGGCGATGCTGCCTGGGTGGCGGCCGATGACGGGCTGTTCCTGTGGCGGGCGCCCGATAATGCGGTGCATCCCGTGCCCCTGCTGGACGCCCAGGGCCACCCCCTCAACCCCCGTCTGTTCGCGGTGATGGAAGAGGCCAATGGCGACCTGTGGATCGGTGGCATGGGCGGGCTGATGCTGCGCCGCGCGGGGCAGGATTTTTTCACACCGGTCCGGGTGGATGGCCCCGCCGCCGGTACGATCAATGGAGAGGTCTGGGTCATCCACCGCGATCCGGAGGGGCGGCTGTGGATCGGGTCGGGCGACGCCGGCGTGGCCTATCTGATGCCCGATGGCAGCGCCCATGCCGTGGCCGGCCTCACCGGCGGCACGGGCCTGGCGGGGCGCCGCACCATCCGGTCCATGGTGGATGTGCCGGGGCAGGGGCTGTGGATCGCCACGGACGGGGCCGGCCTGATCATCCTGGACCCGGCCACCGGCCGCCTGCGTCAGGTGCGGCATGACCCGGTTCTGCCGGGAAGCCCGAACGGCGACCGGCTGCGCAACATCATGCGGGATCGCACCGGCAATGTCTGGCTGTCCACCGACCAGGGCGTGGAACGGTATGATCCCTATGCCGACCGGTTGCGTGTGGTGCCGGCCACCCCCTTGTCGCCGCTGGGCCTGAGCAACCCGGAGATTTATGTCGCCCACACCGATACCCGGTCGCGCGTCTGGCTGGGTCTGGCCAATGGCGATGTCGATGTGCTGGACCTGCCCGCAGGCCGGGTGGAACGGCTGCGCATGCCCCCGCCCAACAATGGCCGCGACGTGCGGGCGCTGGTCCCGATGGGGGACGGAAGGCTGCTGGCCGCGACGCGCGGCGTGGCCGCCATCGACATGGCGACGATGACCACCACCCCGTCGGTCATCCCCTGTCTGGAAGGGCAGGTCATCAATGTGATGATCGCCAACGGGACGGAGGTGATCGCCGGCAGCTTCGAAGGGCTGACCCGGTTCGACAGCACCACGGGCGAATGCCGGCGATTCAGGCACAACCCGGCCGACCCGTCCAGCCTGCCCAATGACAATGTCCGATCGCTGCTGGTGCTGAGCAATGGCCGGCTGGTGGTGGGTACGGCGGCGGGGCTGGCCGTTTCCGACGGCCGCAGCGGGTTCCGCAGTCACCGGCCCGACATGTCCGACCCCGACAGCCTGTCGCATGCCTATATTACCGGCCTTGCCGAGGATCAGCACGGCCGGCTGTGGCTGTCCACCGCCGGCGGCGGGCTGGTTGTCACCGATGTGGAAGAACTGGGCGGCAAGCCGCACTTTCGATCCATCCGCCGCCGCAACGGCCTGCCGCACGACAATGTCGGCGGCATCGGCGTGGACGAGAAGGGGCGCGTCTGGTTCACCACCCCGTCCCGCGTCGGCATGCTGGACCCGCAAAACAGCCGCTTCACCCTGTTCGGGGAACGGGAAGGCGCCAACCTGAAATTCTATGTCCTGAACAGGCTGGTCAAAGGCCCGGGCAACCACATTCTGCTGGGCGGGCTGGGGGGGCTGGCCATCCTGGACATGGCCAGTGACAGGCCGCCACCGCCGCCGCCCGTCCTGCGCATCACGGGCATGGAGATCAATCACCAGCCCGTGGCGCCGGGGCAGCTTCCGGGACCGAACGGCAGGCTGTTGCTGGCCAGCGAACAACGCACCTTGTCTCTGGCCTTTTCCCTGCTGGATTTCCGGGCGGGGGGCGACCTGCGTTACCGCCACCGTCTGGAAGGGTTCGACCAGGACTGGCTGGACAGTTCCAACCGCGCACCGGGCGCCCTCTATACCAATCTGCCCGCCGGTTATTACGTGCTGCGGACAGAGGTCTATCAGATGGGACAGGAGGTGCCGCTGGCCACCCTGTCGCTGCCCATCCGGATCGATCCTTTCTGGTACGAGACGCTGTGGGCGCGGCTGGGCGGATTGGTTCTGGCCGTCCTGGCCGTGGCCGGCATCGTGCAGGCCCGCACGGCGGCGCTGCGCCGGCAGCGCCGCCGTCTGGCGGCCGAGGTGGCCGACCGCACCCGCGACCTGCTGGCCGCCAATGCCAGGCTGGACATGCTGGCCAGTACCGATCCGCTGACCGGCCTGCTGAACCGCCGCCGCTTCCTGGAACTGGCGGCGGCCGAACAGACGCGCGCCGGCCGGCACAACCGCCCCCTGTCGGTCCTGCTGATCGACCTGGACCATTTCAAGCGCGTGAATGATGCGCATGGGCATCGCATGGGCGATGCCGTGCTGCGGACGGCGGCAGCCGTGCTGTCCGGCGCCGTCCGCACCTCTGATCTGGCCGCGCGCTTCGGCGGGGAGGAACTGGTGCTGCTGCTGCCGGAAACGGATCTGGCCGGTGCCGCGGGCATGGCCGAACGGCTGCGCCAGGCCTTCGCCTCCGCGCCGACCCTGCTGGACGGGGTGGAGGTCCGCGTCACCGCCAGCCTGGGCGTGGCCGCGTGGCGGGGGCCTGCGGAAAGCCTGGACGGATTGCTGCACCGCGCCGATCAGGCCCTGTATGCCGCCAAGAATGCCGGGCGCGACCGGGTGATGGTTGCCACCGGCATGGCCTGACCGCCACTGGTACCGGCATCATCGCAAACCCCCCATGACATGGATTTGTCACGCCGGTCTGGACAGCGACCTTCCGTACCGTCATGTTGCGAGCGCACATTCCGGTCTGCCGACCTTCCGTTCATGCGGGGCGCATCATGCTGAAGGATCTGATCGAAGGGTTCCGGGAATTCCGGCGCACGAATTTCAAGCAGCAGCGGGGCCTGTTCCGCACGCTGGCCTGGGCAGGCCAGAAGCCGAAGGCGGCCCTGATCACCTGCTGCGACAGTCGCGTCGACCCGACCCTGATTTTTGCGGCCCAGCCGGGCGACATTTTCGTTGTTCGAAACGTCGCCAATCTGGTTCCGCCCTATACACCAAACAAGGATTACCACGGCACCTCGGCAGCGCTTGAATTCGCCGTGCGCGAGCTGGGCGTGCAGTTGCTGGTCGTCATGGGCCATACACAGTGCGGCGGCGTCGCGGCCCTGCCCAAGGACCGCAGCGACCAGAACTCGGACTTCGTCGATCACTGGATGTCGATCGCCGAGCCGGCCCTGGCCAAGCTGCGCGCCGGGTTGCCGGCGGGGACGGACCCCGACCTGCCGGAACTGGAACGCGCCGTGGTCCGCCTGTCGCTGGACAATCTGCGCACCTTCCCCTGGATCGCGGAGGCGGAGAAGGCGGGCAAGCTGTTGCTGTGCGGCATGCTGTTCGACGTGGCCGATGCGGAACTGCATGTGCTGGACAATGCCACGGGGCAGTTCCAGCCCGTGTCCCCGCCGCGCCCGCGTTTCCATTCCGCCCTGTCGGCCACGACGACGGCCGCGGTCAGCGGCCGTCCCGAAGATGGCGCCGCCCATACATAATCCGGCCATGATCGGCGGCTAGAAAGCCATTATGCGCAAGATCATCCTGGCCTTTCTGGCCGCCGCCGCCCTGACCCTTCCCGCCGCCGCCCAGAACCGGGGCAAGGCCCCGCCGCCGCCCGCCCTGTCGGCGGAGGAACAGGCACGCCTGCCGGCGGTCGAAGCCTATCTGAACGATATCCGCAGCCTGAAATCGCAGTTCGTGCAGTCCAGCGATGATGGCGCGCCGCTGTCCACAGGAACGTTTCAGTTGCTGCGGCCCGGCCGCATGCGCATCGATTATGACGGCAACGGCAATTACATCGTCGCCGATGGCCGTTTTGTTTATTTCTGGGACGCGGAGGTCAAGGAGCAGCAGAACGCCCCCATCGGCAGCACGCTGGCCGATTTCCTGCTGCGCGAGAAGATTACCCTGTCAGGCGATGTCACCGTGACCCGCCTGGGCAATGATGATGGTCTGCTGGAAGTGACCCTGGTTCAGACCAAGGAACCCGGTCAGGGCAGCCTGACCCTGGTGTTCGAAGAGAAGCCCTTCGGCCTTCGCAAATGGCGGGTGCTGGATGCGCAGGGGCGGACCACCGAAGTGGCCTTGCAGAACCCGCAATTCGGCGTCAGCCTGGACAAGGATCAGTTCTATTTCCGCGAACCCGGCCGCCGTCGGGGCCGCGACTGACCTTCCGGAGCATCCCGATCATGACCAAGCCCGCCCCCACCGTCCGCAAACCGCTGGTCGGGCTGCCCTGCGATGCGCGTGAACTGGGCCCGCACCCGTTTCATGTGGTGGGCGACAAATATATCCGCGCCGTCAGCCATGGGGCCGATTGCCAGCCGCTGCTGATCCCGGCGCTGGGTGATTGGTGGGACGTGGATGCGCTGCTGGACCGGCTGGACGGGCTGTTCTTCACGGGCAGCCCCAGCAACCTGCATCCCGGCCATTACGGCCTGCCCGACGATGTAATCACCCCGCCGCTGGACCCCGCCCGCGATGCCACCACCCTGCCGCTGCTGAAGGCGGCGCTGCTGCGCGGCATCCCGGTCTTCGCCGTCTGCCGGGGTTTTCAGGAACTGAACGTGGCGCTGGGCGGCACACTTTTTCCCCGCATCCAGGAGGTGCCGGGCCGCATGGACCATCGGGAGCCGAAAGAGGCGCCAGTGGATGTGCAATATGCCCCCGTCCATCCCGTCGCCCTGACACCGGGCGGCATCTTCGCCCGCGTCACAGGCGTGGCGGAGATGATGGTCAATTCCCTGCACCAGCAGGGGATCGACCGTCTGGCCGACAGCCTGGCGGTGGAAGCCGTGGCGCCCGACGGACAGATCGAGGGTGTCAGCTTCACGGGCGGACTTGGCTTCGCGCTGGGGGTGCAATGGCATCCCGAATGGCGCTTCTGGGAGAACCCGCCCTACGCCGCCCTGCTGCGCACGTTCGGCGACGCGGTCCGCGATCACGCCGCCGCACGCGGCTGATATTGCCCGTCTCCCCTGACCGTGAGCGACGGGGGCGGGTCAGGCCGACAGGGCGTCCGCTTCCATGACGCGGTGGCGTTCCGACGTCAGCACCTGACGCACCAGCGGCTGGGCCCGCAGGCAACGGGCGATATAGTCGCTTTCATCGCGGGTCAGGGTACGGACCTGCACATCCACATGCAGGCATTCCTCCGCCTCGAAATGCCGGGCCTGGACAGAGGCCGGGACCAGTCCGCGCTTGGCGAAGAATTCCAGCACACGCGGCAGGCTGCCGGGATCGGGGTCGGCCAGGACCGCGAAACAGGCGGTGCGGTTGGGATCGGTGGGGCGGGCCTCGGCCGGCGGCGGGGCCAGGACGGGCATGACGGTGGCGGTCGCTGCATTCATGATCGTCACTCCGCCGCGACGGCCGGATGGGCCGGCTTGCTGGCGCCACGCATTTCCGGCCCGACCGACAGCCGGTCCAGATCGGCGCGCTGGAAACAACGGGACAGCACACCCACCGGGTCGGTCATGCTGCCATCCTGCTCGGCCGGTACCAGCATGGCGAAGGCGCGGGTGGAACGGGCGGCGCGCATCGCCGCTTCCACCGCCTCATCCAGGCCCACACCGGGTAGCCTCTGCCAGGGCACCGGGGTAATCACACCGCCCGCCGCACGATGCACGGCCAGCGCAATCTGTGCGCCGGTGGCGTGGTCGCGATAAACGGTCAGGCTGGCGGGGTGTTCCTGGGTGCTCATCTCCGGCTCCAAATCTCGGGTCTGCCGCTTGTGCGGTGCGATAACCATAGGGCAAGCACCGGGGCATTTCTTTGCAAGTTTTGTCCACCTGACATAATCTGCGCATATGTAATGCTTAAAATGTCAAACAAGGGGATAAATTATGCAGAAGCCGTTGGATGGGTTGGATTGGCGCATCCTGGATTGCCTGCAGAAGGACGGGTCCGCGACGGCGGCGGAAGTGGCCGAGCAGGTGGGGTTGAGCCAGAGCCCCTGCTGGCGCCGTATCCAGCGGCTGGAGGAGGATGGCATCATCAAGCGGCGCGTGGCCCTGCTGGACCGCAAGGCGGTCGGGCTGAATGTACTGATCTTCAGCCATGTGAAGCTGGAGGCGCATAGCGGTGACCTGCTGACCGATTTCCGCGAGGCCATCCGCCGCATCGCGGAGGTTCAGGAATGTTTCGTGCTGATGGGGCAGGTGGATTTTATGCTGCGCATCGTCACCAAGGATATCGAGGCCTATGAGGCGCTGTTTTTCGAAAAACTGTCGAAGCTGCCGGGCGTGCGCGAAATCAACAGTATGATCGCCGTTTCCACGGTCAAGGAGACGACGGAGCTGCCCCTGCCGGGATTGTGATACCCTGTCCCGGTGATCGTAACCGATCACCTTGCCTCCATCACCGGCGGCCCCATCCGTGGCCTGGCTACGCGCAACGTGGTCTACCTCACGCCTCCGGTTCGGGCAGCAGCATGACCAGCCGCAGGTCGGGTCTGGTTTCCACCGACAGGGTCATCTGGCGAAAGCGCAGCAGGCCCCGCACCGGATGCTGAAACAGCCGTTCGCCGCCTTCGCGGCCCCTGATGTCGGCCCCGGCCCAGCGGCTGGCGAAATCGCGGCTGCCGGCGCGCAGATCAGCGATCAGGGCGGCAAGGCCAGGATCCTGCAGGTGCCGGCCATGATCGGCACGGAATTCGGCCAATACCCTGGCCACCCGTGCCGGCCAGTCCACCAGCAGGCGGCGCGCCCCATCATCCAGGAACAGGTAGCGCAGCAGATTGTGCGGGCCCGGCCGGTCCAGCCAGCCGGCGAAAAGTTCCTCCGCCGGCCCGTTCCAGGCCAGCAGGTCCTGACGATGGTCCAGCGCATAGGCCGGCACCGTCAGGGCGGCCACGGCAGCCCGCAGCCGGCCCTGCTGGGCAGCGGGATCATCGGCCGTATCGGGCTGTCGCGGGTCGCGGCGGCCCGACAGTTGGAACAGATAGGATCGCTCGGCCGCATTCAGGCGCAGGGTGCGGGCCAGCCGGTCCAGCGCCTGGGGCGAGGCCTGGATATCGCGCCCCTGTTCCAGCCAGGTCAGCCAGGTGGCGCTGATGCCCGCCAGCATCGCCACCTCCTCCCGCCGCAAACCGGCAGTGCGGCGGCGGCCAGTGACCGACAGGCCCAGCGCCGCCGGGTCCAGCCGCCCGCGCCGGTCGCGCAGGAAGGCGCCCAACAGGCGACGCTGGTCATTCACGGTATCGGCGGGCGGCATGGTGGTGTTCATACCAGGATAATTGCTTATCTTGTACCCGTTTGGACAGAGGCATAAACCGGATGCACCCCCATCCCCGACCCGGACCAAACCATGACCCAGCCCCGTGACAGCCAGCACGACCTCGTCGTGCAGCAATTCGGCCCCCGCGCCGCCGCCTATGCCAGCAGCCCCACCCACGCGGCCGGCCCCGATCTGGCCGCGTTCCAGGCGATATTGCGCGCGGCACCCGTGGGGTCCCTGCTGGACCTGGGCTGCGGCGGCGGGCATGCCAGCTTCCATGCCGCCCCCCATGCGGGGGAAGTGGTGGCCTATGATCTGTCGGCCGACATGCTGGGCACTGTGGCGACGGGCGCCGCCGCGCGGGGCCTGACCAATATCCGCACACAGCAGGGCAGGGCCGAGCAGGTACCCTTCACCGATGACCATTTCGACATGGTGGCCAGCCGCTACAGCGCCCATCACTGGCGTCAGGTGCCGGTGGCCCTGGCGGAGGCGGCGCGTGTGCTGCGGCCGGGCGGGCGGTTGGTGATGATGGATGTCTTGGCCCCGGCCGACCCGCTGCTGGACAGCTTCCTGCAAACGGTGGAGATGGTGCGCGACCCCAGCCATGTCCGCGACTATTCCCTGTCGGAATGGCGGGACATGCTGTCGGCGGCGGGTATGACGCCGCAGGGGCCGGCGGAAACCTACCGCCTGCGCCTTGAGTTCCAGCCCTGGGTAGACCGGATCGGCAGCCCCGAAAGCCACCGCCCGGCCCTGCGGTCCCTGCTGGCCGGTGCGGCGGCGGAGGTGAAGCAGCATTTCGCGGTGGAGGCGGATGGCAGCTTCACCATCGATACGATGCTGATGGTTGCCGTGAAGGAAAGCTGAGGGGAATCGGCGCTTGACTTAGGCGCCGGATCGGCGGCGAGATAATCCTATGATCATTCCGTCGCAACCGCCGCCGCTGCCCACCGCGCAGCCGCCTTCGACCACGCCGCAGAACAATGCGGCGCTGGCGACGGCTGCCGTTGCCGCACAGAAAATCGCCCGCCCCACCCAGACCCAGACCAAACGCGCCCCGTCGGCCGTGGCCCAGGGAGAGGCTTCACGCGAAGGCACCGACAGCGCCTTTGTCGGCCGCGCCTATGACAGCGAAGCCGCCGCCGTGGAAGCGCGCACCAACCGCGCGCCGCCGCGCGGCCGCGGTGATCGCCTGGATGTCAGTGTTTGAGCTTCAGGGACGTTTCAAAAATTCTCGCGTCGATGGACTCGGGTGCGGGTTTTACTTATATTGCGAAGGAAGGTGGGACGGAGGTTGCTGCTCCGACCCACCCTCTCCTAGGCCCTTACCCCAGCATGATGGTGACGTGCAGGACACGCCGCCGCCAGATGGGGATACGGAGCACCAGGAGACACGACAGTTTATGCATGTCGTACCTCTATAGACGGCGGGCAGGGGAATTCCGGTCCGCCGTTTTCATATTCGCTGTAAATACGATTACAAGTATATGAGATTTCCCCTTAACGGGGAGATCGGCATCAGAACTGCCAGGTCACGGCCACCGCGCCATATTCGTCGCCTTCCTTCTGCCCGCTGAACTCGCGGGTCCGGAAGACATGGGTGTAGGTGATGCGGGCGTCATAGATGTTCAGCGCCACACCGGCCTGGACATCCGCGACCCAGACCTTGCGGTCCACGGACCGGCTGTCGCGGAAGCTGTTGCCATCCAGGAAGATGTTGCGGGCCACGGCCCGGCCGGAGAAGCCCAGGAACCCATAGAAGCCGACGGGATGGCGGGCGTCGCGTTCGAAGAAGCCGCTGCCCGGCAGGCTGGGCTGGATGCGGGCCGGCCCGAAATCGGCCGGCAACTGCCACCCCGCCCGCAGCATGAAGCCCGCATCGGCGTAGGTAGAGATATTGCCGACGGCCCCCCCCACATGCGGCATGATATCCACGCCGAAGCCGGTGCTTTCCAGCAGGTCATAACGCCAGGAGCGTTGATAGGTGATGACCAGACCCGGCTCGTTATGCAGTTGCGTGTCCCAGCCCATGGGCTTTGGCGCGTCGGTCAGGCGATGCACGAACTTCTGCGCCGGTTCAGCCAGCGACGCCGGGCCGACCATGCCCAGCGTCAATTGCACCTGATCCATCCGCCGGTTGGTTTCGTTGATCAGGCCGGCCGACCCATGCAGCCAGCCGGCATAGGGCCGTTCCGTCAGGGGCGGGTTGCGGGTTTCGATATCGCTGGGCGTGTACATGTTCTGGCCCAGCGCGAACACGGCCCGCACATGGCCATCCTGGGCGAAGAAGGGCACCCAGCGTGCCCAGCGGCGGGTCCAGTCCGGCACCTCGTCCCGCGCCGTGGTCCACACCGCCTGCACCCCGTTCGTGTAGTGGCGATCCAGGTTGTAGAACAGGTCGTTTTCCAGGATCAGGGTCAGGGTGCCGGTCTGTGCGCCCGCCGTCGGCCCATTAATCTCTGCCCTACCCGGCCCGGTCAGGGCCAAGCCGGCCAGCACGCACAGGGACAGAAGGCGGGTGGGACGGGGCATCGTCGGGGTGAGCATTGTTCAAATCTGGTTAACGGGGATGGACTACCTGCACCCGTCCCGCAGTGACGCCCCTCACACCGGTGCATTTATGGGCGTGCCCGGCGACAAAGCGAGACCATCCGCCGCACTTCCCACCCCCATGAACTGCCGGATCAGGGCAAAGGTGGCGTCGGGATCGTCACGGAAGGTACCGTGCCCGCAATGCGGGAACCGGTGCAGGCGGCTGGTGGCCTTGGGCAGCAGGGCGATGATTTCTTCCGAACATTCCCAAGGGGTGATCGGGTCCTGATCCCCGCAGAGCACCAGCACGGGGCTGGCTGCTCGCGGCAGGCTGTCGCGGAAATCCATGCCCCACATTTCCCCGCCCCGACCGGAGAAATGCTGCAGAACCTCTGGCCGCATGATGGACCGCGCCCGGCCCGGCCCGTCCATCGGGGCCTTCACGGTGTAGAAGGGCATCACCTGCGCGGCATAGGGCAGGACCTTGTCAGCGGAGATGTCGGACCAGAAATCCTGGGCAGCCTGCCCGATCTCCGGCCCGCCACGCCGGGCGAAGGCCTTCACGATCAGGTCCAGTTGCATGCGCGCCGCCGTGGAGGACAGGACAACCCCCGCCGCATGGCCCGGATGGCGGCGCATATATTCCATGGCCACAAAGCCGCCGAAGCTGTTGCCCAGCACGAACGGCTTCTCGATGCCCAGCGCGTCGCAGAAACCCTTCACATCATCGGCCCATTGCGCCAACGTCCAGGTGGCGGGATCGCTGCCACCGCTGCGCCCCTGGCCGCGATGGTCCAGATAGATCACCTGGGCGTGGTCGGCCAGCGCACCGAAGGTCGGCTTGAAACTGGCATGATCGAAGCCTGGGCCGCCATGCAGCAGCAGCAGCGTCGGCTTCTTTCGCAAGGACCCGCCATCGGGCACCAGCTCCGCCCCTTCGACATCGAAATAGAGCGGCGCACCATTGACCATCACCCGCACGATCACATCTCCCGGAGACAAGGATTTCACGCAAGCTGGCACGGGGTATAGGCCGGCTGCAAGGGTTGCCGGCAGAAGGCGGCGGACGTAAAAGCAAAGGCGCTGGGAAACCTTCAATCAAACAGACCGGGCGAAGGCCCGCAATCCAGGCACAGGAAGGCAATCGGACAATGGTTCAGAAGACCAGGCGCGGGCTGGCCGCGCTGCTGCTGGGGGCGTTGAGCGTCATGCCGATCATCACGGAAACCGCCGTCGCCGCCGATTATGTGGACGGTGCGCAGGCCGGGCGCGGTGACCGTCTGGTCGGCGCCAATTTTGCCGGCCGGTCGGAGATCATCGCCAGGAACGGCGCCGCCGCGACCAGCCAGCCGCTGGCCACCCAGGTCGCTCTCTCGATCCTGCAGCAGGGCGGCAGCGCCGTTGACGCCGCCATTGCCGCCAATGCCACCCTGGGCCTGGTGGAACCAACGGGCAGCGGCATGGGCGGCGACCTGTTCGCCCTGATCTGGGATCCCAGGCAGAACAAGGTCGTGGGCCTGAACGCCTCTGGCCGCGCACCGAAGGGCCAGACGCTGGACGATCTGGTCAAGCGTCTGGGACCGGGCAAGATGATCCCGTCACACGGGTCCCTGTCGGTCACCGTTCCCGGCGCCGTGGCCGGCTGGTTCGAACTGCACAAGAAATACGGCAAGCTGCCCATGGAGAAGGTGCTGGCCCCGGCCATCGCCTATGCCAATGACGGCTTCCCCCTGTCGCCCTTTATCGCCAAAGGCTGGGCCGCCAATTTCCGCCGCTTCGACCAGATGGGCGGGGTCATCGAGGAATTGGACAATGCCCGGAAGACCTATCTGATCGACGGTAAGGCACCCGTCGCGGGTCAGGTATTCCGTAATCCCGATCTGGCCAAGTCGCTTGCCATCGTCGCCAAGGGCGGGCACGACGCCTATTACAAGGGGCCCATCGCCAAGACCATCGATGCCTATATGAAGCGCATCGGCGGCCCGCTGCGGTATGAGGATTTCGCGGATTTCAAGGCGCAGTGGGTGGAACCCATCTCCACCAATTATCGCGGCTACGACATCTGGCAGATCCCGCCCAACGGCCAGGGTCTGGCGACCTTGCAGATGCTGAACATCCTGGAAGGTTACGACCTGAAGGCCATGGGCCATAACAGCGCCGATTTCATCCATGTCTCGGTGGAGGCCAAGAAGCTGGCCTTTGCCGACCGGTCCCGCTGGTACGCCGACCCCGAATTCGTGAAACTGCCCATCAGCACCCTGATTTCCAAGGAATACGCCGCCAAGCGCCGCGCCCAGATCGACATGAAGAAGGCGGGGGCACCGGAAACCGGCATCATGCCGGAAAGCCATGACACGATCTTCCTGTCCACCGCCGACAAGGATGGTCTGATGGTGGCGCTGATCCAGTCCAACTATCGCGGCATGGGGTCAGGCCTGGTGCCCGACGGGCTGGGCTTCATGCTGCAGGACCGTGGCGAGCAATTCGCGCTGGACCCTTCGCATCCCAATGTCTATGCGCCCGGCAAGCGCCCCTTCCACACCATCATCCCCGGTTTCGTGACCAAGGATAACCAGCCCTTTGCCGCCTATGGCGTGATGGGCGGGGGCATGCAGCCGCAAGGCCATACCCAGGTCCTGGTCAACATGATCGATTTCGGCATGAATGTGCAGGAAGCGGGCGACGCCGCCCGCTGGCAGCATGAAGGATCGCCCGAACCCACCGGCGAGGCCGGGGAAGGTATCGGGATCGTTTATGTCGAACAGGGCGTGTCCCCGGCCGTCATCGAAGAGTTGAAGAAGCGCGGCCACAAGGTGGAAGTGAAGCCGGGCCTGCATTATGGCAGCTATGAAGCCATCGTCCGCGACCATCCCAACGGCGTCTACCGCGCCGGCACGGAGATGCGGGTGGATGGCCACGCGGCCGGGTATTGATCAACAGCGCCAACCGGTCTGCCGAGGGTCGGACCCTCGGCAGACCGGCATCAAGTTACCGGCGCCGCGTGAGCTGACCCACATCGCGCACCGCCCCCTTGGCGGCCGAGGTGGTCAGCGCGGCATAGGCCTTCAGCGCCTGCGACACCACACGTTCACGCGGGGCCAACGGCTGCCAGGCAGCCACGCCCTTGGCTTCTTCCGCCGCGCGGCGACGGGCCAGCTCCTCATCCGACACGGCCAGATGGATGCGGCGGTTGGGGATGTCGATCTCGATCCGGTCGCCTTCCTCCACCAGACCGATGGTGCCACCCTCGGCGGCTTCCGGGCTGGCATGGCCGATGGACAGGCCCGACGTGCCGCCGGAGAAGCGGCCATCGGTGATCAGGGCGCAGACCTTGCCCAGACCCTTCGATTTCAGATAGCTGGTCGGGTACAGCATTTCCTGCATGCCCGGCCCACCCTTCGGCCCCTCATAACGGATCAGGACCACGTCGCCGGCCTGGATGCGGTTGCCCAGGATGGCCGAAACAGCGGCATCCTGGCTTTCGAACACGCGGGCGGGACCGGCGAAGACCAGGGCGGAGGCATCGACGCCCGCCGTCTTCACGATGCAGCCTTCCTCCGCCAGATTGCCGAACAGCACGGCCAGACCGCCATCCTTGCTGAAGGCGTTCTCGACGGAGCGGATCACGCCCTTGGCGCGGTCCAGGTCCAGTTCCTGGTACCGGCTGGCCTGACTGAAGGCGACCGTGGTGCGCACGCCACCGGGGGCCGCCTTGAAGAAATGCGCAACCTCGGGATTGTTGGTCTGCGCCACGTCCCAACGGGCCAGCGCTTCGGCCAGACTGTCGGCATCGATGCGCTTCACATCGGTATGCAGCAGGCCGCCGCGCGCCAGTTCGCCCAGGATGGACATGATGCCGCCGGCCCGGTGCACATCCTCGATATGCACGTCGGCCACGGCGGGGGCCACCTTGCAGATATTGGGCACGCGGCGCGACAGGCGGTCGATATCCGCCATGGTGAAATTCACCTCACCCTCATGCGCGGCGGCCAGCAGGTGCAGGACCGTGTTGGTTGACCCGCCCATGGCGATGTCCAGCGCGATGGCATTTTCAAACGCCTCGAACGTGGCGATGGAGCGCGGCAGCACGCCGTCATCATCCTGTTCGTAATAGCGCTTGGCCAGACCGACGATGCGGCGGCCGGCTTCCTCGAACAGGCGGCGGCGGTCGGCATGGGTGGCCAGCACCGTGCCATTGCCGGGCAGCGCCAGACCCAGCGCTTCCGTCAGGCAGTTCATGGAATTGGCCGTGAACATGCCGGAGCAGGAGCCGCAGGTCGGGCAGGCCGACCGTTCAATGACCTTCACCTCTTCATCACTATACTTGTCATCGGCGGCGGCGACCATGGCATCGATCAAGTCGATGGCAATCTCCTTGCCCTTCACCTGCGCCTTGCCAGCCTCCATCGGGCCGCCGGACACAAAGATCGTCGGGATGTTCAGGCGCAGGGCCGCCATCAGCATGCCCGGCGTGATCTTGTCGCAATTGGAAATACAGATCAGCGCGTCGGCACAATGGGCATTGACCATATATTCCACCGCGTCGGCGATCACCTCACGCGAGGGCAGGGAATAGAGCATGCCGTCATGGCCCATGGCGATGCCGTCATCCACCGCGATGGTGTTGAATTCCTTGGCAACGCCACCCGCCGACTCCACTTCGCGCGCGACGAGCTGACCCAGATCCTTCAGATGCACATGGCCGGGCACGAACTGCGTGAAGGAATTGGCGATGGCCACGATGGGCTTGCCGAAATCCTCGTCCTTCATGCCGGTGGCACGCCACAGGCCACGGGCGCCGGCCATGTTGCGGCCATGGGTGCTTTTGCGGGAACGAAGCTGCGGCACTTGGGTCTTCCTTCAGGCTTGTTCGAAGATTTCAAAAAATGATCGCTGATGGACAGAATAATATGAATGCGGCCGCCAAACCGCATCCAACATTCCTGCAACCCGTATATGCCCCCGTTGGGGAGCCGTTCAAGCCATCACGGCGGCCAGACTGCCCGCCGCACGGCGCCGCACCAGCCGTTCGGTGAATTCCGACAAGCCGATCAGCAGCACCATGCCCAGCACCAGCCAGACGGGCAGAACCGACAGTCCCAGATGCTGTGCCAGCCAGCCCAGCGCCCCCGGCACGATGGTGGCACCCGCGCCCGCCGCCGTCATCTGGAACCCCACCGCATGCGGGGCGATGGCATCACCCACGCGCAGGGGCGTCAGGGAGACCAGGGTGGGAAAGGTGGGGGCAAGGCCGAAACCCAGGCCCAGCGCGGCCGCCATGCCGACGGCGGGCGTGGGGAACCAGGCGAAAAGCAGGGCAGAGACCATCGCGATGGCCAGCCCGACACGCAGGGCGTTCAGCGGCCGCACCCGCGCCGTGACCTGCCCGAAGACCAGCCGCCCGAAGGTCAGCGCGCCCCAGTACAGGCCCGCGACGGTGCCGGCCGTACCGACATCAATGCCGTGCATTCGCGTCAGCAGCGTGAACAGCCACTGACCCGCCGCCATCTCCACCCCGCAATAGACCATGAACAGACCAGCGTTCAGCCACAGCACCGGGTGGCGCAAGGCATGGGCGACGGGGGCAACGGCAGTTGCCGTACCGCTGCCCTGGCCCCCGCTTTCCCTTGCTTCCTCCCACCGGCGCATGGTGATCAGGAACATCACCCCCATGCCCGCCAGGATCAGGGCGATCAGGGCATAACCCCAGCGCCAGCCAGCACCCGTGGTAATGGCGGCCGTCATCAAAAGCGGCCCGGCGGTGGCCCCCAGGCCCCAGGACCCGTGCAGCCAGTTCATGACGCGGGGGGAAAAGCGCCGGGCGCCATAAAGATTGATGCCCGTATCGATGGCCCCGCTGGCCAGCCCGCCCAGGATGGCGGCGGGGATCAACAGATAGAAGGACGGGGTCAGCGCATAGGTCAGCAGGGCAACAACCATGGCCGCACTGCTGACCGTCAGGACCAGCCCCAGACCGGTGCGGCGCACGATGCTGCCGCCCGCCAGACCGGAGAACAGGTAACCGCCCGTGCCACAGATCAGCAGGATACCCAGATTGCCTAGCGGCCGATCAAAGGTTTCCCGGATGAAAGGCCATGTCACGCCGGGCAACCCGTCGGGCAGGCCCAGGCTGATGAAGGCCAGGAACGCCATGGCGATCAGGGCAGCCGGCAAACTGGAACGGGGGCGGGAAGAGGTCATGATCCGCGGGGCAGGGGGCGATGCCGGCCATGTGCTCTATCAGGCCGAAACCGGCCGAAAGCCGGTGGCGAAATCGATATCATGCCAGCAAAGCCCCCGACAAGCGGGGGTGCCGGAATGGCAGAACCCCGCCACCCCATCGCCAGCCTGGACAGGAACGCCCCTCCCGCCTAATCCTGTCGGCTTCCCAAGACCAGCGCCTGAGGCCCTTCCCGTGCGTATCGCCACCTGGAACATCAACTCCGTCCGCCTGCGCATCGATATCGTGGGCAAGCTGCTGGATGAACAGCAGCCCGACATCCTGTGCCTGCAGGAAACCAAGGTGGTGGACGACGCCTTTCCGCGCGCAGAGTTCAAGGCACGCGGGTATGAGCATATCCATATCCACGGGATGAAGAGCTATAACGGCGTTGCCATCCTGTCGCGCATCCCCTTCACCTCCCGCGATATCCGCCATTCCTGCGGCAAGGAAGATTGCCGCCACGTTCTGGCCACGCTGGAGAACGGGGTGGAAATCCACAATCTCTACATCCCCGCCGGCGGCGACATCCCCGACCCAACGCTGAACGACAAATTCGCCCACAAGCTTCAGTTTCTGGACGAGATGCAGGCCTGGTTCCAGGAAAAGCGGTCGGCCAGCCAGCCCATGATCCTGGTGGGCGATCTGAACATCGCGCCGCTGGAACATGATGTCTGGTCGCACAAACAGTTGCTGGACGTCGTCTCCCACACGCCGATCGAGGTGGAGAAGCTGACGGCGCTGCAGAACAGCCTGAACTGGGTCGATGCGGTCCGCCATTTTGTGCCGGCCGACCAGAAGCTCTATAGCTGGTGGTCCTATCGCGCCGCCGACTGGAACCTGTCGAACAAGGGCCGCCGCCTGGACCATATCTGGGTCACCCCGCCGCTGGCTGCCGGCCTGAAGGGCCAGACCATCCTGCGCGAGGCGCGGGGATGGGAGCCCAAGCCCAGCGACCATGTGCCGGTGATCGTCGATCTGGCGCTCTGACCGCCCCTGCTCACACATGCAGGCGTGTGGGCAACCTTATGCTGATGCTGGTACCCTTGCCTGGCTCGCTGTCGATGGACAGCGAGCCGCCATGCAGTTCCACCAGTGACTTCGCCACGGGCAGGCCCAGGCCGGTCCCTTCACCCGTGCGGGTCAGATGGCTATGCACCTGCCGGAACGGTTCCAGGGCCAGGGCCACCTCCGTCCGGGTCATGCCACAGCCCGTATCGGCCACCCGCAGCACCATGAAATCGTCGGGCCAGAGGGGATCGCGTTCCACCGATACCGTGATGGAGCCGCCGGCCGGCGTATATTTCACGGCATTGTTGATCAGGTTCAACAGCACCTGACGAAGCTTCATCGGATCGGCCCGCAGATGCGATGCCGTTTCCCCCGTCGGGGCCACATGCAGGTCGACGGATGCCGCCTGTACCCGATCGCGCATCAGGCGCACGCATTCGCCCGCCAGGGCCGGCAGGTCCACCGGTTCCAGCCGCAGATCCATCTTGCCGGCTTCGATCTTCGACAGGTCCAGGATGTCGTTGATCAGCGCCAGCAGGTGCAGGCCGGAATTGCGGATATCCTCGGCATATTCGACATATTTGGGATTGCCCATGGCGCCGTGGATACGGTGCACCATCACCTCGGCAAAGCCGATGATGGCGTTCAGCGGCGTGCGCAGTTCATGGCTGGCCACGGCCAGGAATTGCGACTTGGCGGCGGTGGCCTGTTCGGCTTCGGCGCGGGCCAGCCGGGCCGCCGTCTCGCTGGCTTCCAGCTTGGCGACATAACGGCGGACCAGCACGACCAGGGCCAGCACCAGCAGGGTGCCGAACACGCCCTGCAAAAGCATCTGATTGCGGAACTGGCGATAGGGCTGCAGCACATGATCCATGTCCTGACCCACCGACACCAGCAGCCGCGTGCCGGGCAGCAATTCGTAACTGGCGATGCGGTCTTCCCCGTCGATGGGGCTGACGGCGCGGATGATGCCGTGGCCATCCCCTTCACGCGCCGCCCCGATATCGGGCAGATCGGGATAGGACTGGCCGACAATGCCGGGCGCGGACGCACCGCGGGCATAGACGGTGCCGTCCAGGTCCATCAGGGTGGCGATGGCGCCCAGGTCAAGATCGACCGCGCTGAAGAAGCCCGCGAAATATTCCGACAGCACGTCACCCACGACCACCGCGATCAGGCTGCCGTCGGGTGCCTCCACCCGCACCCAGAAGGGGATGGAGGACATCAGCGGTGTGCGGCCGATGATGGGCTTGCCGAAACCCAGGCGGGGTGATCCCGGCTCCGTCGCCTGACGGAAATAGTCGCTGTCGGACATGTCCAGGCCCACGGCCCCGGGCCGGGTCGCATCGACAACGGTGCCATGCGCATCCATGATGCCCAGGAATTTCGACACGCGGTCCAGGCCCGCGACGCGCCGGCGCATCACCTCCAGATCGGCGGGATATCCCGCCTCCACCCGGTCGGACACTTCCTGAAGAAGCTGCTGCACCTGGCTGACGGTACGGCTGACATGCTGGCCGAAGGCACGGGTCAGGTTGGCCGTGTCGCGTTCGGCGTCGGCCAGGGCGTCGATATAGGACGTATGGATCTGCCAGCCGACAAGCAGCCACAACCCGCCCAGCACCATGGCCGACAGCAGGTTGATGCCGGTGCGGCCCAGCAGCGTGGGCGACCGGCCGGAGCGATCGCCCTTGTCTCGGGTCTTCTGTCCCATCGACGGCTTCTATAACACACGCATGGGGCGGCGTCACGCCACCGCCAGTTCACCCACCAGACGCAGCATCAGCGCCAGATCGGCATCCCGCGACAGGCGGTGGTCCCCATCCTTGACCAGGGTCACGCGCACATCGTCGCTTTCCAATGCGGCGGCCAGATCCAGGCTGGTCTGCCAGGGGATGTCCGGATCGCGCTGTCCATGCAGCAGACGGACCGGGCAGGATATGGGGATCGGCCCGCCCGTGGTCAGCAACAGATGGTCCCGCGCCTCCTCCAGCAGGTGGCGGGTGATGGGATAGCCGGCAGGATCATAGGCCGACGGCGCGATGAACTGCCCGTCGCTTTCCAGCGCCCGCCATTCCGCCAGCCCCAGCCTTGGCCGGATCATACGTTCGGTGAAGTCCGGGGCCGGGGCGATGCCGAACAGCCCCGCCACCCGGTCCGGCCGGGCCAGCGCCAGCAGCAGCGCGATCCAGCCCCCCATGGAGGACCCTACCAGGATTTGCGGCCCCTGCGTCACCTGATCCAGCACGGCCAGCGCATCGTCGCGCCAGCGGCCGATCGACCCCTCCACCCAGTTACCGCCACTGGCCCCATGGGCGTGATAATCGAAGCGTACGAAGGAACGGCCCCGTTCGCGTGCCCAGCGTTCCAGTGCCACGGCCTTGCCGCCACCCATGTCCGACCGGAACCCTGTCAGGAAGACCAGCCCCGGCCCCAAACCTGGGCTGCGGCGATAGGCTATGGCGGTTCCGGCCCGATCCAGGCTATGTATCGGCACTTCGCCGTCCATGGCTTTCCCGTTCATTGCCCGAATTCCTGCCCATGCCGCCCCAAGATGACGCCGGCACCCTAGCCGGCGATGTGCCGCCGGACAATCCCGGCCTTGATGCCACCAGCCTGTTCGGCGGCGGCAAGCCCGTCATCCTGCAGGTGATCCCCACCCTGGTCACAGGCGGGGCGGAACGCGGCTGCATCGACATGGCCGCCGCCATCCAGCGGGCCGGTGGTACCGCCATCGTCGTGTCGGCCGGCGGCCCCATGGCCCGTGAGCTGGACCGGTATGGCGCCAAACATATTCAGTTGCCGGTACAGTCCAAGAACCCGCTGACCATGCGCCGCAACGCGGGCAGGTTGGCGGATCTGATCCGGCAGCACGGGGTGGACCTGATCCATGCACGGTCGCGCGCCCCGGCCTGGAGCGCCTATTGGGCATCGAAGCGGACGGGCATCCCGTTCGTCACCACCTTCCACGCGCCCTATAATTTCAAGGGCCGGGTAAAGAAATGGTACAACAGCGTCATGGCCAAGGCCGACCGCATCATCGCCGTGTCGGGCTTTGTCTATGACCATGTGGCCACCGAATACGGGGTGGGGGCCGACCGCCTGCGCCTGATCCATCGCGGTGTCGATGTCGATATCATGTCGCCCGACAAGGTGACCCAGGCCCGCATGGCCCAGCTTATCCAGCAATGGCGCCTGCCGGAGGATCAGCGCATCGTGCTGCTGCCCGGCCGGCTGACCCGCTGGAAGGGGCAGGGGGTGCTGATCGATGCCATCGCGAAGCTGGGCCGCAGCGATGTGCGCGCCGTCCTGGTGGGCGACGACCAGGGCCGCGACCATTACCGCCAGGAACTGGAAGATCATATCCGCCGCCTGAACCTGGGCGGACAGGTCACCATCGCCGGCCACTGCAACGACATGGCGGCGGCCTATATGCTGTCCGACGTGGTGGTGAATGCGTCGGTCGAGCCGGAGGCGTTCGGTCGGGTCATTGCCGAAGCCCAGTCCATGGGCCGGCCGGTGATCGTGTCCAACCTGGGCGCCGTGAAGGAAACCGTGATCAACGGCGAAACCGGCTTGGTGGTGCCACCGGGCGACCCCGACGCGCTGGCCGGCGCCATCCGCGCCGCCCTGGACCTGGACCCGCTGCAGCGCCAGGCCGTGGGTCTGGACGGCATGCGCCATGTACGCACCAACTTCACCAAGGCCGGCATGTGCGCGGCGACGCTGGCGGTTTATGCGGAGCTGTTGGGGTAGGGTTACCCGATTACAACCCTTCCGGCACTTCGTCGCCGGGCTGCGGCGGTTGGCCGCCCCGGCGGGTCAACAGGGCGCGAAAGGCATCCCGGTCACCCTTGCCGCGCCGTTCGGTGAAGAAAGTCGCCGTGCGCATGACCGCCAGTTTCTCGGCCACGGCGGTGGCCACAAACTGATTCAGGCTTGTTCCATCCTCGGCCGCCACCCGTTCGGCCTCCGCCTTTACCGACGCCGGCAGACGCAATGGATATGTGGACATCCTGCTCATGACCTCATCCTCTCCAGAGCTTCACCCGGACGCAGAACCGGAACACCGAAACGCCCGGCTGCGGGCAGAAAATGACGGTGATTGAAGGATACGAGCGCATCCGCCCGCCCGTTCACCGCAGCCTCCAACACAATTTCATCCGCCGGGTCCCGCAATTGCGGGCGCCACAGGAACCAAGGCTCCACCGGCTGTACCAGTTCGACAAGATGGTTCAGGAACATGTCAACGTCAGCGGACGTCAATCCGGCCGCCAGGATATGTTCAACCCGGTGCGTGACAGCTTCATATTCGATAAATAAGGGCACTGTCGCCAATAGCTGCACAAGCCTATCATCCGCCGCCAGCAGCAGAGCAGCGGAGGCTCCTGTCGGGCTGCGCAAAGCTGCAACAATGACGTCTGTATCCAAAACCAGCTTCATGCGCCCACAATGTCATATCACCTGCGATGTGACAATTCCCTCTGGTCGGCACATCCCCTGAAGGGCTGGCGACGGGTTGACGGTACAATCCTGCTCGGGACCATTTTTTCCCCGCCAGAATCCCGCCTTGATTGCCGTGTAAGCAGCGAGCTTGTCCAAGGAGCGAACCGCCCGGCCTTGCCTAGTGCCGGCTTTTTTGCTCTAAGGATGGCTCCATATCTCCGCTGGCGTTATCCGGGTGGTATTCCCATGTCCTTGCGTGCCCTGTCCGTGATTGGTCGTTCCGCCCTGTTGGGCACCCTGGTGCTCGGGCTTGGGGGTTGCTCCTGGCTGGGCTTCGGCTCCGAGCCGGAGGCTCCGAATACCCAGATCCTGCGCCAGAATAATGACGGCCAGGCCGGCATGAATGCCGCAGCCCGGCCGGCCGGCACCGTGACCGTCAACGCTTTCCTGTGGCGTGCCGCCCTGGATACGGTGACCTTCATGCCGCTGGTCCAGGCCGACCCCTATGGCGGCGTGATCCTGACGGACTGGTACAGCCCGCCGGCCACGCCCAGCGAGCGGTTCAAGGTCAACCTCTACATCCTTGACGCCGCCCTGCGCGCCGATGGCGTGCGCGCCACGGTGTTCCGCCAGGAACTGAAGAATGGTGTCTGGATCGATGCGCCGGTAACGGCGGAGACCGGTACACAACTGGAAGACACGATCCTGACGCGCGCGCGTCAGCTTCGTCAGCAGTCGGCGGCCCCGGCCAACTGATCTCCCGTCTGGCGCCGGTTTGCGGCACAGGCATGCCAAGGCCGGCCTTCGCCGGCCTTAAGCATTCATGATATTGATCGCTGAGCGATATTCCAAACCGCCGGGCATCGGCCCCTGTCACGGGTGACGCCCGGCGAAGCGACACCCGTTCGACAGGTCCCGCCCCATGTCCCGCTATAATGTTCGCGAAACCGAAGCCAAGTGGCAGTCCGTCTGGGAAGAACGCCGCAGCTTCGCCGTCACCGCCGATACGTCCAAGCCCAAGACCTATGTGCTGGAGATGTTCCCCTATCCGTCGGGGCGCATCCATATGGGCCATGTGCGCAATTACACGATCGGCGACGTGATCGCCCGTTACAAGCGGTCCAAGGGCTTCAACGTCCTGCACCCGATGGGCTGGGACGCGTTCGGCCTGCCGGCGGAAAACGCGGCGCTGGAGCGCAATACCCATCCCGGCACCTGGACCTATGAGAACATCAAGGCCATGCGGGGCCAGTTGAAGACCATGGGTCTGGCCATCGACTGGGAACGCGAGATTGCCACCTGCCGGCCGGAATATTACCGGTTCGAGCAGAAGATGTTCCTGGATTTCCTGAAGGCGGGCCTCGCCTATCGCAAGGAAAGCTGGGTCAACTGGGACCCTGTGGACAACACCGTTCTGGCCAATGAACAGGTGATCGACGGGCGCGGCTGGCGCACGGGCGCGCTGGTGGAAAAGCGCAAGCTCAGCCAGTGGTTCCTGAAGATCACGCATTTCGCGGACGAGCTTTTATCGGCCATCACCACCCTGGACCGCTGGCCCGAAAAAGTCCGCATCATGCAGGAGAACTGGATCGGCAAGTCCACGGGCTGCCGCTTCTTCTTCCAGATGTCGGACGGGCATGAGGATCTGGAGGTCTTCACCACCCGGCCCGACACGCTGTTCGGCGCCAGCTTCGTGGCCATCAGCCCCAATCATCCGCTGGCCGGCAAGCTGGCCGAGAGTGATGCGGGCCTGGCCGAGTTCATCGCCGAATGCAACCGCATGGGCACCAGCGAAGCCACGCTGGAACAGGCGGAAAAGAAGGGCTGGCGCACGCCGGTGACGGCGGAGCATCCCTTCGTGAAGGGCTGGAACCTGCCCGTCTATGTCGCCAATTTCGTGCTGATGGAATATGGCACCGGCGCCATCTTCGGCTGCCCCGCCCATGACCAGCGTGACCTGGATTTCGCCCGCAAATATGACCTGCCGGTGAAGCCGGTGGTGGTGCCCGAGGGGGAGGACCCGGCCAGCTTCGCCGTGGGGACCGAGGCCTATACCGGCCCCGGCAGCCTCCGCAATTCCGACTTCCTGGACGGTCTGTCCGTGGAAGAGGGCAAGAAGGCGGCGGTCGCAAAGATCGAGGGCCTGCAGCGCGGGCAGGGGACAACCATGTTCCGCCTGCGCGACTGGGGCGTCAGCCGTCAGCGCTACTGGGGCTGCCCCATCCCTATCATCCATTGCCCGGATTGCGGCGTGGTGCCGGTGCCGGAAGACCAGCTTCCCGTCACCCTGCCGGCCGACGTCACCTTCGACGCCGCTGGCAACCCGCTGGCCCGCCACGCCACCTGGAAGCATGTGAAGTGCCCCTGCTGTGGCAAGGACGCGGAGCGGGAGACGGACACGTTCGACACGTTCATCGAGTCGAGCTGGTATTTCCTGCGCTTCGCCGACCCGCGCAACGAGCAGGTGGCCTTCGACAAGGAACTGGTGAACTACTGGCTGCCCGTCGACAATTATATCGGCGGTATCGAGCATGCCGTTCTGCACCTGCTCTATTCCCGCTTCTGGACCCGCGCGCTCAGCCATGTCGGCTATCTGGATCTGCCGGAGCCGTTCGGCGGCCTGTTCACCCAGGGTATGGTGACGCACGCGACGTTCCAGGATACGGATGGCAAGTGGGTCTTCCCCGTGGATGTGGATATCCAGGGTGGCAAGGCCACCAGGATCGCCGACGGTTCGCCCGTCACAGTCGGCCCCGTCATCAAGATGTCGAAGTCCAAGAAGAATGTCGTGGACCCGGAAGGCATCATCGGCAGCTATGGCGCCGATGCCGCCCGCCTGTTCATGATGTCGGACAGCCCGCCCGACCGCGATCTGGAATGGACCGAGGCCGGCATCGATGGCGCCTGGCGCTATATCAACCGTCTGTGGCGTCTGGTGACCGAACCGGGCTTTGCCCTGCCGGCCGCCGGTACCGTGGCACCGGGCAGTTTCGGCGCCGATGCCACCGCCCTGCGCCGCGCCGCGCACAAGGCGGCGGCGGCCGTGGGTGACGATATCGAGGGCTACCGTTTCAACAGCTCCGTGGCCAAGCTGCGCACCTTCACCAACGCCCTTGGCGACGCCCTGTCGAAGATCGCCGCCAAGGGTGAGGTTCCGGCCGATGAAGCCTGGGCCGCGCGCGAAGCGCTGGAATATATGGCGCAGATCGTTCAGCCCGTGATGCCGCATCTGGCCCAGCAGATGTGGGAAGAACTGGGCCATGGCGACCTGCTGGTCGACCGCACCTGGCCTGTCTCCGACCCGGCCCTGTTGGTGGATGACAGCGCCACCGTCGCCGTGCAGGTCAATGGCAAGCTGCGCGCCACCCTGACCCTGGCCCGCGACTGTGCCGAGGCGGTAGCGCGGGAGGCGGCGCTGGCCGATGTGAATGTGCAGCGGGCCATGGACGGCAAGGAGCCGCGCAAGATCATCGTGGTGCCGAACCGCATCGTGAACATTGTTGTGTGAGTAGTCGGGGCCGAAAGGTTGAGGCTTGGTTCAACCTTTCGGCCCTTATTCAGCGGGGTCTTGCGTAAAGACCCCTTAATTCATTGAACCAAGCCTCAACGAGGCGCGCCATGGCCCAGCATTTTCCCCGTCTTGCCACCGCCCTGCTGCTGGCCCTGATGCCGGCGGTGCTGGGGGCCTGCGGATTCAAGCCGGTCTATGGCACCGCCGCGCATGAAAGCGCCGTGGGTGCCGCCCTGGCCAATGTCCAGATCGATCCGATCGTCGATCGTAACGGACAGGTCCTGCGCAACAACCTGATCGACCGTTTCTATACCGATGGCCGCCCCGCCAGCCCCCGTTACCGTCTGGCCGTGGCCCTGGCCGGCACGGAAGAGGAACTGGGCATCCAGAAGGATGCGACCGCCACCCGTGCGCGCCTGCGCCTGCAGGCCAGTTACGAGTTGATCGAGATCAGCACGGGGCAGGTGGTTTACCGCACCTTCTCCCGCTCCGTCGTCAGCTTCAACCTGCTGGACAGCCAGTTCGCGGTGCTGGCTACGCGTCAGGATGCCTATGATCGCGGGTTGACCGAACTGGCCGACGATATCCGCACGCGCCTGTCGCTCTATTTCGCGCGCGACACGCAGTAAGGGGGGGCCAGCGTTGAAGGTTCAGCCGAAAAACGCCGACGCCTTCGCCAAGCGCCCGCCGCCCGCCACCCGGCTGGTCCTGCTCTATGGTCCCGATGCCGGGCTGGTCCGCGAACGGGCAAAATCCGCCGCACAATCCGCCTGTCCCGACCTGTCCGACCCGTTCCGGGTGACGGAGATGAAGGCCGATCAAGTGGTCGGCGACGCCGCACGCCTGGGCGATGAATTGTCGGCCATCGCCCTGACCGGTGGGCGCCGCGTGGTGCGTCTGCGTGATGGCGACGACAAGCTGGCCCTGGTGATCAGCAATCTTCTGAAGGATTTTCCCGCCGGCGACACGCTGCTGGTGATTGAGGCAGGGGAACTGGATGCAAGGTCGAAGCTGCGCAAGGCGGTGGAGGATGCCGGAGACATTGCCGGCGCCATCGCCTGCTATGTGGAGGGGGAGGAGGAGCTGGCCGGCACCATCGGCCGCATGATGGCCGACCATGGGCTGCAGATCGATCCGGATGCCCGCGACTGGCTGGCCGGTAATCTGGTTGGCGACCGATCCACGGCGCGTGGTGAAATTGACAAGCTGGCGCTCTACATGCTGGGTGAAAAGCGGGTGACGCTGCAGGATGCCCGCGCGGTCATCGGCGACAGCGCCGCGCTGGACATGGACGAGCCCGCCCAGGCAGCCGCCAGCGGCGACATGGCAGAGGTCGACCGGTCCCTGCGCCGCCTCTATGCCGATGGCACCGCGACCGTCGGCATCCTGCGTGCGGCCCAGCGCTATTTCCAGCGCCTGCACATGGCCGTGGCGCATGTCGCCAAGGGGCAGAGCCCGCAGGCCGCCGTCAAGGCCTTGCGCCCGCCGGTCTTTTTCAAGCTGGAACCGATCCTGACCGCCCAGATCCGCAACTGGACCCTGCCCAAGCTGCACCAGGCCCTGGACCGCCTGCAGGAGGCCGAGGCGGAGTGCAAACGCACCCATATGCCGGATGAAACCATCTGCTCGCGCGCCTTTTTCCAACTGGCGCAACTGGCGCGGCGGCCCAACTGACCCGATCAGGCGGAAAAGGAAAGACCCATGAATATCGTCATGCTGCTCTATCCCCGCCTGACCCAGTTGGACCTGACCGGCCCGTTCGAGGTTTTTGCCCGCCTGCCGGACGTAAAGATCATCCTCGCCGCCAAAAGCCTCGACCCCGTCACCGACAGCGGCGGTTTGCGCCTGCTGCCCACGCACACACTGGCCGAGGCACCCCAGGCCGATATCCTGTTCGTGCCCGGCGGGCCGGGGCAACTGGACCTAATGGATGATGCCGAGGTGCTGGATTTCCTGCGCGCGCAGGCGGCGGGCGCGCGCTATGTCACGTCGGTCTGCACGGGCTCGCTGGTCCTGGCGGCCGCCGGCCTGCTGACCAGTTATCGTGCCACCTGTCATTGGATGTCGCTGGATCAGCTTGCCCTGTTCGGCTGCACACCGTGCAGTGAGCGGGTGGTGGTGGACGGCAACCGCGTCACCGGCGGCGGCGTCACGTCGGGCATCGATTTCGCCCTGCATCTGGCGGCCATGCTATTCGGCCGGGAGCGGGCGGAGCGGACCCAGCTTTCCATGGAGTATGATCCGGCCCCGCCCTTCACCAGCGGGCACCCGCGTAGCGCCGACCCGGCGATGGTCGACAGCCTGCAGGCCAATGCCGCCGCTTTTCAAGGTAGACGCCGGGGGGCGGCACGCGCTGCCGCGACACGGTTGAGCGCGTCCATCCCGGCCGATCAAAATTCGTGAAGGTTGGGCTTTTTGGACAAAATTTCGGGCCAGCCGATCAAAATTTTAAGCCTCAAGCCCGAATAGATAAATTCTCGTGAGGCTAAACACGAATTTGTGGCACGCTGCCCGGATAGACAAATTTTCATCGGGTTTGCCCCATGCCCCACCGCTTGACCGGAAACGAGCGCTATATCGGCCATATGGGCCTGCGTCATCGCTTTGGATTGCGGATACCGGAGCCCTTTGTCATCTCCATCGTCGGTGCCGGACAGCGCCGTAGCCACAGCCAGCCGAACCATCAGATTGAACGCTACCCCGTCAGTTATAACAAGGGCAACGACGCGATCAGCGATCTGAAGTTCGCCATCCGGTATGAACCCCTGGAACTGGGGCTTTTGAAAGCAGCCTTCAAAGCAATCGGACCAGAACGGCTTGAAGATTGGGTACGGTGGGAACCGTCGGGACAATTCGCACGTCGGGCCTAGTTTCTGTACGAGTGGCTGCTGGGCGAAAGGCTCGATTTGCCCGATGCGACCATTGGCAAACACATCAGCGTACTGGACGCCGCACTGCAGATTGGCCTTCACGGCGAAACTTCCCGGCGGCAGCGGCATTTCCCTGAACTGACGGACGAGGAGGTTGAGCGGTTCGAGGAGGCAGTGCGCGCCGCCAAGGAAGCGGCTACGCCGCCACTCGATGCCCCGCCGTCCTCAGCGCGTTGATCGCCGCCTGCAGCGTCTCCTCCCGCACAAGGATGTAATCGGTGTCATAAGTGGCGATGGCGAACAGGCTGATGCCGGCCTGGGCCAAGGGGGCCGTCAGGGCGGCCAGGATACCGGTCAGGGCAAAGTCCAGCGGTCCTTGCACCTTCAACGCCCGCCACGGCCCCACGGCCGCCACATTGGCCGGAACGCGGTCCTGGCGGACCACGATGGACAGTTCCTCATCCGTGCGGGTGATGCTGACAAAGCCGGGACCGGCAGCCCAGGCGGGAAGGGGCGCGTCAGGGACCAGACGGCAGACGGCCAGAACGTCGGACAGCAGGGTCAGTGGCAGGGACGGCATCAGGCCCCGGCCGGCAGCATCTCCGGTTCCTCATAGGAGATCACCACCGCCACGCGCCAGCCGGCATCCCCGTCGCGGCGCAGGACGTAGGAGGTGGAGAAGCGCATGATTTCCGCCCGGTCGGCGGAACGCAACAGCCACAGCACCTCCGCCCGCGCCAGGCTCTCCCCACACGGCCAGGCCCAGACGGCCGCAGGCACGGGCCAGGCCAGCCCGATATGGCGATATGTCTCCAGCATACCGTCGACATAGGCGCGGACCGCATGCGGATCGGCATGCACAATAGGCTTCGCCGCCGTCAGGACCGTCAGGGGCTGATCGAACAGGGCGGCCACGCGGTCAGTGTCGTAGGCGGCAAAGGCCGCGCTGTAGCCATTGAAATAGGCTGCGGCCTCTGCGCCGATCTGGCTGCTGTCGGTCATTCTTCCCTCTGGATTGCTTGATGTCGTTGAATCAAAAGGGCTAGAACGTGTCCCGCGTTCCGGCCCCGATCTCATCGCTTCAGGATGCGGTTCAGCACCCCATCCAACTGGTCCAACGTCCGGTAATGGATCAGAAGGGTGCCCTTCTTGCCCGTGCCGTTCAGCGTGACCTTCAGCCCCAGGGCCAAGGAGACTTCCCGTTCCAGGGCCACCGTGTCCGGCGCCTTGTCCTTCACCGCCTTGGTCAGGACCAGCGGTTCGGACGACATCTGTTTTACCAGCGCTTCGGTCTGGCGGACATTCAGCTCCCGCTTGATGACCTCCTGCGCCGCCGCCATCGGATCAGGCGCGGTCAGCAGGGCGCGGGCATGGCCCATGGACAGGCTGCCATCCTGGACCAGGGCCTTCACATCATCGGGCAGGGCCAGGAGGCGCAGCATGTTGGCGACATGCGACCGGCTTTTGCCGACCGACCGCGCCAGATCTTCCTGCGTATGGTCGAACTCATCCATCAGGCGCTTATAGCCTTCAGCCTCTTCCAGGGGCGTCAGGTCGGAGCGCTGGATATTCTCGACCAGCGCGATTTCCAGCGCCTCACGGTCCGTCAAGGTGCGGACCAGGACGGGCACTTCATGCAAGCCGGCCAGTTGCGCCGCACGCCAGCGGCGCTCACCGGCGATGATCTCGTAACTGGTATTGCCGGGCGTGGCCGTCGGGTCCTTACGGACCAGCAGCGGCTGCAGGATGCCCCGCTCCCGCACGCTTTCGACCAGTGCCGTCATCGCGTCTTCATCGAAGCGGCGGCGCGGCTGAAACTTGCCCGGATGAACCTGATCGATGGGCAGCAGCCGGGTCAGGCGGACCCGATCGACCTGCTGTTCCTCCTCGTTACCCGCCGCTTCGCCGAACAGCGCGGACAGGCCACGCCCCAGACCGGTGCGCGAATTGCTTTTTTTCGGTTCATCCATAAGCCAACTGCCGCTTCCGCTCACGCTTCAACATCTCACCCGCCAGATGGATATAGGCCTGTGCGCCCGCCGACTTGTGGTCATAGAGCAGCACCGGCTTCCCATGGCTGGGTGCCTCGGACACCCGCACATTGCGGGGGATCACCGTCTCATAAACCTTTTCGCCGAAGAAGCCACGCACATCGGCGGCCACCATGTCGGACAGGTTGTTGCGACGGTCGAACATCGTCAGGACCACGCCATTGATATCCAGCGTGGGGTTGAAGGCGCGCTTCACGCGCTCGATGGTACGGATTAGATGCGACAGCCCTTCCAGGGCATAGAACTCGCACTGCAGCGGTACCAGCACGGCATCGGCCGCCGCCAGGGCGTTAAGGGTCAGCAGGCCCAAGGCCGGCGGGCAGTCGATCAGGATATAATCGAACCCGCCCGACGATTTTTCCAGACTGTCCTTCAGACGGAATTCGCGGCGTTCAACATTCACCAGTTCGACCTCGGCCCCCGACAGATCGACATTGGCCGTCACCACCCACAGGCCGGGAACGGCAGTGGCCACCGCCACCTCCTCCACTGTCAGGTCAGCGAACAGCAGGTCATAAATGCCGAATTCCCGGTTGCTCTGGGGAATGCCCAGACCGGTGGAGGCATTGCCCTGCGGATCATTGTCGATGATCAGCACCCGTTTGCCACAGGCGGCAAGGGCGGTGGCCAGATTGATGGTCGTCGTGGTCTTCCCCACGCCACCCTTCTGATTGGCAAGCGCGATGATATGGGCACGATGGGCGGGAAGGGGCAGGGCGGCGCTCGGCACGGTCGTTCAACCTCTGTCGTTCGGCATGTGGCGAGACCGGCTTATCGCGGTGACAGCTCGGTGATGCGCAGAATGGTTCCGGCCGGATCAGTCTGGCTTGGGAACCGCTCAACCCGCATATTCCAGGAATCCTTCACCGCGGTCAATTCATCCTCCGCCGTCCTGCCCTTCGGAAATAGGCAGGTGCCGCCCGGTTTCAGCATTCCATGGGCCCAGGGCAGCAACAAAGTCAGTTCGGCAAGCGCGCGCGCCGAGACAACATCGGCGGCGGGCGTGTCCGCCACCTCGATCCGCACCGGGTGCACCGTGACTGGTGCGCCCGTCACCCGCGCCACCTCGCGCAGGAAGGCAGCCTTGCGCACGTCCGATTCGACCAGATGCACCTCCGACACGCCCAGGATGGCAAGGACCAGACCGGGGAACCCGGCACCCGATCCCAGATCGACCAGCACCTTGGTAGTTTCCGGAATCAGGCTGAACACCTGCGCACTATCGGCCAGATGCCGGTTCCAGAGATCATCCAGCGTCGTCTTGGAGACTAGGTTGATGGCCGGATTCCATTTGTGCAGATGCGCCGCATAGACCTCCAGCCGCTCCAGTGTTTCACGTGAAACACCGAAGCGTGCCTGGAACTGTTGCGGGCTCATCGGCGGCGGCCCCGGCGGGCGGGGCATGGGCGGCAGCTTCAGCGGTTTGGAGGGTTTACGCGGCGCCACGGTCGGAACCCCGCTTCTTCACATGCCGCAACAAAGAGGTGAGGGCAGCCGGCGTCATACCCGGAATGCGCGCAGCGGCACCCAGCGTCCCGGGCCGTGACGCCTTCAGCTTCTGGCGGATTTCGGTCGACAAGGACGCAATGCTGTTCGGGTCCAGATCTGTTGGCAGTTCCAGCGCCTCATCCTTGCGGAAGGCACGGATGTCCGCCTCCTGCCGGTCCAGGTAGCCGGCATATTTGCCATCAATCTCCACCTGTTCGGCGATATCCGGCGACAGGGCCGACAGTTCCGGCCAGACCTGGCACAGGCGCGGGAAGTCGATCTCCGGATAGCGCAGCAGGTCCAGCGCGTTGCGGCGGACGCCATCCTTGTTGATATGCAGCCCGTGCTTTTCCAACTCGTTGGGCGTGGCCGACAGGCCGGTGACCAAATCACGCGCCTGGGCCAAAGCAGCCTTCTTCGCTTCCCAATACGATTGACGGCGCGCGTCCACAATTCCGACGGACAGGCCCCGGTCGGTCAGGCGCTGATCGGCATTGTCGGCGCGCAGCAACAGCCGGTATTCGGCCCGGCTGGTGAACATGCGATAGGGCTCGGAGGTGCCACGGGTGATCAGGTCATCAATCAGCACACCGATATAGGCCTCCGCCCGATCCAGCACGAAGGGGGCGGAACCGGTCACGGCCAGCGCGGCGTTGACACCGGCGATCAGGCCCTGGGCTGCCGCCTCCTCATACCCCGTGGTGCCATTGATCTGCCCGGCCAGGAACAGGCGGGGCAGGCGGCGGGTTTCCAGTGTCCGGGTCAGTTCGCGCGGATCGACATAATCATATTCGATGGCATAGCCTGGCCGGATCATGCGCACATGTTCCAGGCCGGGGATGTTCTTCAGGATGTCGAGTTGCACATCGCGCGGCAGGGACGTGGAGATGCCGTTGGGATAGACCGTGTCATCGTCCAGCCCCTCCGGCTCCAGGAAAATCTGGTGCCGTTCCTTGTCGGCAAAACGGACAACCTTGTCCTCGACACTGGGGCAGTAGCGCGGACCCACCCCCTCGATCTGGCCGGAATACATCGGTGCGCGGTGGATATTCGCCCGGATGATCCGATGAACCTCCGCCGTTGTGTAGGTGATGGCGCAGTCGATTTGCGGCGTGGTGATACGGTCGGTCAGGGTGGAGAATGGCGGCGGCGGATTGTCGCCCGGCTGCATCTCCAGCCCTGCCCAATCGATAGTCTTACCATCCAGACGCGGCGGCGTGCCCGTCTTCAGTCGGCCCAGATTGAAGCCCAGCTTCTCCAGCGTGAGGGACAGGCCGATGGCCGGTTCCTCATCCACACGGCCGGCGGGGATCTTCTCCTCCCCAATATGGATCAGGCCGCGCAGAAAGGTGCCGGTGGTCAGGACCACGGCACCAGAACGGATTTCCCGCCCGTCACCGGTCACGATACCGGCGCAGGCGCCCGAGGCATCGATGATCAGGTCTTCGGCGGCGGCCGCGATGATATCCAGGTTCGGCTGTTCGGCCAGCGCCACCTGCATGGCCTGGCGATAGAGTTTGCGGTCCGCCTGGGCGCGCGGGCCTCGCACCGCCGGCCCCTTGGACCGGTTCAGGATGCGGAACTGGATGCCACCCTGGTCCGTCACCCGGCCCATGACACCATCCAGCGCATCGATCTCGCGCACGAGATGTCCCTTGCCCAGGCCACCGATGGCCGGGTTACACGACATCTCACCAATCGTTTCCAGTTTGTGGGTCACCAGCGCGGTACGGGCCCCCGCACGCGCCGCCGCGGCCGCCGCCTCGCATCCCGCATGGCCGCCGCCAACCACGATCACATCATAGTGCTGCATGGGGGCGGAAGATAAGGGTGGCAAAGGCCTCTGTCAAAGGGCAGGGGCGCATGGGGGCCCCGTCACTTCCCGATGCAGAAATCCCGGAAGATCACGTCCAGCAGGTCTTCCACATCCACTCGCCCCGTAATTCGGCCCAGGGCGCGCATGGCCAGCCGCACATCCTCCGCCGCCAGTTCGGGCAGGGGGGCCTGCAGCGCGCGCAGTAAATCCTCACGGCATTCTTCCAACGCGGAGCGATGGCGGGCACGGGTCAGGGCGGGGGCGCCTGAGGGGGCGTAGCGGGCGGCGACGGCCTGTTCCAAGGCCGCCAGCAACGCCGGCACCCCATCGCCAGTGCGGGCAGACAGGGGCAGGATGGGCCGGCCGACCAGCGGGGCGACGACACCGGGCACGTCAGCCTTGTTCATCACCAGCAAGGCGTCATCATCGACTAGGGCCAGGGTCGCGGGGTCTGGCAAGGCCCCACCATCAAACACCAGCAGCTTCAGATCGGCCTTGGCGGCGCGGTCCAAGGCCCGGCGAATGCCCTCGCTCTCCACCTGATCAGCGGCATCGCGCAGGCCCGCCGTATCGGCCAGCAGAACGGGATAGCCGCCAAGGTCCAACTGTACCTCGATCACGTCACGGGTGGTGCCCGCCTGATTCGACACGATGGCAACGTCACGGCGGGCGATGGCGTTCAGCAGGCTGGACTTGCCGGCATTGGGCGCGCCCAGAATGGCGATGGAGATGCCATCGCGCAGCCGCTCCCCCCGCCCCTGATCGGCCAGATGCGCCGACAGTTCGGCCACCAGACCCTGCACGACCGGCCGCACCGCGTCCGACAGGCCGCCGGGCAGATCCTCATCCGGGAAGTCGATATCGGCCTCCAGATGGGCCAGCGCGCGGGTCAGGCGGTGGCGCCACCCATCGTACAACTGACCCAGGGCGCCTTCCATCTGACGCAGGGCCTGCCGACGCTGTGCCGCCGTTTCGGCATCCACCAGATCGGCGATGGCTTCCGCCTCCGTCAGATCCAGTTTGCCATGTTCGAAGGCACGGCGGCTGAATTCCCCTGGTTCCGCCACGCGCAGGCCCAGCCCGGTCAGGGCCTGTGTCGCCGCCGACAGCACGGCGCGGCCGCCATGCAGATGCAGCTCCACCACATCCTCACCGGTAAAGCTGCCGGGGGCGGGAAAGGACAGGACCAGAGCCTTGTCGAACAATTCCCCCGTGACCGGGTCACGCAATCCCGCCAGGGCCGCCTGGCGTGGCGGGGGCAGGGTACAATGGGTCAGTGCGGACAGTGCCGCCGCGGCACCGGGTCCGGAAATGCGGATCACCTGTACCCCGGCACGGCCGGGGGCAGAGGCCAGGGCAAAGATCGTATCGGCGCGCATCAGGCGTGTTTCACGTGAAACATCAATCAGCCGCAGCCCGGCGGGCAACGATATCGGCGGGCAGCTTGTCGGTGGGCTGCAGCATCAGACGTTCCACCCGCTTTCCCTCCACCAGATGGGTTTGCAGCACCTCATCCACATCCGCCTTGCTGGTCACCGCGTACCAGACACCTTCGGGATAGACGACCAGAACGGGGCCAAGCTCGCACCGGTCCAGGCAGCCGGCATTATTGATCCGCACTGCCTTGCCCAGACCCAGACCGGTGGCCTTCTTCTTCATATAATCGCGCAGTTCGTCGCCACCCTTTTCGCGGCAACAGCCACGGGGATGGCCCGGCTCCCGCTCATTCGTGCAGACGAAGACATGGGCGCGGTAATAGGGGGCGGGGTCCGCCTTCACATCATGACTCACTTCTTCACATCCTTGGTGGGAGCGCCACCCATGGCGCTGGACATCTGTGACCACATCATTTTCTGGAATTGTTCAATCCCCTGCAGCCCCACGGGAAGCCAGGTCTTCATCATGGTTTCGGGATCCATGGCCTTCATATTGGCCGACATCTGATCCTGCAATTGCTGCATCAGGGCCGCCTGCATGGGCTGCACATCGGGCAGGCCGAAGAAGGTCCGCGCCTCTTCCGGTGTGCATTCGATATTGATCGTCACCTTCATGGCGCCCGCTCCCCCTTCTGACGTGTCGCGATTTTTCCCGCACCCTGGGTTCGACACAAGGATAAACTATCTGTTCTTCACAGGCCCGTCATGGATTGACGTCATGATGGGCGAACCTGCGCCGAAGGGACCAATCATGGCCACGCCCCAGAACAGCGCGCATCGCGGCGCCGGTAACCTGTTGCACCGGGAAACCAGCCCTTATCTGCGCCAGCACATGGACAATCCCGTCGATTGGATGGGGTGGGGACCCGAGGCGCTGGCCAAGGCCAAGGCAGAGGGTAAGCCCATTCTGCTATCGGTCGGCTATGCCGCCTGCCACTGGTGCCATGTCATGGCCCATGAAAGTTTCGAGAATCCGGCCATCGCCGCCCTGATGAACAGCCTGTTCGTCAATATCAAGGTGGACCGGGAGGAACGGCCCGACCTGGACCATATCTATCAACAGGCGCTGGCGCTGCTGGGGCAGCAGGGGGGCTGGCCGCTGACCATGTTCCTGACCCCCGATGGGCATCCATTCTGGGGCGGCACCTATTTCCCGCCGGAGCGGCGATGGGGCCGGCCTGGCTTTCCGGAGGTGTTACAAACCGTTGCGCAAACCTTCGCCCAGGAACCGGGCAAGGTTCAGCGCAATGTCCAGGCTCTGGCCAGCGCCATGGACAATCTGGCCGCCGGGCGGCCAGGCGACGCCGTCACCGCCGAAACCCTGATCCAGGTGGCCGAACGGTTGGTGCAGGAGGTAGACCCCGTTTGGGGCGGCATCGGCGGCGCCCCGAAATTCCCGCAGCCGGGTATCTTCGAGCTGCTGTGGCGGGCCTTCCTCCATACCGGCCGACCCCAGTTCGCCAGCGCGGTGGTGCAGACTCTAACCCGCATGGCGCAAGGCGGCATCTATGATCATCTGGGCGGCGGCTTCGCCCGCTATTCGGTGGATGCCGAGTGGCTGGTGCCCCATTTCGAAAAGATGCTCTACGACAATGCACAGTTGATCGACCTGATGCTGACCGTCTGGCAGGAGACGCACGACCCCTTGCTGAAGGCGCGGATTACGGAGACGGCGGATTGGGTTCTGGCCGAAATGGTGGCCGAGGGGGGTGGTTTCGCCGCTTCCCTGGATGCCGACAGCGAAGGGGAGGAGGGCAGGTTCTATGTCTGGACCGAGGGTGAAATCCGCCGTCTGCTGCCCGCCGATGATGCCGACCTGTTCTGCCGGATTTACGGGGTCACCGTGGACGGCAACTGGGAAGGCCACACCATCCTCAATCGTATGCATGAGGACGGGCTGGCGGATGCGCAGACGGAAACCATCCTGGCCCGTTGCCGAACGATCCTGCTGCACACCCGCGCCGGAAGAGTGCGTCCCGGTTGGGACGATAAGGTCCTGGCCGACTGGAACGGCCTGATGATCGCCGCCCTGGCCCGCGCGGGTAGCGTGTTTGGTCGGACCGACTGGCTGGCGGCGGCGGAACGGGCCTTCGCCTTTGTGGTGGAGCAGATGTCGGCCCCCGACGGACGATTGCTGCACAGTTTCCGGGACGGGCAGGCACGCCATCGCGGCACGCTGGAAGACCATGTCAACATGGCCCGCGCGGCCATAACCCTGTTCGAAATGACGGGCAATGACGACTATCTGCGTCGGGCCATCGGCTGGCTGGCGCTGGTTGAAAGCCATTTCCGGGATGACACGGATGGCGGCTTTTTCATCACAGCGGATGATGCAGATGATTTGATCCGCCGTCCGCGCCATGCCCACGATAATGCTGTGCCGGCAGGGAATGGCGCCCTGGTCTGGCTGTTCAGCCGGCTATGGCTGCTGACCGGTGATGATCAGTGGCGGCAGCGGGCGGATGCGCAGATCACCGCCTTCGCCGGGGAAGTGGGACGGAACTTCTTCCCGCTGGCCGGGTTGCTGAACGGCGTGGACCAGCGGCTGCATGGTCAATCGCTGGTTCTGGTCGGTCCGCCGGATGATGCTGACCTGCTGGTCCTGCGGCAGGTCGCCCTGGAACGGTCACGGCCCAATCTGGCCCTGCTTCTCCATAAAGGGGCGGGAGATTCCGGATCCCCGCTGCATCCCGCCGCAGGTAAAACAATGGTTAAAGGACGTGCGACCGCTTATCTTTGTCAGGAACAGCATTGTTCGGCCCCGGTGACGGCGGCCACAGACCTCGCCGCCCTTCTGGGTGGATAGTCCGTCTCATTTCAACGCAGACCATACGAAGAAGGATATCGCCATGCCCGATGTTTCGATCCAGTCGCCCGACGGCACCTTCAGCGCCTATCTGGCCGCCCCGGCCAGTGGCACGGGCCCGGCCATTGTGGTGATCCAGGAAATTTTCGGCGTGAATGCCAATCTGCGCGCCATCGCCGACAAATATGCCGAAGCCGGTTATTTCGCCATCGCCCCCGACCTGTTCTGGCGACAGGAACCCGGCGTCCAGATCACCGACCAGAGCGAGGCCGAATGGCAGAAGGCCTTCCAATTGTACCAGGGCTTCAATGAGGTGAAGGGCGTTGAGGATCTGGCAACCACCCTGGCCTTCATTCGCCACTATCCCGGTGTCACGGGCAAGGTCGGCTGCGTCGGTTTCTGCCTGGGTGGTAAGCTGGCCTATCTGATGTCCACGCGCACCGATATCGATGCTTCCGTCTCTTATTACGGGGTGGGGATCGACAAGGATATCGCGGAAGTGTCCGCCATCACCAAGCCGCTGCTGCTGCATATCGCCGGCAAGGACGGGTTCGTCCCGCCCGAGGCGCAGAATGTGATCAAGGAAGCTGTTGCCGGCAATTTCCTGATCGAGGTGCATGTCTATCCGGAGCGGGATCACGCCTTCACCCGTATCGGCGGCAAGCATTACCATGACGAAGATGCCAAGCTGGCTCATGGCCGCTCGGCCGAATTCTTCAAGAAGCATCTGGGCTGAGTGATCGCCCCGCCGGGATGCGGATCGGCGCATCCCGGCCCTTTTCAGGACACTGACATGACCCACGCCATCACTGTCGAACAGACCGGCGGCCCCGAAGTGCTGCGCTGGCAGAAGGTGGATCTGGCCCGGCCTGGTCCGGGTCAGGCCCTGATCCGGCATACGGCCATCGGGCTGAACTTCATCGATGTCTATTTCCGCACGGGCCTTTACCCCGCGCCGCTGCCGTTCACCCCCGGGATGGAGGGGGCCGGCATCGTGGAGGCGGTGGGTGAGGGGGTGACGGATATCCTGCCCGGCGACCGTGTGGGCTATGGCCAGTCCCCCCTGGGTGCGTATGCCGAACGCCGCCTGATCCCGGCTGACAAGTTGATCCGCCTGCCGGACTGGATCGCGGATGAGGTTGCGGCCGCCATGCTGTTGCAGGGGCTGACCGCGCAATATCTGCTGCGTCAGACATTTCACGTGAAACAGGGTGACACGGTCCTGATCCATGCCGCCGCTGGTGGGGTCGGGCTATTGGCCTGCCAATGGGCCAACGCCCTGGGCGCCACGGTCATCGGTACCGTCGGATCGGCGGAAAAGGCCATGCTGGCCGCTGCCCATGGCTGCCATCATGTCATCCATTACGGGCAGGAAGATCTGGTGGCCCGTGTTCGGGAGATCACGGACGGGCAGGGTGTCGATGTCGTTTATGACGGGGTTGGCAAGGATACGTTCGACCGGTCGCTTGATTGCCTGCGCCGACGAGGCCTCATGGTCAGTTACGGCAACGCATCGGGCGCCGTGCCACCCTTCGATATCGGGTTGCTGAACAAAAAGGGCGGGCTGTTCCTGACGCGGCCCTCCGTGGGGCATTATGCCGGCACACGGGCAGAACTGCTGGCCATGGCCGATGACCTGTTCGCCATCGTGAAGACGGGGCAGGTGAAGGTGAATATCCATCAACGGTTTGCCCTGCGCGATGTGGCAAATGCCCATCGCGCGCTGGAGGCGCGGGCCACCACCGGCGCCACCGTGCTGCTGCCATGACCGGGTAAGGGGCGTCGTCAGACGCCCTTGACCCATCCCGTTACCACCTGTTCCAGCACCGATAGCGGCACCGACCCATTGCCCAGGATCGTGTCGTGGAAGCGTTTGATATCGAACCGGGTGCCCAGCTTTTTGCGGGCGGATTCCCGTAACTCCAGGATCTTGCGCATCCCGATATAATAGGCGCAGGCCTGACCCGGATAGACGATGTAGCGATCGACCTCACGTTCCGCCACCTCCCGCGTGAAGGCGGAATTAGCCACAAAATAATCGATGGCCTGCGCCCGCGTCCACCGCTTGGCATGGATGCCCGTATCCATGACCAGACGCAGCGCCCGCCACAGGGCAAAGGTCAGACGGCCGAAATCCGAATAGGGGTCGGCATAGAAGCCCAGTTCCTTGGGCAGCCGTTCTGAATAAAGCCCCCAGCCCTCCACATAGGCGGTATGGAAATCGTGCCGGCGGAATTCGGGCAGACCCGTGGCTTCCTGCGCCAGGGCGATCTGCATATGGTGGCCTGGAATGCCTTCATGGAAGGCCAGAACCTCCATCTGCCAGATCGGCATCTCCTTCATGTTGGACAGGTTCACGTAATAGATGCCGGGCCGTGATCCATCGGCGGCCGGCTGTCCGTAACGGGCGATGGTCTCGCTGGCCTCGCGATAGCGTTCAAACCGCTGTACCACCAGCGGCGCCTTGGGCTTCAGGTTGAACTGTCCGTCCAGCACCGCCTTCACCCGATCCAGGATCAGGTTGGCACCCTTCAGATAGGCATCGTGACCAGCATCATCATCGGTGAAATAGAAGCGTTTGTCGGTGCGCAGGAACTGGTTGAAGGCTTGCAGGTCACCCTTGAAACCGACCTTGTCTTTGATGGTCTCCATCTCCGCATGGATACGCTTCACCTCCGTCAGCCCCAGTTCATGAACCTCCACCGGGTTCAGGGGCAGGGTGGTGTGGCGGGACAGGCACCATTGGTAATAGGCGTCACCATCGGGCAGTTTCCACACCCCATCCCGATCGTCCGCCTTGGCCAGCAGAGCTTCCATGGTGGTGGCCAGACGGTTCCAAGATGGGGCAAAGCGGGTGGATAACAGGCTCTCGGCCTGGCTGATCAGGGCAGTCTTCTCCGCTGTCGGCAGATCCAGTGCCTCCACCTTGCGGCGGAAACCGGTCAGCAGGGCCGTCTCCTCACCGGCTGATGGGTCGAAGGGGCGTCCCGTCAAAACATTGCGGATGGCGACCAGGGCCTTTTCCACGGAAAAGCGCGGGGGGATCACGCCGCGTTCTGCCCGGACCTGCAGCGCGGTGATCAACTGACCGACAGGCTGATCAATGCTGTCCACCCGTGCCAGCCAGGTCTGTGCGCCCAGCTTGTCCCGGATGGGATGATAGGTGGTCAGCGTGTCGATCAGGTCGCCGTGACGGCCGTTGAAATGGTCAGCGGGGTAGTAGTTCCCGCGCCAGCGGGCGGAGGCCAGCGCCTCTTCCGTCTGATATTCCCAGAGCTTCTTATTCAGTCGCCCCTCGGGCAACAATTTGGCGTCCGGAAAATCCCGCCGCAGGCGGGCCAGATCAGCCTTCAGTTCCGCATCATTGGCGGCCAGGGACGCATCGGAAAGGTCGTCCCACGCCCTCTGATCACCGGGCAAGCCCAGGGCCGTCCGCATCTCGGGCGATTTGGCGGCCTGCCGGGCAAAAGCATTGGCGAAAAATGCATTGAGCTCGGGATCGGCATCGGCGGCATGGGCTGGGCCCGATAAAAACCCATTGGCAAATGTCCAGGCCGCCAGCCCGCAGCATGAACATAAAAGGCTACGCCGCGTGACCGCCGGATTGCTGACACCGTTCCCCATGACGCTTCCCCCTTTTGGTTTCAGGGGGGAAGCTTGGCGCAAGCGGCCTGGGTGGGCAAGGGGCGGGTATGTGTGTCCCCCTTACCCCTTTGCCCGAAGCCGTATCAGCGTGTGGCGGCGTAACGTGCTTCCATCGCGTCCCACAAGGTGGCTTCCAGCGCTGACCCGTCCAGTTGGTTGATCTGCTGAATGCCCGTGGGGCTGGTGACATTGATCTCCGTCAGATAATCACCGATCACATCGATGCCGACAAAGATCATGCCCTGCGCACGCAGGGTGGGGCCAATGGCCTCACAGATTTCCTGCTCTCGCCGGGTCAACTGCGTCTTGCCGGCGCTGCCGCCCGCATGGAAATTGGCCCGCGCCTCACCATCCTGCGGGATTCGCGAGACGGCACCGGCCGGCTTGCCATCGATCAGGATGATGCGTTTGTCGCCCTTGCGGATCTCCGGCAGATATTTCTGCACGATGATCGGTTCGCGATAAAGCTGGGTAAAGGTTTCCAGCAGCGCGCCCAGGTTCTCATCATCCGGTTTCACGTGAAACACACCGGAACCACCGTTGCCGAACAAGGGCTTGACGATAATGTCCTTCCATTCGGCACGGGCGGCCAGCACCTCATCGGCTGACGAGGTGATGACAGTGGGCGGCATCAGGTCGGGGAAATGGGTGACGAACAGCTTCTCCGGCGCATTGCGCACCGCCGCCGGATCATTCACCACCAGCGTCCTGGGATGGATATGTTCCAGCAAGTGGGTGGCGGTGATATAGGCCATGTCGAAGGGCGGGTCCTGACGCATCAGCACCATGTCCATGGTCGACAGGTCAATGATTTCCGCCGCACCCATGGAATGGTGATTGCCGCGTTCGCGGCGCACCTGCATCGGGCGGACCTTGGCATAAAGTTTATTGCCGCGCAGGGCCAGATCGCGCGGATGGTAATGCCAGAGGGCATGGCCACGACGCTGTGCCTCCAACGCCATCATGAATGTGCTGTCGGTATCGATATTGATGGACTCGATCGGGTCCATCTGGATGGCGACCTTCAGGGTCATGTCGGGATGTCTCCGGCCAGCGGAAAGGAAGATGGCCGCAGCAAAGCACAAGCCATGCGCGGATGCCATGCGCGACGTCACAGGGCAGGGGATTAATTCAGGCGTCCCCGCAACTGCCGCAGCAGCGTGCGCGTATGGTCCAGCAACTGGGGCGATGCCCCCCGCGCCTCACCGATACGCAGGAAAGTCTCGAACGCCGCGATACCGGCCGTCAGATTGCCCAGATGCGCGTTCAGCAGGCCGGATTCCCGCCACAGGCCGATATGCTCGGGCGCGAACAGCAGCATATCCTCGATCACGGCCAGCGCCTTGTCGGGCTGGTCCGTCGACAAGTGCCGGAGCTTCAGGTTGTTCTGCAGGCGCAACAGTACTTCGCGGTTCGACACGGGCGCATAATGGTCGGGCGTCAGTTCCGCTTCGATGCCGGCCGTCTGTTTCAGCATGTCGCGCAATTCACGCGGGCCCAGGGGGATGGCGCCGCTGAACGGATCGATGATCTGCCGCCCGCCGGCATGGTCCAGACGCAACAGGAAATGACCGGGGAAGTTCAGGCCCAGAATGTCCCAGCCCAGGGACCGGGCCGCAGAGATCAGCAGAATGCCCAGTGACACGGGCAGGCCCCGCCGCCGGTCGATGACGCGGACCAGATTGGCGTTCTGCAAATCCTCATAGGTTTCGCTGTCGCCGGCATAGGAATGCATTTCCAGCAGCCGGCCCAGGGCCCCAACCCGCTCGGCAAGCGCGTCGGGCACAGCCTGCATCACCTGGCCAAGATCGCTGCCCAGTTGCGCCAGATGCGCACGATAGGTGGTCAGGTCGGCCGGATGATCCAGAACGGCCAGCGCCAGGGCGGCCTCACCCACATCAATCTCGTCATCCGCCACGGTGCCGAGGCGGCGCAGATAATCCAGGGCCTGTTGGCGCGGCGTCACGGGCGGGATGCTCGTTATCGGGTTCGATCGCGCTTCCCATAGCGCAGGCGGGGGCGGGGTGTCGAGCCTTTCGCGTGCCCCCCGCATCACGTCTCATCAGACCGGCGCATTGCCATATTGCCTTGGTAACGATATTCGCTCTAGATAATCACTCAACCCGATACAGGGTTAAAGGAAAGTTAACCAGTAACCTTTGTTTCCGGAAGAAAACGATGTCGATCTCCCCTGCGATCGCCAAGGAACAGGAAAGCGAATTTCACGGTTCGCGTATCCGGCAGACACCCAAAAGCATTGCCACGCACCAGCGCATCATCGAGGCGGCGATCCGGTGCTTCCTGGAAATCGGGTACCACCGCACCACCACGTCAGAGATCGCCAAACAGGCGCGGGTGACGCGGGGTGCGGTCCAATACTACTTCCCCACGACACCGGAGGTGCTGCGCGCCACCGTCGACCATATCATCCAGGGCTTCACGGCCGAATATCTGGCCGCCACCACCAATGTGGCGCATGAGGGTGGGGAAGGGCTGGACCAGGGGATCGACGCCCTGTGGCATGCCGCGCACAGCCCGCTCTGGACCGCCTGGAAGGAGTTGGAGGCCGCCGCCCGCACGGAGCCGGAACTGGCCAGCATCATGGGCCCGGCCAAGGCCGCCTTTGCCGCCCGCTGGGAACAGACGGCCAAGGACCTGTACGGTTCTTTCCTGGTTGCCGACCCCGTGAAGTTCGAGATGGGCCGGCATCTGGCCTGGCAGTTCCTGCAGGGACTGGCCAGCAGCCGCCTCACCCATGCCGAGGAAGATCAGGCGGTGAAGCAGCACCTGCTGGCCGAGTTCAAGCGTCTGATGCGGCAATATTGGGGGCTGGAGGGCTGAACGATCAGCGTTCCAGCAGCTTCAGCCCCGCGACACCCGCCAGGATCAAGCCCACACAGGCAAGACGGGCAGGATCGAACCCTTCCCGGGCCATGATCATGCCGGCCAGAACGGCACCCGCCGTGCCGATCCCCGTCCAGACCGCATAGGCCGTGCCCAGAGGCAGGGTCCGCATGGCCATTGCCAGCAGCCACAGGCTGGTAGCCAGACAGACAAGCATGATCAGGCTGGGCAGGGGACGGGACAGGCCGGCACTTTCCTTCAGCCCCAGCGCAAAACCGATTTCGAACAGGCCGGCGGCCAGCAGATAAACCCATTCCATGGAGTTTTCTCCATCATGGAAGGGTCGTCCCCACCGGTATCAGAGACCATCCGGGGTCGTCCCCGGCGGCGACGCGGCACCCAGGCCGCGATCGGATTTTGAATATTAGGACCGGGTGGGAAGGGTGCAAGAGAGGCTGATGGCATGGCGCGCATGCGGCCTTGGCGGGCACCCGTCTATTGGACCTAAGAAAACTGTTTTCGCAGAAAGACTTACCCTTGCGCCGCCGGCCCGGCTGGGGCAATCTTTCCTTGGTTAAACAAAGGTGGCCGATGGCCCGTGACCTTCGGCCGGGCCGCTGGCCGGTCGGTGAAGGCCGGGGTCCTCGAGAAGGCTCCAGGTCCCAGGGGGGATGAAAAGGCATGACCAAGTCGGAACTGATCCAGCGACTGGCCGAACGCAACCCGCATCTGTACCAGCGGGACGTGGAGAAGATTGTCACCACGATCTTTGACGAGATCACGGAAGCGCTGGCCCGGGGCGACCGGGTGGAACTGCGCGGCTTCGGTGCCTTCTCCGTGAAGCGCCGCGATGCCCGGACGGGCCGCAACCCCCGCACCGGCGAAAGCGTGGATGTCGATGAAAAGGTCATCCCCTTCTTCAAGACCGGCAAGCAGTTGCGTGAGCGTCTGAACACCGACGAGTGACCGGTTTCGGTCCGCGCATGAAAAAACCCCGCCGATCCTGGGGATGGCGGGGTTTTGCTTTTTGGCCAGCGACCGGGAAGATCACAGGACCTGGCACACATCCTCAAAATCGAACCGCGGGCTGCGGTCGAACAGGCTGGCCGGATCGCCATAGCCCAGATTGCAGATAAAATTCACCTTGAACCGGCCGTCGGCGAAGAATTCGGCATTCACCTTGCCCTGGTCGAAGCCCGACATGGGGCCGCAATCCAGACCCACGGCGCGCGCCGCCAGCAGGAAATAACCCGCCTGCAGGGTGCTGTTGCGGAACGCCGTTTCAAAGGCCACGTCCGGATTGGCGAACCAGGGACGGGCATCGACATGCGGGAACAGGCGGGGCAGATGCTCGGCGAACTGTGTGTCGTAGGCCAGGATAGCCGTGACCGGGGCCGACATGGTCTTGGCCAGATTGCCGGCTGACAGGGCCGGACGCAGCCGTTCCTTGGCCGCCGGTGTCGTCAGGAAGACGATACGCAACGGGCAGCAATTGGCGCTGGTCGGGCCCCAGCGCAGCAGATCATGAACCTGGCGCAGGGTTTCGGCGGCCACCGGCTGGTCGGTGAAACCATTATAGGAACGGGCCGCGCGGAACAGTTGGTCAAGCGCGGCATCGGAAAGCACGTCACTCATCGTCACATCCTTGGGCTGGAAACCACTCATACCTGTGATATCGGCCATCACAGGCATGAGGGCAAGCCGCAAGACGCCGATCAGCGTCGCATGCTGGCCGGGACCACGCCATGGTCGCGGGCGATCTCGGCCCGTGTGCGGGGACCGACCACTTCCTCCATCTGATCCTCGCTCAACACCGCCTTGTCGAAATCCGACAGGGCGTTGACCCGGATCAGGGATCGGATGGTACGCAGATAATCCTCACCGCGTTCCGAATAGGCCCCCAGGGAATTGACCAGGGTCAACCCCTCGATGGGCTTGCCCTGGCTCCGTAGGCCGGCCCGCATCTGACGGAACTGCGAATAGGCCCGGTGCGTGTTCAGATTATGGATATAGCTTTCCACGCTGCCCTTCGGATCATCGAAGGCCTTGAAGCGATGGGTTTCGCCCTGGCGGCGGTTACGGGGCACGATGCCCTCATCCTCCGCCTTGAAGGTCAATTGGCCGAACAGGGCATTGCCCTTCTGGGCAAAGCGGGAGGTACCCCAGCCGCTTTCTTCCGCCGCCTGGGCCAGGGCCAGGGAAACGGGCACCACATCAACCCGTTGCAACAGCGCCTTGGTATTGGTTTCCCCGTCGGGATTCATGCCATAGCGGACGGCAAGTTCCGCCAGCCAACGCCGATCCTGCGGGGCCAGGCTCTGCCCCCCCAGCTTGACGGCATGCAGCCGGCGCAGCCGGTCGCGATCCTGCTCGATCCGTTCATTGGCCATCAGGATCAGAGGCAGCAGCGTCTTCACAAACAAGGCCTTACGGTCGTCGCTGCTTTCAAGTGCCGTCATGCCCGTCGGCAGATCGGTCAACACCAGCCGTGGCACGGCGGTTTCGCCGCTGCGCACCGTTTCGATCCGGTATTCCCGGGAATGGAACAGGTCGAGCGTCGCCTTTGCGTCCAACTTGAAAGCCGGGTCATGGCGCGTGCTGGCGGCTGCCACCTCGACCGTGAAGCCCGGATCCGGCCGCAGCACCGGCAGCAGGAATTCCCGCGCCGTCCTGTCCAGCGAACGGCTGGACGCGCTCATGAACACAGTACCCGGAATGATCACGGTGATGAGCAGGAACAGGGCGGACATGCCCCATATGCGGGCAGCCGTACCGCGGGGGCCATCAAGGCCCTCGTTCGCGTCTGTCTGCATTGTATTTCAATCCTTTACAGTCCAAGCCGAATGGACGCGCCGCGCCCCCAGCTCGGGGGACGCGCCCGTCATTTTGCCGGAGCAAACTCCGCACTTTGGCCGATGGCCCTCAATAAGGCCGGCCCGACAGCGTCAATAGCATAACCTTCCAGCGGCCCCTTCCTGGGTTTTACCGCAGTCCGGATTTTGTGCCGGTGGGGTCTAATTCCCCGCAAAAGGGGCACCAACCCCCCGGCACACCATCTATCGACGCCTTCTATCCCAACCCATTGCGACCGAATTGAGGCGCATTTTATGGATCGGAAGGAGACCTTACCGGATTTGCTGCACCTCGACAACCTCTGGAATGTAATAGCGCAGCATGTTCTCGATACCCGCCTTCAGAGTCGCCGTGCTGCTGGGGCAACCGGCGCAGGCACCCTTCATGGCCAGATAGACGACACCCTTCTCAAACCCATGGAAGGTGATATCGCCGCCATCCTGGGCGACCGCCGGGCGCACCTTGGCGTCCAGCAGTTCCTTGATCTGGGCGACGATCTCGTCATCATCTTCGTTGACCTGATTATCGTCCGCCTTGACCTGCGTCAAAACGGGTTTGCCCGTGGCGAAATGTTCCATGATGGCGCCCAGGATGCCGGGCTTCATCACATACCAGTCGCGGCCGGCATCCTTGGTCACGGTGACGAAATCACCGGCCAGGAACACACGGGTCACACCCTCCACCTGAAACAGCCGCTCCGCCAGGGGAGAGCGGGTGGCCGCGTCCGCCGCATCGGTGAAATCGGCCGTGCCGGCGCCCAGAACATCACGGCCCGGCAGGAACTTCAGGGTCGCCGGGTTCGGGGTGTCTTCGGTCTGGATGAACATCTTCTACGGTCCTGATCATGCCCAAGGAGGCCTCATCCCCGAACTTGGGGCCAAAGGCCGGCATAATCAAGCCATGGTCTGCCCATGCATGGCAGCCACCGCCATGCGCCGATGCGGGCAATGGGGGTGATCATCCGGGCATAGGCGCCGGCCGAACCCCGCACAGACGCCGGCGCGCCCGGCCAGCGCCTGCCGCACCAGCGGCGCCAGATCACCGCCATCGGTCAGGGCGGGACGGGCCAGGGTCAAGGACAGGATGCCTGCAGAAGCCGCCTGTTCGCGCCATTCATCCAGGTAATCGGCCCAAGCCGCGCGCAGCAGGGGCCAGGTGGTCAGGGGCAGGATGGACAATGACGGGGCACGGGTGCGCCGGATGGCCTGTTCTACCGTGGGCAACCCCCCTCCGTCGAAGCCGGGTATATCCAGCCGCGCCGCCGTGATGCGTGTCGGCGCGATATCCAGCAGGCGGGCCAGCTCACGCGACAGCCGATCCATCTGCCAGGCCAAGGGATCACCCCCGGACCAGCCCGTGCCCGGCGCCACCAGCAGCAACGACCCCGTATCGGCCCTTCCCGAAAGCCCCGCCACCTGACGCGAAAGACCACGCAGGACGGCCGGGTCGGTGGGATGGCAGCACAGGCTGCTGGTCGCCACCTCCAGCCCCGCGGCTTGCGCGGCCCGGCCCCAGACCTGCAGCGCCGTTCCGTTCAGCCCGCCGGAAAACAGGGGTGCAGGCGGCACCAGCACCAGCCGGTCCGGCCGGAACGCCGCCACATCATGGGCAATGACGATGGGGGAGGGCGCTGCGAACAGCCCGGCGGCAAAGACCTGGACAATGCCATCCCCCCAGAGTGCATTCTCCAGCCCGGCAACCAGCGGTTCGTCGGCCGCCTCCGTCAAATCATCCAGGATGAAATGCCGGGCCAGACGGCGGGCCCGCAGCCCGATCAGTGCCCGTATGGGCAGGGAGGGCGGATATTTGCGCGCCGCCGCCAGCAGGGCACGCAGATAGGGCAGGATCAGCCCATCCGCGACGGGCTGGCCCGGCTGCATCAGAACGATGGCAATACGGTCCCGAACAGAGGCTGTCACCACCGGCACACAAACTATGGGATTGAGGAATCAATCCCTTGTGGCAGGCTTCCAGTCCCGGATCAACCCGGCCAAACGAGATACGTTTTCCGGTGGTGTTTCCTTGATGATGCCGTGGCCCAGGTTAAAAATGAAGGGGCCATTGCCAAGTGTTTCCAGCAGGTCGATGACCGCCCTGTCCATGGCTTCACCGCCCGCGATCAGCAGGACAGGGTCGAGATTGCCCTGCACGGCCACCTTGCCCTGCAGGTGTGCCGCCGCCCACGCCGCCGGCACGCCGGGGTCCAGCGACACGGCATCCACACCCGCCTGCTCGACGAAGCTTTCCAGGTTCAGGCCGGCCATGCGCGGAAAGCCGATGATGGGCGTGTCCGGGTGCCGCTGCTTCAGCGCCGCCGTGATCCGGCGGGTGGGGGCCACCACAAAGCGCTGGAAATCGGCGGCGGACAGGGCACCGGCCCAACTGTCGAACAATTGCACCAGTTCGGCACCGGCCTGGATCTGCATGGACAGATATTCGACCGTCGCCTCCACCAGGATGTCGATCAGCCGGTTGAAGCCGACCGGGTCGGTATAGGCGAAGCGCTTCACATGCGCATATTCCTTCGATCCGCCCCCTTCAACCATGTAACAGGCCACGGTCCAGGGAGAGCCGGCGAACCCGATCAGGGCCGTCCGTTCATCCAGGGCGGCCCGAATGCGTGACACCGTCTCGTACACGGGCGCCGCTTTCCGGTGCAGGCCGTCCAGATCCAGCTTCAACAGGCCCTGCTGGTCCCGGATGGGGTCCAGCACCGGCCCCTCGCCTTCGGCAAAGCGCAGCCCCTGTCCCAGGGCATGTGGGATGATCAGGATGTCGGAGAACAGAATGGCCGCATCCATGCCGTACCGGCGCAGCGGCTGCAGCGTCACCTCGCAGGCCAGTTCCGGGTTCATGCACAGGTCCAGGAAACCACCGGCCTGTGCCCGCACCTGCCGGTATTCGGGCAGATAGCGGCCCGCCTGACGCATCAGCCAGAAGGGCGGCGGCGTCTGCGGATGGCCTGCCAGGGCGGCCAGCATCTTCTTCTGCGGGGCGGGGGCGGACATAGTCATGGTTGAACCCGGATCACGGTAAGCTTCAAGGGTGCCAGACTTTATCCCAACCCCTCTCTTAAAACTTAACTTTTTTAATGAAAGGATTGGAGGAGTAGTAGGTCCTGTGGATAACGGTAATTCCTTCTTGTCCGCATTTTTGTCCACAAACCGGTTTGACGGCGGGGGTGTGGAAAAAAAGTGTGGAAAACTTTATGGACCCCGTTGCAAGACGCGCGCAAATGCTGGGTTTACGGGGATCATTGCGATATGGGGACAATCTTGTCGTCTTGTCCGATTCGTCCTTGATTCTAAGGCAAACCCGCAGACTTAATCCCAGCCCGCACAACAGGGCCGATAAAGTCGGGCTTGCCAGGGATGGAAAAGCCCGGCTACGCATTTCAGGCCCATTCACACACATCCGTCCCCGACATATCCCCAGGAGCGGTTCACAGGATGCATCCCGGCGATCACCATGGCAGCCATATCAAGGCGCCCAACGCACCCCGGAATTTCCATCTGCATCTGGTGTCCGATGCGACGGGGGAGACGATCAATTCCGTCGCCCGCGCCTGTGTCAGCCAGTTCGATCAGGTGCACCCGATCGAACATTTCTGGAATCTGGTCCGCACCGAACGGCAGTTGGACATGGTGCTGGAAGGTATCCGGGAAAATCCAGGCCTGGTGATGTTCACCCTGGTGAACGAGAAGCTGCGGCACAAGCTGCAGGACACCTGCCGGGAACTGGCCATTCCCAGCATTTCGGTGCTGGACCCGCTGATCAACGCGCTGGGTACCTATCTGGGCCTGCAGAGCCAGTCCAAGCCGGGGCGGCAGCATGCGCTGACGGCCGAATATTTCGGCCGCATCGACGCCATGGATTTTGCGCTGAACCATGATGACGGGCAAAGCGCCTGGGGGCTGCATGATGCCGACGTCATCCTGGTGGGGGTCAGCCGCACGTCGAAGACGCCGACCTGCATCTATCTGGCTAATCGGGGCATCAAGGCGGCCAACATCCCCTATGTGCCGAACTGCCCGCTGCCGCCGGAACTGGACCAGCTTAAACGCCCACTGATCGTGGGCCTGACCAAGGACCCGGAACGGCTGGTGCAGATCCGCCGCAACCGCCTGAAACTGCTGAACCAGGGCGACGACACTTCCTATACCGATCCCGAACGGGTGCGGGAGGAATTGCTGGAGGCCCGCCGCCTGTTCACGCGCAAGGGCTGGGCCGTCATCGATGTTTCCCGCCGGTCGATCGAGGAGACGGCGGCCGAGGTCATGATGCTGCTGGCCCGCCGCCGTCCGCAGGTGGTGGCTGCCGCTGCCGCCGTGACGGGGGAGAATGCACCCAAGGGGAATGATTGATGCCTGTCTTCCTGTCATCCGAACCCATCATCCTGGCCTCGGCCAGCGCTTCGCGCCGCCGCATGCTGGAAGCGGCCGGAGTGGAGGTGCATGCCGAGGCCGCGCGGGTGGATGAGGAGGAGATCAAGCTGTCAGGCAAGGCCGCCGGCATGAAGCCGCCAGAGGTGGCCGAAGCCCTGGCCGACCTGAAAGCATCCAAGCTGGCGCGCAAATATACCGGTCCCTATGTCGTGGGTGGTGACCAGATGCTGGAATGTGATGGCCGCTGGTTCGACAAGCCCCTGGACCGGGCCGATGCCGCCAATCATCTGCGCCTGCTGTCGGGCCGGACCCATACGCTTTATTCGGCCGTCGTGGTGTTCCACAATGGCGCGCGCGTCTGGCACCATATCGACCATGCCACCCTGACCATGCGGTCCCTGTCGGACAGTTTTATCGACCGCTACCTGGATGCGGCTGGTGATGCCGTCCTGTCCTGTGCCGGGTCCTATCAGGTGGAAGGGCTGGGGGCGCAACTGTTCAACAAGGTGAAGGGTGACCATTTCACCATCCAGGGTCTGCCCCTGCTGCCGCTGCTGGATTTCCTGCGCGTGCGCAAGGTTCTGCCGGTCTGACGGGGAGCGTATCTGAATGCTGACGGGTAAGGGGTTGGTCGCGGGTGTCATGGGGTGGCCTGTCGGCCATTCACGCAGCCCGCTGCTGCATGGTTTCTGGCTGCGCCATTATGGGATCGACGGGGCCTATGTGCCTCTGGCCGTGCCACCCGACCGGGCCGAACAGGCGATCCGGGCCTTGCCGGCCATGGGCTTTCGCGGCTGCAACCTCACCATCCCGCACAAGGAGGTGGCGTTCCGCATCGTCGACCGGCTGGACAGCAGCGCGCGGCGCATCGGCGCTGTCAACACCATCATCGTGGCACCCGACGGCACCCTGGAAGGGCGCAATACCGACGGGTTCGGTTTCTGGGAAAACCTGATCACCAGTGCGCCGGCCTCCTGGTCGGTGACACAGGGTCCGTCGGTGGTGCTGGGGGCGGGCGGCGCGGCGCGGGCCGTGGTTGTCGCCCTGCTGGATGCCGGCGCCCCGGAAATTCGCCTGCTGAACCGTACCCAGGCGCGGGCGGCCGAAATCGCCGCCGATCTGGGCGACCCCCGGATCAAGGTCGGGGCCTGGGACGGGCGGGATGCGGCGCTGGACGGCGCCGTGCTGCTGGTGAATTCCACCAGCCAGGGCATGACGGGCTATCCGCCCCTTGAAATCGACCTCTCGGCCTTGCCGTTGGACGCGATCGTCACCGATATCGTCTATGTCCCGCTGGTCACGCCCCTGCTTGCCACCGCATCGGCGCGGGGCAATCCCGTCGTGGATGGGCTGGGCATGCTGCTGCATCAGGCGCGGCCGGGTTTCCATGCCTGGTTCGGCACCGATCCGCAGGTGACCGAGGATCTGCGCCGTTTTGTGCTGGACCCGCGATGATCATCCTGGGCCTGACCGGTTCCATCGGCATGGGGAAGTCCACGGCGGCCATCATGCTGCGCCGCCTGGGCTGTCCCGTGCATGATGCCGACGCCACGGTCCACCGGCTTTACGCCAAGGGGGGCCGGGCGGTGCCGCGTGTGCAGGCGCTGTTCCCCGATGCCGTGAAGAATGGCGCCGTGGATCGGGCGGCCCTGGCTGCCTGCGTACTGGGCAAACCCGACGCCCTGAAACGGCTGGAGGAGGCGGTGCATCCGCTGACCCGCGCCGATGCCGATGCCTTCCTGAAACGCTGTGCCCGCCGGCGGGTGCCGGTGGTGGTGATGGATATCCCGCTTCTGTATGAGACACGGGGGGAGCGGCGTGTGGATGCCGTGGCCGTCGTCTCGGCCCCCGCCTGGCTGCAGCGTCAGCGCGTGCTGGCCCGGCCCGGCATGACCCCGGCCAAGCTGGCCAATATCCTGGCCCGCCAGGTGCCCGATCAGGTGAAGCGGCGGCGGGCCGACTTTGTGGTGCCGACCGGTTTGGGCCGGCGCTTGACGCTGTCCCACCTGCGCCGCATCGTATCTATCTTGAAGCACCGGCAGGGCCGTGTCTGGTCACCGGCACGAAAGGCCTGAACCACCATGCGTGAGATCGTCCTCGACACCGAAACCACGGGCATCGACCCGCTGAACGGCGATCGCATCGTCGAAATCGGCTGTGTGGAACTGTTCAACCATGTGTCCACGGGCAAGCATTACCACACCTACCTGAACCCTGAACGCGACATGCCGGCGGAAGCAGAGGCGGTACATGGCCTGTCCGCGGCGTTCCTGTCCGACAAGCCCCTGTTCCCCGCCATCGTGGGTGACTTCCTGGAATTCATCGGGGATGCCCAGTTGGTCATCCACAATGCCTCCTTCGATATCGGTTTCCTGAATATGGAACTGGTGCGGATCGGCATGGGCAAATTGTCCAACCCGGTCGTCGATACGGTTAAGATTGCGCGCAAGCGTTTCCCCGGCGCGCCGGCCAGCCTGGACGCACTCTGTCGCCGGTTCGAGATCGACAATTCCAACCGCACCCTGCACGGCGCCCTGCTGGACAGTCAGCTTCTGGCTGAGGTCTATCTGGAACTGATGGGCGGGCGGCAGCCCGATCTGGTGCTGGCCGGCGGCCCGTCCCAGAACCGGTCGGCCACGGATGGCGGCCCGACGCGGGCGGAACGGACCTTCCGGCCCGCCCGACCGCATGCCCCGCCACCAGACGAGCTGGCGGCCCATGAAGCCTTCGTGAAGGGCCTGAAAAACGCCGCCTGGCTGGCCTCCTGACGGCAGATTGGACCCGTTGTTTCATGTGAAACACGGGTTATAGTCGCGGATCTGTACGATAATCAGAACGGAACAGCGATCCATGCGTCTCAGCATCACCCGTCGCCAGTGGCTGGCCGGTACGGCCGGTCTTGCCTTGGCCGCCACCGCCCCGTTGCCCGCCTTTGCCCAGGGTCTGCCCGGTCCCCTGTCCCTGTCGGATGCGGCCAAGCCCAAGAACAAGGGCGATGCCGCGGCACTGCAGGCCTTCTTCGCGGAAACGTTCGAGGCGGCCTTGTCCCTGTCGCCGGAAACCCAGACGCAGCTTGGGCGCAAGACCGGTTACGACCGCTGGGATGATGGCAGTGACGCCTTTGCCGAAGCCGTCGTCGCCCGCACCCGTCAGGCGCTGGACCTGCTGCGCCAGGGGTGGGACCCGGCGAAGCTGGATGCCGCCGACCGGCTGAATTTCCGCCTGTATGAGGCGCAGTGCGAGGCGGATATTGAGGAACATCGCTGGCGCAACCACCGCTATCCGCTGAACCATCTGTATGGCCGCCATACCGGTATCCCCAGCTTCCTGGCCAATCAGCAGGAAGTGGCCGATGTGTCGGACGCGCGGGCCTATCTGGCCCGTCTGAACGGCATTCCCGTCGTCATCCAGAATGTCATCCGCCGGGGGGAGGATGCGGCCGCGCGGGGTGTGGTGCCGCCGAAATTTTCCCTGACCAAGATGCGGCCTGACATCCGCTCCGTCATCACCGGCGCCCCGTTCGACCAGGGGCCGGACAGCGCGCTGTACGCCGATTTCAAGAAGAAGGTCGGGGCCCTGTCCATTCCGCAGGCGGAGAAGGACAAGCTGGTGGCGGAGGCCGCCGCCATCCTGGCCAGCCGGGTCAAACCCGCCTATGAGGCGATGGACGCTGCCGTGGCCAAGCTGGAAGCCGTCGCCACCCAGGATGACGGTGTCTGGAAGCTGCCCGACGGCGACGCCTATTACCGTTTCTGCGTGAAGAACAGCACCACGACGGACATGACCCCGGCCGAGATCCATGATCTGGGCCTGAAACATGTGGGCCTGCTGCAGGAAGAGATGCATGGCATCATGCGCAAGGTGGGATTCCAGGGCAGCCTGCCGGAATTCTTCAACCATCTGCGCACCGATCCGCAATTCTATTTCAGCGACGATGATGCCGGCCGCGCCGCCTATCTGGCCCATTGCGAAAAGGTGATCGCGGACTTTTCCAAGCGTCTGGACGAATGGTTCATCACCAAGCCCAAGGCCCCCGTCATCGTGAAGCGGGTCGAACCCTATCGTGAAAAGTCCGCCCCGCCCGCCTTCTATAACCAGCCCACGCCCGATGGCTCGCGGCCCGGCATCTTCTACGCCAACCTCGCCAATATGCGGGAAATGGCGAAATGGCAGATCGACGCCATCGTCTATCACGAGGCCATCCCCGGCCATCACATGCAGATCGCCATTTCCCAGGAACTGGGCGACGTGCCGGAATTCCGCCGCTACAGCTTTTTCGGCGCCTATATCGAGGGCTGGGGCCTTTATGCCGAACGCCTGCCCAAGGAATACGGCTTCTACCAGGACCTCTATGCCGATTTCGGCCGGCTGACGACGCAGATCTGGCGGGCTGTCCGGCTGGTCGTTGACAGCGGCATCCATGCCAAGCGCTGGACCCGTGAACAGGCCATCGATTATTTCGTGGCCAACACCCCGCTGAACCGGGATCAGGTGATCCGCGAGATCGACCGGTACATCGTCAGCCCCGGCCAGGCCACCAGCTATTATGTCGGTATGCTGAAGATCCTGGACCTGCGCGACAAGGCCAAGAAGGCATTGGGGGCGAAGTTCGACCTGCGCGGCTTCCATGATCTGGTGCTGCGCACCGGGGCCGTGCCGCTGGAAGTGCTGGGCGAACAGGTTGAGGCTTGGATCAAGTCTAAGAAGGCCTAATGCCAAGAGCCATGGAGCATGGCTCTTGGTCTGTGCACGCGCCCTCACGCGCCGGGCGCCGCCATCCGGCGGCTTGTGCTTACGCGCACATGGGTGCGGACCGCCAGTCGGCGGCCTCCAAGGGGCATGGGCCATGACCCTTGGTTTAATGCGGCCGGTGGGGAGGGGTTGCCCTCCCCATTGACGTGCTTGTCATCTGTCGCCACCATGTTCATCCCGCACTGCAACATGGATGGCGTCTTCATGATCCGGCTGATCCCCGCCCTGCTGACCCTGCTGCTGTTCCTGGCACCGGCGCGGGCGGAGTTGTTGGACGACACGCCGCGCACCGCCGTGATGTCGGCCTTCGCGCCGGAACTGGTCACCCTGCTGGCCAATACCAAGGACAAGAAGGTGATGAGTGTGCATGGCGTGGATTTCACGCTGGGCACCCTGTCGGGCCGGCCCGTGGTCCTGGTCCTGTCAGGTGTCAGCATGGTGAATGCCGCCATGACGACGCAGATGCTGCTGGACCGGTTCAAGGTGGATGCCCTGCTGTTCAGCGGCATTGCCGGGGGCCTTGACCCCAACCTGCATATCGGTGACGTGGCCGTGCCCCGCCGCTGGGGCCAGTATCTGGAAAGCCATTTTGTGCGGGAAGGGGCCGATGGTGCGCTGAAACCCGTGCCATGGGCCAGCCTGCCCTATCCTGCCTATGGGGTGATCCAGCCCTCCAACGCCTATGTCCGGGTGCCGGGCAAGGCGGAACCGGTGCGCAAATTCTGGTTCGAAACCGATGCGGGCCTGTTCGCCCTGGCGGAGAAGGCTGTGGTGGCGGTGAAGCTGGATAAATGCGCCGCCAACAAGACCTGTCTTGAGACAAGTCCCAAGATCATCATGGGTGGGGACGGTGTCTCCGGCCCGGCCTTCATGGACAATGCCGGCTGGCGCACCTATCTGAACGGCACCATCGGGGCCAGGGTCGTGGATATGGAAAGCGCTGCCGTCGCCCTGGTCGCCGAACAGAATGGCGTGCCCTATATCATCTTCCGGTCCGTGTCCGATCTGGCCGGTGCCGACCCGGATGAAAACCGCATCCCCACCTTCATGGCGCTGGCGTCCAGCAACGCCGCCAAGCTGGTGACGGCGATGCTGGCGGCGATGAAGGCGGGCGGGGTCAGCGCGCCGCCTGCTCCATGAATGTCGCCATCTCGATGTCCAGGCGGCTGAGTCCGCCGACATCGTGGGTGTTCAGTGTGACATCGACGCGGTTATAGACATTGAACCATTCGGGATGATGGTCGATCCTGTCGGCCAGGATGGCGACGCGGGTCATGAAGCCGAACGCCTCGTTGAAATCCTTGAAACGGAAGGTTTTCACGATTGCCGCCTGATCGGCGCGCAGCGTCCAGCCGGGCAGGGTCCCCAGCGAAGCCGTCACGGCATCGGGGTCCAGTTTCGGCGGGCGGCCGGTTTGGGCTTGCGTCATGTCTTCCTCCTGATCAGGATTTGCTGGCCTGTAGGTGGACCGGGGCGGGGGCGGCGTCAAGCCGCCATGACTGCCCGGTTATTGTTTGTCCTGATTGGTATCCCATGACCTCGCTGCGCCGCTTCACCACCGCCCCGACCCTGGAAGAGATGGAATCGATTGCCGCCCGCGCGGCCGAAACCATTCCCGAGGCCCTGCGCAGCCATGTGCGCAATGTCCTGATCCGGGTGGAGGATTTCCCCGACGAGGAGACGGAGCGCGAAATGGGCCTGGAAAGCCCGTTCGACCTGCTGGGTCTGTATCGTGGTGTCGGCATGCCCTGGCAGAGCGTGACGCAGCCGCGCCTGGAACCGGACCTGATTTTCCTCTACCGCCGTCCCATCCTGGATTACTGGTGCGAGACGGGAGAGGATCTGGACCATCTGGTCCGCCATGTGCTGATCCATGAGATCGGCCATCATTTCGGTTTCAGCGACGCCGACATGGAAGCGCTGGAAGCCGACCTGGACTGATGCCAGTGCTGATAAATTCCGACCTATCGGAATTGATCGGCTTCGGCGGCCTGTCCCGTGCCCATTCTGCACGGTGCGGATGGTATCCCCATGGGCCATGCGCCCGCCCGGCGGCAACCGCCTTTACCCGAGACTGATTTTAATTGATCTGGTCATATGACGTGACATATAGGTTTATGTGTCTGCATATTGATTTATGCGGGGGTCAATCAGAGATCAGAAAGGGGAGGCGTCAGTGCCGCCGCGTTCGAAGCGTTTCACGGGTGAAGAACTGCCTGATGGCAGCAGCACCCTGGTTATCCGCAACGTCGTTGTTCTGGGCAAGCGCACCAGTCTGCGCATGGAGCCCGAAATGTGGGATGCCCTGGCGGATGTCGCGTCACGTGAAGGACATAACGTCCATGACATCTGCACCCGCATCGTGGAACGCAAGCCGGCCGCCGCCTCCCTGACGGCGGCCATCCGCGTGTTCCTGGTGAATTATTACCGCCTTGCTGCGACGGATGAGGGGCATGCGCGGGCGGGACACGGGCAGGTCGGGGTCGATATCATCGCCGCCGCCCTGAACTATATCCCCACCCACGGCAGCCCTGCAGGATGACTACTAGAAGATGAATAAATAATAGAGTAGTCGCTGGGCTCAGCGTCCGGCCTGCACAAAGCAGGTGCTGGTGCCGTGGGCGTAGAGCTTGCCATCGTCGCGCCCGACGACCCGCCCTTCCGCCAGGATCAGGGTGCGGCCGGCATTGATGACCTTGCCTTCCACCCGCACGATGCCGGCATCGCGCAGAATGGGGCGCAGGAAGTTGACCTTCAGGTCGACCGTGCCGTAACCCGCACCGGCCGGCAGCAGCGTATGCACGGCACAGCCCATGGCGCTGTCCAGCAGCGTGGCGGCGAAACCGCCATGGACCGTGCCCAGCGGGTTCAGCACATGGTCACCCGGTTCCCCTTGGAAGGCGACCGCGCCCTCCGTCACCTCGCCCGGCAGCAGGCTCATCCCCATTGTGGCGGCCATGCTGGGCGCTGGCAGTTTGCCCTGCGCGATCATCCGTATGATGTCGATCCCCGGCAGCGTGGCCAGCAGGTCCATATTCAGCGGGGTGGCGTCCCAATCGTAACTGCGTGTGCGGGGGGTCATGGCGCTTGCCTGTGAAAAGAACGAACGATCGTATTATACGCGATGGACAGGTTGGGTCAACCATTCGCGGAACACATCGCTTCGCAGGATTGTGGAGCTTTATTCTCTAGCGTAGGGTGCGGATGCAATCATCACCGATGCCGGTTTCCGGGGCCAACGACCAATGACCAATCCAGCCACGCCCGCCCGCGACCTTGATCTGCTGCGCAAGGAATTTCAGCTTCACCGCCAATGGCTTGACGGCAAGGGCGGAAGACGGGCCGAACTGGCTTTCCAGGACCTGTCGGGCCTGACCCTGAAGGGCGTGCGCCTGGCAGAGGCGAAACTGGCCGGGGCCAACCTGTCGGGATGCAACCTGGAAGGTGCCGATCTGGCGCGGGCCGATCTGTTCGGCGCCGATCTGGAGGGAGCCGAACTGACCGGGGCCAACCTGATGGGGGCGGACCTGCGCGGCGCCAACCTGCACCGGGCCACCTTGAACGATGTCATCCTGCGCGGTGCCGATTTCCGGTCCGGCACCCTGTCCGACAGCAGCGGCGCCACCAAGCGTGACGGCGCAGCGGTTCTGACGGAGGCGCGGCTGGAACGTGCCATCCTCTGTTCGGCCAAGCTGACGGGGTGCGACCTGACGGGGGCCGACCTGATGGATGCCGATCTGGCCGGGGCCGACCTGTCGAAATGCGTGATGCTGGGCGTTGACCTGACGGGCGCCAACCTGATGGGTGCGCAGCTTGCCGGCACGATGGTGGACAGCGAGATGCTGTCGCGCGGCCGGCATCTGCCCGAGGGTGTCACCACCATGATCGCCTCGCCCAGCCGCCGGCGCATCCCGACCGCCGAACTGTCGGCCATGATCGATGGCCATGAACAATGGATCGAAACGGGCGGGGCCAAGGGCGCACGCCTGGACCTGGACATGGCGGAACTGGACCCGCTGGTGCTGCATGGCCGCAACCTGGCCGGCGCCCGCCTGCGTCGCTGCAGGCTGGCTTCGGCCGACTGGTCCGACAACCGGCTGGAAATGGCCGACCTGTCCTATAGCGACCTGTCACAGTCGGTGCTGGACGGGTCCGTCCTGTCGGGCGCCACCTTGCGCCGGGCCAACCTGTCGGGGGCCCATCTGGCCGGGGTCGACCTGACGGCGCAGACCCTGTCCGGCGGCCGCACCTGGCCTGCCAATCTGGATGGCGCCATCCTGCGCGGGGCCGACCTGACCAATGCCGTCCTGTCCGGTGCCATCCTGCGCAAGGCCGATCTGGCCGGCGCCATCGTCACGGGTGTGAACATGCGCGGGGCCGATCTGGCGGGCGCCACGCGGAGCGGGGATGGCGATGCCAAGCAGCGCCGCCGCCTGCGCCGGTTCGTGCAGCCGCCTCTGGCCGTGGGCAGCCGCAAGGGGACGGCCCGCACCCGTAACTGGTCCTTTGGCGGGTTGGCGCTGGATGCCGACCCGGGCCATTACCAGGAAGGCGAACTGGTCACGCTGCTGGTGGCGGCACCGGGGGCCGGCGACCCGGTTCCCGTGCAGGCCCGGGTGATGGCGCTGGACGCGACCACCCGTTCCGTGTCAGTGAAATTCGAGCCGCTGACATCCGAACTGAAGAACTATCTGAACGGGTTGGTGGCGCCGCGTTACCGCCTGGGCTGAGGGTGTTCCCATGCCGCCGCTATTTACGTCGCTGACGCTGCTGGATGGCGCGGCGTTCGTCTGGTTCGTGCTGCTCTGGTGGGGCTATGGCTGGCTGACCGACCGGCGTCAGGGGGCGCCGACCAGCCTGAACCAGCATATGCTGCGTATCCGTATCCGCTGGATGACCAACATGCTGTACCGGGACAACCGGGTGATGGACAGCATGCTGATGGGCCATCTGATCCACAGCGTCTCCTTCTTCGCCTCCACAACCGTGCTGGTGCTGGCGGGCCTGCTGGGCATCCTGGCCTCGTCGGAAAGCTCCTACAAGGTGGTGATGGAACTGGGCTTCACCCAGCCCACCGCAAAGCCGGTGTTCGAGGCCAAGCTGCTGCTGCTGCTGGCCATCTTCGTCTACAGCTTTTTTTCCTTCACCTGGGCCGTGCGGCAGTTCAACTACACCATCGCCCTGATCGGCGGCGCGCCGCTGGACCCGGGGGAAGAGGCGCTGACAACGGCCAAGGCGGCGGCCAAGATGATGACCCTGGCCATCACCAGCTTCAACCGCGGCCTGCGCGGCTATTACTACGCCTTTGCCAGCCTGGGCTGGATGATCCACCCCTATGCCTTCGCCGCCCTGGTGACCCTGGTCACCTATGTGCTGTGGCGACGGCAGTTCCGTTCCGCCGCCTTTGATGCGGTCGCCCGCTATTCCGCCCATGGCATGGGCGAGCGGCCGCACGGCACCAAGGGGCAGGGCGGGATGTAGTACCAGTCCGCTACGGGCGCGGATGCACCGGCCCGGCCAATGAGGGGACAGGGAATCCGCCGTGATCGGTAACGGAGCAGGGCAGGTTGGTATTGGGAAACGGGGTCAGGCGTAGCGCCGCCCCGCCTCGATGGTCAGGCCCAGGCCGACGGCGCCGAACTTGTCGCCTTCGACGATGCGGGCCTCCGGCAGGGCACCCGTGATGGCGCCACGCACGGCCGGCAGTAGTGTGGAACCACCGGTCAGGAAGATGGCGTCCACCTGATCGGGGCGCAGGCCGGCCTGACGCAGGCAGTCCGTGGTCATGGCGGCCAGCCTTTCCACGGGATCGGCGACGGCCGCCGCCAGACGGCCACGGGTGGACGGGGCGTCCAGGCCCTTTTCGACCAGCGACAGGTCGATATCGAAAGTGCTGGACCCCGACAGCGCGATCTTTGCCTCTTCCACCTTCATGGCCAGCGCGTGGCCCAGATGCTCTTCCAGCACCGTGACCAGCCGGCGGATCAGTTGCGGATGCTTCGCCTCCTTCACCAGCCGTTCGACATCGGTCAGGACGGCCGGGCTGTACAGGAAGTTGATCTTGGCCCAGGTAGCCAGATCCACATAAAGATGGTTCGGCGTCAGCAGCCCCGGACGCAGCAGCGGTGACCGATAGCCCAGATGCGGCATCACCGCTTCCAGGCTCAACAGCCGGTCGAAATCCGTGCCGCCGATGCGTACGCCGTCATTGGCCAGGATGTCATCGGCCCGTTCCGTCCGGGGCGCCCGGTCGGGACCAATGCGCACGATGGAAAAGTCCGACGTGCCGCCGCCGATATCGGCGATCAGGGCGATCTGCTCGGCATTGATCTGCGCCTCATAGGCCAGCGCCGCCGCGATCGGCTCATACTGGAAGCTGACATCCTTGAAACCGCTGGCCCGCGCAATGTCGGCCAGTGCGTTTTCCGCCCGCTGGTCGGCGGCATCATCGCCATCGACAAAATGCACGGGCCGGCCATGGACGACATGGGTCAGTTCCCGGCCGCAACGGCGCTCGCCCTCTTCCTTGATATGGCGGATGACCAGGCCGATGACCTCGCGGAAGCCCACGCGGCGACGGCCCAGCAATGTCTCCTCATCGATCAGGCTGGTGCCCAGCACCGATTTGATCGACCGCATCAGGCGCCCGTCGCCCCCCGCCACATAGGCATTGATGGCGGCCCGGCCAAAGGCGGGGCGGTGGGTCTCAAAATCGAAGAAAATGGCGCTGGGCAGCGTATCATGCTCGCCCTCCAGCGACAGCATGCGTGTGCCCGCGTCATCCGCCACGCCCAGCGTGGAATTGGAGGTGCCGAAATCCAGCCCGCACGCCACCATGATCCTGAACCCTTCAACCCGGCAAAAGGGGCCGGTTTCTAAGCTACACAGCGCCGATGGTCAACCCGTGACGGTTTCAACCCGGTTGCGCCCGCCGGTCTTGGCCCGATACAGCGCCCGGTCCCGCATCGCAGATGTAAAACTATATATCAGTGAACTCTTGTCATTTTGCCGACAGATGGTTTGCCGTCCGCGCAGACCCGGCTATGCTGACCCCCTCCATCCCGTTGTTCCACTCCGGTGCCCATGACCCCGTTTGGTAGCCGTGTCCGTCAGCTTCGCGCCCAAAAGGGCGCCAGCCTGAAACAGATGGCGGATGAGCTGGAAATATCCTCGGCCTATCTCTCCGCCCTGGAACATGGGCACAAGGGGGTGCCATCGCCGATGCTGCTGCGCCAGATCTGCACCTATTTCGGCCTGATCTGGGATGCGGCGGAGGAGATGGAGCGGCTGGCCGCCCTGTCAGACCCGCGCGTCACCGTGGATACGGCGGGGCTGACACCCGACCATACGCTGGTGGCCAATCTTCTGGCCCGCGACATCGCGCGACTGACCCCGGCACAGCTATCGGCGCTGTTGGGGCTGCTGGACAGGGAACTGCCAGCCTTGACGCCGGTATAACGTGGATTTATCGAATGAATACGTCCATCCCTCTCGCCTTGGCGCGCGGGATGGTCCATATGTTGGCGCATAATTCGCCATGAGAACCGGATCGGAGACGACGGACATGCCATCCCGCCTCGAACAGCTTTGCGTCCAAAAGGGCCTCAAGATGACTGAACAGCGCCGCGTCATCAGCCGCGTGCTGTCGGACAGCCAAGACCACCCGGACGTGGAGCAGGTTTACCGGCGGGCTGTGGAGATCGATCCGCATATTTCCATCGCCACCGTCTACCGCACCATGCGCCTGTTCGAAGAGGCGAATGTCATCGAGCGGCTGGATTTCGGCGATGGCCGCGCCCGCTATGAAGAGGCGCGGGATGAGCATCACCATCACCTGATCGACGTGCAGACGGGTGAGGTGGTCGAATTCTCCAGCGAGGAACTGGAGACGATCAAGCAGAAGATCGCCGATGAGCTGGGTTACCGCCTGATCGGCCATCGGCTGGAACTCTACGGCGTGCGCAAGGACCGTCCCGTGGTGGAACGGACCTATGTGCCCGGTGGCCACGGTTCGAAGGTCTGATGCACATGGGACGGGACGACATTCCCAAGGAATTTCTGGGCAAACCCTGCGCAGATCATTCGGCGGCGGGGACCGGTGAGTGCTGCCGCTCCGCCGTTACCCGCGCCTATCGGGAGATGCGGTCGCGCGGGGTGCCGGATACCCATTGTCTGGATGTCGCCATGGCCGTCTATCAATGGCACCACCCGGAAGCGGAGGCCGTATCCAGTGCGGCCATCGTCGGGTCCTGGGTATGGGGTCAGACCCGGCACTGAGCCCGGATCACGCATTGGTGAATGTCGGATCATCAGGCTGCCACCCCATCGGGGGCGGGCAATGGCGCCTTCGGCGGCCAGCATGCCGTCTGTACGGCGTCAGTCTCTTCTAAACGGCCGGCCTTCCGGCCGATTCCCCCCGGCGGCTGCCGATGGGGCAGGGGCATCACAGCAGCGTGTTCAGAACCATGGCGATAAAGGCGGCAACGGACAGAACCGTGGCGGCTTCGACCGCGCTGACGCCATCCTTCAGAAAAGCACCGAAGCCGGACAGGACTTCATCGGCGTCATGGGCGGCGGCGTTGATGTAAGCGGACATGGAAAGTCTCCTTGATCTCGAAGGGGGTCGGGGTAAACGGGGCTGGTTTACAGCATCATATTCAGGCTGAGCGCCACCAGGCCGGCGATGGCGAGCACAGTGGTGGCTTCGATCAGATCGGCGACGGTGGGCAGCGAGGCGAAGAAGCTTTCCACAATGTTGTCGTCGGCGGCTTCGATCTGGTTCGTCAGGCTGGTCATCTTCATCTCCGTGGGTTCGTGTCTTTCGATGACCCTGTATCAGCAAAGGGTGTGCCAACTGGATTTTTGGCATATTCTGGAAAATATCCAGGGGCTGTGACGCCATATGCGTCCACAAAGTGGCGAAAATGGCCAAATGATGGCTGGATCGCCCTGCGATCATCGCGACGATTGTCCGAAAATGAACAGGTTGGGGCGCGAGACTGTCCGTCAGCGGACGTTTGGCGCGGCGATGGGGGCCATCGCCCGCGTAGCAGAATGCAACCCCGCCATGCATGAAGTGGGGCCTTTCCAACGCCGCTGTTGGAGGGGCGGTGCCAAAGAAAAAGGCCCCTGCACTGCTGTTTCAAGCAATGCAGGGGCCCCGATCTCACCCACGCTTCACGCCGGCAGCACTTATGCTGCCGGCCCTGCGATCACTCGCCGAACACGCGGCGGAAGATCGTGTCCACATGCTTGGTGTGATAGCCCAGGTCGAAGGCGTCATCGATGGCGGCCGCCGTCAGGTGCTTCATCACATCGGCGTCGGATTTCAGCATGGTGCGGAAATCTTTGCCTTCCAGCCAGACCGGCATGGCATTGCGCTGCACCGCGCGATAGGCGTCCTCACGGCTCATTCCCGCCTGGGTCAGGGCCAGCAGCACGCGCTGCGAATTGTGCAGGCCGCCCAGCATATCCAGGTTCTTCTGCAGATTGTCCGGATAGACCACCAGCTTTTCCACCAGACCCGTGGCGCGGGCCAGGGCGAAATCCAGGGTGACGGTGGCGTCGGGGCCGATCATGCGCTCCACGGACGAGTGCGAGATATCGCGCTCATGCCACAGGGTGACATTCTCCAGCGCCGGGGTGACATAGCCGCGCACGATGCGGCTCAGGCCCGACAGGTTCTCCGACAGTACCGGGTTGCGCTTGTGCGGCATGGCGCTGCTGCCCTTTTGCCCGGGCGAGAAATATTCCTCCGCCTCGCGCACTTCACTGCGCTGCAGGTGGCGGACTTCCGTGGCCAGATTGTCCAGGCTGGCGGCGATGACGCCCAGGGTCGCGAAGAACATGGCATGGCGGTCGCGCGGGATCACCTGGGTGGAATGCGGCTCCACCGTCAGGCCCAGCTTCTCCGCCACATATTCCTCAACGAACGGATCGATATTGGCGAAGGTGCCGACCGCACCGGAGATGGCGCAGGTCGCGATCTCGGCGCGGGCGGCCTGCAGGCGCGTCTTGTTGCGGGCGAAGGCCGCGTAATGGCCGGCCAGCTTCACGCCGAAGGTGGTCGGCTCGGCATGGATGCCGTGGCTGCGGCCGATGGTGGCCGTGTACTTGTGCTCCAGCGCGCGGCGCTTCAGGGCGTCCAGCAGCTTGTCCAGATCAGCCAGCAGCAGATCGGCGGCCTGGGTCATCTGCACGGCCAGGCAGGTGTCCAGCACGTCGGAGCTGGTCATGCCCTGGTGGACGAATCGTGCCTCCGGGCCGACATGTTCGGCCAGGTTGGTCAGGAAGGCGATGACGTCATGCTTGGTCTCGCGCTCGATCTCGTCGATGCGGTCGATCTCCCAGGCCCCGCGATCCCATACGGCCTTCGCGGCCTCGGCCGGGATGACACCCAGCTTGGCCTGCGCATCGCAGGCATGGGCCTCAATCTCGAACCAGATGCGGAACCGGTTCTCCGGGTCCCAGATGCGGGTCATTTCGGGGCGGGAGTAGCGGGGGATCATGATCGTCGGCCCTGGCGCAATAGATGTGGCGGGAAAGGCGGGGCGGACCATAAGGGCATGCGGCGCCGCTGACCAGTGCCGCCCCCGACAGGGTGCCATGCCCGCCACCTGTGGCACGGATGTCACGCATCTTAACCGTACCCGGCCCCACGCCAAAGGTCGGGGTTACAGTTTAATGACACCCATTGTCACAATCATATCGTTCTGATGTGTCGGACAGTAATAGACGGCTCGATCCCATCGTCGATCCCAATCATTTCCACGGCACATCACCGCCATCACTGTTGCGATACGACCACATGTGCGTGGGAACCCGACATCTTGCACGCCAAACAGGTGGTCTGTCACATCTTTGACGCCGTACTGTAATAAACGAGTGCCCCGGAACGGGGCCGCCCACGGGAGGATTTGCCGATGAGAGTTTCGCCCCGGATCACCGCCACGTTCCTGGCCGGTGCTGCGCTGCTTGCCGTTTCCACTGCCCCGGCCCAGGCGCAGCAGGCCCCGGCCGGTGAGGTCGAGGCGCTGCGCGCCCAGGTGCAGGCCCTGATGGCCCGCATCGAAAAGCTGGAAAAGGCCCCCAGCACCCCCGCCGGCCCGCCGGCCAGCAAGGATGCCCCGCTCGTCTCCGCCGATGTCTTCAAGGCGCCGCAGGTCACGCAGTCCGGCAACAGCAAGGTGAAGCTGACCCTGTCGGGCCAGATCGGCCGGGCCGTCGAATTCGCCGATGACGGCTATGACAGTGACACGATGTTCGTGGACAACGCCCAGGCCTCCACCCGCATCCGGGTCTCTGGTCAGGCGAAGCTGGACGATAACTGGACGGCCGGTTCGGACATCGAGTTCGAAACCAGCTCCGGCTCCTCCCGCGCCACCGGCTTCGGCACGGATGCCGGCGCCTTCTCCGTGAATGAGCGCAAGGCCGAATTCTGGGTCCAGCATAAGAGCTTTGGCCGCCTCTGGGTGGGTCAGGGCGACACGGCCACCAATGTGACGTCCGAGGTCGATCTGTCGGGCACGGCCACGCTGGTCAGCCATACGGATGTCGGCTCGCTGTTCGGCGGGGTGCTGTTCCGTAACAAGGCGAACCGTGCGGCCGGCCCCAACATCAATACCGTCTTCAACAATTTCGACGGGTTGAGCCGTGACGACCGCCTGCGCTACGACACGCCCAGCTTCGGCGGCTTCATGCTGTCGACCAGCTTCATCGAAGGCGGGGCCACGGATTTCGCCGCCCGCTATACGGGCAAGATCGGTGATACCGAGGTCGCGGGCGCCATCGGCTATGCCGACAATGACAGCCGCACCGGTTTCGATACCCAGACAAACGGCTCCATCTCGGTCAAGTTCGCCAGCGGCTTCAATGTGACGGCCGCCGCCGGCACCCGCGATGTCGGTCCCCGCGACAGCGACTTCTGGTATGGCAAGCTTGGTTACCTGGCCAATGTGACCGGCCTGGGTAACAGTGCCTTCGTGGTCGATTATCTGGTGCAGAAGGATCTGGCCATCGCCGGTGGCGACGCCAAGGCCTGGTCGGTCGGGTATGTGCAGACGATCGATGCGTTCGCGACCGATTTCTATGTCAGCTATCGCAACCACAGCTATGACACGCGCACGGTCAAGTACAAGGACGTCAACGGTCTGATCTCGGGCGCCCGCGTCCGCTTCTGACCCTTGTTTTCCATCACCGCAGCCCGGTCGGTCGCGGTTCGGCCCGGTTCCTCCGCTGGCGGCGCGGGGAACCGGGTTTTTTTGTCCCGGTCGTTACCATGTTGACCCAATGCCGTTTCATGCTATCTCCCCCTGACGGTTTTTGATGGCGGATCGGGTGATGGACGGGGCGGAAGCGGGGATGGGGGGCTGGCAACTGGCCCTGGTGGTACATGTGGTCCTGACCCTTGCCGCCCTGTGGCCCGGCCGGCGGCTGTTACATCGGGCTGGTCTGCCCGTGGTCTGGCTGGTCTGGCTGGCGCTGCCTTTGCTGGGTTGGGCGGTGTTTGCCAGCCTTCTGGCCTTCAGACCCTGGCCGAACCTGCCGCCGCTTCCGGAAAAGCTGCATCCCCGCGAAAGAATGAAACGCCAGCGGGCCCGGGAACAGGCCGCGAAGGGAGAGGGCTGACAGCCATGCCGCGTTATGGCGATCTGGTGGACATACTGTGGTTCCTGCCGGGCTGGGCTTCCATTCTGGTGGTGGTGCTGACCATCACCTGGACGGTCTGCATGGCGGGCATCGCCTTGGGCAAAACGGGTCGCAACCCGCTCTGGGCCCTGGCGGCGTTTTTCTTTTTCCCGCTGCTGACGGTCGGGCTGTGGGTCGTGGCCTTCACCCGATGGCCCCGGCTTGACCGGAAACCATGAGGGCAGCGACGCGCCATCCCTATCTGGATCATCCCGGCCCCATCCCCTTTGCCCACCGTGGCGGTGGTCGGGAGGCGCCGGAGAACAGCATGACGGCTTTTGCCCGGGCCGTTGATCTGGGCTACCGCTATATGGAAACCGATGTCCAGGTGACGGCGGACGGGCGGCTGATCGTTTTCCATGATCCGGTGCTCGACGGGCTGACCGATGGTCAGGGGCGGGTGGGGACCTTGCCCTGGTCAGAGGTGTCGCAGGCTCGCGTGGGCGGGCGCGAGCCGATCCCGCTGCTGGATGAATTGCTGGAAACCTGGCCGGACCTGCGCCTCAACATCGATCCGAAATCGGACATGGCGGCCGAGGCCCTGGCCGTGGCGTTGCGGCGGCATGGGGCGCTGGACCGTGTCTGCGTCGGTTCCTTCTCCGGGGGCCGCCTGGCCGGACTGCGCCGCGCCTTGGGTCCCGATCTTTGCTCCTCCGCGGGTCCGTGGGATGTGGCGCGGATCTGGGCAGCGGGTCATGGTCTGCCGGTGCCGCCGCCGCGCGGGCCGCATTGCCTGCAGGTCCCCGTCTCTCATCGCGGCCTGACGGTAGTCACGCCCGGGATGCTGCGGGCGGCCCATGCCTGCAACCTGCCGGTCCATGTCTGGACCGTGGATGAGGTGGCGGAGATGGAACGGCTGCTGGATCTGGGGGTGGACGGCCTTATCACCGACCGGCCGACCCTGTTGCGCGATGTTCTGGTGCGGCGTGGATTGTGGGCTGGCTGATCACACGGTGAAGCACAGGCGGGCCTGTGCCCCGGCGCCGGTATCCACCATGCTGAAATCCCCGTCCAACTGCCGGGTCAGCAACTGAACCAGCCGCAGCCCCAGGCTGGACGTCGCCGCGGCATCGAAACCGGGGGGCAGGCCGGTCCCGTTGTCGCTGACCGACAGTTCCACGCGGTTGCCCTGGTCCATCCGCGCCTCCACCCGGATTGACCCGTCATGACGTCCGACGAAGGCATGTTCCAGGCAGTTGCTGACCAGTTCCGCAACCACCAGGGCGGCGGGGATCACCTTGTCGGTGGGCAGGGGAAGGGGGGTGGCGTCGACGGCAACGCTGATCCCGACCGGTGCGCCCGCCTGGACCACATCCTCAACCAGTTCCGACAGGAAGCCGGCAAAATTGCCATGGGCGTTGCCCGGATCGTGCAGCCGCCGCTGGATTCTGCCGATGGTAGCCAGGCGGTTCGACGCCTCTGTCAGGGCGCGTCGCGCCGCGGGATCGGTAACGTCGGCCTTCTGCAGGGCCAGCAAGGCGGAGACGATCTGGATATTGTTGGAGACGCGGTGCTGCAACTCCGCGAACAGCACGGCCCGGTGGGCGGCAAGTTCGCTGGCCTCCTGTTCGGCCTTCCTGGCTCTGGCCCTTTCCAGGCGCACCCGCATCAGCGCCAGGTTCATCACATGGATGATGGCGATGTCGATGGCCACGATCAGCATAAAAAACCCCAGCGCCAGGGCGCCGCGACCATTCAACCCGAACCCGTCGGGCGGAATGAAGAAATACCAGGCCGCCAGCGTGGAAAGCGCGGCCGTCAGGATGCCCGGCCACAAACCGGCAAAGAATGTGGTCAGGATCACTGCCGGAAAGAAGGTCAGGAACGGAAAGCCGGTCGGTAAGGCGTGGTTCGCCATTTTGCGCACGGCCAGCGCCAGGAGAAAGGCGGCCAGCGCAAAACCATAGGCAAAAAGCGGAGACCGTCTGCTGGTTTCGATCGCCAGGAGAAGCGCCATCTTACCGGCCTTCGTGCAAATTAAAGTTTTTCCAGGCGGGACGATAGCAACATTGCCCGATCCCGTCGCGGGGTTAATCACAATCGGCGGAGGCCTGTCCAGAGGGAGACCGGGGTCAGCCCCGGTCGCCATCCGGCGGCATCCGCCGGGTTACCTCTTCATGCACGGCCTGGTCGTGACCGCTGCGGTTGGAGAAGAAAACCAGGGCCATAAGCCCGCCCCCAACGACCAGGGAGCCCAGGATCCCAAGCCCCAGCGCGATAAAGCCATGCAGGCTGATCCCCTGTTCGGGTCCCCCGCCACCCACCGCGTTCCAGGCCATGACGCCGCCGACCGCCGCCGCCAGCAGCATCACCAGCAGGCAGGCGATCATCGCAATCCCACCCCGGCTCATGTTTCCCCCGTCATTTGTCACATGCTCCCGTGCGGGATATGGGGCCTGCCACCGGTGCCGCCCAGCCCCCCGGATGGTGCGGGCTTCACGGTCTGGACAGTTGCGACGGCCCCCGATAACTTCCGTGCCCGGTTCAACCTGTTACCGCAACGGATATTTCCCATGAAAAGCGGCGTGAAGAAAGTCGTGCTGGCCTATTCGGGCGGCCTCGACACCTCGGTGATCCTGAAATGGCTGCAGGAAACCTATGCTTGCGAGGTCGTGACCTTCACCGCCGATCTCGGCCAGGGCGAGGAGCTGGAGCCCGCCCGCAAGAAGGCCGAGCTTCTGGGCGTGAAGCCGGAGAACATCTTCATCGACGATCTGCGTGAAGAGTTCGTGCGCGATTTCGTGTTCCCGATGTTCCGGGCCAACACCCTGTATGAAGGCACGTATCTGCTGGGCACCTCCATCGCCCGGCCGCTGATCGCCAAGCGCCAGATCGAGATCGCCAAGCAGGTCGGCGCCGACGCCGTGGCCCATGGCGCCACCGGCAAGGGCAATGATCAGGTCCGCTTCGAACTGGGCTATTACGCGCTGAAGCCCGACGTCACCGTGATCGCCCCCTGGCGCGAATGGGACCTGAACAGCCGCACCCAGCTTCTGGAATTCGCCGAGAAGCACCAGATCCCCATCGCCAAGGATAAGCGCGGCGAGGCGCCGTACAGCACGGACGCCAACCTGCTGCACATCTCCTACGAAGGCAAGGCCCTGGAAGATCCGTGGGTGGAGGCGGACGAGGATATGTACACCCGCTCCGTCGCGCCCGAAAAGGCGCCGGACGAGGCCGAATATGTCGAGATCGAATATGAGAAGGGCGACGCCGTCGCCGTGAATGGCGTGAAGCTGACGCCGGCCGCTCTGTTGACGGAACTGAACCGTCTGGCCGGGAAGCATGGCATCGGCCGTCTGGATCTGGTGGAAAATCGCTTCGTCGGCATGAAGTCGCGCGGCGTGTACGAAACGCCGGGCGGCACGCTGCTGTCGGTTGCCCATCGCGGCATCGAAAGCATCACGCTGGACCGCGAGGCGCTGCACCTCAAGGACGAGCTGATGCCGCGCTATGCCAAGCTGATCTATAACGGCTTCTGGTTCAGCCCGGAGCGCGAGGCGCTGCAGGCCTTGATCGACAGCACCCAGCAGCGGGTGAATGGTGTCGTGCGCCTGAAGCTGTTCAAGGGCTCCGCCCGCGTGGTGGGCCGCAAGAGCCCCAACAGCCTCTATCGCCTGGACTATGTGACGTTCGAGGCCGACAGCGTCTATAACCAGAAGGACGCGGAAGGCTTCATCAAGCTGAACGCCCTGCGTCTGCGTCTGAACAGCATCGCCAAGGGTCTGTGATCACCCCTGGTCGTGTTGACTGATCCTGGTGCCGCCCGCGCTCCGCAAGGACGCGGGCGGTTCCATTTCAGGGGCTAATCCCCTCTATGGGGTGCAGCACGGCTCCGTCCGGCAGCTCGATCAGGAACCGGTCACGCAGGACATGGCGGAACATCGCCTCGTCCCTGATCTCCAACTCCTCCACCAACGCGCCCTGCAGACGGCGGCGATACTGGCCGTTCAGCAATGTATGCCGTTCCGTCAGGGTTGTACGCGCCGCCACCCGGTTCTGTACAAAACGGGAAGCGGGATGGGTGGAAGTGTAATGGTTGCCGAAGATCAGGTCCTGATCCACCACAGGTTCATCACCGAACCAGTAAAGCCCCACCCAGCCGCCATCGCGCCACAACGACAGTTCCCATCCCGGCGCCCAGTCGGAAAGGGACAGCCGCCAGCGTTCACCGGCGCTGTCATATTCCCCCGCTTCCAGCGGCAGCGGTTCCACCAGACAGGAGCCGCCGAACCCGACATCGGCCAGATACCGCCGTTCCCCGGCCGCGACCAGCAGGATCAGGTGGCTGCGGCCCCCCGGATCGCCGCCGAGGCGGACACGCGCCACACGCCGCGTGACATCGAAACCGATCGCGACAAGGACCGCGTGGAGCAGGCTGTTCTGTTCAAAACAGTACCCGCCCCGTCGCTGCCCCACCAGCTTGGCCATGATCGCGGCCAGTTCCAGCCGGATGGGCAGGCCCATCTGGATATCCAGATTTTCGAAGGGAATGGCGCCAACATGCGCGACATGCAGCGCCCGAAGGGTCGCATGATCAGCGGCGATGGCACCATGATGGCCGATACGGGCCAGATAGGCGGGAAGATCGAATGCCGACGGATCGTTCATGGCGGGACAGGTCCGGAAAAGGCCGCAGGTATTTTCATCCCTTAGGCCAAATCCGCGCACCCAGGCAAGCCGAGCGGCGCCCGGCGCATGAGGCACCATGGTCCCATGCCGGGAGGCATGGGACCATGGTGCCCGATATCAGCAGCTTCCCGCGACCTTGCGGTGGACAAGATCACCCGGTGCCGGGCGTGCGGCCATGACGGCATTCTTGCGCGACGATCGCGCCGCGTCATCGGCCGCCAGGACGGCCAGGGCCAGGAACTCCGCCAGATCGTCCATCTGGCTGCGGCGGGCATCCTTTACCAGGCTTTCCAGGCACCGCTTGATGGCCATGGCCACCTCCGGCGCCGGTTCGTCCCCCGTTGCATCAGAATTATTAATCGAACAGTCCATCATCGGTCGCGCCCCCTTCTCGATGACTGCCAGCTTTTTAAAGCCAATCCCTGTCTAAGATTCGATGCTACTTCGTTTCCATGAAGAAACAAAGGCATAAACATATTAATTTTTACTGATAATAAGTATAATCGCTTATTTTGTTTTAATAATCAAACATAAGTAGTCAATGTTGCGATTTTGCAACCCAGTGAACGTATGGTTTACTTATACGTCATATGAACATGTTTACACGGGATGAAATTTTGTGCGCCTATTCATGCGTGAGTGCGCATGGCTTTCCCGATCTGGGGGACCATGATCACACAGGGCAAGGCAGCCTTGACGAAAATGTCGAACCCGGGACCTTGGCAGGACAGTTGCGCAGTAAAGCGGGCCTGCCTATATCTGCTGTGCGCCAGGACGGTGATCCGTCCCGGAGATCAACGATGGGGACCATATCGCGGTGCTTTGGGCTGCGGGCGGTCTGCCAAACAAGAGAGGTCGTCATGAGCAAGGTTATCGGTATCGATCTGGGCACCACGAATTCCTGCGTGGCCGTCATGGAAGGCACGCAGGCCAAGGTTATCGAGAATGCCGAAGGCGCGCGCACCACGCCGTCCATGGTCGCCTTCACCCAGGGTGGTGAACGGCTGACCGGTCAGCCCGCGAAGCGCCAGGCCGTCACGAACCCCGACAACACCCTGTTCGCCATCAAGCGCCTGATCGGCCGCCGTTATGACGATCCGGTGACCAAGAAGGACGCGGCGCTGGTCCCGTACAAGATCGTGTCGGGCGGCAATGGCGACGCCTGGGTCGAGGCGCATGGTGAGAAGTACAGCCCCAGCCAGGTTAGCGCCTTCATTCTGCAGAAGATGAAGGAGACGGCCGAGGCGTATCTGGGTGAAAAGGTCACCCAGGCCGTCATCACCGTTCCCGCCTATTTTAATGACAGCCAGCGTCAGGCCACCAAGGATGCCGGCAAGATCGCCGGCCTGGAAGTGCTGCGCATCATCAACGAGCCGACGGCCGCCGCCCTTGCCTATGGCATGGAGAAGAAGGGCACCGGCACCATCGCCGTGTACGACCTTGGCGGCGGTACCTTCGACGTGTCGATCCTGGAGATCGGTGACGGCGTGTTCGAGGTGAAGTCCACCAACGGCGACACCTTCCTGGGCGGTGAGGATTTCGACGGCAAGATCATCGATTACCTGGCCGAGGAATTCCAGAAGGAGCAGGGCATCGACCTGCGCAAGGACCGTCTGGCCCTGCAGCGCCTGAAGGAAGCCGCCGAAAAGGCCAAGATCGAGCTGTCCAGCTCCGTCCAGACCGAAGTCAACCTGCCCTTCATCACGGCCGACGCGTCGGGTCCCAAGCACCTGAACATCAAGCTGACCCGCGCCAAGCTGGAAGCCCTGGTGGATGATCTGGTGCGTCGTACCGTCGGCCCCTGTCAGGCCGCGCTGAAGGATGCCGGTCTGAAGGCGTCGGAAGTGGATGAGGTGATCCTGGTCGGCGGCATGACCCGCATGCCCAAGATCATCGAGACCGTGAAGCAGATCTTCGGCAAGGAGCCGAACCGTGGCGTGAACCCCGACGAGGTGGTGGCCATCGGTGCGGCCATCCAGGGCGGCGTCCTGAAGGGCGACGTCAAGGACGTGCTGCTGCTGGACGTCACCCCGCTGTCGCTGGGCATTGAGACGCTGGGCGGTGTCTTCACCCGCCTGATCGACCGCAACACCACGATCCCGACCAAGAAGAGCCAGGTCTTCTCCACGGCGGAGGACAACCAGTCCGCCGTGACCATCCGCGTGTTCCAGGGTGAGCGCGAGATGGCGGCCGACAACAAGATGCTGGGCCAGTTCGACCTGATGGGCATTCCGTCGGCCCCGCGCGGCGTGCCGCAGATCGAGGTGAGCTTCGACATCGACGCCAACGGCATCGTCAATGTCGGCGCCAAGGACAAGGCCACCGGCAAGGAGCAGGTGATCCGCATCCAGGCGTCCGGCGGTCTGTCGGACAGCGACATCCAGAAGATGGTCAAGGACGCTGAAGAACACGCGGCCGAGGACAAGAAGCGCAAGGAACTGGTCGAGGCCAAGAACCACGCCGACGGTCTGATCCACTCCACCGAACGGACGCTGAAGGACAACGAGGACAAGGTGTCCCCGGCTGACAAGTCCGCCGTGGAAGCCGCCATCGCCGACCTGAAGACGGCCCTGGCTGGTGACGATGCCGCCGCCATCAAGGCCAAGACCGACGCCCTGACCCAGGCCAGCATGAAGGTCGGTGAGGCCCTGTACAAGGCCGGCCAGGAAACCGGCCCCACCAATGGCCCGTCCGCTTCCGCTTCTGCCGGTGACGACGATGCCGCCGGGGGCGAGAAGGTTGTGGATGCCGACTTCGAAGAAGTCGACGACCGCAAGAAGAACTGACGCCGCTTGACCCCCACACTTTCGGGGGCGGGACAGCCGTTCCAAGTCAGGCGCTGGCCCGCCCGGATGATCCGGGCGGGCCTGTTTCTTGGACAGGGAACAGGCAGGGAATGTTGATGAATGGGCTTCCAATCCGGGTGCGGCGCCATTGACGGGCCGCCGGGCCGGATGTGAAGGGACAGGGGCCACCATGTCGAAGCGCGATTATTACGAAGTCCTCGGCGCCCAGAAAACCGCCAGCGCCGACGACCTGAAAAAGGCCTATCGCAAAATGGCCATGCAATATCACCCTGACCGCAATCAGGGTGACAAGGCGGCCGAACAGAAATTCAAGGAAATCAACGAAGCCTATGATTGCCTGAAGGACGAGCAGAAGCGTGCCGCCTATGACCGGTTCGGCCATGCCGCCTTTGAAGGCGGCGGCGGACGTCCGGGTGCGGGCGGTGGTGCCGGTGGCTTCGATTTCGGCGGCGGCTTCGCCGACATCTTCGACGAGATGTTTGGGGAGTTCATGGGGCGCGGCGGCCGTGGCGGCCAGACCAACAACCGCGGCAACGACCTGCGCTATAACCTGGAAATCAGCCTGGAGGATGCCTTCAAGGGCTCCGCCACCCAGGTGCGTGTGCCGACCAGCGTCATGTGCGACCCCTGCGGCGGGTCGGGGGCGGAGGCGGGCAGCAGCCCCACCACCTGCGGCACCTGTAACGGGGCCGGCAAGGTGCGGGCGCAGCAGGGTTTCTTCACCATCGAACGTTCCTGCCCCACCTGTAATGGGGCGGGCCGCGTCATCAAGGACCCGTGCCGCCATTGCAACGGCCAGGGCCGGGTGCGCAAGGAAAAGACCCTGCAGGTCTCCATTCCGCCGGGGGTGGAGGATGGCACCCGCATCCGTCTGGCCGGAGAGGGTGAGGCGGGCTTGCGCGGCGGTTCGCCGGGCGATCTCTATATCTTCCTGTCGATCGGCGCGCACCGGTTCTTTCAGCGTGACGGGGCGAACCTGCATTGCCGGGTGCCCATCCCCATGACCACGGCGACGCTGGGCGGGACCATCGAGGTGCCAACCATCGATGGCAGCCGCGCCAAGGTGAACGTGCCCGCCGGCACCCAGACGGGGCACCAGTTCCGCCTGAAGGGCAAGGGCATGAGCGTGCTGCGCAGCCCGGCGCGCGGCGACATGTACATCAATGTCATGGTCGAAACCCCCGTCAACCTGACGAAGCGCCAGCAGGAATTGCTGCGCGAATTCGAAAAGGAAGCGGCGGAGAAGGGCCATAATCCCGAGTCGGAGGGCTTTTTCGCCAAGGTGAAAGAGTTCTTCGCGGATTTGAAGGATTGAGGGCAGGACGATATGCCCTGTCGTCATCCCCGCGAAGGCGGGGATCCAGCGTGAGCGGCAGGTGCCGCGACATGTGTCATATCGGCGCTGACCGCGCCTCATGCTGGGTCCCCGCTTTCGCGGGGATGACAAATGGGGGAAGCGCCAAGTCCCCAGCAGCCCGGACCCCTTCATGAGCTTCGCCCGCGCCATTGCCACTGTCGGCGGCATCACCATGATCAGCCGCGTTCTGGGCTTTGTGCGCGACATGCTGCAGGCCCGGTTCCTGGGTGCGGGCATGGAGGCGGACGCCTTCTTCGTGGCGTTCCGCCTGCCCAACCTGTTCCGATCGCTGTTCGCGGAAGGCGCCTTCACGGCGGCCTTCCTGCCCATGTTCAGCGGCACTCTGCACAAGGAGGGCGAGGCGGCGGCCAAGGGACTGGCAGAAGAGGCCCTGTCCTTCATGGTCGCCATCTTGATGATTTTCTCAATCATCATGGCGCTTGCCATGCCCTGGGTGGTGGCGATCCTGGCCACCGGCTTTCACGATGATCCGGCGCAATTCCGGCTCGCCATCTCGCTTTCCCACATCACCTTTCCTTACCTGGCGCTGATTTCCATCACAGCGCTGTTTGGCTCTATCCTCAATGCCGTTGGCCGGTTCGGGCCGTTCGCGGCGGCACCCGTGCTGCTGAATATCGTGCAGATCACGGGTCTGCTGCTGTCCGGACCACTGGGCATCGGCGCGCATTGGATGCTGGCCTATGGCGTGCCGGTGGCCGGGCTGGCGCAGATGCTGTGGATGATCATCGCGGCCAAACGGGCCGGCATGGGGCTCAGCTTGCGCCGCCCGCGCCTGACGCCGCGCGTCAAGAAACTGTTCGCGCTGCTGGCGCCCGGCATCCTGGGGGCGGGGGTCTATCAGTTCAACCTGCTGGTCGGCACCAATCTGGCCTCCTGGCTGCCCACGGGGTCGGTGTCCTATCTGCAATATGCCGACCGGTTGAACCAGTTGCCCATGTCGGTGATCGGCGTGGCGGTGGGCACGGCCCTGTTGCCGCTGCTGTCGCGGCAGATGGCGGCGGGCGACCATGACGGGGTGAAGGCCAGCCTGTCGCGGGGCCTGGAATTCGCGGCCCTGTTCGGCCTGCCGGCCACGGTGGCGCTGATGGTCATTCCGGCCCCGCTGGTGCATGTGCTGTTCAAGGGCGGGGCCTTCACGGCCGCCGATGCCAGCGCCACGGCGGCGGCGCTGCAGGCCTTCGCCATCGGCATTCCCGCCTTCATCGTGGCCAAGATCCTGTCATCGGCCTATTTCGCCAAGCAGGACACGAAGGGGCCGGTGCGCATCGCCATTGTGGTGCTGATCGGCAATGTGCTGGTGTCGTTGGCCCTGATCGAACCGCTGGGCCATGTCGGTCTGGCCCTGGCGCCGGGGTTGACGGCCTGGTTGAATGTGGTGCTGCTGGCCATCGGGCTGCGGCGGCGCGGGCTGCTGTCGTTCGATGCGCGGTTGAAGGGCCGGCTCTGGCGCATGGGGCTGGCTGCGATCGGCCTGGGCCTGGCCGGCATCGGCCTGACAGAGCTGTTGGCCCGCTGGCTGTTCGTCGGCACCGCGCCGGAACGGATCGGGGCGCTGACCCTGGTCATTCTGGGCGCGTCGGTCACCTATTTTGCGCTCTGCTTCCTGTTGGGGGCCACCCGGATTGCGGAGATCAAGGGGCTGCTGCGCCGGGGCAAAACCACGCCGCCGGCTTGACCGCGGATCGGCTGGCGCGCGATACAGGCAGCCCGGCATTTCGCCTTCCACAAGCGACCGATAGAGACCCATAGCGATGAGCCTTATCTTTTCCGGCATGCAGCCGACCCGCCAGCTCCACCTCGGCAATTATCTCGGCGCGCTGAAGAACTGGGTGAAGCTGCAGAACGACATGGACGCCATCTTCTGCGTCGTCGATCTGCACGCCATGACCATCGAACATGACCCGGAAACCCTGCGGTCCAATATCCGCGAGGTCGCCGCCGCCTATATCGCGGCCGGCATCGACCCGGAGAAACATATCCTGTTCAACCAGTCGGCCGTGTCCGGCCATGCCGAGCTGAACTGGATCCTGGCCTGCCACACGCCGCTGGGCTGGCTGAACCGCATGACCCAGTTCAAGGAGAAGGCGGGCAAGCAAAAGGACAATGCCGTCCTGGGCCTCTATGCCTATCCGGTGCTGATGGCTGCCGACATCCTGCTGTACAAGGCCACGCATGTGCCGGTGGGCGAGGATCAGAAGCAGCATCTGGAACTGGCCCGCGACATTGCCGGCGCCTTCAACCGCTATTACAAGGCCGACGGCTTCTTCCCCCTGCCGGAACCGCAGATCCTGGGCGAGGCGACCCGGGTGATGAGCCTGCGTGACGGCACCAAGAAAATGTCGAAGTCGGATGAGAGCGAATATAGCCGCATCAACCTGACCGACGATGCCGACACCATCGCCCTGAAGATCCGCAAGGCCAAGACCGATCCGGAGCCCCTGCCCGACACGGTGGAGGATCTGGAAAAGCGGCCGGAGGCCAACAATCTGGTCACCATCTATGCCGCCCTGTCCGACACGAACCGCGCCGCCGTTCTGGCGGAGTTCGGCGGGCAGCAGTTCAGTGCCTTCAAGAGCGCGCTGGCCGACCTGTCGGTGGCCAAGCTGGCGCCCATCGCCGGCGAGATGAACCGTCTGCTGGGCGACAAGGCGGAGCTGGACCGGTTGCTGAAGAAGGGCGCCGACCGTGCGGGCGAGATTGCCGCGCGCACCGTGAACGAGGTGAAGGATCTGGTGGGTCTGGTGCGCTTCTGACCACCAGATTTCCGGTTGCGGATCACACGGGATGGACGGGCGACCGTCCATCCCGTTTTCGTTACGCCGCCTTTTTCTTCGGCTTCGCCGTCCTGACCGGTTCCGGCTCACCCTCCGGGTCGCCCAGGGCCGTCAGCAACGAAGCGCGGATTTCGGCCAGCTTGCGTTCATGCGTGACTTTCAGGCCGAACACATCCTTCACATAGAACACGTCGATGGCGACATTGCCGTAGGTGGAGATCTTGGCCGACGCGATCTGCAGGTTGGCCTGGGTCAGGGTCCGGGTCAGCAGATAGAGCAGGCCGGGCCGGTCGCGGCCATTGACCTCGATCACCGTATGGTTGCCGGTCACGGTATTGTCGACCAGCACGCGCGGCGCCACCTTGAAGGCGCGGATGCGGGCCGTCTGCTGCGGGCGGCGGCGGGCCAGTTCGTCGGCCAGGCGCAATTCGCCGGCCAGCACCTTGTCCACCATCACCGACAGCCGGGCCAGCTTGTCCCCACTGTCGAACGATCCGCCACCGGCCGCCTGCACCGTGAACACGTCCAGCGCCATGCCGTTGGTCATGGTGAAGATACGGGCATCCATGATATCCGCCCCGGCCAGGGCCAGCGCCCCGGCCAGCCGGGAGAACAGGCCCGGATGGTCGGCGGTATAGACTGTCACCTCCGTCACCACGCGACCCCGGTCGATGCGGGTATCCAGCGTCAGCGGCGCCTTGGTCCGCTCCGCCTCTCGGATCAGGCGGGCATGGTGGGCCAGGGTGGGGATGTTCAGCGACAGCCAATAGCCGGGATAGGCCCGCGCCAGATGGGCATCGATATCCTCGGCCGGCCAGTCGGCCAGTTGCACGCGCAGGGCGGCCTGGGCGGCGGCGACGCGGCTGTCACGGCCTTCGGTGCCGACAACGCCCGACATCCGCTCCTCGCTGCGGCGGAACAACTGGCGCAGCAGGGTGGCCTTCCAGCCGTTCCAGCGGCCCGGACCCACGGCCCGGATATCGGCCACCGTCAGGCAGAGCAGCAGTTTCAGACGTTCCGGGGATTGCACCAGATCGACAAACTTGCTGATCGTGTTCTCGTCATCCAGGTCGCGTTTGAAGGCGGTGTCGGACATGGCCAGGTGCCAGCGCACCAGCCAGACCACGGTTTCCGTCTCCTCCTCGCTCATGCCCAGACGCGGGCAGAGCTTTTCGGCGACCTTGGCGCCCAGGATGGAATGGTCGCCGCCCCGGCCCTTGGCAATGTCATGCACCAGCATGGCGACATAGAGCGCACGGCGGGAATTGACGGTGTGGATCACTTCCGATGCCAGCGGCACCTCGTCCGTCAGCGCACCCTTTTCCACCTGATGCAGGATGCCGACAGCGAACAGCGTATGCTCGTCGACCGTGAAATGATGGTACATGTCGAACTGCATCATGCCGACGATGCGGCCGAAATCCGGCACGAACCGGCCCAGAACCCCCGCCTCGTTCATGCGGCGCAGCGCCACTTCCGGGTCCTTCCTGGAGGACAGGATTTCCAGGAACAGGCGGTTGGCCTCCGCATCCTCGCGCAGTTTCGGCCCGATGCTGGACAGGGCGCGGGTGATGGCGCGCAAGGCGTTGGGATGGATGTCCAGATCGTTTTCCTGCGCCACATGGAACAGGCGGATCATGTCGATGGGCTGATCCTTGAAATGCCGGTCGGACTTCACGTTCAGACGGCCAGCGTCCAGCGTGAAGCCGCTGAATTCCGCCCCCCGCTGGAACCGCTTGCGCAGGAAGGCGAATCGGGGCGCGCGTTTGCTTTCATGCTCCAGCGCGGCACAGAAGATGCGGGTCAGGTCGCCCACATCCTTGGCGATCATGAAATAATGCTTCATGAACCGCTCGACCGCGTTCTTGCCCGCATGCTCGGTATAGCCCAGCCGGCGGGCCATCTCCATCTGCAGGTCGAAGGTCAGGCGGTCTTCCTGACGGCCCGTCAGGTAATGAAGCTGGCAGCGGGCGGCCCACAGGAAACTTTCGGCCTTGGCAAAGCGTTGCGCCTCCTCCGGCATCAGCACGCCCTTGGCGACCAGCCCCTCCACCTCGTCCACCTGATAGGCGTATTTGGCGATCCAGAACAGGGTCTGCAGGTCGCGCAAACCGCCTTTGCCTTCCTTGATATTGGGTTCCAGCATGTAACGGCTGTCACCGATCTTGCGATGACGCTCGTTGCGCTCCCCCATCTTGGCTTCGATGAAGGCGGTGACGCTGCCGCCCGCACCCACCACATCCTTGGCAAAACGTTTGCGCAATTCGCTGAACAGGGCGTTCTCACCCCACAGGAACCGGGCCTCCAGCAGGCTGGTGCGGATGGTCATGTCGTCCAGCGACAGGCGGATGCATTCATCCACCGACCGCACGGCGTGCCCCACCTTCCAGCCCAGATCCCAGAGCAGGTAGAGCATGTATTCCACCACCTGCTCCACGCGCGGCGTGCGCTTGTAGGGCAGCAGGAACAGCAGGTCCACGTCGGAGAACGGTGCCATCTCGGCGCGGCCATAGCCGCCGATGGCGGCGATGGCCAGCCTTTCACCCTTGGTCAGTTCGGCTGTCGGGTAGACATGGTCCAGGGTGAAATCGGCCAGCGCCTGCACGATGCTGTCGGTCAGCCGGGCCGTCTGATGCACGCAATCATCGCCGCGATGCGACGCCTCGAACCGGGTGCGGATGGCGGCCCGGCCCTCGGCCAGGATTTCCTTCAACAAGGACAGCAGCGGCCCGCGCAGCCTTTCAATGCTGCCATCATGGTTTTCCACCAGGGCGTTCAGCCGTTTGCTGATACTGCCGCGTCCGGGGATGGAGGGGTGCCGCACGCCATCGGGGCGGCGGGGGGCGCCGTCGGACGGGGTGGCATTGCTGCCGGCACGGGGGGAGATGGTAGGAATGGTATCTGGCATCGCGCGGGTTCCGGGACTGTCCCTGCGCGACATTATGGCACGAAACATCTGTCCAGGCTTGGGCCTTCCGTATACGAACAGCCCCATATAGCCCCTCCCTGCGTTGATTTTTTGTTTAGGCGCGGTGGTTCAGCCCTCTCCGGCGGCCTGCATCAGGCGCCGCGCATTCTCGTTGGTGGCACGGTGGTAGGGGGCAAGCCCCCGTCCGCCCAGGCGCGACGCCTCCAGCGCCATGCGCCCGCAGGCGATTTCCGCCGCGTTCAGGCTGGTTTCGACATAATCGCTGGCGACGCCGCCATAACGGATGGGATCGGGCGGGGCGGCCATGTCCAGGCCGGCCTGGGCCGTGGCCCTGACCTGCTGCGCCAGCCATTCCAGCCAGACATCCGACAAGGACCAGAGCCCGGCCACCAGGGCATTCTGTGCCTCCAGCGCCGCGTCCAGCTTTTCCCAGATCATGGTGGTGAATTCGGGATCGCGCAGCTTGTCCGGATCGAAGCCGGCGGCCGCCAGACGGACCGCCCGCAGGCCGATGGTCTGCTGCGCCGCCCACAAGGTTTCGCCCAGAACCATGGTCGTGGCGGCCAGTTCGGCTGCGACCTCGGCCCCACGGGCCGCCAGGGGCGTCGGGGTTTCATGGCTCATGGTCTGTCCCCCTTATATCAAACGGGGGAGGTACCCCCGCCAGAACAGGGTACAGAGTGTCATGTTGCAATGCAACATACCCTGCGACGGGTGGTCGCTGGGTACAGGCGTCGCCCCCGTCAATGCGGCGCGGTGGCGGCCGGCTTCAGGCCTTGGCCGCTTCCGCCGGGGTCAATGCCTGGATCGACAGGGCGTGGACACGTTCGGTCAGCTCAGCGGACACCGCGCCATACACCAGACGCTGACGTGCCACGCGCCCCAGCCCCTCGAACCGGTTGGAAACGATGACCACATCGAAATGCGTCTCGCCGCCCGGCTGGTCGGCGCCCGCATGGCCGGCATGATGATGCGAGACATCCTTGATGGTCAGGGCCTGCGGGTTTAGAGCCTCTGTCAGCTTGTCCCGCATACGGGTCGCATAGATCGCCATGATGTCTTCCGGGGCCAGGTCGGCCCCCCTTGCGGTGGAACATGGCCAACAGGTAGTGGATCATCATGCCGGATGCCAGTCCGCCGACACCGGCGGCGCAAAAGACCCCATCCCCGGTGGCGCGGCCCATGGCCGTCACCTTGCTGGTGCTGGTCATCCTGCTCTGGGGTGTCAACTGGCCCGTGATGAAGCAGGTGGTGGGCCATATGCCGCCCATCAGCTTCGTGGCCTCCCGCCTGCTGCTGGGAACCCTGTCGCTGCTGATCTTCACCGCCGCCCGGCGGCAACTGCGCCTGCCAGCCCGCGCCGACCTGCCTGTGATCCTGTCGGTGGGGGTGCTGCAGATGGGCCTGTTCATGCTGCTGGTGACCATCGCCGTACAGTATGTGCCGGCGGGGCGGGCCGGTATCCTGGCCTATACAACGCCGCTCTGGGTCGTGCCGCTGGCGCTGGTCTTCCTGAAGGAGAAGGTGGGTTGGGCCAAGGCGGGCGGGCTTCTGGTCGGACTGTCCGGGGTGGCGGTGCTGTTCAACCCGGCGGCCTTCGACTGGACACAGCGGCCGGTGCTGCTGGGCAATGGCCTGCTGATGCTGGCGGCGCTGATCTGGGCCTTCAACATCGTGCATGTGCGCCGGCACCGCTGGGTCGGCACACCGCTGCAACTGGCGCCGTGGCAGATGATGCTGGCGGCTTCCATCGCCACCATCGCCGCCCTGGTGACGGAGGACCAGTCCCATATCGACTGGTCGGGACAGTTGGTGGTGTTGCTGATCTATAACGGTCCCATCGCCACGGCCTTCTGTTTCTGGGCCATGGTGACGGTGAACCGCGCCCTGCCGGCCATCACCACCTCGCTGTCCGTGCTAGGTGTGCCCGTGGTCGGGCTTCTGTCTTCGGCAATCTGGCTGCATGAACCGCTGACGGTCACCAATCTGGTCGGGCTGGGCCTGATCGGGGGCGGGCTGGTGCTGGTGGCCTTGTCGGAACGGCGGGCATAGACGGCTTGGCCCGTCAAGCCCGGCCCGACTGCATGGCAGACAGACGCGCAACCGGGCCCGGGCCTTATCGGCGTCCTTGTCAGCTTCGCCCTTGCCACCCATAATCCGCTGGTTATGCAGAAGAACCGGCCCAACCTCTCCTTCGATTTCCGGGAAGCACCGCGCGCCCATCTGCGCGCGTGCGATCATCCCGGCTGTCGGGAGGCCGGGGAACATCGCGCGCCCAAGGGCCGCGACAAGCTGAACGAATATTACTGGTTCTGCCTGGATCATGTCCGCGATTACAATAAATCGTGGGATTTCTATGCCGGCATGAGCCAAGACGAGATCGAACGCCATGTGCGCCAGGACACGACCTGGCAGCGGCCCTCCTGGCCCATGGGTGACTGGCGCACGCGTGAACGGCGTGCCCGCGACAAGGTGTTCAATGGCGGCTTCGCCTTTGGCGCCGACTGGACGGGGGAGGAGGGCGAAAGCCGGCGCACCGCCCCACGGCCCAAGCCGCGCACGGCCGAGGAAGAAGCGTTGATGGCGCTGGATCTGCCGCCCGACGCCGATTTCACCGCCATCAAGACCCGCTACCGCCAGCTCGCCAAACAGCACCATCCCGACGCGAACGGGGGCGCGAAGGAAGCGGAGGAGCGGTTGAAATCCATCAACCAGGCCTACAACATCCTGAAAGCCGCCTTTGGCGGTGGTCAGCAGGCCTGACCGACCCCGGCATCAGAGATCAGAAGCAGCGCAAGAATGGCACCCGACATGGTTTCCAACAGCACGGCCACCCATCCCGAACTGCCCGACATCACCGTGTCCGTGCGCGAGGTTTTCGGCATCGACAGCGATATGCGTGTTCCGGCCTTCTCCGTCGCGACGGAGCATGTGCCGGAGCGTGACAAGGCCTATCGTTTCGACCGTGAGACGACGATGGCCATCCTGGCCGGCTTCGCCTACAACCGCCGCGTCATGATCCAGGGCTATCACGGCACGGGCAAATCGACCCATATCGAACAGGTCGCGGCCCGCCTGAACTGGCCCTGCATCCGCGTCAACCTGGATAGCCATATCAGCCGTATCGACCTGATCGGCAAGGACGCGATCGTGCTTCGCGATGGCAAGCAGGTGACGGAATATCGCGAAGGCATCCTGCCCTGGGCGCTTCAGCATGCCTGCGCCGTGGTCTTCGACGAATATGACGCCGGCCGCCCCGACGTGATGTTCGTGATACAGCGTGTGCTGGAACTGGAAGGCAAGCTGACCCTGCTGGACCAGAACAAGGTCATCCGCCCGCATCCGGCCTTCCGCCTGTTCGCCACGGCCAACACGGTGGGCCTGGGCGACACGACGGGCCTTTATCACGGCACGCAGCAGATCAACCAGGGCCAGATGGACCGCTGGAACATCGTGGCGACCCTGAACTATCTGCCGCATGGCGACGAGGTGCGGATCATCCTGGCCAAGGTGCCGGATTACGACACGGATGAGAAGCGGGGTACCGTTTCCGCCATGGTCCGTCTGGCCGAAATGACGCGTAGCGGTTTCATCGCCGGTGACATTTCGACGGTGATGAGCCCGCGTACCGTCATCACCTGGGCCCAGAACGCGGCGATTTTCGGCGGCGATGTCGGTTTCGCCTTCCGCGTTTCCTTCCTGAACAAGTGTGACGAGGTCGAGCGCGCCACTGTGGCGGAATATTATCAGCGCTGTTTCGGCCATGAATTGCCAACCGGTACATTCAAGGGCACGCTGGTCTAAGCATAACGATGTGGAAGTGTAAAAGGCGACCGCCATCATCCAGGCGGTCGCCTTTTTCTTTGATCTATTTCTTTGCAAACATGCAATGAATCGAAGTCACTTGATTCCGATGGTGGCGGTACCAGGGGAACTCTGCCTTAGGTATTAGCCGAAGTTTGCGCTGCGGCAATTGCTGAGGCATCAAAATTCCGTTATGTTTCTCCATGGGGCATGTATTGTTATTCTGGAGAATGTGACGATGACGAAGTTTGGATTGGGGGTGGCCGCGTTGTTGCTGGCTGCCCAGCCGTTTGTCGCTGGCATGGCCATGGCGCAGCAGACGGCACCCACGGGCAATGCGCCCGCCGCCGGTGTCTCCGCCGATGATGCCGACAAGGAAATCTGCAAGGGCGAAAAGCCCACCGGCACCCGCCTGGCAAAGAAGAAGGTCTGCCGCACCAAGGCTGAATGGGACGAGTATTATCGTCTGCAGCGGACGGAGACGGAGCAGATGCAGCGCAATGACATGGCGAACAAGACGCCGAAGAGCGGCTGACAGTCTACCGCGTAAGGATGGACCGATGGGGGTCCCTTGGCGAACGGATGGGTAGGAAACTACCCATCCGTTGCCTGTTTCAGGCGCCGCCAAACAGGAGTATGGTCTAGGTCATTACCGCCAGGGAGGAAGGAATGACAAAGATCAACGCGCTCCTATTGTCCGCGACGCTCCTCGCCATGCCGCTGGCCGTTTCCGGTCAGGCTCAGGCCCAGCAGGACACGAAGGATGCCCCGGCCGCCGGCGGGGTTGCCGCCTCGGCGGCGGAAAAGCAGATCTGCAAGAAGGACAAGGAGATTGGAAGCCGCCTTGCCTCCAAGAAGGTCTGCCGCACCAAGGCAGAATGGGACGAATTCTATCGCCAGCAGCGCGCGGAAACCGAACAGATGCAGCGCAATGACATGGCGACCAAGACGCCCAAATAGGTTCCACCATCCCGACGCATGAGCAGGGTCGATAGGCGACCCTGGCAAAACGGATGGGCGCAACCGCTTCCATCCGTTATTGTGGGTTATTGCCCTGTCGATGCGGGCGGATGGAACAGTGACGGATCATGACCCAGGAATCCCCCGTTGAGATCTTCAAGCGCGCCACCACCGCCACCGTGCGGGCCATGGCGGACCGCAAGGATCTGGTGGTGGGCTTTTCGTCCGAACCGGCGGGCGTGGCGGGCGCGCGGGTGCGCGTGCCCCTGCCGCCGCGCGACCTGAACCCGCGCGAACTGGCCAATGTGCGCGGATCGGCCGATGCCGCCGCCCTGCGCCTGCGCCATCATGATACCGCCATCCACGCCAACCGCATGCCGGTCAGCGAGCAGGCCCGCCTGTCCTATGACGCGCTGGAACAGGCGCGGGTGGAGGCGATCGGCGCCACCCAGATGAAGGGCGTGGCCGGCAATCTGGCTGCCAGCCTGGAGGAGAAGTACCGCAAGGCGGGTTTCGACCGGCTGAACGATCCCGAACAGGTGCCGGTGCCCGATGTGCTGCGCCTGCTGGCGCGGGAGGCCATGACGGGCGCGGCCCCGCCGGACAGTGCCCGGGCCGCCGTGGATCTCTGGCGGCAGAAGGTGGCCGACAAGCTGGGCACCGGGCTGGATACGCTGTCCGGCGTCATGGAGGACCAGGACGCCTATGCCAGGGCTGTGCGCCGTCTGCTGTCCGACATGGACATGGAAGTGGGCGCCGAACCGGAAAGTGACGAGGGGGAGCAGGATAACGCCCCTGAAAACCCGGACAATGGCGACAGCGACAAGGAGATGGACAGCCAGGGCGGCCAGCAGCAATCCGGCGAGGACCAGTCGCAGGAGATGCAGGACCAGCAGCAACAGCAGCGCCGGTCAGAGGAGGCCGCCGAAGGCGAGGATGGGGAGAAGGCCGAGGGTGAGCTGAGCGAGGGTGAAGGGTCGGAGGAGCCGGGCAATCCTGGCCAGCAGCCCCGTCCGGAGCGCGGCCGCAACGAACCCGATGCCGGGCTCTATAAGGCCTATACCACCGCCTTCGACGAGGTGGTGGACGCCGCCGACCTGTGCGACCCGGACGAGTTGACCCGTCTGCGCCTGATGCTGGACCAGCAGCTTCAGCACCTGCAGGGCGTGATCTCCAAGCTGGCCAACCGCCTGCAGCGCCGGTTGCTGGCCAAGCAGACCCGGTCCTGGGAATTCGACCTGGAGGAGGGGATGCTGGACGCAGCCCGTCTGGCCCGCGTCGTCATCAACCCGACGGTGCCGCTGTCCTTCAAGCGCGAGAACGAGACGGATTTCCGCGACACCGTCGTCACCCTGCTGATCGATAATTCCGGATCCATGCGCGGGCGCCCCATCTCCATCGCGGCGATGAGCGCCGATATCCTGTCGCGTACCCTGGAACGCTGCGGGGTGAAGGTGGAAATCCTGGGCTTTACGACGCGTGCCTGGAAGGGCGGGCAGTCGCGAGAGCGCTGGATTGCTGCGGGCAAGCCGCCACAGCCCGGCCGCCTGAACGACCTGCGCCACATCATCTATAAGGGCGCGGATGCCCCCTGGCGCCGGGTGCGCCGCAATCTGGGCCTGATGCTGCGCGAAGGCATCCTGAAGGAGAATATCGACGGTGAGGCCCTGATGTGGGCGCATCAACGCCTGCTGGCCCGCCCCGAACAGCGCCGCATCCTGATGGTGATCAGCGATGGCGCGCCCGTGGATGACAGCACCCTGTCGGTGAATAACGGCTCCTACCTGGAAAAGCATCTGCGCGCCGTCATCGACTGGATCGAGACAAAAAGCCCGGTCGAGCTGGTGGCCATCGGCATCGGCCATGACGTCACCCGCTATTACCGCCGCGCCGTCACCATCATCGATGCCGAACAACTGGGCGGCACCATGATGGAAAAGCTGGCCGAACTGTTCGACGAGGATAACCGTCGCGGCTGGGGTGCGGCCCCAAGGCGGGCGGCGGGGGGCCGGCGCTGATCTTTTTTTGGGGGAAATGTGGCGCGCCCGGCAGGACTCGAACCTGCTGCCTCCAGTTTAGGAAACCGGCGCTCTATCCTGATGAGCTACGGACGCCAACCACGACCCCCATATAGCGGCATTCGCGCGCCCGGAAAAGCCCCTATGGTAAGGAACCATGGGGGCATGCCCGCCGGTTACTTCTTGTAGGCCAGCCGCAGGTTGCCCCAACGGCGGCCGGCCACGATGATGGGGGCGTCCACTTCCTTCATCCGCACCGTCACCCCGCCGCCCATGTCACGCGTATAGGCCTGCATCAGGAAGGGCCGGCTGTTGCGGCTGGCGGCCAGGCCGGCCCGGTCGTCGAAGATGCGGCGGTTGCGGCAATGACCGATATTCCAGTCACGCTCGCCCGGCCGCTGCGCCTCGCTGAATTTCCGGTTATGGGTGGGCAGATAGCCGATATTGGTCACGGCGGCGCAGAACTGTACTGACGGGTCCAGCGCCAGGGCGGATTCCTGGATCGGGGTGAAAAGCTCGTCGGTCAGGGCCGTGAAGGGAGAGATGAACTGCTCCGGATTGGACCCCGGCACCAGTTGCATGTCGGTGGAGAACAGGTCTTCTTCGCTGACCCGGCCGGCCGCCAGGGCCTGTTCCAGGGCGGCGGACAGTTTGCCCGCCGTTTCCTGTGCCGCCATGACAAATTTCGACTCCGCATTGACCAGGCGCTGCACAAAATTCTCCAGCGCCTCCTGTTCCTGCGCCCGTGGTTCGAAATTCACGTGCAGGCCCAGATCGCTGCCGCCCACCAGACGGGCGGAAATGGTGCCCAGTTCCGGCAGCTTCAACTGAGCGCGCGCACCGGGGTCCGCCTTGAACCCCGGGGGCATGGTCAACAGGGCGCCATCGGTGGAGAGGTCCAGCAGCGTCACCTTCTGGTCGGTACCGCCGCTGATCAGATGGGCGGGCAGGTCGGTCGGGATACGGTCATGGCCGCGACGGTCACCTGCTACCGACTGGCGCAGCGTGGTCAGCAGCCGTGTGCGCAGGGCGGAAACGGAACGCTGCGTATCGGCGATGCGGGCTTCCACCTCACCGGCAACCTCGCCGGCCTGATCGATATCGCCGCTGATGTGGGTCACGCTTTCCGACACCTGGGCCGCGCCGCTGGCCGACTCCTCGGCGTTGCGGCCGATCTCGGCACTGGCGGCGGATTGTTCCTCCACGGCGGCGGCGGTGGCCGTGGCGGTGTGGTTGATCTCCTCCACCACCCGGATCACGGCATTGATGCCATCGACGCTGCCTTCCACGGCGCTGTGCACCGCTTCGATGCGGCGTGCGATATCCTCCGTGGCATTGCGGGTCTGGTTGGACAGGCTTTTCACCTCCGACGCAACCACGGCGAAGCCTTTGCCGGCCTCTCCGGCGCGGGCCGCCTCGATCGTGGCATTCAGGGCCAGCAGGTTGGTCTGCTCCGCGATCTCCGCGATCAGGCCGACAACGGAGCGGATTTCGCCCGTGGCCTCGGCCATGCGCGACACGGCATCCTGGGCATCGCGGGCGCTGGCCACGGCGCGGGCCACCACCTGGCTGGACAGGGCGGCCTGTCGCGCGATCTCTGTTCCCGACACGCCCAGTTCCTCCGTCGCGGCGGCGACATTCTGGGCATTGGCAGAAGTCTGTTCGGCGATGGAAGCCAGCAGCACGGCATTTTCCCGCACCGATCCCATGGAATGGCCCAGCCGTTCCATGCCGCCGACCACGCGCTGGCAGCTTTGTTCCACCCCTTGCCAGGTGGAGATCAGGTCGGTTTCGATGGCGTCGCAGGTTTCCAGCAGCCGCAGACGGGTTTCCGCCCGCGACTTGGCCTCCGTTACCTGCCGCTCCTCCCGCGCAAAGGCAAGCTTGGCGCGGGTGGCCCGCAACTGTGCGAACACACCGCGGAATTCCCGCGCAGCCGGCATCTCGATGGGTTGGTCCATACGGTTGGCGGCAATGGCGTCGAAGGCGGTATGCATCCCTTCCATGGGCCGGCGGATGGTCAGCAGCAGCCACAGGCCGGCGGCGATGGTCAGCGCCAGACCCAGCAGCCCGATGATGGATTGCGCCCACAGCAGGGCGGTGTGTTCGGCCTCGCTATCGGCCAATGCCTCAGGTCCGTGGGCAAGCTGGATGTCAACCAGTTGGCTGATGATGTCGGACACCGGGTCGATGGTCTGATACAGCTTTTCACGGACCAGTTGGTCCAGCGCCGCGCGGTCCTGTGCCTTCATGGCGGCCAGCAGGGCATTGACGGTGCGGTCGGCTTCCCCCAGCAGCGGCGCGACCTTGGCGATCAGCGCGCGTTCATCCGGGTCCATGTCCGATCCGGTGAAGTCGCCCCATTCCCGCCGGATATCGGTATGGGCCTTGTCGATGGACCTCACCCCTTCATCCCAGGTGAAGTTGCCGTTGCGCACCTTATGCGAGGCATCAACGATGAACACGGCATAGGCATCCGACACGATCTTCAGCCGGCGCATATGGACGACCGCTTCCTCGTTCAGATGGGCGATGCGGTCATGGCCATCGTCGGTCGCCTTCATGCCCAGGCCGCCGATCAGCACCTGCAGCGCCAGCATCAGGGTAAAGACCAGCACCAGCCGGCCGCGCACCGAATTGAACCAGTGACGCGCCATGGCCAACGGGCCCGTGGCCTCGGCCACCCCCTGGCGGATATGGATATTGCCACCCCGGCCGGCGCGCATGGCGCCGTACAGCGCGTCGGCTGCCGCGACATCGGCCCGCGAGGGTTTCGACCGGATGGAGATGTAACCGACGACCTCTCCATCCTCCATCAGCGGGGTGACATTGGCCCGGACCCAGTAATGGTCCCCGTTCTTGCAGCGGTTCTTGACCAGCCCTTCCCAGGGACGGCCCGCCTTTGCCGTGGCCCAAAGGTCGGCAAAAGCCTCCTTCGGCATGTCGGGATGGCGGATGACATTGTGCGGGGCACCGATCAGTTCCTGTTCGGAAAAGCCGCTGATGGCGATGAACGCATCATTGACGAAGGTGATGCGGCCGCCCGTGTCGGTCTTCGACACCAGCAGTTCGCCTTCCGTCATTTCGACTTCGCGGTTCGTCACCGGCCCATTGTCACGCATTCCGTCCCCACCGAAGGATTACCGGACAGGCAACGAAAAGGTTTCCCGGAGATACGAAGAAAAATGGTTCGCTTAATAAATCAAACCGCTTCAACTTCGACATCAACAAACCAGTCGGCCGCATCACGGAATATGATCACCGTTCATGCATCAACAGTCCTTGGCGATAACCCGCCATGACATGTCGAAGTGCATGGATGTGCCGAAAATTAACGTAGTTTTTTATCTACTTCATTGCGCCGTGCCTATCCTGCAGGATAGGCGGGGTTTCTTTAAGGCTCCCTCGGCGCCGGCTGCCACCGGGTCGGGATCATCCCAAAAGCCGGGACAGGACCGCATTCAGCCGTTCGCGCCCGTCACGGGTTGCGGCCAGGACATCGCCGCGCCGTTCCAGCATGCCGTGGCGGATCAGGCTGTCCAGCCGGGACGGTTCGATCCAGTCGGCCAAGGGCTGGCCCGTTTCCGCCGTGACCCGGTCCAGCGCCACCCCTTCCGACAGGCGCAGGCCCATCATCAGCATCTCGGTCAGCCGGTCGGCGGCCGCCACCGCTTCGAACGGCTTGGCGCCGGTACCGGTGGCCAGCGTCCGGTCCAGCCAGATTTCCGGTGCGCGGTGGGTGCGGGTGGCGACCTTGCCCTGGCCGGGCAGGGTCAGGCGCCCATGGGCACCCGGCCCGATGCCGACATAGTCGCCATAGCGCCAATAGGTCAGGTTATGGCGGCTTTCCTCGCCCGGCCTTGCATGGTTCGACACTTCATAGGCGGGAAGGCCGGCCGCGTTCAGCACGTCCTGCGTGGCGGTGTAAAGTTCGCCCTGTACCTCTTCCTCCGGCAGGACCAGCTCGCCACGGGCATGCAGCGTGTGGAACTGCGTGCCCTCCTCGATGGTCAACTGATAGAGCGACAGGTGGCCGACGGCATGGTCCAGGGCGCGCGACAACTCTTCCCGCCAGGCCGCCACGGTCTGGCCGGGCCGGGCATAGATCAGGTCGAAACTGTAGCGGGGGAAGATCGACCGGGCCAGACCGATGGCGGTCAGGGCCTCGTCCGCCGAATGCCGGCGGCCCAATGCCTTCAGGTCGGTCTCGTTCAGGGCCTGGATGCCCAGGCTGACCCGGTTGACCCCGGCGGCACGGAAGGCACGGAACTTGTCGGCCTCGACGCTGGTCGGATTGGCTTCCAGCGTCACCTCTGTCCCGGCCGGCAATCCCCAGCGCTGGTCGGCCCGCTTCAGGATGGCTTCCACCGTCGATGGCGGCATCAGCGACGGGGTGCCGCCGCCGAAAAAGACAGAAGTCAGCCTGCGGCCCGCCGTCAGGTCGGCGAAATGATCCAGCTCGCGCAGCATGGCCTCTGCCCAGCGCGGCTGATCCACCTTTTCCCGGACATGGGAATTGAAGTCGCAGTAAGGGCATTTGGACGCGCAGAACGGCCAATGCACATAAAGCGCGAAACCCGGGTCGGGCGCGGTGGTCATTCAATCCTATCCTTGACCGGCGGGCGCCCTATTCCAGCACCTTCGCCTCGAATCCGCAAAGATCACGGACGATGCAGGCGGGGCAATCCGGTTTGCGCGCCTTGCAGACATAACGTCCGTGCAGGATCAGCCAATGATGCGCGTTCAGCCGCCACTGCTTGGGCACCCGCTTCAGCAGCGCCTGCTCCACCGCCTCCACGTCCTTGCCGGGCGCCAGACCGGTGCGGTTGGACACGCGGAAGATATGGGTATCGACGGCGATGGTCGGTTCCCCGAAGGCGGTGTTCAGCACGACATTGGCGGTCTTGCGGCCCACGCCGGGCAATTCCTCCAGATCCTCCCGCCGTTTGGGCACTTGCCCGCCATGCTTCTGCACCAGGATTTCCGACAGCTTGATCACATTGGCGGCCTTGGTCTTGTAAAGACCGATGGTCTTCACATGGTCACGTACCACCGCCTCGCCCAGGGCCAGCATGGATGCCGGATTGTCGGCCTTTTCGAACAGCGCGCGGGTCGCCTTGTTCACGCCGACATCGGTGGCCTGCGCCGACAGCACCACGGCCACCAGCAGCGTATAGGGGTTGGAATATTCCAGTTCCGTCTTCGGCTCGGGATTATGGTCCGACAGGCGGCGGAAGAATTCGTCGATGGCGGCGCGCTTCAATTGGGTAATCCGGGCAGGAACATGGGGTCCCCACCATAATCGGCGGGACAGCCTGTCGCAATCGCCCCACCTTGCCGGGCGGTCCTTCCCGCCCTATCGTCTTGCCCATGAACCATGCGGCCGCCCCATCACCTGATGACGGCACGGTCCTGTTCCGGGCCGTCATCCATCCCCACCGCAGCCTGAGCCCGACCGGGTTCCGGCGCCTGATCTGGTGCGTGGGTGCGCTGAGCCTGACCACGGGGCTGGGTTTCTACCTGTCGGGGGCCTGGCCCGTCATCGGCTTCATGGGCGTCGACGTGGCCCTGCTCTATTGGGCGTTCAAGGCCAGCTACCGCAGCGGGACGGCGTTCGAGACGGTGGAGCTGACCGACCGGGCGCTCAGGGTGGAACGGGTGGACCCGTCCAACCGGCGTCAGGTCTGGACTCTGCCGCCCGGCTGGCTGCGCGTGCATCTGGACGAACCGCTGAAGCCCGGCAGCCAGATCACCCTGACCAGCCATGGACGGCATCTGGTGGTCGGCAGCGACCTGTCGCCCGATGAGCGCAGGGACTTCGCCGATGCCCTGCGCAAGGCCCTGGAAAGCTGGCGCGGGGTCAGGTGATGGCGTCCAACTGCTCGTCCGACAGATAACCCGGCACCACCGTGACGGGGATACGCAGATTGCCCGCCATTTGACCCACCACATAGCTGATCAGCGGACCCGGCCCGCCCCGTCCCGTGCCGGCCGCCAGCACCAGGATGGAGATGCTGGGCTCCTCCTGGATCAGCTTCATCAATTGTTCGCTGGCCTGACCGTCACGGATATAGAGCATGGGCATGGAGCCGGCGATATCCACCACCTCCTTGGCCAGCCGCTGCATTAGCTGCTCAGCCTCCTCCCGCTGCTCCTGCTTCATCAATTCCTCGATGGCGCCCCAGTGCTGCAGCTCCGACGGCGGGATGACATGCAGCAGCGCCACCTTGCCCCCCGTGGTGCGGGCCCGGCGGGCGGCATAGTGCAGGGCGACGGTCATTTCCTCCGACTCGTCCACGACAACCAGGAAGATGCGGGTCTTGTCGGTCATGGTTGCCTCCCCCCGAAGGCCATTATGATTTGCGGAAGACGATTCCGGCCAGCCAGCCCGAGGTCACCGCCAGCATGATGCCCAGGATGGCGTAGAACACGGAATTGCGCTGCGCGAACTCGAACACGTTGGCGGAAAAGCCGATCTTGGAGACCAGCAGCGGCGTCGTCTGGGCACTGACTACGTCGCCGTCACGGATCAGGAAGACCGATGCCGTATAGGTGCCCGTGGCCACATTGGCCGGGAAATAGATGCGGGTGCGGAACAGGCGCTGGCCCAGGAAGGACACTTCGCCCACTTCCGTGGTGTACAGCCCGGCCCGCTGCTTGTTGCGGATCAGGGCGGCGCGGAATTCCGCCAGCTTTTCCGGCGTCAGCTTCGCCTTTTCCGGCAGCAGGCGGACATAATCCAGACCAATCTCATGCCGTTGCAACACCGTCGGCGGCACCACCCCGTCCAGGGGCGCGGTGACGGCGACATTGTAATAGGCGGGCACGCGGGCAAAGGCCACATCCTCGACATTCATCCAGATGCCGGCCACCCTGCCTTTACGCCGGACCGTCACTTCCCCTTCCGGACCCTGCACCACCACGGCCACATCGCCATCCCCGTCAACGGCGCCGAACAGCACCACATCGGTACCCGTGAAGCCCGTGGTGATGGCGATCAGGTGGCTGGACAGGTCGGCCACCAGCGACTGTGCCCAAGCGGGGCGGCTGGCCTGCCACAGGCAGAAACCGGCCAGGATGGCGACGGGCAGGGCCAGAAGGCGGCGGGACCGGCGGGTCATCGGATCACCGGCAGGGTGATGGAATAGATGTCTTCCGGCCGGATGATCAGGTCCACGGCCAGCTTCACCGCCACCGCCAGAACCATCAGGGCCAGCAGGGCGCGGGCCTGCTCACCGCGCAGCTTGGCCCCGGCCCGGGTGCCGAACTGCGCCCCGATGACACCGCCGACCAGCAGCAGCAGGGCCAGCACGATATCGACCGTCTGGTTGCCCACCGCCTGCAGGAAGGCGGCAAGGCCCGTGGTGAAGATGATCTGGAACAGGGACGTGCCGGCCACCAGCGCCGTCGGCATGCCCAGGATATAGATCATGGCCGGCACCAGCAGGAAGCCGCCGCCGATACCCATGATGGCCACCAGCACGCCACCCACGAAGCCGATGAAGGCCGGCAGCAGCGCCGAGATGTAAAGGCGCGAGCGCGGGAACCGCATCTTGAAGGGCAGGCCGTGCAGCCAGGTATGGTGGTGCAGCTTGGACCGCACCGGCGCGCCCCGCCCCTTCACGATGGCCCGCACGCTTTCCGTCAGCATCAGGGAACTGACCGTGCCCAGGAACAGCACATAGGAGAGCGAGATCACCAGATCGATATGGCCCAGCTTCTGCAACAGGCCGAACAGCCAGACGCCAAGCCCGGTGCCCACGGCACCGCCGATCAGCATGACGCTTCCCAGCTTCACATCGACATTGTTACGCCGCCAGTGGGCCAGCACGCCGGAGACGGAGGCGCCGACAAGCTGGTTCGCCTGGGTGCCCACGGCGACGGCCGGCGGCACGCCGATGAAGATCAGCAGCGGCGTCATCAGGAAGCCGCCGCCCACCCCGAACAGGCCCGACAGGAACCCCACACCGCCGCCCAGCATCAGGATCAACAGGGCGTTGACCGAGAGTTCGGCGATGGGAAGATAGATCTGCATGATCCCGGAAAATCCCTTGGCGGGGGCGGGTGACGAAGGTCAGGCCATGCTACCGGCTTTCCCCGGCAGGGGGAAGCAAATGCGTCCCGCCCCGCCCCATTCGGAGACGAGGGCATTCGGACTCCGGGTCCTGTGAAACATCATGCAACGTAAAACAGGGGGGCGTTTCACCGCGCTTGGCGGGTCTGGTGATAAGAAAATAAACCTAACATACTCGGGCGATCCGCGCCAGGATGAGGTGGGCCGCCTGTTGCAGCCGGTCCGGGTCCATGCCCGTGCGGTGGCCCCGATCCTCGGGTTTCAATCCATCGGGGAAGGGCGGCACATGGATGAAGCCGGCCGGCAGATCGGGATGGGCGTGCCGCATGCCGAAGAACAGGTGATTGCAGATATAGCCGCCGGCATCGCGGCTGGTCTTCACGGTGAACCCGCCCTGTTCCAGATCGTCGATGATGGCGTCCAGCGGCAGTGACGACCAGTAGCCCATGGGACCGGCCGGATCGATGGGCTGGTTGCGGCGGATCACCCCGTCATTGTCGGGGGCCGTCGCATCGTCCAGATTCAGCGCCAGCCGCTCGGGCCGGATATTGTCGGTATCATAGGCCAGGCCGAACATAAGGACGGCATCGGGCCGATGCACCGCCACCGCGTCCAGCAGCGCCGGAACGGCGCCGGTGAAGGTGACGGGCAGGCAAATGCCCACCAGATCGACCCCGGCCACCGCCGACCCGTGCAGCCGTTCGGCCAGCCAGGCGGTGGGGTTCACCGCATGGCCCAGGAAGGGCGCGAAGCCCGTGACCAGGATGCGCGCCATGGCGGGGTCAGAGACCCAGATCGGTCAGCGCCGCCATCAGGTCACGCGGCTGGGCAAAGCCCCCATGGCCCGACTGATCCGGCGCGCCGACCACCAGCAGCCGTTCGGCGGCCACGGCCACACCCAGCTTTCCGGCATGGGCGGCCATATCTTCCCGCGATGGCAGCTTGTCGATGGTGCCATGGCCATAGACCAGGATGGGAAGCACCTTGGTGCCCGGCTGCTGCTGTTCCACCAGGGCGGTCGCGGCCAGCAGGGCCCGCCAGCAGGGCGTGCGCACGGCGGCCGGCTTGTCCCCATCGGCCCCGGCGGCCATTTCCGCCCCATCCGCACCCAGGGTCCAGGCCCGGCCGCACAGATCCTCCGTGGCCAGCAGGGCGGTGATGGGCGTGCCGCCGCGCGTCGCCGTGGCGACGGCCACAATACCCGACCCCTTGGCCACCTGCGGCGACCGGGTGGTTTGATCGAAGGTGCGCGACAGGGCCGACGACACAACCTCCACCGTCTGGGAAAGGGCCTTGTCCCCGGCCGGCAGCGACAGGCGGTGCCAGGCACCGAAGACCAGGGCCGCGACATCGGACTGGATTGCGGCGGCAACCGGCGCCGGGGGCGCGACGGGTGCGACGGGCGCAGGTGCCACGCTGACCGGACGGTCCTCCAGCGCCTTCAACCGGCGCTCCAGATCGGCCAGGGCCTGACCGCTGGCCGGGGTCGGGCGGTTTTCCAGGGCGGCCAGCCGCCGGGACAGCTCGGCCAGGGCCGGGCCATGGTCCGGCACCGGAACGGCCGGGGCCGGCTCGGGTGCCGCGACGGTTTCGGCCGGAAGGGTGGGGACCTTGCGCAAATCACTGCGGATGTCGCGCACATCAAGTTGCAGGTCGCGCACCGCGCCGACAACGCGCAGGATGCTTTCATGCACCTGGCCGATAATGGCCTCGAACTGGTCATGGCCGACAAAGCCGCCCGACGGGATGGGCAGGTTGGGCGCTTCGCCCCCCTGCGCCATGGTCTGGCGGGCCGCCGCGATCCAGCTTTCCAGCCCCGCGACCCGGTTCAGCAGTTCGGAGGCGGATTTCGAAACCCGGTCCAGTTCCTCCGGATAGCGCGTGACCTGCTGGCTGACCACCCCGGTCAGGTGGGCCAGCCGTTCGCGCAGTTCCTGGATGTTCTGCCCCAGGGCGTTGATCTTCATCGTCTCCGGCAGTTGCACCACGGCGGAATGCATGGCGGCCAGATCGGAGCGGAAATCACGCAGCCGCGACCCGACATGCAGGGCTAGGTCGCGGACAATGGTTTCCGCGTAATCGAACGCATCCACACTGTCCTGAACCTCTCCGGTCAGGGGGGCGCCACCGGCCCCCGCCTCCGCCAGCTTGCGCGCGTCGGTGGTGTCGCTGGACGGCATGCTCATGGGGCGGCCTCGCTGGAGGAGAGTGTATCGTTCAAGGATGCCAACAGGCGCGCCCGCCGTGCCTCCGCGTCCTGGCGGCCCAACCGGGGCACCGACGGGGTGGGTGCGGGCGGCTCCGGCAATGAAACGGGTTTTGGTGGTTCCGCGGCCGTCCGGACAGGCTCCGCCGCCTTTGCCGGCTCCGGTGCTTTCGGCGCTGGCGGGACGGGGGCCGGTGGCGGCGGGGGGGGTGAAGCAATGGCAGCCTTGGCTTCCGCCGGTGGCATTACCGGCTTTGGCGGGGCTGGCGGCGACACCGGCTCGGCTGCCGGCTTTTCGACCGCCTTGGCGGGGGCTTCCGGTGCCTTGGGCGGCGCCTTGGCCGGTGCCGGTTCCGCCAGCCGGGCCTCCACCGGTTTTTGTTCCGGTGGCTTCGGCGGCGGGGCGGCGGCCCGCAGAGGTTCGGGCGCCTTTTCCACCACGGTTGCCGCCGCTTGCGGTGCGGTCGGAGCGGGGGCAACCGCGACGGGTGTAACCGGGACCGACGGCCGTGATGGCGGCTGCGGGGGTGGCGTCACCGGCTTGGTTGGGGCCGGCGGGATCGGGCGCGTGGCCAGCGGCGGTGCCGTGGTCAGGCTGGGCGTCCCCGTGGCGGGTGCCGTTGCCGGGGCGATCGTGCCGGTAACGGCGGCGCCCGTTGTGTCGGATACGGCACCGACCGAACGCGGCTGCAGCGACGTCAGAGGCGGTATGATCGGTCCCTTGGGCAGGGACAGCGGATTGGTGCGATCCAGCGGTTCGGGGATGGCCCCGCCGACCAGATCGGTCAGCAGTTTGCGCAAGGCGGCGGCCTTCGCGCCCTTGATCGCCTCGCTTCGGGTCTGTGCCCGCTGGATCAGGCCGGGTTCGGCCGACAATTGCAGGAAATTCACCTGATCGGGGGTCAGGCTTTCCAACCGCCAGGTCAGGTCGTCCAGCACATCCTGCCCACCCACGAATCGGGTCAGCGACTCGATCGTTCCCGTCACGACAGTGGCGTCACGCACGGCGCGGGAGGAGAAGACGGGGCTTTTCCCCATGCCGCCCGCCGGTGCTTCCAGGGTGGAGACCAGCAAATCCGTTTCCACAGGCGCCTCCGCGGGCGCCGGTATCTCGGGTCGTACATTATCCATGACGGGCGGGGCGGGAACGGCCTGGGGCGCCGGTTCCGCGCGGTGACCGGTCAGTCGACGAAGAAGGGAGCCTAGCATCGCATACTCCGCCGCCCCCGGTCCGGGGACGGGACCAAGGCACCAGAAAGCCGCGAGGCGAAGAAGGCACCTCGTCTACCGGCCGGCACACTGCATTTGATCCACATGGTCCGGGCAAACTCCGACCAGAACATTCTTTTGCCACTATCGTTATCACGTCCCGTGCCGCCGACGCAATTTCCCAGCGGATCAAGAAGCTAGCCTCCATACCCCTTTTGGGCACGGACCGGGAAAAATCGGGGTGGCGCAGGCCGAATAGTTTGTTGCCAATATGGATACGGACACGGCATGCTGGTTTCCCGTCGCGGCATTTTGATTCACCGCAATTACCAGACCAGTTCAACGCAATATTAACGCATCGACACTTATGTGATTGCTCTCACCGACAGATGGGTGGTTATCCGCTTCCCTGTCGTTTCCGCCTTTCCCGTCCCGCTGCCTGGTCCCCTCTGCCGATGCTGGTTCCCCCCGCCCAAGGATGGTCAGATCCCCTGTCGCTGATCGCGGCGGGCGGCGATGCATCCGGCGAAAGGCTGGATCTGATCCAGCCGCACGGATGGATGCTGGTGCTGGATCCCGGCGATCGCCGGTTGATCCAGGCCGGCGCCAATCTGCCGGCCCTGCTGGGCATGACCGTGGAGGAGGCGCTGGGCAGGACGGTGGCGGACCTGCTGGGCCCCGTGGCGGCGCGGGCCCTGGACCGTGCCATTGCGCAGGCCGGGGCCGATGCCATTGGCCCCGTGCCCCTGCGCCTGGATCGGGACGGCCAGAGGCGCCGGCTGATCGCCCATGGGCAATGGGACGATGGTGGCCTGATCCTGGAACTGGAAGAGGCGTCGCCCCTGGGGGATGCCGGCATGGTGGCCGCCGGTTTCGGAGCGGCCATCCGCCGGTACCGGCATATCGGGACCGTGGCGGACCTGGCGCCGGCCGTCGCGCAGGATCTGCGCCGTCTTACCGGTTATGACCGTGCGCTGTTCGTGCGCATGCCGGAAGGCGGGCAGGCCGAAATAGTGTCCGTCGCGGCGGCGCCGGGCAGCGGGGAACTGCCGGCCGTCGGCTTCGTCCCGCTGCGGCCGTTGGAAACCACGCTGCTGGAACTGAACCGCGCCCGGCTGGTGCATGACATGGGGGCGGAACCGGTGGCGCTGCTGCCGGCGGTCAATCCCTTGACATCGGCGCCCCTGGACCTCAGCCGCGTCAGCCTGCGCCATCCCACCAGCCTGTTCCAGGGCCATGGGCATCGGCGGCAGGTGCGGGGCGTGCTGGCGGTCACCCTGCTGGTCGGGGGCCGCATGTGGGGATATCTCTGGTGCGAAAGCGTCGCCCCCCATGCGGTGAGCCCCTCCGTGCGCGCCCTGTGCGAGGCGCTGGGCGAGATCGTGGCGGCACAGATCGCGACGCTGGAGGAACGGGCCAGCATCGCCGCGCGCACGGCGGCGGCCCGTGGCCTGACCCGCCTGTCGCGGCTGCTGCGCCAGGGCGTGCAACTGACCGACGGGTTGATGGCGGCGCAGCCGGTGATCCGCGAGCTTCTGCCCCACGCTTCCATGATCGCGGGGATCGAGGGCAGCCATTGGGCCAGCCATGATCTGGCGCCCCTGTCACACTGGCTGGAAGCGCTGGGCGCGCCGGGTGCGGCGCGGCGCGAGGGCATCGCCTGGCGGCAGGGGGTGCTGGGCATCGATGTGCCGGACGGGCATGTCGTCCTGCTGCGGGACGGGCAGGCCGGGTGGAGCCATATCGAACTGGAACTGGCCCAGGAACTGCACCATCTGCTGGCCGAGCGCCAGGCGGAGATCTATCGCCGCCGCACAGAGCAGCAACTGCATGTCATGGCCAATTTCGACAGGGTCACGGGTCTGCCCAACCGCGCCCATATCCTGCAGGCCCTGCAGCAGGCGCTGGGCGTGGAGACGGAGACGGCCGTCACCGTGATCGGCCTGGACCGGTTCCGCGCCCTGAAGGCGACGCTGGGCGAGGCGGATTCCGACGCGCTGCTGGCCGCTGTCGGAAAGCGGCTGCGGGATTGTGTGCCGGCGGGGGACCTTCTGGGCCGCATCGATACCGGTGAATTCGCCGTCCTGTCCTTCGATGGCGACGCGGCCGACCGTGCCGAGCGCATCGCCCACACGGTTCGCGACGCGCTGCGGGCCCCCCTGTCGGTGGCGGGGCGGGAGATGTTTGTGACGGCCAGTCTGGGCGTGGTGCCGGAAGCGCAGGGGGCCAGCGATGCCACCACCCTGCTGCGCGATGCCGAGATTGCCAGCGCGGAGGCCGAAGCGGCGGGCGGCGGCGGACGGCGCGTGTTCGACGCCGCGATGCGGGCGCGGCTGACCGAACGCCATGTCATCTATGACCGGCTGCGCCAGGCCATCTATTTCACCAACGGCGTGCGGCCGGTGTTTCAGCCGATCGTGCGGCTGGCCGACGGGGAACTGGCGGGGTTCGAGGCGCTGGCCCGCTGGACCGACCCCGACCATGGCCCCATCCCGCCCACCACCTTCGTGTCGGTGGCGGAGGAGACGGGCCTGATCGTGCCGCTGGGCAACCATATCCTGGTCCAGTCCTGCCGCCAGATCGCGAAATGGAACCGGGGGCGGGCCGGCAAGCCGCTCTATGTCTCGGTCAATCTTTCGCCCTATCAGCTTGACCCGTCGCGGCTGGATATCGTGCGCTGGGTGACGGGCGTGCTGGAGATGACGGAATGCCGGCCGGAATGGCTGCGGCTGGAGATCACCGAAAGCGGGTTGATCGGCCAGGGCGGGGAGGCGATCACCATTCTGCAGGGGTTGCGGGACCTGGGCATCGGGCTGGCCATCGATGATTTCGGCACGGGCTATTCGTCCCTGGCCTACCTCCAGAACCTGCCCGTCGACACGATCAAGATCGATCGCAGCTTCGTGACCGGCATGGCAAGGGACGAGAAAGGCCTGGCCCTGGTCAGCGCCATTCTGCATATCGCCGGCATCATGGAATTCGGTGTCGTGGCCGAAGGGGTGGAGACGGAGGCGCAGGAGGCGCTGCTGCGCCAGATGGGCTGTGACCGGGCGCAGGGGTACCTGTTCGCCAAGCCGCTGGAAGCCGACATGGCCACCGCCCTGGTCCATCACGCCATCGACCTGCATGAACAGGTGGAGGAGATCCGGAGCCTGCGCGCCGGCCGCTGGGGTTAGGCATCCTGTGCTGGATCAAATCAGCGCATGAGGCTCTGCCACCGGTGTGAAATTGCGGGGGTCCATGCTACATAAGGACCACCATGCATCGCTTCGCCAATCCCGCCCGCTTCCTGCGCCTGGCCGCCCTGGTCCTGCCCTGGGTCTCGGTCCTGTCCGCCCTCCTGTTCGCTGCCGGCCTCTATCTGGCGCTGTTCGTCAGCCCGGAGGATTACCAGCAGGGCGATACCGTCCGGATCATGTATATCCATGTGCCCGCCGCCTGGATGGCCATGTTCGCCTACAGCTCCATGGCGGTGGCGGCGGCCTGCGCGCTGGTCTGGCGTCATCCGCTGGCGGAGGTCTATTCCAAGGCCGCCGCCCCGCTGGGGGCGGGCTTCACCCTGCTGTGCCTGGTCACGGGCAGCCTGTGGGGGGAGCCGATGTGGGGCACCTGGTGGGTGTGGGATGCGCGCCTGACCTCTGTCCTGATCCTGTTCTTCCTCTATCTGGGTTATATGGCGCTGGTCGATGCGTTCGATGACCCCCAGCGCGGGCACCGGGCCGGATCGATCCTGCTGCTGGTCGGTGCCATCAATGTGCCCATCATCAAATTCTCCGTCGACTGGTGGAACACGCTGCATCAGCCGGCATCCGTCCTGCGCATGGACGGGCCGTCCATCCATGGCGACATGCTGTGGCCGCTGCTGATCCTGGCGCTGGCCTTCAAGACCTATTTCGCGGCCACGGTCATCCTGCGCATGCGGGCCGAACTGGCGGAGCGCAAGATCCAGACCCTGCGTCTGACCCAGGCCGGGGGGGTGTGACAGGATGGCCGACTTTTTCCACATGGGCGGATACGCCATCTATGTCTGGTCCAGCTATGGGCTGGCGCTGCTGATCCTGGTCGGTCTGCTGGCGGCCAGCCTGGGGACCTTGCGCCGCAAGGAACGGATGCTGCGCAGCCTGGAACAGACATTGCCGCGCCGCCGCCGGGCCGTGGCGGGCGACGGGGAGGGAAAACCATGATGACGCGCAAGAAGCGCCGTCTCTACATGCTGCTGCTGGCCCTGGCCGGGCTGGGCACCGCCACGGCGCTGACCCTGACCGCGTTCGAGGAGAATGTGGCCTTCTTCTTCTCCCCCTCCGATCTGGTGACCAAGCCGCCGGGCGACAAGCGGGTGCGGGTCGGCGGGCTGGTGGAAGGCGGGTCGGTGGTGAAGGTGGATGATGGCGTGTCTACCCGCTTCACCATCACCGATACGGCCCATTCCGTGACCATCACCACCGACCGCCCCCTGCCGGACCTGTTCCGCGAGGGCCAGGGCGTACTGGTCGAAGGCCGCCTGGGCGCCGACGGCGTGTTCGTGGCCTCGGAAGTGCTGGCCAAGCATGATGAGAAATACATGCCCAAGGAAGTGGCCGACGCCCTGAAGGCCTCGGGCCAGTTCAAGCCGGAATTGCCGGGCAAGCCGGTCTATGAGGCGGGGAAGTAAGGGTGGGCATCCCTTTCGTTCCCAGTTAGGCTTTATGTCGGTTGCTGACATCATCATGGTGAGCGGACATGCAACATCGGTATCGTTTGAAATCCAGCATTGATGCTGGTTCCCGTTGGGGCCGGGCGTTGGCCGACAGCATCGACGCTGCCGCTGTCGAAGGCTTGGCTGCAGGTCCGGTACCGGTCGCGCAAGTTGCCGAGATCATGCGTCGCCTGGATGCCGAATGGGACGCCGCCGACGAGTTGGACAAGCGGATGTCCGATATCGCACGAGATTCCGCACGCACTTCATTGCGGTGAGTGCTGTCAAAATGGAGCCGGCTTTACCCAGCAACCTGTACCCGCCCGCCTTAAGGGACTTGGTGCGGATATTGCGTGAAAGCCGGCGACAGTTCGGTACGATCGTCGCCCGTCAAAGCCGTGACAGATTATATGCGCGCTGCGAAGCCATCCGGACAGGAAACGAAAAAGGGCATCTGCGTGCCGATGTCCAGCCCCGTTACCCCACACGATTTGCCAACGAGACCCCTTGGGTAATCGCTTTCGATCCGGAGACCCGGAACATATACCGCATTGTGCATGGACACCGACATCTGTCATCGATGTTCACCCGTTCAAGATCAAAGTAGCGAAGCGGAAAGCCTGCCCATGATCCCCGAGATCGGACATTACGCCCTGGTTCTGGCCCTGCTGCTGGCGGTGGTGCAGTCGGTGATGCCGCTGGTCGGGGCGGCCCGGCGGGATGTGGCCTGGATGGAGACGGGGCGGATGGCGGCGTTCGCGCAGCTTGCCGCAATCGCCATTTCCTTCGCGGCCCTGATGCAGGCGCATGTCGTCTCGGACTTCTCCGTCCTGAATGTCGTGAATAACAGCCACAGCCTGAAGCCCATGCTGTACAAGGTGGCGGGCGTGTGGGGGAACCATGAAGGTTCCATGCTGCTCTGGGTCTTCATGCTGGCCCTGTTCGGGGCGGCGGTGGCCGGGTTCGGGCGCAACATCCCGCCGACGCTGAAGGCCCGTGTGCTGGGCGTGCAGGGGTTGATCGGTGTGGGCTTCCTGCTGTTCATCCTGCTGACCAGCAATCCGTTCGCCCGTATCCTGCCCGCCCCCCTTGATGGCAATGACCTGAATCCACTGCTGCAGGATCCCGGTCTGGCCTTCCATCCGCCCTTCCTCTACATGGGCTATGTCGGCTTCTCCGTCGCGTTCAGCTTCGCTGTCGGCGCCCTGATCGAGGGCCGGGTCGATCCGGCCTGGGGACGCTGGGTGCGGCCCTGGACCCTGCTGGCCTGGACGTCGCTGACCATGGGCATCGCCATGGGCTCCTGGTGGGCCTATTACGAGTTGGGCTGGGGCGGCTGGTGGATGTGGGACCCGGTGGAAAACGCCTCCCTGATGCCCTGGCTGGCCGGAACGGCGCTGCTGCATTCCGCCATCGTGGTGGAAAAGCGCGATGCGCTGAAGACCTGGACCATCCTGCTGGCCATCCTCACCTTCTCGCTCTCGCTGCTGGGCACGTTCCTGGTGCGGTCCGGCGTGCTGACCTCGGTCCATGCCTTTGCGGTCGATCCGCAGCGCGGGGTGGCGGTGCTGGGTCTGCTGATCCTGGCGACGGGTGGCGGGCTGCTGCTGTTCGCGCTCCGGGCGCATGCGCTGAAGATCGGCGGGCTGTTCGCACCGCTGAGCCGGGAAGGGGCGTTGGTGCTGAACAATCTGCTGCTGTCGGTGTCGGCGGCGGTGGTGCTGATCGGGACCCTGATGCCGCTGCTGCTGGACGCGTTCGGGCACAAGATCTCGGTGGGCGCGCCCTATTACAATTTCATCACGCCGTTTCTGACCATCCCCCTGATCCTGGTCATGGCGCTGGGGCCGTTCATGCCGTGGAAGCGGGCCGACCTGCCGGGCGTGCTGTCGCGCCTGTGGGTCGTGGCGCTGCTGACCCTGGTGTCGGTGATGCTGGCCCTGTGGCTGGCCGGCGTGAAGCCGGTGATGGCGCTGGTCGGCATCGCCATGGCCGCCTGGGCCGGGTTCGGCGCGCTCTGGGAAGTGGCGGACCGGGTGAAGCTGTTCCGCGTGCCGCTGCGCGATAGCCTGAGCCGTGCCAAGGGCTTGCCGCTGGGTGCCTGGGGCACGGCGGTGGCCCATGCCGGCATGGGCATCGCCATCGCCGGCATGGTGGGCACCACCTTCTGGCTGGCCGAGGATGTGCGGGTCATGAAGCTGGGCGACAAGGCCAGCATCGCCGGCTACGAACTGGTGCTGGACCGGGTCGAGGATCTGAATATCGCCAATTACCGGACAGAGATGGGCCATTTCAGCGTCAGCCGCGACGGGGCGCCGGTCGCCCGGATGAAGGCTGAGCGTCGCTGGTACCCCGTGGCCAAGATGCAGACGACGGAAGCCGCCATCCACACCACCTTCTATTCCGACCTGTATGTGGTGCTGGGGGAGGAGAGCGGGGCCGGTGGCGGCTGGGTCGTGCGGCTCTACCACCACCCGCTGGTGCCCTGGATCTGGATCGGCTCGCTGATCATGGTGCTGGGCGGCTGTCTCAGCCTTTCCGACCGGCGTCTGCGGGTCGGTGTGCCGGCCCGCCGCACCGCACCGGTCGCCCCCGCCCTGCAACCCGCCGAGTAAAGGGCGAGACAAGATGAGCGCCGTGACCCGTCACCGTCTGCTGCTGCTGCTGCCGCTGGCCGTGTTCCTGATCCTGGGCGGTTATTTCGCGCTGGGCCTGACCCGCGATCCGTCCAAGCTGCCCTCCATGCTGATCGACAAGCCGGCGCCCACCTTTTCCCTGCCGGGCCTGACGGAGGGGGAACCGGGTTTGTCGAACGCCGACCTGACGGGCAAGGTGCGGCTGCTGAATGTCTTTGCAAGCTGGTGCGCGCCCTGCCGGGTGGAACATCCGCTGCTGATGCGGCTGGCGCGGGAGGAGGGGGTGACCATCCACGCCATCAATTACAAGGACAAGCCGGAAGCGGCCAAGGCCTTCCTGGACCAGATGGGCAATCCCTTCACCGCCATCGGTGCGGACAAGGATGGCCGCGTCGCCATTGATTTCGGCGTCTATGGCGTGCCGGAAACCTATGTCATCGACAAGGATGGCCGCGTGCGTTACCGCCATGTCGGGCCGCTGATGCCGTTCGACCTGGAAGAGAAGATCCTGCCGATGATCCGGGAACTGTCCAAATGAGGGAGTGGCTCGGGCGGCTTTCTCTACCGTCATCCCCGCGGAAGCGGGGACCCAGCATAAGCGGCGTCAGCCGCGACATGACCCATATCGGCGCTGACCGCGCCTCACGCTGGGTCCCCGCTTTCGCGGGGATGACGGTGGTTAAGGCCGTGGCGGTGTTTACCTTCATAGCCGTCCTCTCCCTTCCCGCCCTGGCCGTCATGCCGGACGAGAAACTGTCCGATCCGGCGCTGGAGGCCCGCGCGCGGGAGATATCCAAGGAACTGCGCTGTCTGGTCTGTCAGAACCAGTCCATCGATGACAGCAATGCTGATCTGGCCCGCGACCTGCGGGTGCTGGTGCGCGAACGGCTGGTGGCGGGCGACAGCAATGATCAGGTCCTGAACTATGTCCATGACCGCTATGGCGATTTTGTGCTGCTGCGCCCACCCGTGACGGGTTACACGGCGCTGCTCTGGGGCGGTCCGTTCGTGCTGCTGGCGCTGGCCGGGATCGGCACCGCGCTTTACATGCGTCAACGCCGGCGGGATGTGGAAACCATGCCCGCCCCCGCCCTGACGGCGGATGAGGAGGCGCGGCTGGCGGACCTGTTGAATGAAGACAAGCCGGGGGATGGGCGATGATCGGTTTCTGGCTGGTCGCGGCCGCCCTGACGGCGCTGGCCCTGCTGCCCTTGCTGCGCGCCCTGCTGCGCCCCGCCCCGCCGCTGGAAGGGGCGGCGGATTTTGCGCGCGGTGTCTATGCGGCTCAGGTGGCGGAGATCGACCGCGACCTGAAACGCGGCATCCTGTCCGACGATCAGGCCCGCGCCGCGCGGGCGGAGGTGGGTCGCCGCCTGCTGTCGGCCGCGGACGAGGCGGCGACGCTCACGCCCGCCGCTATGGAGGCGAAGCCGGCCCAGCGGATGGCATTGCTGGTCACGCTGCTGCTGCCCGTGGCGGCGCTGGCGATCTATCTGCCGCTGGGCCATCCCAACATGCCGGCCGTGCCCTTTGCCACCCGGCCCAAGGAGGCCCCCGTACCACCGCAGGTGCTGGAGGCTGTCGCCAAGCTGGAAGCGACGCTGAAGGATAATCCGGACGATGCCGGCGGCTGGGGCCTGCTGGCCCAGACCTATGGCGCCATGAGCCGGCCCGACGATGCCGTCAATGCCTGGCGTCAGGTGCTGCGCCTGACGCCCGACGATGCCGCCGTGAAGGGCACGCTGGGTGAGGCGCTGACCGTTGCCGCCGACGGCGTGGTGGGGGAAGAGGCCGTGCGCCTGTTCACCGAAGCGGTGGCCGCCGACGCCATGGATGCCCGCGCCCGCTATTATCTGGGCATGGCGCGGGTGCAGGCGGGCGATATAAGGGGCGCGCTGGACCGCTGGACGTCCCTGGTCGCCGACAGCCCGGCCGATGCGCCCTGGCTGCCGACCGTGCGGGCGCGCATCCATGATGCCGCCACCCAGGTGGGCCTGGACCCCATCGCCATCACGCCGGCACCCCGGCCCGCCAGCGCCCCGCCGCCGCCCGCCATGGCTCAGGCCGGTGGCCCGGGTGGGGGCGGTGCCGCCCCGGCCCTGTCGCCCGAACAGATGCAGGCCATGGCGGGGATGAGCCAGCAGGACCAGCAGGCCACCATCAACAGCATGGTGGACGGGCTGGAAGCCAAGCTGAAAGACAATCCCGGCGATGCCGATGGCTGGATGCGTCTGGCCCGCGCGCGGGAGGTGCAGGGCAAACTGGATGCCGCCCGCGCAGCCCTGCGCGGGGCGGTGAAGGCCGATCCCGGGCGGTTGCTGGCCTGGCTGGACCTGTCCCGCCTGACGGCACCCGACAATGTGCAGACCCAGGGCAGTGCCGAATTCCTGACCGCCATGGGCAAGGTGCTGGAACTGGCGCCCGATAATCCGCAGGCGCTTTATTATCTGGGCCAGCAGGCGGCGAACGAGGGTAAGAATGACCGGGCGCGTGACTTGTGGGGACGGCTGCTGAAACAGCTTCCCGCCGACGCGCCGCAGCGCCCGGAACTGCAACGGCGGATGGACGGGCTGAAATAGGGTCTGTTCCCCTATTGTTCCCAACCATATTCTCCGGCATCCTGCGGTGGTTTCCCGAGCCGCAGGATGGATGATGACCGCGATCACGCTGCCCCAGGCGCTTTCTTTCCGGCTGGACCGGCAGAACCTGACCATGCCGGCGGCGGATGCCCTGATCGCGGCGCGCAGCCTGATCGGGGCGCAGGCACAGGTGCATTCGGCCGCCATCCTGCAATTGCGGGCGCGCAGCGATGGCGGGACGGCGGATGCCGATATCGACCGCGCCCTCTATCAGGACCGCAGCCTGGTGAAATTGTGGGCGCAGCGGTCGACCCTGCATCTGATGCCCGCCGATGACCTGCCCATGATCCTGGGCCTGCGCCGCGAACATGTGCAGGGTTACCAGAACTGGTACGCCAAGGAAGGGTTGAGCCTGGAACAGGTTGACGCCCTGGTCGCCGCCGTCGTCGCCGCCCTGGAACAAGGCGCGCACAGCCGTATGGACCTGTCGCGCCGGCTGGTGCCGACCCTGGGCGAATGGGCGCGGCCCATGCTGGAACATAGCTGGGGCGGCATCATCAAGCTGGCCTGCGCGCTGGGCCATGTCTGCCACGGGCCGGCGGAAAAGCCGGACGGGGAGGGCGCGCGGGAGGCCTTGTTCGTGCATCTGGCGCAGTGGCTGGGCCAGGCGCCGGCGGTGCCGGACGGGCGCACGGCCATGGCCGCGCTGGCCCGCCGCTATCTCTCCGTATTCGGGCCGGCCACACCGGCGGATTTCAAGAAATTCGTCGGGTTCTATGCCGGCCCGGCGCAACAGGCCTTCGCCGATCTGGCGGACGAGATCGTTCCGGTGGCGCTGGGCTCCAGGAAAGCCTATCTGCTGGAAACCGATCTGGAGGCGCTGAAGGCGTCGGCGCCGGCCGAGGGGCAGATCACCGTTCTGGGCCTGTTCGACCCCTTTCTGCTGGCCCATGCCGATACGGGCCAGTATCTGGAGGAGAAATTCCGGCCGGCCGTTTATCGCACGGCCGGCTGGATCAGCCCCGTCATCCTGCGGCAGGGAAAGGTCATCGCCACCTGGACGCACAAGCGGGTGGCGGGACCCAAGGGCAAGGGCGCCTGGGAGGTGCAGGTAACGCCCATGGAACGGGTCTACAGAAAGGAGCTGCCGGCGATCACGCGGGGGCTGAAACGTCTGTCAGGCGGCATTCCCGTATCCGTTGCGCTGACTTGATGCCGGCCTGCCGCTGCGGGCCAACATGGGGGCATGGCGCCGCTCGCCCTTACGCCCGGAACCGCACGCCCTCTCCGGTGCCGTCGCTGGCAGGCACCGGTTCCACGCCCTGTGCCGCCAGCGTTTGCAGGATCAGCACCATGCTGCCCCGGTGCGGTTCGTGGCGGCCGCTTTCGAAATCGCGCACCGTGCTGCGGGACAACCCGGCCGCCAGCGCCAGTTGTTCCTGACTCCAGTCCAGCAGGCCGCGCGCGGCGCGGCACTGGGCTGGGGAAATCTGGACCATAGAAAGTTCCTGGGGCACGGGTTGCAATCCGAAACGTCTCAACCATATTGGGTGATATTGGATTAAATGGTTGAGAGGTCAAGGCCTGCCCGGTCATTGGCCCGGATGAAAGGCAGCCTTCCCCATGCATGATGTGCCCCTGATCACGATGATTGTCGCGGCGCTGGCGCTGGCTTTCATTTTCGGGGCGATCGCGCAGAAGCTGAAAATCTCTCCCCTGGTCGGGTATCTGCTGGCGGGCGTCATGATCGGTCCCGGGACGCCGGGCTATGTCGCCGACATGAACCTGGCGCCGCAACTGGCGGAAATCGGCGTCATCCTGCTGATGTTCGGGGTGGGGCTGCATTTTTCGGTCAAGGATCTGATGTCGGTGAAGGGGATCGCCATCCCCGGCGCCATCGGCCAGATCGGCATCGCGACGCTGATGGGCATGGGCCTGTCCTGGGCCCTGGGCTGGACCCTGGGCGCGGGGCTGGTGTTCGGCCTGGCCCTGTCGGTCGCGTCCACCGTCGTGCTGCTGCGTGCCTTGCAGGAACGCCGTCTGGTCGAGTCGAAAAGAGGGCGCATCGCTATCGGCTGGCTGATCGTGGAGGATCTGGCCATGGTCCTGGCGCTGGTCCTGCTGCCGGCGCTGGCCGGGCTGCTGGGTGACAAGGCCGGCGCCGACGGGGCGGAGGCCGTCACCCTGACGGGTACGCAATTGCTGACCGTGGTCGCCATTACGCTGGGCAAGGTGGCGGCCTTCGTCGCCCTGATGCTGGTGGTAGGCAAGCGCGTCATTCCCTGGGTGCTGCACGAGATCGCGCATACCGGCTCGCGTGAGCTGTTCCGGCTCGCCGTGCTGGCCATCGCCCTGGGTGTCGCCTATGGCGCCGCTGAACTGTTCGGCGTGTCCTTCGCGCTGGGCGCGTTCTTCGCCGGCATGGTCCTGTCGGGATCGCCCCTGTCGCACCGCGCGGCGGAGGAGTCGCTGCCCCTGCGCGACGCGTTCGCCGTGCTGTTCTTCGTGTCGGTCGGCATGATGTTCGATCCGGCCATCCTGCTGCAACGGCCGGTGCCCGTGCTGGCCACGCTGTTGATCATCGTGCTGGGCAAGTCGGTGGCCGCCTATCTGATCGTGCTGGCCTTTGGCCATCCGCGCAGCACGGCGCTGACCATTTCGGCCAGCCTGGCGCAGATCGGCGAATTCTCCTTCATCCTGGCGGCGCTGGGCGTCAATCTGGGCCTGCTGCCGCAGGAGGGCCAGGATCTGGTGCTGGTCGGCGCCATCCTGTCGATCCTGCTGAACCCCGTGATGTTCTCCTTGATCGACAAGTTCGGCCACAAGCTGGAACCCGGCGGCGTGGACCCCGCGACGCTTGCCGTCGCGGTCGAGCCGACGCGGGAGCCGATCCCCCCCACCAGCCTCAGCGGCCATGCCGTCATCATCGGCCATGGCCGGGTCGGCAGCCTGATCTCCGCCCGGCTGCAGGAGGAGGGGGTGCCCTATCTGGTGGTCGAGGATAACCAGAAACGCATCGACACCCTTCGTGCCGCGGGAGTGGAGGTGGTGGTGGGCAATGCCGTGCTGCCGGAGGTACTGTCGGCCCTGAACCTGCCGGCGGCCCGGCTGATGTTCATCGCCATCCCCGGGTCGTTCGAGGCCGGCCAGATCATTCGCCAGACGCGGGTCGCCAATCCCGGCCTGCCCATCATCGCCCGTGCCCATGCCGACGAAGAAGTCGTGTACCTGACCCAGAATGGTGCCAGCACGGTGGTGATGGGCGAACGGGAAACGGCGCGCGGCATGATCGCCGAAGGTCTGGCCAGCATGAGGCCGCCGCCCGCCGCCTCCGCCCTTGCGGAAATTGAGGCCGCGCCGGCGCCCGACCGGCCGGCACAAGCCGGCGGACCGGACACGCCGGCCCCCCAGCCCCTGTGATGCCACAGCGCGGGACCCTGGATTTCAGGCGGGATTCCATTGCGGCGACGGCCTGTTTCCATGGCAATGCGACCACAGATGGTGGCAAAAGCCGGGAATCGTAATGTTGCCCAAGGAACCTATTTGCCACCCGGTCCCAGGTTGCGTAGCATTTGATTGAAATGCCGTCGGCGTGGTGGGGCGCGGAAGCGGCAGGCGATCTGGGCGGTCCATGGCGGACAGTGTGACGGACAGGGATGGCGATGAGGAGGCGGCTGACGAAGCGTCGCTGCTGGCCTGTCTTGACGAATTCGCGGGCGAGATGCCGCCCGTTGCCGATTGCCCGACGCTTCCTGGTTCTTCCCTTGTCGGTCCGCTGGATCTTTATGGTCTGGCCGAACAGGTTCTGTCGGCCGAACATCACCTGGCCAATGCACAGGACCCGGTGCAGCGGCTGCTGCTGCTGACCACGCTGGCCTGGTACAACCGGCAGCGCGACACCCGCCTGGCCCTGGAGATGATGGGCGAGGCCATGGACCTTCTGCCCTATGCCACCTTCGCCAACGAACGCGAACTGCGCCGCCTGACGGCGCGGCTGCTGTTGATCAAGGCGGAGGCGAAGGCCCTGTTTGCCGAACTGGATCAGGCGGAGGCGCTGCTGGAAAGCGCGCGCGCCACCTTCCGCCAGATCGGCGACCTGCTGGGCGAGGGTGATGCCGCCATGACGGAGGCGCTGCTGGCCCTGGACCGGGGACAGACCCGACGCCGCATCCTGGCCCACCGCAATGCCAATAGCCTTTACCAGCGGGCGGGCGACATGATGCGCCAGCAGATCGCCCAGGCCTGGATGGCGCGTGACGCCCTGTTCGGCGATGCGGCCGCAGCGGCGGCGCAATGGGCGCCGATCCTGCCGGAGGGGCCGCTGCTGGAACATCCCGGCCTGGATGCGGTGGCCGCCTATTTCCATGGCGGGCTCTGCTTCTCCCGCGGGGATTTCATGAAGGCGCTGCGCCATTATCAGCGGGGCTGCGATCAGGCCATGCTGGCGGGGCAGATGCGGCTGGCGGTCCTGCTGGCCGGCAATGTCGGCGCGGCCCATGCCAACCTGAACGACTATGTCAGCGAATTCCTGTGGCGCGAACGGGCGCACGGGCTGGCGCGGGCCACCGGCTGGCCGGCGGCGGTGGGGCAATGCCTGCGCGGCATGGGCGATACGCTGCGCCGGTTGCAGCAGACGGGCCGGGCCCGGCACCTGCTGCTGGAATCGCTGGAATGGCTGGCGCCGTTCGGCCGGTCGCGCAACCATGCCATCGCCTGCCAGTATCTGGGGGATCTGGAACTGGATGTGGGGGACCCGGCGGCGGGTCTGCGCTGGTTCGACGATCTGCTGGACATTGCCCGCGATCTTGAACAGGGCGATCTGCAGGTGGAGGCCCAGTGCGGCCGCGCCCGCGCCCTGACCCTGCTGGGCCATTGCGACCCGGCCCTGGCGGCGGCCGATCAGGCCCTGGCCCTGGTGCATCAGCGGTGCGACCGCTGGCGGGAGATCGATGTGCTGCGGGCCAGGGCCGGCATCCATCAGCGTTTTCCCGATCTGGCGCCCCCTCCCGGCCTGGCTGACGGGGAAACCGCGCCCATCCATTACCTGCGTCAGGCGCTGGATCTGGCGGGCTCGATCCAGGGATACACTGTTTCCGCCGATCTTCTGTCCGCCCTGGCCAACGCCTATGAGGCGGCGGGCGACATGGGGGCGGCCCTGCATTGGGAACGCAAGGCCGGTCAGGCGCGCGGCATCATCCATAGCCGCGAGGTCAGCGACCGGCTTCTGGCTATGCAGGCCGGGTTCGAGACGGAGCGGTTGAAGGCCGAGGGCGACTATCACCGGCAACTGGCCGCCGCCGAGGCGGCCCGCGCGGCCGCCCTGCACGAGGCGACGCAAACGCTGGAGCAGTTGGGCCGGATCGGGCAGCAGATCACGGCCACGCTGGACGCGGAGGCGGTGTTCCACGCCCTGCACCGCCATGCGGGCACGATGATGGAAATGGATGCCTTTTCTATCTATGTCGTTGATGAAACCGGAGAAAATCTGGATCTCCGCTATGGTCTGGAATTCGGGCGGCCGCTGCCTGCCATCCGGCGGGCATTGTCCGATTCCGTGTCGCTGGTCGCCCGCTGTGCGCGGGAACGCCACGAACTGCTGGTGCTGCGCGGCCCGCATGAACAATCCTCTCCGTCCCATATTCCGGGCACGCGTTTCATGCGCACGCTGCTGCTGGCCCCGCTGGTGGTCGGCGCGCGGCTGTGGGGGGTGATGACGGTGCAGTCGGCAGCGGAAAACGCCTATGGCGAGCGGGAGAAGCTGGTCTTTCGCACGCTTTGCGCCTATGGCGCCATCGCCCTGTCCAATGCCGCCGCCTATGCGAAGGTGGACAGCACGCTGTCGGAACTGCGCGCCACGCAGGGGCGGCTGGTGCAGCAGGAAAAGCACGCGTCGCTGGGCCAACTGGTGGCCGGTGTCGCGCATGAGATCAATACGCCGCTGGGCGTGGCCTTCACCCTGGCCACCCACCTGCAAAGCGAGCGTGACGATATCGCCAGGGCCTTCGGCGTCAATCAGCTCAAGCGCGGCGCCCTGGAACAGTTCCTGGAGAAGCTGGACGAAGGGCTGCGCATCCTGACCGGCAATCTGGAACGGGCAGCCGACCTGATCCGCAGCTTCAAGCAGGTTTCCGCCGATCGCAGCAGCGAGGCCCTGCGCACCGTCGACCTTGTCGCCTATGTCGGCGACGTGCTGAAAAGCCTGGAACCGATCATACGTCAGCGGCGGGTCAATGTTGCCGTGGATGGCATGCCGGGCCTGACCGTCACCACACTGCCGGGTCTGCTTGCCCAGGTGGTGGCCAATCTGGTGCAGAATGCCATCGTGCATGGCTTTGCCGGGGTGGAAAGGCCGGAAATCCTGATCGCCGTCGGCCGGGCCAGCCCCGACAGGGTCTCCATCGCCATCACCGATAATGGCGTGGGCATGCCGCCGGAGGTGCTGTCCAAGGCCTTCGATCCATTCTTCACCACCAAACGCGACAGCGGCGGCACCGGTCTCGGTCTGCATATCGTGCATAATCTGGTGACCGGGCCATTGCAGGGCGCCATCGATCTGGCGTCCGTGCCTGGTCACGGCACGCGCTTCCTGATCACCCTGCCATTGGCGCTCCGGGCGGGGTAGGGGCGGACATGAAAACGGGGCACCGTTGCTGGTACCCCGTTCTGCATTTCATGTTGTCTCAGGCGCCGATCAGGCGGCCTTCAGTTTCGACAGCTTCTCGACGGTCGCGTTCACGCGGGCCGTGATGGGCTCGGCGGCCTCGTTGGCGACCTTGATGCCGGTCTCGGAGACCTTGGTCGCCTCGGCCACCAGCGCGTCAAAGGAGGTCTTGGCGAATTCGGTCTGCAGGTCGACCAGTTCCTTCACCGACTTCACGGCGAACAGGGCCTTGGTGGTGGCCACCGACTGTTCGTACTGGGCCTGGGTGAAGGCGACCAGTTCCTTCGACAGGGCTTCGAAGCCCTTGGTCAGGATCGTGGAGGAAGCCACAAAAGCCTCCACATTGTCCTTCTGGAAGCCAACGACATCTTCGAACGTGGCGAATACCTGCTTGCTCATCTTTTCCACCTTTTCCTTGGTCTGGGCGATAGCCTGTTCAACCGGCTTGGCCGGGGGTTCGATCCTGGTGGCCGCTGCCGGGGCGGCCTTGGGTGCGGCCGGCTTGGCCACGGGCTTCGGCTTCGCCGGCTTCGGGGCCGGGATCGCCTCGGCTTCCACCGCAACCGGGGCAGCCGCGACCGGCGGTGCTTCCACCGGCGCAGGCGGGGTTGCCGGTTCCGGCGTCACTTCCTCCACCGCATGGGCGACGGGCGTCTCCACGGGCGGTTCGATCTGTACGGCAGCTTGCGCTGCGGTTTCTTCAACCGGGGGAACGGGGGCCGGCGGAACAGGGGCGGATTTCGCGACGGCCTTTTTCGGCGTCGCGGCCGCCACGGGCCCCTTCGGCATGCGGGTTGCCATGTGCCATCTCCTTGTTGCGCTCTGTCGGTACCGGTCCGCTTGGTGCAGCCCCGGCGCCGGTCGCCGCTTCAACCCAAGCGACCCGCCACCGTCACGGCGGCTGGAGCCAGGTGTGCTGCAATGCAGCATGGGTGTAGATATATCGGTGCGATGGACAGGAGTCAAGGCGCTTTTGTGCAGTGCAACAAGAGCGGCGCTGTTCAAAAGGATAGGATGCGCATGCCCCAAGGGCGCGGGCGGCATGTCCGCTTTGGTCTTTCGCGGCATGGTGGTGCCGTGACAGGATGCCGCCCCTTCGCCCCTGACGACCGGAGTGGTTTGAGCAAATGACCTACTGTCTCGGCATCAAGATCAAGGACGGGCTGATCGCGCTGGCCGATGGTCGCATCACCGCCGGCACCCAGGTGACGGCCGCCCGCAAGGTGACCCTGATCAAGAACGGCAAGGAGCAGTTCTTTGTCATGACCTCGGGTCTGCGGTCGGTACGCGACAAGACGCTGGCCTATCTGCGGCGCGAAATGGCCGACAAGAAGGCCAAGCCGTTCCCCACCATGCTGGACGCGGCCAACGCCTTTGCCCGCTGCCTGCGCACCGTCGCCGCGGAGGACCGGGAGGCGCTGGAAGCGTCGAACCTGAAGTTCAACCTGCATGCCATCATCGGCGGCCAGCTTTCCAAGGATGAGGAACCGACCATGTTCCTGATCTATCCGGAGGGGAACTGGATCGAGGTCGACGAGCGCACGCCCTATCTTTCCATCGGTGCCACCACCTATGGCAAGCCGATCCTGGATCGGGCGCTGAAGCAGCAGACCACCATGCCCATGGCGCTGAAGCTGGCCTACCTGTCCTTCGACAGCACACGCTATTCCTCCGCCGATGTCGGCTATCCCATCGATCTGCTGACCTATCATGTCGCGGACCGCAAATGGCGGGAGGACCAGTTCGACTATGACCATCTGGTCGAACAACGGCATTGGTGGAACAAGCACATCACCGACCTGGCCAACCGTCTGCCCAACGGACCGTGGATGGAGACGCTGCTGCCGGAATGAGTTTTATTGCCGATTCGCAAGAAAACGGGCCGCCTTACCGGGACGGGTGGCGGCCCGGCGCCGGATCGGACCGTGATGGTTTAAACCCCGTTCAAACCGGCTGCATACTTCCATGTGCGGCGTTCCTGGCGGGAGAAGAGGTGAGCGGTACCATACCCCAGAACGGGTAATGTCGTTGGACATGGACACGTTGGGGGCGTAATCTTGCCACCAAAGATATAGTTAACAGGAGTTTCCGGCTGTGGCGGATTTCAGCATCGTCCCCCCCGCCCCAGAGGACGAGGCGGATTGGCGTCGAAACTGGGCCGCCTATCTCACACGATACACAGTGACGGTCGAGCCGCTGACGACCGACATCATCTGGGCACGGTTGCTGGACCCGACCTCTTCCATGCGCGGCTTCATCGCGCGTGATGCCACAGGCCGGGGCATCGGTTTCTGCCACCTGATCCTGCATGACAATACATGGTCGCTGCAGCCCTTCTGTTATCTGGAGGATATGTTCGTGGCGGCGGATCATCGCCGGCACGGCGTGGGCCGCGCGCTGCTGAACCGTATCATCGACACGGCGCGGGAAAACCGTTGGGCCCGTGTCTACTGGACAAGCTGGAACAACAATGCACCGGCCCGCGCGCTCTATGACAGCGTTACCGGCGGCGCCGATCAGCTTGTCCATTACACGGTGAAGCTGCTGGCCTGATACGGTCTCCGGCCGTCGCCGCTCCGGCATCATCGCCGATTTTCGACAGCGCTGTCGTTCGCCTTTGGTTCGCGCCGGTAACCATGGTAGAATCAGGGCCGCCATGCGGGTCAGGGGGGCTCTGCGGGCGGGCGGGCCTGTTTCACGAAAGCGTGGACGCGTTTCGCGTAAACGCGGGTGAAAAGGACGCCCCCTTTACAGATATCCAAGCCGCCCCACCCTCATCCCTTGCCGGTCGTGCCGGGGATAGTCTGGATGTTGGACGGATGAGATGAACGATAAACGTGACCTGCTGCGCTCCCTGACCATCGACCGTCCGGCGGACATGCCGGCGGCGGGAATGGCTCCGCCACGGTCGGGCCTGCCGGGCTGGGCCAAGGGTGTGGGCGTGGTGGCCCTGCTGGCCCTGGGAGTGGCGGGTGGCATCTATGGGCCCGCCCTTCTGGGCGGAGAGGAGGCGGCAGCCCCCGCCAAGGTGGCGGCGGCCGGCGGGCAGGGTGCTTCTTCCGCCACCGGCGGTGCGTCGGCCGCCACGCCGGCCCCCCCCACCGTCACGCCGCGCCCAAGCAACACGCTGGTGGCGTCGGGCTATATCGTGGCGCGGCGTACCGCCACCGTTTCCGCCGAAATCACGGGCCGGGTACAGGATGTGCTGGTCGATGAAGGCATGGTGGTGACCAAGGGCCAGGAACTGGCCCGGCTGGATGCCACCCTGGCCGGCATCGACCTGGACCTGGCCAAGGCTCGCGTCGCCTCGGCCCAGGCGCAGATCGAAGGGTTCTCCGCCGACCTGCGCGATGCTGAGCGTGTGCTGGCCCGCACCGCGTCCCTGTCCAGGGCGTCGAACGCGTCGGAGGCGGAACTGACCCGCGCCCAGGCCCGCGCGGAAACCCTGCGCGCCCAGTTGAAAGGGTCGCGGGCTGAGCTGGAGGTGGCGAGGATCACCGTGGCGCGGCAGACGGAAACCGTGGACCGCCATATCGTGCGCGCGCCCTTCGACGGCGTGGTGATCGACAAGAATGCCCAGCCGGGGGAAATCATCTCCCCCATGTCGTCCGGCGGCTTCACCCGCACCGGCGTCTGCACCCTGGTCGATATGGAAAGTCTGGAGGTGGAGGTGGATGTGAACGAGGCCAATATCGGCCGCGTCCGCGCCGGCCAGAAGGTGGAGGCGGTGCTGGACGCCTATCCCGACTGGAAGATCCCGTCCAGCGTCATCGCAGTGGTGCCGCGCGCCAACCGGGACAAGGCCACCATCAAGGTCCGCATCAAGCTGGAACAGCGCGACGGCCGTGTCCTGCCCGACATGGGGGCCAAGGTCACCTTCCTGGACGCCAAGCCCGCCGGAAACTGAACCGGCATCGATCCATCATTTCAACCCGGGAACATCCGGCAACTGGGGGAATAGCATGACGGCATTGATCAGCATCCAGGGTGGGGCCAAGCGCTTCGTGAAGGGGCGGGAAACCATCACCATCTTCGACCACCTGGACATGACCATCGAACAGGGCGACTTCATCGCCATCATGGGGCCGTCCGGGTCGGGCAAGACCACGCTGCTGAACCTGCTGGGCGGCATCGACCGGGCCACGGCCGGTTCCATCAGCTTCGCCGGCCAGCGGCTGGACCAGATGAACGAGGGCCAGTTGTCGGCCTGGCGGGCGGCCAATGTCGGTTTCATCTTCCAGTTCTACAACCTGATGCCGGCCCTGAACGCGGCCCGCAATGTCGAACTGCCCCTGCTGCTGACCAGCCTGGGGGCGGGGGAGCGCAAGCGGCGCGTCGAAACGGCGTTGAAGATCGTGGGCCTGGCCGAGCGCGCCAAGCATTTCCCGCGTGAAATGTCAGGTGGTCAGCAGCAGCGCGTGGCCATCGCGCGGGCCATCGTGGCCGACCCGCGCATGCTGCTCTGCGACGAGCCCACGGGCGACCTGGACCGCAAGACGGCGGACGAGATCCTGTCCATGCTGCAGCTTTTGAACAAGGAAATGGGCAAGACCATCATCATGGTCACCCATGACCCGGAGGCCGCGCGCTATGCATCCCGTGTCCTGCATCTGGACAAGGGCCGCTTTGTCGAGCAGGTGGCGGCATGAGTGACTTCACCCTGATCCTGGCCAACCTGTTCAGCCGCAAACTGCGCGCCGCACTGATGCTGGTGGCGATTTTTTTCGCCTTCCTGATCTTCGGTGTTCTGGCCGGTGTGCAGAACGGTTTTGACAATATCGGTGATTCGGGCAGTGAGAACCGGTTGGTCACCACAAACAAGATCAACTTCACCCAGCCGCTGCCCCTGGCCTATATCAGCCGCATCCGGTCGGTGGAGGGCGTGGTCGGCGCCAGCCATGCCAACTGGTTCGGCGGCTATTACCAGGACCCCAAGAACCTGGTGATGACCTTCGCCGTCGACCCGGAGAGTTATCTGAACATCTATGCCGGCGATGTCGCCCTGGCCGCCGACCAGAAGGCGGCGTTCCTGGCCGATCGCACGGGCCTGCTGGTCGGCCGCAAGATCGCGGAGAAGAACGGCTGGAAGGTGGGCGACCGCATTCCGCTGAATTCCAACATCTACACCAACAAGAATACCGGCAAGCAGAGCTGGGAATTCACCATCTCCGGCATCGTCGATCCGGCGCGGGAGGATGGCAGCACCGACTGGGCCATCTTCCATTATGATTATTTCAGCGAATCGGTGACCTTCGGCCAGAACACCATCGGCTATGTCATCATCGAGACGGCGGACAAGGCGCTGAACATGAAGATCGCCAAGGTGATCGACGAGATGTTCGCCAATTCCCCGGCCGAAACGGCGACCGATACGGAAAAGGCCTTTGGCCAAGCGTTTGCGGCGCAGTTGGGCAATATCACGCTGGTCATCACCCTGGTCGTGGGGGCCGCCTTCTTCACCATCCTGATGATCGTGGGCAACACCATGTTCATGGCCGTGCGCGAACGCACGCGTGAGATCGGGGTGATGAAGACGCTGGGCTTCCCGTCGGGCCGCATCTTCAAGCTGGTCCTGGGCGAATCACTGATGCTGTCGGCCATCGGGGCGCTTCCCGCGCTGGCGGCGTCGGCGGGGTTGCTGATCTGGATGAAGAAGACGGTGGGCATGCCGGGGCTGGCGCTGACGGCGCCCTATGTGGCCCTTGGCGTGGGTATCATGCTGGCGCTGGGCCTGCTCACGGGGCTGATCCCGGCCTGGAACGCGCTGCGGCTGAACATCGTCACCGCCCTGGGGCGGCAGTGAGCGGGGGGAAAAAGCCATGCGTGTCCTGAACCAGATCATCGCCGTTACCACCATCAACCTGAAAAGCCTGCCGCAGCGCTTCTGGCTGTCCCTGTCCACGGTCGTGGCGGTCACCATGGTGGTGATGGTGCTGCTGTCCTTCCTGGCCATGGTCGCGGGGTTCCAGCGCACCATCGACGGCTCCGGCTCCGACAATATCGCCATCCTGATGCGCGACGGATCGCAGCAGGAACTGAATTCCGTCGTCATGCTGGATCAGGTGCGGCTGGTGGGCGAGGCACCGGGCCTGGTGCGAAAGCCGGACGGCAATGCCGTCATGTCCGCCGAACTCTATGTCATCGTGGACGGGATCAAGCGCTCAACGGGTCTCAAGTCCAACCTGCCCATGCGGGGCATCGGCCTGGATGGTGCGGCCCTGCGTGACGGGCTGGCCATCACCCGGGGCCGCATGTTCGAACCCGGCAGCAACGAGATCGTGGTGGGCGAAAACCTGACGCGGGAGTTCAAGGGGTTCGACCTGGGCAGCGAGATCAAGCTGGGCACCGCCACATGGAAGGTGGTGGGCATCTTCTCCATGAAAGGGGCGGTGTTCGAAAGCGAGATCTGGGGCGACGTCACGGTGGTGCAGAGCATGTTCCGGCGTGGCAACAGCTTCCAGACCATCCGCGTCCGGCTGGAGAATGATGGCGCCATCGAGGCCCTGCGCACCTATGTGGAGAACGAGCCGCGCCTGAAGCTGGCCGTGCAGTCGGAGAAGGCCTTCTTCGCGGGCCAGTCCTCGGGCACCATCCGGCTGGTCAAGGGGGCCGGCTGGCCGTTGGCCATCGCCATGGCTATCGGGGCGCTGGCCGGTGCGCTGAACACCATGTACAGCTCGGTCGCCACCCGGTCGCGGGAGATTGCCACCCTTCGCTGCCTGGGCTTCGGCGGTTTTCCCAGCTTCATGGCCACGCTGCTGGAAAGCCTGGTTTTGTCCGCCATCGGCGGCGGCCTGGGGGCGCTGCTGACCTTCCTGATCTTTGACGGGTTCAGCACATCGGCCCTGGGCGACGGGTTCACCCAGATCGTGTTCAGCTTCAGCCTGACGCCGGCCCTGGTGAAACAGGGGATCACGCTCGCCATGCTGGTGGGTCTGATCGGTGGTTTCTTCCCCGCCCTGCGCGCGGCACGCCTGCCCATCGTGGCCGCCTATGCGCAGGGGTGATCACGGCGCCGCTGTCTGTGTGATGGCCCGGAAATGGGCCATCACCCCGGCCGGTGCGTAATAGGGGGCGGGGTCGCCGGCCAGGGTGCGCGGGCCGCGCAGCGCCGCCAGCCGCCCCTCCTCATCCACCAGTATCCAGGGCGGGTCGCGCCATACCGCCTCGTCCAGATCCAGCAGCAGGGTGGGCACATCCGTTCCCTGGCTGCGGGCCGGGCCGGTATGTGCGGCCACCATGGCCACGGTGCCACCATCGCCATCGGGCCGGTGCAGAAGCCGGCTGATGCCCGGCCGCTGCCGCCGGATCGTGATGGCGGGCCAGTCCCCGCCCGACAGGCGCAGCAGCACGAAGCCGAAGGCCCGCGCCGCCACCTCTGCCTGCACCACCCGCCCGTCGGTCAGCATCAGCGGCGTCGGGGCGGGCAGGGCGGCGCCCGTATCGGGCAGCAGCACCAGACCGCCGGCATCGGCCATGACACCGGTCAGGCTGCCCCAGCGGACCAGGGCGGCGGCGGGGGAGACACCCGTCGCCTCGTCACCGGTGTCCGGGATTTCGTCCCCTGTCGCGGTGGCCGGTGGGACGCCGGTCAGTGAGGCGGTGGTGAGTGGGGCGCTGTCGGGAAGGGCGGTGGCGGGGCTGATCCCCAGGGCCGCCGGAGGGGCCGGGAGTGCCGCCACAGGACCGGTCGCGACGCCGGGCGGGGTCAGGGCCAGATCCCGGAATTCCGGCAGGCCGGCCAGCCGGCGGGCAGCATCGGCCGTGGCATTGCGGATGATGATGCCGTACTTGCCGTTCAGCGACGGGATGTCGGTCTCTCCTTTTCCCTCCGTCGTGAAATGGCGGACGGGGCCGGGCGGGTTGGTCACATCCCAATCGATGCGCACCCGGCCGCTGCCTGTGGTGCCGATGGGCTTGCGCGTGTCGTCATCCACCTTGCGGCACAGCGACAGCTCGACATCGACCAGCCGGCCGGTCAGCACGCGGCCGGCACCGGGGGTTAGCGACAGCCCGCCCCATCCGGTGCCATCACGCAGGGCATCGGCCAGAATGCGGTCGATGCCGCCATCGGCGATCCAGGCGACATCATGGTAGGGCGATTTGCAGCCCCAGCCCCATTCATAGGCGCCGGCCTTGTGCCCTACGGGCAGGTCGATCAGCACGCGGCCCGGCGCCACGGCGGCCGGCACACGCGGCCCCGTGGCCGGCGGCTGGTCCGCACAGCCCGCCAGGAGCAGCGAAAACAGGCTGACGACAAGGATCGAACCGGTGCAACGATGCATGGGACACAATCTTAAAGGATTGGGCGTCGATATAATTACAATTATAATCCACCCGCCGTCCAGGCCCGCGCACGGCTGCGGACACTGCCTTGCAAAAGGGCCGGATGACAGGAACCGGCCCGGTTGATAGGAAAAAACCATGTCGAACGCAGCCGCCCCCTCCGCCCGTTCTCCGCGCCGTGCCGTTGTCGAACGCACGACGAAGGAGACCCGCATCCGTGTCGCCGTCGACCTGGACGGCACCGGAGTCTACAAGGTGTCCACCGGCATCGGGTTCCTGGACCATATGCTGGAACAGCTTTCGCGCCATTCGCTGATCGACCTGGAGGTTGAGGCGGTGGGCGATCTGCATATCGACTTTCACCATACGACCGAGGATACGGGCATCGCCATCGGCGAGGCCGTGGCCAGGGCGCTGGGCGATCGCAAGGGCATTCAGCGCTACGGCGACGCCCTGATCCCCATGGACGAGACGCTGACCCGTGTCGCCATCGACCTGTCGAACCGTCCCTACCTGATCTGGAAGGTCAATTTCACCCGCGACAAGCTGGGTGACATGGACACCGAGCTGTTCAAGGAATGGTTCCAGGCCTTTGCACAGGCGGCCGGCGCCACGCTGCATGTCGAAAACCTGTATGGTGAGAATAACCACCATATCGTGGAGAGCTGCTACAAGGCACTGGCCCGTGCCTTCCGTGCGTCGGTGGAGATCGACCCGCGCAAGGAAGATGCCGTGCCCTCCACCAAGGGTGTGCTGGGCGGGTCGCTGTAAGCGGCTCCCCTCATCCTCCGTCCTTTCCCGTCGCATGGGCAGGCACCATGACCGATAGCGTCGCCCTGATCGATTACGGCTCCGGCAATCTGCGTTCCGCCGCCAAGGCGCTGGAACGGGCCGTGGCCGATGGCGGGCTGGATGCCCGTATCCTTGTCACCAACGACCCCGATGTGGTGCGTGGTGCGACCCGCGTGGTCCTGCCGGGCGTCGGCGCCTTCGCGGACTGCAAGGCCGGGCTGGATGCCGTGCCCGGCATGGTCGACGCCCTGACTGAACGGGTGATCCGTCAGGGAGCTCCCTTCCTGGGCATTTGTGTCGGCATGCAACTGATGGCCCGGGCCGGGGTGGAGCATGGGGTGCATCCGGGGCTGGGCTGGCTGGATGCGACGGTGGAGGCGCTGACCCCGTCCGACCCGTCGCTGAAGATCCCGCATATGGGCTGGAACGAGTTGATCGTGAAGGCGCCATCCCACCCGGTGCTGGCCGGCATCGCGCCGGGCACGCACACCTATTACGTCCATTCCTATGCGATGAAGGTGGCCGATCCCGCCCTGGTCCTGGCCGCGTGCGACTATGCCGGGGAGTTTCCGGCCATCGTCGGGCGCGACAATCTGGTCGGCATGCAGTTCCACCCGGAGAAGAGCCAGGCCGCCGGTCTGTCCATCATCGGCAATTTCCTGCGGTGGCGGCCATGAGTGGTGAGCATCAGAACCCGCTGGCCGGGTCCGACAGCATCGTGACGGTGGAGAAGGTGACGGAACTGAAACGTTCCGATCTTTACGACCTGTGCGACGCCACCGAAGCCGCCATCATCGATGGCGGCGGTTTCGGCTGGGTCAGCCCGCCCGACCGCGAGGTGATGGAGCGCTACTGGAAGGGTGTGATGGCCGTGCCGGAACGCACCCTGATCGTGGGGCGGCTGGACGGGGTGATCGCGGGATCGGCGCAGCTTGTCCGACCCACCCGCAATAATGAGGCGCAGGCCTTCGCCTGCAACCTGACCACCAGTTTTGTCGCCCCCTGGGCGCGCGGCCATGGCATGGCCCGCAGGCTGACCCAGGCCGTGATCGACGAGGCGACGCGCCTGGATTTCGGCATCCTGAACCTGGATGTGCGCGAAACGCAGCGCGCCGCCATCACGCTGTACGACCATATGGGCTTCACGCGCTGGGGCACCCATCCCCATTACGCGCGCGCCAAGGGCCGGACCATCGCCGGCCATTTCTATTACAAGGTCCTGGAACGGCCGGAAGAAGAGACGGAGCCGCAAGCATGATCCTCTATCCCGCCATTGACCTGAAGGATGGCAATGCCGTCCGCCTGCTGCGCGGGGAGATGGATCAGGCCACCATCTTCAACACCGACCCCGCCGCCCAGGCCGAGACATTCCAGGCCCAGGGCTTCGAATGGCTGCATCTGGTGGACCTGAACGGCGCCTTCGCGGGAACGCCCGTGAATGGGGCAGCAGTTGAGTCTATCCTCAAGCGTGTCAAGCTGCCGACGCAGTTGGGCGGCGGCATCCGTGATCTGAACACGATCGGTTTCTGGCTGGAACGCGGCCTGACCCGCGTCATCCTGGGCACGGTCGCCGTCAAGAACCCGGCCCTGGTCAAGGAAGCCTGCAAGGCCTTCCCCGGCCATGTCGCCGTCGGCATCGACGCCCGCGATGGCTATGTCGCGGTGGAAGGCTGGGCGGAGACCAGCAGCCTGAAGGCCCTGGATCTGGCGCTGAAGTTTGAGGATTGCGGTGTGGCCGCCATCATCTATACCGATATCGACCGCGACGGCGCCCTGGGCGGGGTGAATGTGGAGGCGACGGCCGATCTGGCCAGCCACCTGACCACGCCTGTCATCGCGTCGGGCGGCGTGTCCTCGCTGGCCGATCTGCGGGCCCTGAAAGAGGTGGCGCATACGGGCATCGATGGCGTCATTTCCGGCCGCGCGCTTTATGACGGGCGCATCGATCCGGCGGCGGCACTCGCCATCCTGCGGGGGGAATGATCCGATGCTGAAGGCCCGCATCATCCCGTGCCTGGACGTCAAGGATGGCCGCGTCGTCAAGGGCGTGAACTTTGTCGACCTGATCGATGCCGGCGACCCGGTGGAACAGGCAAGGCTGTATGATGCGGCCGGGGCAGACGAACTGACCTTTCTGGACATCACGGCCAGCAGCGACAATCGCGAGACGATCTTTGACGTGGTGCGCCGCACTGCCGAACAGGTCTTCATGCCACTGACCGTCGGTGGTGGCGTGCGGACGGTTGAGGATATCCGCAAACTTCTGCTGGCCGGGGCCGACAAGGTGTCGATCAACACCGCGGCCGTCCACCGCCCGGAATTTGTGCGGGAAGGGGCGCAGAAATTCGGCGCCCAGTGCATCGTCGTCGCCATCGACGCCAAGGAGGTCGAACGCGGCGCCGGTGGCGAACAGCGCTGGGAAGTGTTTACCCATGGCGGGCGCAACCGTACCGGCATCGATGCCGTCCAATGGGCGCAGCGCATGGCGGAATACGGCGCCGGCGAGATCCTGCTGACTTCCATGGATCGCGACGGCACCAAGCAGGGCTTCAACCTGGAACTGACCCGCGCGGTGGCCGACGCCGTCACCATCCCCGTCATCGCGTCGGGCGGGGTGGGCACTCTGGACCATCTGGTTGACGGTGTAAAACTTGGCCATGCCTCGGCCGTGCTGGCCGCCAGCATCTTCCATTTCGGCACCTACACCATCGCCCAGGCCAAGACCCACATGGCCCAGGCGGGGATACCGGTGCGGTTCTGATCTGTATATCTGCTGTTGTGCTATTTTTTGTCATCCCCGCGCAAGCGGGGACCCAGCGAGAGCGGCGATAGCCGCGACATGACTCATATCGGCGCTGACCGCGCCTCACGCTGGGTCCCCGCTTTCGCGGGGATGACGGCGGAGGCAGGTTAGCGAACAGAGAGCGTTGTAAGCAGGAGTATCTATGTCCAATCCCGCCATCCTGGACGATCTCTACGCCACCATCCTGTCACGCAAGGGTGGGGACCCCGACAGTTCGCATACCGCCCGTCTGTTCCATCGCGGCCGCGCCAAGATCGCCCAGAAGGTGGGGGAAGAGGCGGTGGAGACGGTGATCGAGGCCATGGCGGGAACGCCGGAAAAGCTGGCATCGGAATCCGCCGATCTCCTTTACCATCTTCTCGTGCTCTGGGCCGATGCCGGGGTGCAACCTGCCGATGTCTATGCCATCCTTGAGGGACGTAAGGGCGTCAGCGGGCTTGAGGAAAAGAAGAACCGCGCACCCGTCTGAGGGCGGCGCCCCATCACAGCGGAAGGATCGGTGCCTTGATCTATGATCGCAGCAATATCTTCGCCCGTATCCTGCGCGGCGAGATTCCATGCAAGAAGGTGTACGAGGACCAGTACGCCCTGGCCTTCCACGACATCCATCCGCAGGCCCCCACCCATATCCTGGTGATCCCCAAGGGTCCCTTCACCAGTTTTGCCGATTTCTCCTCCCAGGCGACGGTGGAAGAAATCGCCGGCTTCGTCCGCGCTGCCGGCCTTGTCGCCCGTCAGGCGGGGGTGGAGGATAGCGGTTATCGGCTGCTGGCCAATCACGGCCCCGACAGCCATCAGGAAGTGCCGCATTTCCACATCCATATCGTGGGCGGCCGTCCCCTGGGCAAGCTGCTGCCCTGACGGAGCTTCCGATCAAGACGCAGGAGGCCCCGGCGCCATGGGTTTGGCGCCGGGGCCTTTGTTTTTTCAGGCCTGTGACGGGCGTCACTTGAACGGAGTTCATTTTCCGGATAAACATTGTTCAGGACGGGCGTTACGGCCCATCCGGCCGGTTCCGGTGGTTCAGCACCGGGTGCCGGCAGACAGTTTCGTTCCGGTCTGCGGCCCCACCACGGCCGGAACGGTGGCGGGCCTTGTCGCCCTCATTCGGGCCCGCCCTTTTTGCCCCCGGCGTCGTCCCCACGGCGCCGGGGGAAACTTTTTTTAAGGTCTATCAGGTGCTTCAGAAAGCGCCCGTGAATCCATTTGAAGCGATCACGCTCTAGCGCCGGCCCGATACGGCCCGATCGCCGACATAGGGGTTGGATTGCCGTTCGCGGCCAAAGGTGGACAGGCCGCCATGGCCCGGCAGGAAGGTGATGTCATCCCCCAGCGGGAACAGCTTTTGCCGGATGGAACGGATCAGATCATCTATATTGCCGCCGGGGAAGTCGGTGCGGCCCACCGACCCTTCGAAGATCACATCGCCGACAATGGCGAATCGTGACGGTTCATGGAAAAACACGACATGGCCGGGCGTGTGGCCGGGGCAATGCAGCACCTGCAGCACCAGCTCACCCACCGTCACCGTATCGCCATCGACCAGCCAGCGGTCGGGCGTGAAGGGGCGGGAATAGGGCATGCCATAGCCGGCGCCATGTTCCTTCAGCGCAATGATCCAGTAATTATCCTCGATGGCCGGTCCCTCGACGGGAACCTTCAGCAGATCCTTCAGATCGGCCACGGCGGCGGCATGGTCGACATGGCCATGGGTGACCAGGATGCGCTCCACGCTCAGGCCGTTCTGGGCCACCGCCTGACGGATCTGTTCCACCCCGCCGCCGGGATCGATGACGGCGGCGCGCAGGGTCCTGGTACACCAGATGATGGAGCAGTTCTGCTGGAACGGCGTGACCGGAATGATCACAGCCTTCATCGGGGGTGTCGCACTCATCCCTGTCACGCCTTCCGTCGAACGAATTTTAATGCCGTATGTGTGGGTGACACCGCACACACCTTGTTGTCAACCAGACCGGCGCCACGGCCGGCCGCGAAGACATGATCCTGCGTGATGTCACGGCGGCCCTTGGGATAGATGATCCACAGGCCGGACCGTGCCCCCAGGCCCGAGGCAAGATCGGTGACGGCGTCCAGATCGGCGATGCCGTCGGCCACCAGCAGGATAAGATCAGCGTTCCCCTGCGCATCGCCTGTGATGCCGCCGCGCGACAGTTCCGCCGCCAGAACGGGGTCGGGTGCCTGTCCGTGCAGGGCCACCCGCTGGCCGGCCCGGATGCCCAGCTTGTCCAGGACACTTCTGGGATTGCGGATACGGTGCAGCCAGTCGGCGGCCTTCGCCGCCCCCAGATCCAGCGACAGGCTGCCATCGGGTACCGTCAGGATCAGGCTGTCACCCGATACATCCGCCGCCGTCAGGTCAGCCAGCATCAGCTTCACCCGGAACGCCCCCCGGAACAGCAGGTGATCGCCTTCCAGCAGGACCTTGCCCGGCCCCTCTCTGTCGCCCCAGCGGGCGGTGACCGTCGCTTCCTGTCCCACCGGCACCTCCTATATGCGGGCCGCCAGTTCCCGCAGGCCGTGGTCGTGAATGCCCAACTGTGCCAGATGGTCGATCAGGCTGGTCAGATAATCGACATTGCGGCCCGACTGTCCCACGCCCTGGCGGATCAGGGCGGCGGTGCCGTCCAGACCCAGCCGGCCACAATATTGGCTGTGCGCGGGATCGGCGGTGAAGGTCAGCGCCTGCACGTCGCCCTGCGCGGTGCGCACCCGCATGCGGCGGGGGATATAGACACGATAGGCCATTTCCCGCTGCCACAGATAATCCAGCACGTTGGCTACGCAAGCAGCCTCCACCCGCAGCACCATGCCCCGGCACGACCCGCCCCGATCCAGGCCCAGCACGGCGCCCGGCCGTTCCGGCGTGCCGCGATGTTGATGGCTGTAGATGCAGAAACCGCGATGATAGCCGCGCAGCAGCCCTTCGCGTTTCTCCACGAAGGGGAAGCCGGGGTTCCACATCAGCGACCCATAGGCGAAAACCCACAGATCAGTGCCGGGCGGGTGGTCGAAATCGGGTACGGTGGGAAGGTCGGTCATTCCAGGTTGCCGGTTCCATCTCGCAGTCGCAAAATGGTAACGCAAGCCCGCCCCCCGTGCCAACGCGGATATCCCATGCTGCATCGCTATCGCGCCCTGTTCCTGGCTCTGTCGGTCGCCATTCTGCTGCTGCTGGCCTATACGGCCTGGTGGGCGGCCCTGGCGGGCAAGGTGCGCACCGCCCTGACCGAGGCGCCAGGCAGGGCGCTGGCGGAAAAGGGCGTGGTGCTGGATATCCGCAACCCCGTGGTGGGCGGCTTTCCCCTGTCGGTGACGGTGGAATTGTCGGGGATGCGCGCGCAATGGCCCAGCGGCACGGTGCTGGAACTGGGCGCCGTCACGGCCAGCGCGCCGGCCTGGGACCCGACCGACATCAATGTGACGTCGTCCGCCCCGCTGCGGCTGGATCTGGCGGGGTCGGCGCGGCATGACCCGGTTTCCGGAACCGCCGGCGGCCTGTCGCTCCTGGCCGATCTGGGCCTGGATGGCACACCGCATCGGGTGACCGCCACCCTGACGGCGGTGCGCACCCTGACCGATGCGCCATGGGCGGCGGCGGAGACCATCGTCACCTGGACGGCACCGGCCAAGCCACCGGAAGGCCCCACCGACCCGCAGGGGCAGATCAGCCTGCTGGTCCGCGACCTGGATCTGCCGGGTGCGGTGCCGGCCCCCCTGAACCGTCGCATCGAACAGGTGGCCCTGACCTATGAGCCGCGCGGCCCCCTGCCGGTCAAGCCCAGTGTGGAAGGGATGACGGCCTGGCGCGACGGTGGCGGCACCCTGGAAATCCTGGGGGCCCGGCTGCTCTGGAGCGGCATGGATCTGCGCGCCAACGCCACCCTGGCGCTGGACAGGACCCTGCGGCCGGAAGGGGCGGGCACGGCCGAACTGTCGGGCGGTCAGGCCCTGATCGACATGCTGGCACAAGGCGGCAGCGTGAAGCCGGAGCAGGTGGAGGCGGTGAAGGCCGGCCTGTCGATGCTGTCCAAACGCACCGATGACGGGCGCAGCGTGCTGCGGGTGCCGGTGACCCTGCAGAACAGCCGCTTGTTCGTGGGTCCCCTGCAGGTCGCGACCCTGCCGCCCATTCCGTGGAACTGAGCGGCAATGGCAGATCCTATTCAGGGAATGTGCATAGACTTGTGCGTATATTTGCAGTGAATATGAAAACGGCGGACCGGAATTCCCCGGCCCGCCGTCTATGGAGGTACGACATGCGTAACCTGTCGTGTCTCCTGGTGCTCCGTATCCCCGTCTGGCGGCGGCGTGTCCTGCACATCACCATCATGCTGGGGTAAGGGCCTAGGAGAGGGTGGGGTGGAGCTCGAACCTCCGTCCCACCTTCCTCTACAATATAGGCGAAACCCGCGCCTGAGTCTATCAGTGCGAGAGTATTCCAACCCTCAGCTCAGGCCCTTCTGGCCCATATCCAGGAACTTCTGACGGCGGTTCTGGCGCAGGGTGGCGCCGTCCTGCCCGCGCAGACCTTCCAGCGCATCCTCGATGGCATTGCCCAGGGCGCTGATCGTTTCCTCCCGCCGGCGATGGGCGCCGCCGATCGGTTCCATCACGACCCGGTCGATGACACCCAGTTCCTTCAGGTCCTGGGCGGTCAGGCGCAGGGCCTGGGCCGCGTCGGCGGCATTGGTAGCCGAACGCCACAGGATGGACGCGCAGCCTTCGGGCGAGATCACCGAATAGATCGAATGCTCCAGCATCAGCACGCGGTCGGCCGCGGCGATGGCGATGGCGCCACCGGACCCGCCCTCGCCGATGATGGTGGACACCATCGGCACCGTCAGACGCAGGCAGCTTTCGATGGATTTGGCGATGGCTTCGGCCTGGCCGCGCTCCTCCGCCGACACACCGGGGAAGGCGCCGGCCGTATCGACCAGCGAAATGACCGGCAGGTGGAACCGGTCGGCCATGGCCATCAGGCGCTGGGCCTTGCGATAGCCTTCCGGCTTGGCCATGCCGAAATTGTGATGAACCCGGCTTTCGGTGTCGTTGCCCTTTTCCTGGCCGATCACCACCACGGAGCGGCCCCGGAAACGGCCCAGTCCGCCGATGACAGCCCGATCCTCCCCGAACAGCCGGTCGCCGGCCAAGGGTGTGAAATCGGTGATCAGCGCCTGGACATAGTCAAGGCAATGCGGCCGGTTCGGGTGGCGGGCCACCTGCACCTTCTGCGCGGGGGTCAGCTTGGCGTAGGTGGCGCGCAGCAGCTTGTCCACCTTGTCCTGAAGCTTCTTCACCTCGTCGGCGATGTTCAGATCACCGCCATCGGCCAGGTGGCGCAGCTCCTCGATCTTGGATTCCAGCTCCGCGATCGGCTTTTCGAATTCCAGGAAATGCATCGACGTGACTGTTCCGCCCTTGGCACCGAAGCGGGCTGATTAGCATGAGATGAGGCTGAGGGCCATAGTGTGCGTGCGCAGATGTGAGGTGTCCGGGTCATCCACAGGCCCGGCCGCCCCCCCGGCGCCGGTGATCAAGGCTGTTCCAGCACCCGCACCGCGTCGCCGGCCTTGATCTCCCCGCCTTGTTCGACGCGCGCATAGACACCGCACACTACATGTTCGAAACCGCTTTTCAGCGCCTTCAGCAGGGCCATGTCACGCTCTCCCGTGGTGGGGTTGACCTCCACGGCGGCACAGCGGGTTGTGGTCTTGAATACCGACAGCACCGTATCGCCGATGGCGATGCGCTTGTCGACCCAGCCCATCTCCGCCCAGGGGGCCAGACCCGCCAGATGCAGGTTGGCACGAAAGCGCAGGGGATCGACGGGCCGCTGTGTCACCCGCCCGATATCCTTCACCGATGCCAGGTTCAGCAGCGAGACGGCCTTGTCCGGAATGTCGGTGAAGTTGTGACCGGGGCTTTCCACGATCTTATAGGGGCCGGGAACGGCCGCATCCTTCATATAGGCGGACAGGAACTGATCGATCAGCAGACGGCCCGTGGCCGTATCGATACGCCCGCCGGCCACTCGCTTGCCATTGCGGTTCAGCACCAGCATGCAGGTGGCGGGATCGAATACCGCCTGCAAGGTCGCCAGCTTCTCATCCCGCAGCAGGACCAGGAAGTTGGTCTTGGGTTTCCAGGCGGGTGCCAGCGGATCGAACTGTGTCGCCCGGTGCAGAATGGCAAAGCGCCGGTCATGCGGCAGGCAGCCGCCCGGCGTCAGGGTCACGGAATCCAGCACCTGGGCGGACAGCCCCTTGACCGGATAATATTGGATGGCATCGAGCGTCGCGGACATGATGGAGGCAGGATAATCCGCCCTGCGGTCACGGCGCAACCCGGTCGATGGCCCGAAACCGGTAATTCGGTTTCATAGTTGCGCAGGGCAGGCCGGTAATCTCAGAACAGACCCAATTGCTGTGCCGGCAGAGCGGCGCCTTCAATCCGCAGCAGGGCCAGTTTTGTCTCCACCCCGCCGGGCGCCGAAAAACCGCCCATGCCGCCGCCCGCTGCCATCACCCGATGGCACGGCACCACGATGGGCCAGGGATTGCGGCCCAGCGATTGCCCCACGGCACGGGGCACGATGGAAGGCGGCATATCGCCCAGCATATCGGGCGTCAGGCGCTTTGCCACCTGCCCATAGGTCAGGGTGCGGCCCGGCGGGATGGCGCGGGCGATGGCATAGACGGCACGGTCGAACGGCCCGGTATCCGCCATGTCCAGCCGCACCTCCCGCAGGTCGTGTTTCTCTCCCGCCAACAGGGCGCGGATGCCGATGATGGCGGCGGCCGTGGGCGCGTCCGGTTCGCCGGCCACCGCCCCCGGCACCGCCCTGCCCATGCGGACGGCCAGATCGCCCCCTTCTACGGCCGGCAGGCGCACAGCCAGCAGCCATTCAGGGCCCCAGGCCACGGCGCAGGTGCCGAGGGCCGTGTCGAACAGGTGGAAAAAACGGGAGCTCATGGCCAATAGCATAACCGTCCGGTCAGCCCCCGTCACCGCCTCTTGCGCGCTTGGGTTCCGCTTCCCACATCAATTACGATCCTCCCGGATCGCACATGACGTGGATCATCGCAATCATCGGGCCCAGCGGGGACGATGGGGCAAAACCGGGGAGTTTGTGGGTTATGGACTTCAAGAATTACACCGAACGCGCCCAGGGTTTCATCCAGGCGGCGCAGGGGGCGGCGGCACGCGCTGGACATCAGCAGCTCACGCCCGAACATCTGCTGAAGGCGCTGCTGGAAGACCAGGAAGGCATGGCGGCTAACCTGATCGCCAGTGCCGGCGGCAATGCGGCCAAGGCCAATGCCGGCGTGGACGCCGCCCTGCGCAAGCTGCCCAAGGTGGAAGGCGGCGGCACCCAGCTTTTCGCGACGCGCGAACTGGTGCGCACCTTCGAACAGGCGGCGGAACTGGCCAAGAAGGCGGGCGACAGTTTTGTCACCGTCGAACGGCTGCTGCTGGCCCTGGCCCTGTCCACCGGGACCGATGCCGCCAAGGCCCTGGCCGATTCGGGCGTGACGCCGCAGAAACTGAACGAGGCCATCAACGGCCTGCGCAAGGGCCGCACCGCCGACAGCGCGTCGGCCGAACAGGGCTATGACGCCCTGAAGAAATATGCCCGCGACCTGACCCAGGCCGCGCGTGACGGCAAGCTGGACCCCGTCATCGGCCGGGATGAGGAAATCCGCCGCACCATCCAGGTGCTGGCCCGGCGCACCAAGAACAACCCTGTGCTGATCGGTGAGCCCGGTGTCGGCAAGACCGCCATCGTGGAAGGCTTGGCCCTGCGCATCGTCAATGGGGACGTGCCGGAGGGGCTGAAGACCAAGAGCCTGCTATCGCTGGATCTGGGTGCCCTGGTTGCCGGAGCCAAGTTCCGCGGTGAGTTCGAGGAGAGGCTGAAGGCCGTCCTGTCGGAGATCCAGTCGGCCGCCGGTGAGATCATCGTCTTCATCGATGAGCTGCATACCCTGGTCGGGGCGGGCAAGGCCGATGGCGCCATGGATGCGTCCAACATGCTGAAGCCGGCCCTGTCGCGTGGCGAACTTCATTGCGTGGGCGCCACGACGCTGGACGAATACCGCAAATATATCGAGAAGGACCCGGCCCTGGCCCGCCGGTTCCAGCCCGTGTTCGTGGCAGAGCCGACGGTTGCCGATACGATCTCCATCCTGCGCGGCCTGAAGGAGAAGTATGAGCTGCACCATGGCGTGCGCATCACCGACAGTGCCATCGTGTCGGCGGCCACGCTATCCAACCGTTACATCACCGACCGTTTCCTGCCCGACAAGGCCATCGACCTGATCGACGAGGCGGCCAGCCGTCTGCGCATGATTGTGGACAGCAAGCCGGAAGCCATCGACGAACTGGACCGCCGCATCATCCAGCTCAAGATCGAGCGTGAGGCGTTGAAGCGGGAAACCGACCAGGCGTCCAAGGACCGGCTGGAGAAGCTGGAGACCGAACTGGCGGAGCTGGAGCAGAAATCCGGCACCCTGACGGCGCAGTGGCAGGCCGAGAAGGACACGCTGACCGGTGCCCAGAAGATCAAGGAGGAACTGGACCGGGCGCGGGCCGAGTTGGAACAGGCGCAGCGTTCCGGTGACTGGGCGCGGGCCGGCGAAATCACCTATGGCCGCATCCCCGATCTGGAAAAGCGACTGGCCGCTGCGGAGGCTGCCAGCCAGAACCGCATGCTGAACGAGGCGGTGCGCGAACAGGACATCGCCTCCGTGGTCAGCCGCTGGACCGGCATCCCCATGGACAAGATGCTGACCGGCGAGCGTGAGAAGCTGTTGCAGATGGAAACCCATCTGGGCAGCCGCGTCATCGGACAGCAGGAGGCGGTGATCGCCGTCGCCAACGCCGTCCGCCGCTCGCGCGCGGGGTTGCAGGACCCCAACCGCCCCATGGGCAGCTTCCTGTTCCTGGGTCCCACGGGTGTGGGCAAGACGGAACTGACCAAGGCCCTGGCCGAATTCCTGTTCGATGACGAGACGGCGATGGTCCGGCTCGACATGTCCGAATATATGGAAAAGCACGCGGTCAGCCGCATGATCGGCGCGCCCCCGGGCTATGTCGGTTATGACGAGGGCGGGGCTCTGACCGAGGCCGTGCGCCGCCGGCCCTATCAGGTGGTGCTGTTCGACGAGGTGGAGAAGGCCCATCCTGATGTGTTCAACATCCTGTTGCAGGTGCTGGATGATGGCCGTCTGACCGATGGTCAGGGCCGGACTGTCGATTTCCGCAATACCCTGATCATCATGACCTCCAACCTGGGTTCGGAGTTCCTGGCCAGCCTGCCCGACGGGGAGGACAGTTCGGCCGCACGGGCACAGGTGATGGAAGTGGTGCGCGGCTCCTTCCGGCCGGAATTCCTGAACCGTCTGGATGAGATCCTGATCTTCCACCGCCTGTCGCGCGGCAACATGTCGGGCATCGTGGAGGTGCAGATCGGCCGGTTGACCAAGATGCTGGCCGACCGGGAACTGGCCCTGGAACTGACCCCGGCCGCCAAGGAATGGCTGGCCGACAAGGGTTATGACCCTGTCTATGGCGCCCGGCCGCTGAAGCGGGTCATCCAGCGGGAATTGCAGAACCCGCTGGCCACCCGCATCCTGGAAGGCAAGGTCGCGCCCGGCAGCCCGGTGCAGGTGGATGCCAATGAAGACGGGTTGTTGATCCAGGGCGAACCCGCCCATGGAGCGATGCCACCCGCTGGTGAGTCGGCCTGGGGACAGGCGCGCACCCTGCATTGAGCGGGGGCCAAATAACGAAAGCCCGGCCGAAGCGATTCGGCCGGGCTTCCTTTTGGTGGACGGGGGATCAGCAGCCGCGCTTGCGGTCGCAACTGGCCTTGGAAGGCTTGGCGGCCTTCGGCACGGCGGACACCAGACCGATCCCGTCGGCGGCCTGATCGCCACCGGCTTCGAAGCGCTGCTGCAGGCTGGCCACCACGCCCTTGAAACGGGCCAGTTCCTTGCCATCCAGATTGCGTCCCGTGGGAACGGCAACCGACAGGGGGTTGACCTGCTGGCCGGCCTTGACGATCTCATAATGCAGGTGGGCGCCGGTCGAACGGCCGGTGGTGCCGACATAGCCGATCACATCGCCCTGGGCCACCCGCGCCCCCTTGCGCATGCCGGCGCCAAAACGCGACATGTGGGCATAGGCGGTGGAAATCTCGTTATTATGCCGGATGCGGATATAGTTGCCATAGGCACCCTTCGGCCCAACCTCGTCCACCACACCGGCGCCGGCGGAATAGATCGGTGTACCTGTGGGGGCAGCAAAATCCACGCCCTTGTGCATCTTGGAATAGCCCAGCACGGGGTGCCGGCGCATACCAAAGCCCGATGACAGGCGCGCGCCATCGATGGGGGTCTTCAGCAGGGCCTTGCGAATCGACGACCCCTGGGCATTGAAGAACTCGGCGATGCCCTGGCTGTCCTCATAGCGGTAGATAGCCTGTTCCTTGCCGGACAGGGTCAGCGAGGCATAAAGGATATTGCCGCCGCCGCCGGCGACAACCTCACCATCCTCGGTCACCACCTGCTCATACAGGACCTCGAACCGGTCGCCCGGCTGGATGTCGCGCTGGAAGTCGACATCGTAGGAGTAGTTACGGATCAGCTCGGTCAGCACAGTCATCGGCACGCCGGCCGCCCGGCCCGACTCGAACAGGGAAGAACGGATCTCCCCCTGGGCGGCCACGGCCCGGCGCCCCAGCTTCTTGGCGGTTTCGGCCGCCTGGAAACGGATGCCGTTGAAGCTGACGGAAACGGACCGTTCCACGGCGGGCTGGAACTCGAACCCGACGAATCGGTCCTCACCGCTGGTGCGATCGAACATCACCTCGACGGGCTGCCCGGACTTCATGCGGCGGGGGTCATAGACGGCCTTCAGGGCGGCCACGGCCTCCTGCGCGTGCGGCTGCGGCACGTCGGCGTCCAGCAATACCTGCATCAGCGTGTCGCCACGGCCCAGATTGACCAGACGGCGTTCAACGGGATCGGCGGCCTTTTCAATATCGCCCCACGCATCCGGGGCGGCAGAGGCGCCCTGCTGGGCATCCAGCGAGGCCAGGGAAGGCAGCGTCTCGACCGTCGCTTGCGACGTGGACAGGCTCGTTGAGTGGAGGAAGGCGGCGGCTCCGGCGCCACCGAGGGCAGCCAGGGCAATGGTCGCGACCGCAAAACGCTTCATCAGCACTGACGAACCTCCATCCCCACGCTCCTCCTGGCTTTTTGACCGATTGGCTGCCGGTCCCGACGGCCCGGCGGATGTTCGCGGAAGTGACGGTCCCGACACTGTCAATGACACTCTTCGTTGGAAGAATGCGTTTGTCGCAGCGGACCCGTGCTTCCCGCACCGATGTGATTGGCATAATCATCATCCGGGCCCGGGATTGCGAGCAAAAAGACATAGACCAACGGAAAAAAACTTCTGGCCAAGCCCGCCTTTGGATGTTCCACGGCCGTATAGCGTCGCAAGGGGAGGCTCGGTCGTCGGACATAGCAGTTTGTGGGTATATATGCTCGCGCGCGCGAAGTGGGCGCTTCCGGGCCTTTCTTTCATATTTTTGCAAAATAGTGCTTGCCAGTCGGGGGCCGCCTGTCCTATACCCCGGCTCCCGCAGCGAGGCGGCCCTGGTGGTCGCGACGAAGCGGACGGATCTTGGTGGTGTAAGCCACTGACATTGTTAAGTAAGTTGATCATCGATGTGCTGATGATTGTTAAGCGGTCTTTTAAGGATTGCTGGATGATTATCGGTCTGGTTGATTGCTTTTGGATGGTTTTTTGGGGCTGGTAGCGGCGCTGAAAAAAAGCTGAA
>NZ_JAGOGJ010000047.1 GCF_017996735.1 Niveispirillum sp.
CGGTGCCGGTGTGGGGTCCGGCTGCGGGGCCGGGGCGTCTTGGGTCGGCTTCTTCTTGAACCAGTTCAGCATCAGTCGAGGACTCGCGCGGTCAGTTGGGTTCCGGCCACGCCGGTGATGGTGCAGGGGACAATCATTCCGGGTTCATAATGATCTGGAACCGCCACTTCGGCAAAGCCCTCATTACGGCCAAGGCCCTTGCGTTCGATCAATACGTTGGCGGAACGACCGACCTGTGACGCCAGATACCGGGTCACCTGGGCCTCGCCGGCGGCGCGCAGGCGGGCCGCACGTTCCTTGCGGATGGGGCCGGCAACCTGGGGCATCTTGGCAGCCGGCGTGCCGGGGCGCGGGCTGTAGGGGAAAACATGCAGCCAGGTCAGGCCGCATTGTTCGACGATGTCCAGGCTGTTCTGAAACATCGCTTCCGTCTCGGTCGGGAAGCCGGCGATGATGTCGGCGCCGAATACCATGTCAGGGCGTAAGGCCCGCGCCTTCTCGGCAAAGGCAATGGCGTCGCCGCGCAGATGCCGCCGCTTCATGCGCTTCAGGATCATGTCGTCGCCAGCCTGCAAAGACAGGTGCAGATGCGGCATCAGGCGCGGTTCCTCGGCCACCAGACGCCAGAGATCGTCATCCATCTCCACCGCGTCCAGCGACGACAGACGCAGGCGCGGCAGATCGGGCACCAGCGCCAGCAGGCGCCGCACCATCTGCCCCAGCGAGGGCTTGCCCGGCAGATCGGCGCCATAGGAGGTGACGTCTACGCCGGTCAGCACGACCTCGTTATAGCCGCTTTCGACCAGGGCGCGGACCTGGGCCACAATCTCCCCCATCGGGACGGAGCGGGAATTGCCGCGCCCGTAGGGGATGATGCAGAACGTGCAGCGATGGTCACAGCCGTTTTGCACTTGCACGAAGGCGCGCGCCCGCCCCTCCATGCCCTGGATCAGGTGGCCGGCGGTTTCCTTCACGCTCATGATGTCATTGACGACAACACGCTCGGCCTGCCCCGTGCCGAATTCGGTCCAGGGCGCGGCGGTCAGCTTGGCATCATTGCCCAGCACATGGTCGACCTCGCCCATCGCCGCGAACTTTTCCGGGCTGACCTGGGCGGCGCAACCGGTGACGATGATCTTGGACCCCGGCCGCTCACGGCGCAGGCGGCGGATGGTCTGGCGGGCCTGCCGCTCCGCCTCGGCCGTGACGGCGCAGGTATTGACGATGACGACATCGTCCAGCCCGGCCTGTCGCGCATGGGTGCGCATCACTTCGGACTCATATGCATTGAGCCGGCAACCGAACGTAACCAGCGTCGGCTCACCGGCCCCGCCACTCACCTCCGGCGGGCCGCCTTCGCCGCTTTCATGCACATGTTCGGCCTCGGCGAGGCTGGTATCGACGCTCACAGCGCCTCTCCCAGCAACTCTGGCCCCAAGGTCCCGGCGAAGGAGGTGGCGACCGGCCCCGTCATCAGGACATGGCCATCGTCCCGCCAGTCGATATTGAGCACGCCACCATCCAGGGTGACCGAGACGCGGCGACCCTGCACCAGACCCCGGCGGATGGCGGCCACACCCACGGCACAGGCACCCGACCCACAGGCATCGGTGATCCCCGCTCCGCGTTCCCAGACACGCATCCGCACCGATGCGGGGCCGGTGATGCTCACCACCTCGATATTGGCGCGGTTGGGGAAGAAGGGGTGGCGCTCCAACTGTGGACCCCAGTGCTTCAGGTCCACCGCTTCGGCATCCGGCACAAAATGCACCGCATGCGGGTTGCCCATATTGACGCCGACCCCGTCGCTCAAAGGCCCGGCAGATGGCGGCAGGTGCAGCGTGTCGCATTCTTCCGCCACGGGGATCTGCTGCCAGTCCAGCCGCGCCGGCCCCATGTCGACGGTGACGGTACCATCGTCATGCAGCCAGCAGCGCAGCAGGCCGGAGATGGTCTGGATCACCAGTTCATCCCGCCCCAGGCCGGTGCCCACCAGCGAGGCGACGCAGCGCGTGGCATTGCCACAGGCGCCGGCCTCGCTGCCATCGGGGTTCAGGATGCGCATGAAGATATCGGCGCCCTTGTCCTGCGGCGGCTCGATCAGGATCAACTGATCAAACCCCACCCCGCGCCGTCGGTCACCAATGGCGCGCACCTGCGTTTCCGTCAGGGGGACGGGGCGGGTTCGGGCATCGATGACCACGAAGTCATTGCCAAGCCCATGCATCTTCAGAAACGGTATCGTCATGGGGGCATATATAAGCCCGGTGTGACAAGGCGTAAACGCCTCTCGCGGACGGGGCGGGGATGCGCCGGACACTGGCACCGGTTAGGCGGCCTGGGCGGTGCCAGTGCGGACGGCATCGATGAACACCCGCAGGGCCGGCGCCATCTGGCGCTGGCGCGGATAGCAGAGGAAATGGCCCGGAAAAGGGGCAGACCATTCCGTCAGCAGCGGCACCAGGGCGCCGTCGCGAATGGGGGCGGCCACCCGATCCTCCACCACGAAATCGATGCCAACCCCGGCCAGGGCCGCCCACACGCCGGCCGCCTTGTCATTCACGATCAGAGGGCCGTCGACGGCGACGGAGAACCAATGGCCGTTCTCGCAGAATTCCCAGGCATAGGGCTGGGTCTGGCCCGGCCAGCGCCAGCGGATGCAGCGATGCTGCAACAGGTCGCGCGGATGTGCCGGCCGCCCGAACCGCGCCAGATAGGCGGGTGACGCCACGGCGATCTGGCGCATCTCGGGTCCGAGCCGGACGGCGACCATGTCCTGCTCGATCACCTCGCCAATACGGATCGCGGCGTCGTACCCGTTGGCGACAAAATCGATGACGGCGTCATCGACCGCAATGTCCAGCACCACGTCGGGAAAACGGTCGACGAAGTCGGCCAGGATCGGTTGTATGAACCGTCGGGCAGCAGAGCGGAAGGCATGGATGCGCACCGTGCCGGCCGGCCGTTCCTGATAGCGGCGTACCTGTCCCATGGCATCGGCCAACTCCGCTACTGCCGGCTGCACCCGCAGCAGCAGGTTCTTCCCCGCTTCGGTCAGGGTGACCGACCGTGTGGTGCGGTTGAGCAGCCGCACGCCGACCCGTTCTTCAAAACTGCGGATCAACTGGCTCAGCGCGGAGCCGGAAATCCCCATGTTGGCCGCTGCACGGCTGAAGCTCAGGCTTTCGGCGACGGCGATGAAGGCGCGGAGATGGGTGTAGTCGCTGCCGGAGGGGGGGAGGTCCATGGGATTGACCATTATTAAGATGAACTAATCAACCATATCATAAAGTGCTGCATTATGAACCAGGCCCCTGAGCGCTATCTCTGTCGCACGAAAGGAGACCGGTCATGAAGACATGGTTCATTACAGGTGTTTCGCGCGGCCTTGGCCGTTCATTGGCCCAGGCGGCGCTGACCCGGGGCGACCGGGTTGTCGGCACGGTCCGACAAGGTATGCCCGACCTGCGGGCGGCACCCGGTCAGTTGCTGATCCTGCCCCTGGACGTCGCCGACGCGGACGCCATCGAGCCGACTCTGCAGGCGGCTTTCGATTGGGCCGGGCGGATCGACGTCCTGGTCAACAATGCTGGCTACGGTTTGCTGGGTGCCGTGGAACATGCCAGCGACGCCGAGGTGGAAAGGCTGTTCGCCGTGGACGTTTTCGGGCCCTTCCGGCTGATCCGGGCCGCCTTGCCGCGTCTGCGTGCGCAGAAAGGGGGGCATATCATCAATGTCACCTCCATCGCCGGTCGTGCGCCCGGCCAGGGCTCGGCCCTCTATGCGGCGGCCAAATATTCAATGGAAGGGCTGTCCGCGGCGCTGGCGCGCGAGGTGGCGCCAATGGGCATCAAGGTGACGGCGGTCGCCCCCGGCGCCTTTCGCACCGATTTCCTGACTGATCATTCCATACGGATCATCCGGCCGGCGGATGACGCCTATGCCGCCAGCGTGGGAACCGGACTGTCCCGGTTGCAAGCCATGGCGGGCCGGCAGATCGGCGATCCCGACCGTGCGGCCCAGGCCGTGCTGGCGCTGGCTGATGCGGACACCCCGCCCGTTCACCTGCTTCTGGGCACCGACGCTTGGCAGCGCGCCCATGCCAAACTGGCCGAGATGCAGGCGGAAATGCAGGAATGGGAGCGGGTGACACTGGGGACCAACTTTTCGGACTAGGCGGCAGCCGCCATCCGCTATCAGGCAACGGGAAATCACCGTAGCCCCGCATGAACTGGGGTATGGCGCAGCGGCCGGCAATTTCCGGCCGCTGTCGCCGGGCGGTGAAAATGTTACCGCTTCCCCTCGATCACCTTGAACCCATCCGCCTCCGCCACCGTCCGGCGCGACTTGAAGTGTTTTTCGATCACTGCCTCATAGGGCAGGTGCTTGTTGGCGACCAGCAGCAGGGTCCCGCCGGTGCCCAGCGCTTCGGCAGCGCGGGTGATGAACTGGCTGCCCAGGGTGACGTCGGTGGCTTTACCGGCGTGAAAGGGCGGGTTGGTGATGACCCAGTCGAACCGGCCTTTCGGCAGGCCCGCGGTGACATCGGCCCAATGGTATTTCAGGACTGTGTTTCCGGCCAACGGCGCCACATTCACGGCGGATGCTGCCAGCGACGCGGCATCCGCCTCATACAGGTCCAGGCCCGTGATGCGGCCGGGGGCGGCGCGCAGCAGTTCAGCCGACAGATAGCCCCATCCGGCACCCAGATCGGCCACGCGGCCCCGGATGGAACCGGGGAATTGTGCGGCCAGCAGGCGGGACCCAATATCGATCTTGTTCCAGCCATGCATGCCCGGCCCGGCGGTGAAGCCCGTGGCGGCCACGGGCCGTACCGCACCGCCGGCGCGCCAGTCGGCCAGGATGGCCGGTTCCGGTCCCGCCGCCTTGCGCAGCCAGAAGACGCGGGCATGGTATTTCGACAGGCTTTCGATCTCTCCGAATGTATCCTTCACCGCCTTCATCAGGCTGGTGACGCCCGTGTCATTATCGCCGCAACAGACCAGCAGCCCGCCCACGGGCAATGCTGCCCAGGCCTGGGCGATGCTGGCCAGGCTTTCGGCCTTGTGCTTGGTCAGCAGGCAGAGACCCGCCGGCCAGTCGCCATCGGGCAGGACCTGCACCACCGGGAACCCGGCGCTGGTCAACGCGTCATGCGCCGGCTTGAACCCTGTGACACAGGTGAAGGCGCGTAAGGCCGGGGACAGGTCGCTGTCGGCCTGGACATTCAGGACGAAGCCGCGCGCCGGCAGGGGAAGCATGCCGGCGGCGAACGGATAATGAAGGGCTTTGGCGATAGACATGGGCGAACCCCTATCCCATCCCGCATTCCCTGTCGAGTGGCGTGACCTGCCGCAGGAAAGGGTGTAGCAAAGGGCACCGTCCATCATGACACGGACATCATGAACAAGCCCGTTTCCCGCCAGTTCGTCACCTTCGCCCTGATCGGCGTCGGCGGCCTGTTCGTTGATATGGCGGCCCTGGCCGCGGCGCTGCACCTTATGGGGCTGGACCCTTATGGCGGGCGCGTCTTCTCCTATCTGATGGCGGCGACCTTCACCTGGTACATGAACCGGCAATTCACTTTCACGGAGGTCAGCCGGCGCGGGGCCATCCGGCAATGGGCCCGGTTCCTGGCCGCCAATGCCGTGGGTGCCCTGGTCAATTACGGGGTCTATGTCCTGGTCCTGAATACGGCGCCCTGGGTGATCACGGCGGTCGGCCTGTGGCCCGGCCTGTTCACTGGCCTGCTTCCCTATGCCGGGGTGGCGGCAGGCAGCGTTTCCGGTCTGGTTTTCAACTTTGTCTTGTCGAAGAAGCTGGTATTCCGCAAGTCATGATGTGACCGGGCACATCCATAAGGCAGAGGGGGCATGGTGCCGGTGGCGCAGCCATTCGCGCCCATGTTATGCATTCTTCAATAACAAGGGGTTGGGGGAGCGTTTTCGGGCATGCCGTCGGCACGGTTCTATCGCTGGATGACCTGGGGCATGACCCTGGCACTGGCAACGGGTGCCGGTGCCGCCCTGTGGCAGGAGAGCCGTACCTCCGCGTTCCAGTCGGAAGTGCTGGCCCGTTTCGGTCGTGACCTGACCTGGAAAATCGAACCCGGCCCCAACCCGGATATCCGCTTTCCCGGCAACGGCCCCTATGATGCACGCCTGGGCCATGCTGCCATTCCCGGATTCGTGGAACGGCTGATTGCCGCCGATTACCGCGTCGATCTGCAGGCACGGCCCAGTCAGCAGTTGCGGGACTATATGGAGTTCGGCGGTTTTGCGCCGTACCCGGAAAAGATTTCGGCTGGCCTGTCCATCCGCGACCAGATGGGCAACCCGCTGTTCGACGCGCGCTATCCTGAACGGGTCTATGCCGGCTTCAACGAGGTGCCGAAGCTGGTGGCCGACACGCTGCTGTTCATCGAGAACCGGGAACTGCTGGATACAACCTATCCCAACCGCAACCCGGCGGTGGAGTGGGACCGGTTCGGTCTGGCGCTGATCAATATTCCGTTGAAATTCATCGATCCCGACAGCCCGCGTGCCGGCGGTTCCACCCTGGCCACCCAGATCGAGAAATACCGCCATTCACCGGAAGGGCGCACGGGTAGCGGGGTGGAAAAGCTGCGCCAGATGATGTCGGCTTCCGTCCGCGCCTATAAGGGTGGGACCGATACCACGCGGGTACGCCACCAGATCGTTGTCGATTACCTGAACTCCACGCCCCTGTCGGCCCGGCCCGGTATCGGGGAGGTGAATGGCCTGGGCGATGGGCTCTGGGCCTGGTACGGCACGGATTTTGTGCTCGCCAACCGCATCCTGCGGTCCCAGCCCCGGACCGAGGAAGACCTGCAGGTCCAGGCCGTCGTCTATAAGCAGGTGTTGAGCCTGCTGCTGGCCCAGCGCCGCCCGTCCGCCTATCTGGGTGGTAATGGCCGCAAGGCACTGAATGATCTGGCCAACAGCCACCTGACGCTGCTGGAACGCGCTGGCGTGGTGGGCGCCCCGCTTGCCGATGCCGCACGCTTCTTCCCGTTGCGCTTCAAGGAGGCGCCTCCGGACATTCCCGAGCCCAGCTTCGTGGAGCAGAAGGCGACCAACGCCATCCGCGCCCGGCTTCTTGGCATGTTGGGCATGTCCAGCCTTTACGCGCTGGACCGGCTGGACCTTGCCGTCGAAACGACGCTGGACCAGCCGACACAGGCCCGCGTGACCGAAACCCTGAAAAAGCTGGCCGATCCGGCGCAGGCGGCGGCACTGGGCCTAGTGGGGGAACGGCTGCTGAACAATGCCGATCCGGCGCGCATCGTCTATTCCGTGACCCTGTTCGAACGCACGGCGGAGGCCAATCTGGTGCGGGTGCAGGTGGATACGCTGCCGCAACCGCTGGACCTGAACGAAGGGGCCAAGCTGGACCTGGGGTCGACGGCCAAGCTGCGCACCCTGGTCACCTATCTTGAGATCATCGCCCGCCTGCATGAGCGCTATATCACGCGGGAAAATTATGAGCTGGAGGCGGCGGCGCTGGAGGCACCCGACCGGTTGACGCAATGGGTGCTGCGCACCATGGCGGCCAATCCCGGCATCGGCATCGCCACCATTCTGGATCAGGCGATGGAGCGGCAATATTCCGCCAGCCCCGGCGAACGGTTCTTCACGGGTGGCGGCCTGCACAGTTTTGGCAATTTCGACGACAAGGATGACGGGCGTATCGTCACCGTATCGGAGGCGTTCCGCCACTCGATCAATCTGGTCTTCATCCGCATCATGCGGGATATCGTGAACCATTATATCGCCGAGGGGCCGGACAGCCGCGACGATCTGATGGACGATCCCCGCCACCCGGCGCGCCGCACCTATCTGGCGCAGTTCGCGGATCAGGAGGGCAGCGCTTATCTGAACAAGTTCTGGTCGGATTATAAGGGGCTGGAGCCGGAGGCGGCGCTGGATAAGCTGGCCAAGCGCCTGCGTTCCACGCCAGACCGGCTGTCGGTGGTGTTCCGGTCCGCCCTGCCCACGGCCCCGGTGGAGGAATTGTCCTTGTTCCTGAACCGGCACATGCCGGCCGGCGGTCCGCCGGAGGCGCAGGTGAAGGCGCTTTTTGACCGGTACAATCCCGATAACTGGTCGCTGAACGACCGGGGCTATATCGCCGGGGTCCATCCGCTGGAACTCTGGCTGGTCGGCTATCTTCAGGACAGCCGGCAGGCGCAGCGGCGCGACATGCTGAAGGACAGCAGTGCCTCCCGCCAGGAAAGCTACAAATGGCTGTTCTCCTCCCGCTCCAAGCGCGCGCAGGACACACGCATCGGCATCGTGCTGGAGGAAGAGGCGTTCAACCGCATCCACGAGGAATGGACGCGGCTGGGCTATCCGTTCGGTAGCCTGATCGCCAGCTATGCCACCAGCATCGGCAGTTCGGCCGACCGGCCCGGTGCCTTGGCCGAATTGATGGGCATCATCCTGAATGACGGGGTGCGGCTGCCCACCCTGCGCGTCGGCCGGCTGCATTTTGCCGCCAATACGCCCTATGAGACCAGTTTTGTCCCGGCCCGCCTGCTGGACGGGGCCGAACAGGTGATGGCCCCGGAAGTGGCGCGCGTGGTGCGTCGCCATCTGCGCGACATTGTCGACAATGGCACCGCGCGGCGCGTGAAGGGGGCGTTCACATCCGCCGACGGCGCCGAAATGCCCGTGGGCGGCAAGACGGGTACGGGCGACCACCGGTTCGAACGCTATGGGCCGGGCGGTGTGGTGCTGGAAAGCCGGGTGGTGAACCGCACCGCCACCTTCGTCTTTTATATCGGCGACCGGTTCTTCGGCGTGATCACGGCGCATGTGCATGGGCCGGAAGCGGCGGAATACCGCTTCACGTCGGCCCTGGCGTCACAATTGCTGAAGATCCTGGCCCCGGCGCTGAACCCGCTGCTGAACGCCGATACGCAGACGGCGGAGCGAGGGCGGTAGCGGCGGCGTTGCCGTTTGGCGGTTGGCGGGATATTCTGGTCAGACCAACCGGAATTGTGAGGTTGTCATGGCGGGGCGTAAACGCGATTCTGTCCAGCCCCTTCCAGGGCACTGGCTGTTGCAGGATGCCAAGGCGCGGTTCAGTGAACTGGTCCGGCGTGCCCATGCGGAAGGACCCCAGCACGTGACCGTGCATGGACGTGACGAGGTCGTGATCCTTTCCGCAGCGGAGTTCCAGCGCCTGAAAGGTGGAGCGACGGGCCAGAGGCTGATCGAAATCATGCGTGAGGCGACCGACCCGGAACTGGAATTCGATGTCGAGCCGGTGCGCGATCCGGCACCGCTGAGGGATGTGGTGTTTTGAGCGGCTGGCTGCTCGGCACCAATATTCTGGCCGAGTTGCGGCGGCCGAAGCCGGAGCGTCGGGTCCTGTCCTTCATTGCGGAACAGCCGGTCGAGTCCCTGTTCGTCAGTACCGTCACCTTTGCCGAAATCCGCTTCGGGATCGAGCGGGTGGAGGACATCCGGAAACGATCGGATCTTCTGGACTGGCTGACACATCGCGTCCGTCCCCTGTTCGAGGGACGGGTCTTACCCGTCAGCGAGGATGTGCTGCTGCGATGGCGTCTGCTGATGGAGGCGGGGCGGAAAATCCGGCATACTTTTCCCCAGCCGGATTTGATCATCGCGGCGACCGGTTTGTGTCATGGCATGACCATCGTCACGCGGGATGTGGGTGATTATGCGCGGACGGACGCCAACCTGCTGAATCCCTGGGCTTTGTCCTGACGGCAGCGTACCCACCCTTTCGGGCATCCCCGTTATCCACAGGGTAAGTGGGGCCGTAGGGGGTTCCCCTCGCCGCCCATTGTGCTAGCTTACGGCATCCACCCCCTACATCTAGTGTTGGTCACATGTCCTTGCTGACGCCGAACCCGGTTTACAAGCCTTTCCGCTATCCCTGGGCCTATGAGGCCTGGCTGACGCAGCAGCGAATCCATTGGCTGCCGGAGGAGGTGCCGCTGGCCGATGACGTCAAGGACTGGCGCAACAACCTGTCGGAGGGCGAGCGGAACCTGCTGACGCAGATTTTCCGATTCTTCACCCAGGCCGATGTCGAGGTGAATAATTGCTACATGCGGCATTACAGCCGTGTGTTCCAGCCAACCGAGGTCTGCATGATGCTGGCCGCCTTCTCTTCCATGGAGACGGTGCATATCGCGGCCTACAGCCACCTGCTGGACACGATTGGCATGCCCGAGGTCGAGTATTCCGCCTTCCTCCACTACAAGGAGATGAAGGACAAGTACGATTATATGCAGGAATTCAACGTCGACAGCAAAAAGGACATCGCCAAGACCCTGGCCGTGTTCGGCGCCTTCACCGAGGGGCTGCAGCTTTTTGCCAGCTTCGCCATCCTGATGAACTTCCCGCGCTTTGGTAAGATGAAGGGCATGGGCCAGATCGTCACCTGGTCGGTGCGCGACGAAAGCCTGCATACCCAGTCGATCATCCAGCTTTTCAAGACATTCATCAGCGAGAATCCCGAGGTCTGGGACGAGGAGTTCCAGCGCGAGCTATATGTCGCGTGCGAGACCATCGTGCATCACGAGGATGCCTTCATCGATCTGGCGTTTGAAATGGGCGCCGTGAAGGGCATGGAAGGCGAGGATGTGAAGAAATACATCCGCTACATCGCCGATCGCCGCCTGGCGCAGTTGGGCCTGCAGCCCATCTACAAGACCGAAAAGAACCCGCTGCCCTGGATGGATGCCATCCTGAACGGCGTGGAACACACCAATTTCTTCGAAAACCGCGCTACCGAATATTCCAAGGCCGCCACCAAGGGCAGTTGGGAAGAAGCATTCGGGGATTGATCAGGACCGATTTTCCGTTGCGCCTGTCCGGTCCGGCACCTTGCCGCGCCGGCAGGCGTCGGAGCAATATTTGACCTGATCCCAGTCCTTCGCCCATTTGCGGCGCCAGGTGAAGGGGCGGCCGCAGCAGGCGCAGGTCTTTTGCGGCAGGTCGGATTTACGGATCATGCGGGGCATGGCGGAACCGGGCAGGGGGCGACCCACCCGAGATAGGCCATGGTCAGCCGGCGGCCAGTCCCCCGCGACGGCTGCGCAGCAGCGTGTCGGCCAGCGCACCCAGCCCCAGCGCGGCGGCGACCGCCAGCACGACCCACCCCGCGACCGGCAACATTGACAGCAAGGTCAACGCTAGCACCGAAACAGCATAGCGGCGCATCAGCATGCCGGCCTCTGTCCCCGGCCGGACTGTCGCGCCGCGCCGGATGCACAGGGCCAGCCCGAAACCGCTGACGGCCAGGCCCAGCGGCAGACAGAACAGCCACAGGCCCAGCAGCAGCAGACCCAGCGGAATACCCACCACACTGACCATCAGCAGGGCCAGCAGCGGCGGCGACAGCAACAGGATCGCCGTCCCCACCAGGAAATGGCGCAAGGGGCGCCGGCGCAGCCCGTCGGCGGCCCGTGTCACCGGCCCCGGCAACAGCCACAGGATCCCAACCCCCAGCAGGAACAGGGCCACGGCCTTGCCCAGAGTGCCCAGAACAGTCGGCCCCTCATCCACGGAGCTGCCATGATGGTAGCGGACGGTGCCGCCGACGCTGACCCCGTCCGGCACCTCCACCGCCGCCGGTCCGGTATGGCGCAGATCGCCCAGCACCCTGGTTCCCGGCTTCAGTTCCAGCATATCGGCCGTCACGTCCAGGTCGCCGGCGATGAACCCATCGACGATCACATGGTCGCCGCGCAGGATGGCATCGCCATCCACCCGGCCGGACAGGGTCACTTCCGATCCGCTGGCTTTCAGATCACCAGCCACATGGGCGCCGGGGCGCAACTGGACCTGCATCCCGGTCAGCAGGGCGTCGCCCGCAATGTCGCTGTGAACGGACAGGTCGAAGGCGGCAGCCGCCAGATCGCCGGCCACCGGTCCCTTTACCGACAGGTCGAATCCCGCGACCAGCGCGTCGCCGCTGACCGGGGCCGTGATACGCAGTTCCAGGCCGGCGGCGACAACATCGCCATCGACCGGCGCATCCACGGATACCTGATGCCCCGCGACCACCAGATTATCGGACAGGGGTGCGATCAGGCGCACATCATCACCGGACCAGAAATCCGCCGCGCGCGCGGACAGTCCGGAAAGGGCCAGGGCGGCGGTGGTGATGATAAGGAAGCGGGCGAACATCGGACTCGATCCAGCCTTCAGGGGCATCACAGGTTTGTCATGATCATGCCATGATCACGACAGGCCAAGGTCCACCATCATGGTCCCGCCGGGGTTCCACCTTGATACAGGTCAGTTACAGGCGGGGCCGGGACGGCTATCGGAACTCGCATATGGGGTTGATCGGATGCGGGTTCCACCGCACCCTATCATTTCTTGTGCGATGCAATATAGAAGGTGGGCCATGGCTCTGTTCGATCTTTCCGGCAAACGCGGTCTGGTGGTGGGTATCGCCAACGGCGCTTCCATCGCCTATGGCTGTGCCAAGGCCTTCCAGACTCAAGGGGCGGATCTGGCCGTTACCTATCTGAATGCAAAGGCGGAACCGCATGTGCGGCCGCTGGCCGAGGAACTGGGGGCCGCCCTGTTCCTGCCCTGCGACGTGCGGGAGCCGGGGCAGTTGGAGGCCGTGTTCGAGAAGATCGAGGCCGAATGGGGCAAGCTGGATTTCCTGCTGCATTCCATCGCCTTCGCCCCGCGCGAGGACCTGCATGCCCGTGTCGTGGATAGCAGCCGGGACGGCTTCCTGACGGCCATGGACGTGTCGGTCCATTCCTTCATCCGCATGGCCAAGCTGGCGGAACCGCTGATGAAGGATGGCGGCTGCCTGATGAATGTCAGCTTCTACGGCTCTGAAAAGGTTGTGGAACATTACAATCTGATGGGGCCGGTGAAGGCGGCGCTGGAGGCGGTGACGCGTTATCTGGCAGCCGAACTGGGGCAAAGCAATATCCGGGTCCACAGCCTGTCGCCGGGACCGTTGAAGACCCGCGCGGCCAGCGGCATCGACCGGTTCGACGAATTGCTGACCCGTGCCGCCGAACGGGCGCCCATGCGCAATCAGGTGACGATCGAGGATGTGGGCGCCTATGCCGCCTTCCTGGCGTCGGACGCGGCCAGGGCCATCACGGGCGGGATCGAATATATCGATGGCGGCTATTCAATCGTCGGGTAGGGGTGCCCAAACCGCGCGGGATATGCTATCACACCGCCAGTTTCAGCCCATATATCAGAACGATACAGCAAGGCGTCCCCATGGCCGGTCATAGCCAATTCAAGAACATCATGCACCGCAAAGGCGCGCAGGACGCCAAGCGGTCGAAGATTTTCAACAAGCTGGCGCGCGAAATCACCGTCGCGGCAAAGTCGGGCCTGCCCGACCCGGCCATGAACCCCCGCCTGCGCGCCGCCATCCAGGCAGGCCGCGCCCAGAACCTGCCCAAGGACCGTATCGACCGGGCCATCAAGATGGGCATTCCGGGCGGTGCCGACGACACCAACTATGATGAGGTGCGGTACGAGGGCTATGGCCCCGGCGGTATCGCCCTGATCGTGGAAGCGCTGACCGACAACCGTAACCGCACTGCGTCGGAAGTGCGCTCCGCCTTCACCAAGCATGGCGGGTCGCTGGGCGAAACCAATTCGGTCTCGTTCATGTTCAACCGCATCGGTCAGGTCACCTATCCGGCCAGCGTGGCGTCCGCCGACGACATGCTGGAAGCTGCCATCGAGGCGGGGGCCGAGGATGTTCAGTCTGACGAGCATGGCCATGCCATCATCACCAGCACCGATACGCTGGGCGAGGTCCGCGACGCGCTGGAAGCCCGTTTCGGCGCCCCGGAAAGCGCCAAGCTGACCTGGACGCCGCTGAACCTGCTGCCGGTCACGGCGGAGGATACGGCCCAGACGCTGCTGAAGCTGCTGGACGTGCTGGAAGACAATGACGATGTCCAGACGGTGCTGGGCAATTTCGACATTCCGGCCGACCTGCTGGAAAAGCTGGGCTGACCGACGGTACGGGGGCCGGGTTCCTGGCCCCCGCCAGGCCCCTTGAGTATGGGGCCGGCCTTTTTTGGGAATGGTGAAGCCATGGCGGGACAGGTACCCGTGCGTATCCTGGGGCTGGACCCCGGTCTTCGCCATCTGGGCTGGGGCGTCATCGACGCCGCCGGCAACCGGCTGAGCCATGTGGCCGATGGCACGATCCATACCGACAGCACGGACGAATTGGCCCAACGCCTGTTGGACCTGCATGAAGGCATCGCTTCCGTCATCGCCGAATGGCAGCCCGATGAGGCGGCGGTGGAAGAGACCCTGGCCAATGTGAACCCCGCCTCCACCCTGAAACTGGGCATGGCGCGCGGCATCGCCTTGTTCAGCGCCGCCAAGGCTGGTCTTCCGGTGGAACAGTATCTGCCCATGGCGGTCAAAAAATCCGTGGTCGGCACGGGCCATGCCGACAAGGTGCAGGTCCAGCATATGGTGCGGATGCTGCTGCCGGGTTTCCAGCGTTCCACCGCCGACGCCGCCGACGCCCTGGCCGTCGCCATCTGCCACGCCCATCACGCCCAGACACGGCGCAAGGTGGATAACGCCATCTTGGGGATCAGGCGATAGAGCCGGCGGCCCGTCCCGAACATCCCGCGCGATAGGCGCCGCGTCACTTCGCCCTGGGTTTCATCATGCAAAACGGCGCCAGATTGCTCTGGCGCCGTTGTTTTATGCCCGATCGGGATGCCGGACAGGCTTACAGCCGTTCCTTCGCCGCCTTCACGATGGCGTCGGCGGTGATGCCGAAATGCTGGTACAACTCCTGGTACGGTGCGCTTTCGCCAAAGCCGGGCATGCCGATGAACACACCCTTTTCGCCGATCCAGCGATCCCAGCCGAAGCGGACCATGGCTTCCACGCCGATACGCAGCCCATCGCCCAGCACGGCCTTCTGGTACGCCTCGGGCTGTTCGGCGAACAGTTCCCAGGACGGCATGGAAACCAGCGCCGTGGGGATGCCTTCGGCTTCCAGCTTCTCCCGCGCGTTGAAGGCGATCTCCACCTCCGAACCCGTGGCCAGCAGGGTGACCTTGCGCGGGCCCGACGCCTCACGCAGGACATAGGCGCCCTTGGCGGACAGGTTCTCGTCGGTATGATCCACGCGCATGGTCTGCAGGTTCTGACGGGTCAGGGCCAGCACAGACGGGCGGGTCTTGGCGTCCAGGGCGATTTCCCAGGCCTCTGCCGCTTCCACGGCGTCGGCGGGGCGCAGGACCAGCAGGTTGGGGATGCAGCGCAGCGCCGGAATATGTTCCACGGGCTGATGCGTCGGGCCATCTTCGCCCAGGCCGATGCTGTCATGGGTCATGACATGGATGACCCGCTGCTTCATCAGGGCGCCCAGACGGATGGCCGGGCGGCTGTAATCGGAGAAGGCCAGGAACGTGCCGGAATAGGGGATGACGCCGCCATGCAGGGCCATGCCGTTCATGATGGCGGCCATGGCATGCTCGCGCACGCCGTAATGCACGTAACGACCATCCCAGCTATCCTTCTGGACGGCCTTGGACAGGGTCTTGACGCGGGTATTGTTGGACCCGGTCAGGTCGGCCGAACCGCCCATCATTTCCGGCACCAGCGGGACGATGACATCCAGCGTGTTGCCCGACGACTGGCGGGTGGCGATCTTCGGCTTGGTCTCCGACACGGCCTTCTTATGCGCGTGCAGGGCGGCGCGCGCCTCGGCCGGCAGGTCGCCGGCGATGGCGGCCTTGAAGGCCAGACGGTTGGGGGACCGCGCCAGACGCTTCACCCAGGCATCGACGGTCGGGTGGCCCCGATCGCCGAAATGGCGCCAGGCGTGCAGGATGGCCTCGGGGATCTCGAACGGCGCATGCGGCCAGTTCAGCGCCTTGCGCGCTCCCTCGATCTCGGCGGCACCCAGCGGGCTGCCATGGCTGCCGGCGGTGTTGGCCTTGGTCGGCGCGCCATAGCCGATGGTGGTGCGGCAGGCGATCAGCGAGGGCTTGTCCGTCAGCTTGGCGGCTGCAATGGCCTTGGCGATCGCGACCGGGTCATGGCCGTCAACGGCGGACACGTCCCAGTTATAGGCGGCGTAGCGGGCCTTCACATCCTCGGTGAAGGACAGGTCGGTGGAGCCATCGATGCTGATGCGATTGTCGTCCCACAGGACGATCAGCTTGGACAGGCCCAGATGGCCGGCCAGTGAGCTGGCTTCGTGGCTGATGCCTTCCTGCAGGTCGCCGTCGCCGGCGATGACATAGGTTGTGTGATCGACCAGATCGTCACCGAAACGGGCATTCAGGATGCGCTCGGCCATGGCGAAGCCGACGGCGGTGGAGATGCCCTGACCCAGCGGACCGGTCGTCATTTCGATGCCGCGCGCCATGCCATATTCGGGGTGGCCGGCAGTCTTCGCACCCATCTGGCGGAAGCGCTTGATCTCGTCCAGCGTGATGTCTTCATACCCGGTCAGGTACATCAGGCTGTATTGCAGCATGGAGCCATGGCCCGCCGACAGGATGAACCGGTCGCGGTCGGCCCAGTCGGGGCGCTTCGGATCGAACTTCAGGAACTGCGTGAACAGGACGGTCGCGACGTCGGCCATGCCCATCGGCATGCCGGGATGTCCGGACTTGGCGGCTTCCACCGCGTCCATGGACAGGGCGCGGATGGCGTTGGCGAGATCGGCGTGGGACACGCCAGCGGTCAGATCGGACGACATTGCGCGAAGGGCCTTTCATGCGGGGCGCCGGCCTTTGGGGCTGGCCGGACATTGCTCTAACGAAGCGCTGTACTTGGTGCTGTGTCGGAACAGGGAAAACGGGCGGCAGCAACCGTCCCGGTCCGACGGCCGATCCCCCCCGAATGGTGGCGGCAAATTGGCCAAATCCGCCGGGGGGGTCAAGCGACAGCCAAGCATGGCGGATGCCCGGCCACGGAGGGGGGCCACAATAGCGGATTCCGCGGTTTTTTGCGGTGCGATTGTTGACGTGGGGGGAGGGGGACCCCTAAGGTCTGTCGTCTCGTGCCATGAACGGTGCCGACATCCGTCCACCCGCCCCTGAAGAGCCACCGCCTTGGACAGTCTGACTGCCGCGCTGGAGCGCCTGGATAAGTCCATCGGCCTGCTGGATCGTGCCTTGACGCGCCGGCTGGAGCGGATGGACGCCAATGCAGGTACGGCCGGCTGGCTGTCGGAAAAGCTGCGGCTGGAGGCGGAACTGGCGGCGGCCCGCCATGCGGAACGTCAGGCACAGGAACAGGCCCGCGTCATGAGGGTTCGCCTGGACGCGGCGATTTCACGCCTGCAGGGCGTGCTTGAGGAAGGTTGATCATGCGTCGCGTCGATTTTACCCTGAATGGCCGTAACCACTCGCTGACCTGCGAAGATGGGCAGGAGCAGCGTCTGCTGGAACTGGCGGCCTATGTCGATGCCCGCATGCAGGAACTGACGGGCGGTGCCGCCGGTCATGAGGTGCAGAACCTGATTGCCACCTGCATCGTGCTGGCGGATGAATTGATGGAGGCCCGGGCCGAGGCAAAGTCCCTGCGCGCCGGCCATGCCCCGGCCCCCATTGTGCATCAGCAGCAGCCGGCATCCACGCCCGCGACCAGCCCGGCCGATGAGGCGAAGGTGGTTGCCGCCGTCGATACATTGGCAAAACGCATCGAAGACATTGCAGCGCGGCTCGAACGCGCCTAGATATAGGACAGGAGGTTGGCTGCCTGGTGCGTCAGGTCGCTTTATCCCCGGGGCCGATAATCATTCCTCGAGGGGGCTGTCCCTACCGGCGCCGTGGTGCCGGCATATGGCTCCCACCTGTTTGCACAGGTCACGAGGGATAGCACACACCAACGGCCAAGGCGGCCATCTTCCGCATTATGTCTGTTCCGTCAAGCGCCGGGCGCCGCCATCCGGCGGCTTGGCTTACGCGGCACGTGCCGCGCGGCGGCAATTGCCGCCGTACCATCGGCCGGATCCGACCGATGGTATTGTCCTCCACCAAATCGCCGGTTTTATGATGCCAGACCTGGACGTCGATCCAATCGCCCAGGCCAAGCAGGCCGCCCGTATCGAGGCGCGCCAGGTTCGCGCCCGCTGCCATGCTGTGGTCGGGCCGGCCGTCGGCGTCGCCATCGCCACTCATCTCCTGTCCCTGCTGCCCGGCCTGCGCTCCGGTCTCCTGACCATCGCGGGTTATCATGCCAAGGGGGACGAGGCGGACGTGCTGCCCTCGCTCTCGGCCCTGGCCGCCGCCGGCCATGCCACGGCCCTGCCTGTGGTGGCGGGGCGGGCCTGGCCGCTGGTCTTCCGGCTGTGGCGGCCCGGCCATCCGCTGGTACCCGGCGCCTTTCGCATCATGGAACCGATGGGCGATGCGCCGCTGGTCCAGCCCGATATCGTGCTGGTGCCGCTGCTGGCCTTCGATCAGGCGGGTTACCGTCTGGGCTATGGCGGCGGCTTTTATGACCGCACGCTGGAAGTGCTGCGGGCGGAGGCACCGACGGTCGCCGTGGGCATCGGCTATGCGGGGCAGGGGGTGGATAAGCTGCCCATCGACGCCTACGATCAAAAGCTTGACTGGATCGTGACGGAGCAGGGTGCCTGGCGCCCGGCCTGACCCATTGGGGATTTTTATGCGGTTGCTTTTCCTGGGCGATATTGTGGGGCGTAGCGGGCGGGAAGGCGTGTTGCGCCATCTGCCGGACCTGAAGGCCAGGCTGAAACCCGACTTCATCGTCGTGAACGGGGAAAACGCGGCTGGCGGCTTCGGCATCACCGAAAAGATCGCGGAAGAGCTGTTTGCGGCGGGCGTGGACTGCGTCACCCTGGGCAACCATGCCTGGGACCAGAAGGAATTGCTGGGGCAGATCGGCCGCCTGCCGCAACTGGTGCGCCCCATCAACTATCCCGAAGGCACGCCGGGCCGGGGCTTCACGATCCTGCCGGCCAAGAATGGCCGGCACAAGGTGATGGTGATCAACGCCATGGGCCGGGTGTTCATGGACCCGCTGGATGATCCGTTCCCGCCGGTGGAGAAGGTGTTGAACATTCACCGCCTGGGCGGGGCACGCATGGGGCCGGCCGGCGTGGACGCCATCATCATGGATATGCATGCCGAGGCCAGCAGCGAAAAGATGATCATGGGCCATGTGCTGGACGGTCGGGTCAGCCTGGTGGTCGGCACCCATTGCCATGTGCCCACCGCCGACCTGCAGATCCTGAACGGCGGCACCGCCTATCAGACGGATGCCGGCATGTGCGGTGACTATGACACTGTCATCGGCATGAAGAAGGAAGCGGCCATCTACAAGATGCTGCGCAAGACGCCGGGCGAGCGTTATTCACCAGGAGAAAACGACGCGACCGTCAGTGTGTGCGGCGTGTTCGTGGAAACCGATGACCGCACGGGCCTGGCCAAACGGGCAGAGCCGGTGCGGGTCGGCGGTCGGTTGGGGCAGAGCCTGCCGGCGGCCTGACCTTCGCCTCAATTGAGGCCGTCGTCGCGCGATATTTTCACTGGTCCCCCCGGTATCCGGCACCATTCATCACCGGGCAGCAGGAAATCAATCCGTTTCGCCCCCGGCGGCAGGTCGTCCAGTCGCAGGCTGAACCCGCAACGCCCGTCGCCATGGCCGGCGGCGGCCACATCGGCACGGGGGGCCTTGGCCTCGATATCGCGGAACGGTCTGCCATCCACCTCCACCCTGACCGTCACGGGTGGGTATCCGGGGTCATGGGCCCAGCCATGGATGGCGTGATTGATGATCCCGTCGATCCAGCCCCGGACCCGGCCCCCCGGCCGGTACGGGCTGGCGTGGCCATCCTGCCAGTATGTGAGGATGCTGTCGGGCCCCTCGAAAAAGGCACGGCGTCGTCGCTGCTGTTCCTCCGGCCCCATATCCGGCGTCACCTGTGCCAGGGCCAGCACTTCCGCCCGCCGTCTGGCCGGACCACGCCAGGACAGGCCCGGCGGGTCGGGCCAGGGCGCGTGCCCGGCCAGACAGGGGGCCAAGCTCCGGACAAGGGACAGCAAGGCCGGAAATGTCAGTTCATCCAGGCTGCGGTGCCCGATGCCGGGGGGGATGTCGAAGGACCGGACGGCCAGGATGGGGCCGGCATCGATCTCCGCGACCATGACATGGGCCGTCACCCCGAACTGTTTCGCGCCCTCATACAGGGCCAGATGATTGCTGCCTGACCCCGGATAATCCGGCGGGGCCGGATGGATGTTAACGGCGCCGGCGCGACAGAGGGTCAGCATGGACGCCGGCACGACATGCCCGAAACCGATGCTGACCAGCCGGATGGCCTGATCCTGGCCGGAGAGGAGCAGGGCGCCCAACTGTTCCCGGTCGGTGACAGGATCGGCCCCCGGCAATAACGGGGCCAGAACCGGGACCAGCCCCGCCGCCGTGGCCAGGACCAGCCGGTCCGGCACGGTGGCGGGCAGTCCCGGCATCCGCTCAGCCACGGTTCTCCTGGGCGAAGCGCACGGCCTCCTCCGCAGCCTTGAACAGGGCCTTGGCCTTGTTCACCGTCTCCTGATACTCGGATTCCGGGTCGCTGTCGGCCACCACACCGCCGCCCGCCTGTACATGCATGACACCATCCTTCAACACGGCGGTGCGCAGGGCGATGCAGGTGTCCATGGTGCCATTGGCCGCGAAATACCCGATGCAGCCGCCATAGATGCCGCGACGGGTCTTCTCCAACTCGTCGATGATCTCCATCGCCCGAACCTTGGGCGCCCCCGACACGGTGCCCGCCGGGAAACCGGCGACCAACGCCTCGATAGGCGAGAATTTCGGGTTCAGCTTTCCTTCCACATTCGAAACGATGTGCATCACGTGGGAGTAATATTCGATGGTAAACTTTTCCGTTACCGTAACGGTTCCCGTCTGCGACACCCGCCCCACATCGTTACGGCCCAGATCCAGCAGCATCAGATGCTCGGCCAGTTCCTTGGGATCGGACAGAAGGTCGGCAGCCAGTTCCTTGTCCTCCGCCGCGTTCTTGCCGCGTTTGCGAGTGCCGGCGATGGGGCGGATGGTGACGGTGTCGTCACGCAGGCGCACCAGAATCTCGGGGCTGGAACCCACGATCGACAGGTCGCCGAAATCCAGGAAGAACAGGAAGGGCGACGGGTTCAGACGGCGCAGTGCCCGGTAGAGCGCGAAAGGCGGCAGGGTGAAGGGCACGGAGAAGCGCTGGCTGGGCACGACCTGGAAGATGTCGCCGGCCCGGACATACTCCTTGGCCTTCTCCACAACGCCGAAATATTCCTGGCGTGCCGTGTTCGACTCCGGCTCCGGCAACGCGGTCACATCGGTTGTCGTCTCATGCCCGCCCGGCACCGGTCCTTCCAGATCGGCCACCGATTCCGCCAGCCGCGTGCGGGCGGCTTCAAACGCATCGGCCGCCGACAGGCCCGGCTGGGGGCGGACGGGGGTGACAACGGTCACGACATTCTCGATCCCGTCGAAAATGGCCATGACGGTGGGCCGGACCATGATGCTGTCATCCAGGTCCAACTCGTTGGGATTGCTGTCGGGCAGCTTCTCCATCAACCGGACCATGTCATAGCCCAGATAGCCGAACAGGCCGGCCGACATGGGCGGCAGTTCCGCCGGCAGGTCGATGCGGCTTTCATCCAGCAGGTCGGACAGAACCTTCAGCGGATCGCCCTGGCACGGCACGAAGCTGTTGGGATCATCCGCCGCATTGCGGTTGATCTGCGAATGGGTTCCCCGGCAGCGCCAGATCAGGTCCGGCTTCAACCCGATCATGGAATAGCGGCCGCGCACCGATCCGCCGGTGACCGATTCCAGCAGGAAAGCGTTGGGGCGCCCGCGCACAAGCTTCAGCATGGCGGAAACGGGCGTGTCCAGATCGCTGACCAACCGGGTCCAGAGCACCTGCGCCGCCCCGGACTCATAGGTGCGGATAAAGGTGCTGTTGTCCGGAAAGGTGCGCACGGGACTTACTCCTGCGTGGTGCGGTAGAGCTGGTTGATCAGGGACTGGTTGATGGTCACACCGTAATGGGCGCGCAGGGCGGCCAGATACTGCATGACCAGTTCATCCTGCATGGCCTGGCCCGTCGAACTGGCCAATTGCGCCAACTGGTTGGCGGCCATCGGATTGGCGGGATCGGCCGCGATGATGCCGGTCAGCTTGGCCACCACCACCCCCGTCGGCTTTTCCGCCGTCGTCACGCTGCCCACGGCGCTGCCGAACAGGGTCTGAACGGCGGCGGCGGGGATCAGGGCGCTGGGCGCGCCGGCCCGCATCAACGGATCGACATTCTGGACCAGCGCGCCGGACACGCCGGCGGCGGCGTCCTTGGCGGCGCTGCCGGCCTTGATCTTCTCGACGATCTCCTCGGCCTTTTTCCGGGCCGCGACCTGCTTCTGCTCGGCCTGCCAGTCGCCCAGGACGACCGACTTCACCTCGTCCAGCGGCTTCAGCGCGGCGGGGATCACCGATTCCACCTGTACAGCAAAGAAAGCCTCGCTGCCGGCCTCCTCCACGCTGCCCGTCTGGCCCTCGGCCACGGTGAAGCCAGCGGTCACGATCTTGTCGATGGCTGGCAGGGTGGCGCCCTGGGCGACGCCGGCCTTGTCGGCACCGCGATTGTCGATCTTCTCCAGCTTGACGACGCGCGCGCCCACGGCCTGGGCGGCCTCGGCCAGGGGGGTGCCGCCGGCCAGTTCATCTTCCAGCTTGGTGGACAGTTCGAACATCTTTTCCACGGCCTTGTCCTGCCGGACCTTGGCCGCAACCTCGTCCTTCACATCCTCCAGCTTGCGCTCACCGCCGGCCTGGACCTTGGTGATGGTGAAGATGTGGAAACCGAAGGCGCTTTCCACCGGGCCGCCGGAGGTACCCTGGGCGGTGGCGAAGGCGGGTTCGGCCAGTTCGACCGGCAGACCATCCTTCAGCACATCCTCCAGCGTCACAGCCTCGACGCCGGCGGCCGTGGCCACGTCTTCCACCGACTTGCCGCCCTTCACCTCGGCCAGCGCCTTGTCGGCGGCGTCCTTGCTGGGGAACACGGCCTGGGTGATCGACCGCTTTTCCGGCGTGATGTAATCGCCGGCATGGCCGTCATAATATTCCTTCAGCAACTCATCCGTGACCTCGACATCCTTGGTCAGGTTCACGGCTTCGATCAGGGCCACGTTCAGGGTGCGATATTCGGGCGCGGTATAGCGGACGGCCTTTTCCTTGTGGAAGGCCTCCAGCGTCGCCTGATCCGGCGAGGGGGCGGCCGGCATCGCATTATAGGGGATGGTAACGATCTCGAAGGTCCGTCCCTCGAACCGGTAGCGGTACAGTGCCTCGGCCAGGGTCTTCGACGCGTTGGCGCCGGCGGTGACGGCACCGATCAGGTCGCTGCGGGCCATGTCGCCGCGCACATCCTCGACAAAGCCGGCCTCGGTCAGGCCGTTCTGCTGCAACAGCGCACGCATCAGGTTGGCGTCGAAATTGCCGAAACTGTCCTTGAAGGCCGGAACCTTCAGCACTTCCGCGCGCACAGTATCGTCCGCGACGCGCAGGCCCAGATCATCAGCCGCCAGCGCCAGCAATTTCTTCTGGATCAACTGTTCCAGGGCGCGGTCGCGCAGGCCGAACTGACGGGCCTGTTCCTCGCTGAATTCCGGACCGACCATCTGCCGCATGCGGTTGAATTCGACGCGGTAGGCCTGATCCAGTTCCAGCGGCGTGATGGCCTGATCACCGACCTGGGCGACACCCTTCTGCACCCCCTTGGTGACATCGCCGATGCCCCAGACAGCGAAGCTGATGATCAGGGCCACGAACAGGATCTTGACGACCCAGGAGCCGGCGGTGCTGCGGATGATCTGGAGCATGGGGACGCTTGTTGTTCCATCGAATGGGTGCGGTGCCACCCGCCGAAATGCGGATCGCACCGCCGGGCGAGAGCCCGGAAGGCGCGGCATCATAGGGAAGCCGCAACCGGGGGGCAAGTCCGGGGGGCGGGCAGGCGCCATGTCTTGCGCATCGGCCCATGACAGCGTTGACCTTTTGGACAGCACGCGCATGTCCGCATAATCTTTCCGTCACATACGGCCGGCGGACCGGGAACAACCCGGCGGACATGGCCGACAAGAAGAGTAGAGGATGAAATGACCGTTCGCCGTTACCTGATTGCCGGCAATTGGAAGATGCATTGCCGGCGGGACGATGGTGCTGCGCTGGCCGCCGATCTGGCGGCACGCGTCGGACCCGTCGCCGATAAGCGATTCGACCTGCTGGTCTGTCCGCCCGCCACCATCATCACCACTGTTGCCCAGGCCGTGTCCGGCAATGCCGTTTCCGTGGGCGGGCAGGATTGCCATGCGCAGGCCCAGGGTGCCCATACGGGCGACATCGCGGCTGAAATGCTGGCCGATGCCGGCGCCGGCTGGGTGATCGTCGGCCATTCCGAACGCCGCACCAACCATGGCGAAAGCAGCGCCGTCATCAAGGGCAAGGCTGCCGCCGCCCTGCGGGCGGGCCTGAACGCCATCGTCTGCGTCGGCGAGACGGAGGCCGAGCGTGACGCCGGCAACGCCGAGGCGGTGGTGGCGGCGCAACTGATCGGCTCGATTCCCGACGGCGCCACGGCGGCCAATACCGTCATCGCCTATGAACCGGTCTGGGCCATCGGCACGGGGCGCACGCCGACCCTGGCGGACATTGCTGCCATGCATGCCATGATCCGTGCCCGGCTGGCGGGACTGGTCACCGATCCCGATGCCGTGCGTATCCTTTATGGCGGGTCGGTGAAGCCGTCGAATGCCGCCGAAATCCTTGACCTGGCCGATGTCGACGGTGCCCTGGTGGGTGGGGCCAGCCTGAAGGCGGATGATTTCTGGGCCATCGCGCAAGCCTGCCCTTGATACTTCGCTATGGCGTCCCGTCGCGGGACCGGTTAAGAAGCGTGACGGATACATGACGCGGGCGCCGCCCGCTTCCCCCTTGAAACGGGAAGCGGGCGGCCTTGCGTTTGGGCGCTTGATGCGCCATTTGCTTATCGACGGTCGCGGGTCCCGCGGCCCGGTTCCGTGACGGTATTCAGGGATTGTTGGGATGCAAGAGGTAGTCCTGGTCGTGCATCTGCTGATCACGCTGGCGCTGATCGGCGTGGTTCTGGTGCAGAAGTCGGAAGGCGGCGGCCTGGGCGTGGGTGGCGGCACCATGGGCGGTTTCATGACCGCCCGCGGCAGCGCCAACCTGCTCACCCGCACCACTGCCGTTCTGGCGGCCCTGTTCTTCTGCACCAGCCTGATCCTGGCCATCATGGCCGGCACGGGTTCCAGCCAGAAGAGCATTTTCGACAAGCTGCCGGCCCCCGGCAGCGAGGCTCCGGTGACGCCCGCCGAGCCGGCCAAGCCGGCGGTTCCCGTCGGCCAGTAAGGCCCGAAGGCGCAACGGCCCGTGGATATGGCAAGAGGCGGCAGACATGCCGCCTCTTTCCGTTAGGGCGTGAATATGGTGAAATGGGCATCCGTGCCCCGATGTGAAATCTCAATTGCTTGGGCCGGATGGGCCCAACCTGTTGGCATGCTTGGCGAAGGTTAGGGTTCCATGACGCGCTTCATCTTCATCACCGGTGGTGTGGTTTCGTCGCTGGGCAAGGGCCTGGCATCCGCAGCCCTGGGGGCGCTGCTGCAGGCGCGTGGCTACAAGGTCCGCCTGCGCAAGCTGGACCCCTATCTGAACGTCGATCCGGGCACGATGAGCCCGTACCAGCATGGTGAGGTGTTCGTCACCGATGACGGCGCCGAAACCGACCTGGACCTGGGCCATTACGAACGCTTCACGGGTGTTCACGCCACCAAGTCCGACAACATCACCACTGGCCGCATCTATTCCAACGTTCTGGCCAAGGAACGCCGCGGCGACTATCTGGGCGCCACGGTCCAGGTGATCCCGCACATCACCGACGCCATCAAGGATTTCATCGCCGCCGACCTGGATGGCGAGGATTTTGTGCTGTGCGAGGTGGGCGGCACCGTCGGCGATATCGAATCGCTGCCCTTCCTGGAGGCCATCCGCCAGTTCGGCAATGATCGCGGGTCGGAGAACGTGCTGTTCTGCCACGTCACCCTGGTCCCCTATATCCCGGCCGCCGGTGAGCTGAAGACCAAGCCGACCCAGCATTCGGTGAAGGAACTGCTGTCCGTCGGTATCCAGCCGCAGATGCTGCTGTGCCGCGCCGACCGCGACATTCCGGAGAATGAGCGCCGGAAGATCGCGCAGTTCTGCAACATCAAGAAGGAATGCGTGATCGCCGCTCTTGATGTCGACACCATCTATCAGGTGCCGATCTCCTATCACGAGCAGGGTTTCGACACCGAAGTGCTGAAATATTTCGGCATGGCCCCCGACGGCGCCCCGAACCTGTCGCGCTGGGAAGAGATCGTGCGCCGCGTGCGCAACCCCGAAGGCACCGTCACCATCGCGGTGGTCGGCAAGTACACCAGTCTGCTGGACGCCTACAAATCGCTGGGCGAGGCGCTGACCCATGGCGGCATCGCCAACAATGTGAAGGTCAAGCTGGACTGGATCGACGCCGAGATCTTCGAGACGGGCGAGGCCATCGAGCGGCTGGAGCATGTCCACGGCATCCTGGTGCCGGGCGGATTCGGTGAGCGCGGGACCGAGGGCAAGATCCGCGCGGTGCAGTTCGCGCGGGAACACAAGATCCCCTATTTCGGTATCTGCTTCGGCATGCAGATGGCCGTGATCGAAAGCGCGCGCCACCTGGCCGGTCTGGAACATGCTGGCTCAACCGAATTCGGCAAGCCCGATCCGGCCGTGGTCGGCCTGATGACGGAATGGACCCAGGGCAACCAGTTGGTTCAGCGCCAGGAAGGTGGCGATCTGGGCGGCACCATGCGCCTGGGTTCCTATAACTGCCACCTGCTGGCGGGCACCCGTGTTGCCGACATCTATGGCAGCGAGGACATCATCGAGCGTCACCGTCACCGCTATGAAGTGAATATCAACTTCAAGGAGACGCTGGAGAAGGTGGGCCTGAAATTCTCCGGCCTGTCGCCCGATGGCATCCTGCCGGAAATCGTGGAACTGCCGGAGCATCCCTGGTTCGTGGGCGTGCAGTTCCACCCGGAACTGAAGTCCAAGCCGTTCGATCCGCACCCGCTGTTCACCAGCTTCATCTCTGCGGCCATCGCGCAGAGCCGGCTGGTGTGAGCATCTGATTTGTGAAGAAGGCCGGGGCGGGGTCAGACCTCCCCGGCCTTCTTTATTTTCCGCACGCGGCTGCCCATATGCGTGCGTAAAGGAGCATCCCCATGACCCGTACCGTCAATGTTGGCCCGTTGTCGATTGCCAATGACCGGCCCTTCACCCTGATCGCCGGCCCGTGCCAGTTGGAAAGCCGCGACCATGCCTTCATGATGGCGGGTGCCCTGTCGGAACTGACAAGCAAGCTGGGCATCGGGCTGATCTACAAGACCAGCTTCGACAAGGCCAACCGCACCTCCCTATCGGCGCAGCGCGGTTTGGGCATGGACAAGTCGCTGCCCATCCTGGCCGACATCCGCGATACATTCGGCTGCCCCGTCCTGACCGATATCCATTCGGCGGATCAGTGTGCGCCGGTGGCGGAGGTGGTGGACGTCTTGCAGATCCCCGCCTTCCTGTGCCGGCAGACCGACCTGCTGCTGGCGGCGGGGGAGACGGGCAAGCCGATCAATGTGAAGAAGGGGCAGTTCCTGGCACCGTGGGACATGAAGAATGTCGCCGCCAAGATCGCGTCCACCGGCAACCACAACATCCTGCTGTGCGAGCGGGGCGCTAGCTTCGGCTATAACACGCTGGTCAGCGACATGCGGTCCCTGCCCATCATGGCGCAGACGGGCTATCCCGTCGTCTATGACGCCACCCATTCGGTGCAGCAGCCGGGCGGGCAGGGGAGCAGCAGCGGCGGCCAGCGCGAATTCGTGCCCGTCCTGGCCCGCGCCGCCATCGCCATCGGCGTGGCTGCCGTGTTCATGGAGACGCACGAGAATCCCGACTGCGCGCCCAGCGACGGCCCCAACATGGTGCCGCTGGATCAGATGGAAGGGGTGCTGACCACGCTGCTGGCCTTTGACCGTATCGCCAAGGCCAATCCGGTCGTGCTCTGACCTTCCGCACCTTTGACAATACCGACCACATACCCCACCATCGGGAATATAACGAAAGGCGGGGGTGGCTAACCGCCGGTGGGTGAGGAAAACGATCCATGTCACATGTTCCCCTGGGTCCCCGCACGCCGCGGCGGGGCGGCCCGTTTTCACGTTTGGTCGGGCGCCTGTTGATGCGCCTGATGGGCTGGCGCATCGCGGGGGCATTTCCGGATCTGGAAAAATTTGTCACCATCGGTGCCCCGCACAGCTCCAACTATGATTTCTTCATCGCGATGGGCACCATCCTGTCCACCGGCGTGCGTATCCACATCCTGGGCAAGCACACCTTGTTCAAGGGGCCGCTGGGCCCCATCATGCGCTGGTGCGATATCCTGCCCGTCGATCGACGTGCGGCGCATGGTGTTGTGGGCGAATGCGTGGCCGCGTTGAACAGTGCGGACCGGCTCGTGGTCGGCATCGCACCGGAGGGCACGCGCAGCCCGAAACCCGGTGCCGGATGGAAGACAGGCTTCTGGCATATCGCGCGACAGGCCGGCGTTCCGATCATACCTGTCGCGCTGGATTATACGACGCGCACCGTGCGTATCGGCGATCCGGTCACGACTACGGACAGCATGCAGGACGATTTCGCCTTGCTTTCCGCCTTCTATGCAGGCGTGCAGGGAGCCAGGCGGCAATTGGCGGCCACCATCCCGACGGATGGTGCCAGGCCGGTGGAACCTGTGGGCACGGCGGGGTAGCGAAACCGTCCCTTGTCGGCGATGGTCTCTGGCGTTATCCCCTTCATCCCGTATTTACCCTTTATCGGGTTCACGGCATCCACGCCCACGTCAGAGAGAGGCCCCATGTCCGCCATCATCGACATTCACGCGCGCGAAATCCTGGACAGCCGCGGCAACCCGACCGTTGAGGTCGAGGTTCGCCTGGAATCCGGCGCCTTTGGTCGGGCCGCCGTTCCGTCGGGCGCCTCCACCGGCGCGCATGAAGCCGTCGAACTGCGCGATGGTGACAAGGCCCGCTACCTGGGCAAGGGTGTGCTGAAGGCTGTCGAGGCCGTGAATGGCGAGATCGCCGACACGCTGGTCGGTCTGGAGAGCACCGATCAGGTCGCCATCGATCAGGCCATGATCGACCTGGACGGCACGCCGAACAAGGGCCGCCTGGGCGCCAACGCCATCCTGGGCGTGTCCATGGCCGTCGCCAAGGCGTCGGCCGATGAGCTGGACCTGCCGCTCTACCGCTATGTCGGTGGCGCCAATGCCCGCATCCTGCCGGTGCCGATGATGAACATCATCAATGGCGGCGCCCATGCCGACAACCCGATCGACATCCAGGAATTCATGGTGATGCCGGTCGGCGCGGAAACCTGCGCCGAGGCCATCCGCGTGGGTGCCGAAATCTTCCATGCCCTGAAGAAGAAGCTGAAGGCCGCCGGCCACAACACCGCCGTGGGCGACGAGGGCGGCTTCGCCCCCAACCTGTCGTCCGCCACCGAGGCGCTGGACTTCATCGTCGCCGCCATCGCGGATGCCGGTTACAAGGCCGGTGAGAATGTGCTGCTGGCGCTGGACGCCGCCTCCACCGAATTCTTCAAGAACGGCAAGTACGAGCTGGAAGGCGAGGGCAAGAGCCTGACGCCGGCCGAAATGGTCGCCTACTGGGCCGATCTGGTGTCGAAGTACCCGATCGTGTCCATCGAGGACGGCATGGCTGAGGATGATTGGGAAGGCTGGAAGCTCCTGACCGACACGATCGGCGGCAAGGTGCAACTGGTTGGCGACGACCTGTTCGTCACCAACCCGGCCCGCCTGTCCGATGGCATCAAGAAGGGTGTCGGCAACTCCATTCTGGTGAAGGTCAACCAGATCGGCACCCTGACCGAGACGCTGGAAGCCGTCCGGATCGCGCAGAATGCCGGCTACACCGCCGTCCTGTCGCACCGTTCGGGCGAGACCGAGGACAGCACCATCGCCGACCTGGCCGTCGCCACGAACTGCGGCCAGATCAAGACCGGCTCGTTGTCGCGTTCCGACCGGATTGCCAAGTACAACCAGCTCATCCGTATCGAGGAAGGCCTGGGCGTGGCCTCGGTCTATCCGGGCCGTGCCGCCCTGAAGCGTGGCTGATTGATCTGTGGGGGCAGGTTTTTTCCTGCCCCCACCCTATTTTGCTTAACCGACAGTCCGCAGCAACCGGGCCGCATCGACGGCGCCATAGGTCAGGATCGCGTCCGTGCCGGCCCGCTTGAAGCTGAGCAGGGTTTCCAGCAAGGCCGCGTCATAGTTCAGCCAGCCATTGGCCGACGCTGCCTTCAGCATCGCGTATTCGCCGCTGACATGATAGGCGAAGGTGGGCACGCGGAATTCGTCCTTCACCCGGCGAATGATGTCCAGATAGGGCAGGCCGGGCTTTACCATCACCATATCGGCGCCTTCGGCGATATCCATCGCCACCTCGCGCAGCGCCTCGTCGCTGTTGGCGGGGTCCATCTGATAGGTCTTCTTGTCGCCCTTCAGCAGGCCACCCGTCTGCACCGCGTCGCGGAACGGGCCATAGAAGGCCGAGGCATATTTGGCGGCATAGGCGCAGATGCGGGTCAGCTTGTGGCCCCGATCCTCCAGCGCGTCGCGGATGGCGCCGATGCGGCCATCCATCATGTCGGAGGGGGCGACAATGTCGCATCCGGCATCGGCCTGCACCAGGGCCTGCCAGACCAGGGCTTCCACCGTCTCCTCGTTCAGGACATAGCCATCCTTCACGATGCCGTCATGGCCGTGGCTGGTATAGGGGTCGAGCGCGACGTCGCCCAGGATGCCGATATCCGGCACCTCGCGCTTGATGGCGCGGATGGCCCGGCACATCAGGTTATCGGGATTGCCCGACTCGCGTCCCTCCGGGTCCTTCCGGTCGAAGGGCAGGACGGGGAACAGGGCCACACAGGGGATGCCCAGGTCACGCGCCGCCGCCACCGCCGGCACCAGCAGGTCCAGCGACAGACGCTCCACGCCCGGCATGCTGGCGATGGGTTGGCGCTGGTTCACGCCGTCCACCGCAAAGACCGGCCAGATCAGGTCGTTCACCGTCAATTGGTTCTCCGCCACCATCCGGCGGGTCCAGCCATCGACACGGTTGCGGCGCGGGCGGCTGCGGGGAAAGCTCTGCATGTTCAAGGGGCCCATGGCGATTGTCGTCGCGTGGATGCTACGCCCGCGCGGCCCGGTTGGGCAACTGCCACCCCTGCGGCCTACAGCCCCAGGAACTGGTGGACGGCGTAGAGCATGATCTTGATGGTCAGGGCGATGAAGCCGAAGGCGATCACCGTACTGGCAACAGCGGAGACATACCCGGCGATCAGCGCGACCCCATCGCGTTCCATCAGGGCCAGGGCGATCAGGGCGATGGCGATGGACGGAAAGATGTTGCCCATGAAAATGGGCAGGATCAGCACGATGGACAGGAAAAACACCACGAAGCCCGCGAAACGCTCCATGCGCCCGTCGACCAGATATGTCAGGCGGGGTTTGGTGTAGTTTTCAACCTTGCGCAGCCAGGGTTCCGCCTTATTGAGAACGCCCAGCAGATCGGTCCGCAGAATGCTGCGCCGGCGCAGGAAACCGGGCAGCCAGGGATGCGGATGCCCGATCATCAATTGCATGGAAAACACCACGATGGGCATGCCGGTGACGGCTGACATGCCGGGCGGTGCCGGCAATATGGTGGGCAGCGCGAATAACAGCATCAGGATGCCGTAGGCCCGCTCCCCCAGCCCATCAATCATTTCGCCGATGCTGATCCGTTCGCCCTCTACCCTGGCGATGGTGTCCAATAGAACGTCCGTGGTCCGCTTCGTTTCCGCCTTTGCCGGTTCATCGGGGGGGATGGCGCTGGCGTCACCGGACAGACCATCGGGTTCGGGCGGCAATTGTGTATCCACGGATCAACCTTCATCCCGACGGAACCCGCTGTCCGCCGGCCCCTGATATATCCCGCGCGGGTTACCGGATCATGAAAGGACGCCCGCGGCCGAACGTCCCATCATACCAACGCGGGATATGGGGGTCTTCATCCCAGATTGAAACGGGTGATGGTCGCAGCAATGTCGTCGCCGAATGTCGCACCCAGGCGGATGACGCCGGCATCGGCCGGGACCCCCTTCAACTGGTCCGCACCCATGCTGGTCATCAGGGCGGCGGGAACATGCTGGGTGACCGACATGGCGCGCAGGCCGCGGATCAGGTCGATGCCACCCAGCCCATCCATGACCGCCGAGGCGATGATCATATCGGGCGGCATGCGCACGGCAATGGAGATAGCTTCGATCGGATCGGACACGATGTTGACGCGGAAGCCGCAGGCGGCCAGTTCGCCGGCCGCCTTGCGGGCAACCAGCTTGTTGGGCGTCACCAGCATGATTTCGACGTCGCGCACCTCGACATCGGTGATGTCGAATTCGAACCGGGTGGGCAGCCGGCGGATGATCTGGTTGGTGGCCGCGATGTCCGGCTGGTCTTCCAGTTCCGCCATTTCCGCGATGCGGTCGGCGAAGATCTGGATGTCGGCGATCTGCTTTTCGTCCAGATCCTTCAGGTCGGTGCAATAAGTCTCCAGTCGCTGGGCGATCAGGGAGACGATGGGATAACCGAAGGTGGAGCCCGACCCTTTCAGCGAATGGATCTCGCGGCGCAATTCGCGCAGCGCGTCGGCCCCCTTGGCCTGGCCCGACTTCGTCTGGTCCAGTGTGCCATAGATGGAGGATAACCGATCACTGATATAGTCGCTGAATTCCGACTTGAGCTGTTCGAGCAGCTCATCCATGTCGACCTCGGCCATCCCGTCATTCCTTTTGTCCGCAACACATATCCCTGTACCCCGGCGGCAGGTCCGGCTTCAAGAGCGCCGGGATAACCGATCGGTTACAGCGGACATGCGGAGATGAAAAAGGCCTGGATGCGGGGGGCGCATCCAGGCCTTGATCGATTGAAGCGTGATCGGCCGTTCAGGCGGCGCGCTTCAGTTCCAGGTTCTTCCAGACCGACAGCAGGGCATCGACCAGATGGTCCATCTTGCGGTCGTCATGGAAGGGGGTGGGCGTCAGGCGCAGCCGTTCCGTGCCACGCGGCACGGTCGGGTAATTAATCGGCTGCACATAGATGTCGTGATAGCGCAGCAGATCATCGCTGGCCTGCTTGCACAGGTGCGCGTCACCCACCAGCAGCGGCACGATATGGCTGACCGACGGCATGACGGGCAGGCCGGCCTGGGCCAGACGGCGCTTCAGCGTGGCGGCGCGTTCCTGGTGGCGGATGCGGATTTCGTTATGTTCCTTCAGGAACATGACCGAAGCCAGCGCACCGGCGGCCAGCACCGGGGCCAGCGAGGTGGTGAAGATGAAGGACGGCGCGAAGCTGCGCACGCAATCGACCAGGGCCGTGGAGCCGGTGATATAACCACCCATGACGCCGAACGCCTTGCCCAGCGTGCCCTCGATCACGGTCAGGCGATCCATCACGCCTTCACGCTCCGCCACACCGGCGCCACGCAGGCCATACATGCCGACGGCATGCACCTCGTCCAGATAGGTCATGGCGCCATGCTTGTCGGCGACGTCGCACAGTTCCTTGATGGGGGCGATGTCGCCATCCATGGAATAGACGCTTTCGAAGGCCACCAGCTTGGGCTGGTTCTTCGGATAGCGCGACAGAAGGGCATCCAGATGGGCCACATCATTATGCCGGAAAATATGCTTTTCCGCGCCGGAGTGACGGATACCCTCGATCATCGAATTGTGGTTCAACGCGTCGGAGAAGACGACGCAGTTGGGCAGGATGCGCGGCAGGGTTGAGAGCGTCGCCTCGTTGCTGATATAGCCCGAGGTGAACAGCAGGGCCGCTTCCTTGCCATGCAGGTCGGCCAGTTCGCGTTCCAGCATCACATGATAGTGGTTGGTGCCGGAAATATTGCGAGTGCCCCCGGCGCCGGCCCCGCACTTGTGCAGGCTGTCGACCATGGAGCCGATGACCACGGGGTGCTGCCCCATGCCCAGATAATCGTTGGAACACCAGACGGTGACATCCTTGGGCGGGGTATCCTCCCCATGGAAGGTAGCGGTCGGGAATTCACCTACACGGCGTTCCAGATCGGCGAAAACGCGATAACGGCCTTCACGCTTCAGGCCGTCAATCTGGCTCTTGAAAAAATTCTCGTAATCCATGGGCCGTTGTCCCGTTTGCGCCACTGATGGGAATGTCACGCCGGTCGTGCCGTTTGTCCACCCTTGTTTCTTACTTCAAAGGTATCGTCGGCAAAACCCCTCGCGACGGCTTGTCGCGGCGGCCCCGTACATTGCCGACGGCGCGACTGTCGCCACCATGTCGAAGAACCATGAAGACCGCCTTGATTTCGGTCAATTCATCATTGGCTCCAAGAGGTATTCCGCACATGGCTACGCTGTGGACACAGGTGGCGGTGCGGAAGGGACCTCAACGGCCCCTGCCGCACGGGGAACGCCCGCTATGCGCGATCCGACACGAACCGCCAGCCCGTCTCGGCAGCGGCCCGTGCCACCTCGCCATAGGCCAGGGCCTTGCGGTCGGCGGCATTGCCGGCCAGGGCGCGGGCATAGACGCCCTGACAGATGGCCGCGATGCGGAAGAAGGCGAAGGCCAGATAATAGGGCCAGTCAGGAATGCCCGCCCGCCCTGTGCGCCTGCAATAGGCTGAGACATAATCGGCTTCGGTCGGGATGCCCGATCCCGTCAGATCCACCCCCACCAAGCCCGGAAACTGCTTGATCCCGGACGGCAGGTGATAGGCCATGCAATTATAGGCCAGGTCCGAGAGGGGATGGCCCAGCGTCGCCAGTTCCCAATCCAGAATGGCGACGACGCGCGGTTCCGACTTGTGCAGCATCAGATTGCCCAGGCGGAAATCGCCATGGGCGATGGTGGTTTCATCCCCCGCCGGCACGGCGCGGGGCAGCCATTCCATCAGCCGTTCCATGGCGGGAATGTCGCTGTCGCCCTTGGTGGCCACGAACTGCTTCGACCAGCGCTCCACCTGACGCAGGATATACTGCTCCGGCTTGCCGAAATCGCCCAGGCCCGCTGCCCGCCAATCCACCTTGTGCAGGGCGGCCAGCGTTTCATTCATGCTGTCATAGATGGCGGCGCGCTCTTCAACGCTGAACCCGTCCAGCGCCACATCCGACAGGATGCGCCCGTCAATATGGTCCATGACATAGAAGGGCGTGCCGATGATGGCGGCGTCGTCACAATACAGCCGGGCATCGGGCACGGGGGCGGCCGTGGCCGACAGGGCGCGCATGACGCGGAATTCCCGGTCGATCATATGGGCGCTGGGCAGCAGTTTGCCCGGCGGCTTCTTGCGCAGGACAAGGCGGGCAGCCGCCGCATCCGTCACCAGGAAGGTGGGATTGGACTGCCCCCCCTGGAACTGCTGCACCTTTGCCGGCCCCTGGAACCCGTCAAGATGGGTCGACAGATAGGCACCCAGTGCGCCCTCGTCGAACTGGTGTTGCGGCAGCACGTCGATCAGGACGGCCGCTCCCTTGCCCTCGCTCATGCTTGTATTTCCCTTAAAGAATCGTGGGATCGGCGATGGTGGCGCCGCCATCGGCCACCAGCAGTTGGCCCGTGACGAAGGCCCCCGCGGGGGCGGCCAGCATCAGGGCCACGCCCGCGATCTCTTCCGGTTTCCCAAAGCGGCCCAGCGGCGCGCGGCGCATCACGGCCTTGGCAATGTCGGGATTGTCGGTCAGGGCCTTGGCAAAATCCGTTTCCACGATGCCGGGCGCGATGCCGTTGACGCGGATATTGGCATGGCCATGCTCGACGGCCAGATTGCGCACCAGCGCCGCCTCCGCCGCCTTCGACACGCCATAGGCACCGATCACCGGATTGCCGCGCAGGCCCGCGATGGAGGACAGGATGATCACCGACCCGTCCCTGCGCTCTGCCATGCCGGGGATCACCATGTTGCAAAGCTGCCAGGTGCTGCGCAGGTTGGAGCCCATGATCTTGTCCCAGGCATCGTCACTGACGCTGGCCAGCGGGCCATAGACGGGGTTGATGGCGGCATTGGCGACCAGGATATCGATGCGGCCCCATTGCGTGACGGTGGCATCGACCAGGGCCTGCAAATCCTCCTTGCGGCCGATATTGCAGGCAACGGAAATGGCCTCGCCCCCTGCGGCAACGATCTCATCGCGCACCAGATTGCAGGCATCGATCTTGCGCGATGAAATGACGACCTTTGCCCCGGCGCGGGCATATTCCTGGGCAATGGACTTGCCGATCCCGCGTGAGGACCCGGTGATCAGGGCCACCTTGCCGGACAGGTCGAACAGGGGGTGCGTGGTCATGGGAAAATCTCCTCAATCGCCCGACGGGCGGTGAAATCGCTTGGCTTGATCTGTCGTTGATCCGGGGGAGGCGCGAAGGTAGCGGGAGTTAAACGACCCGCTCACTGCGCCGTCGTGCCGCCATCCACGGCGAATTCCGCCCCGGTTATGAAGGGGCTTTCATCCGACAGCAGGAACAGCACCATATTGGCCGCGTCCTCCGGCTTGCCCATGCGGCCCAGCGGGGCGGTACGCTCCAGCCGGCGGCGCATCTTCTCCGCGTCCGGGGCCACATCGATCATCTGCTGCACCATGGGCGTGTACAGGAAGGACGGGTGGATGGAGTTGCAGCGGATCTCATATTTCGCTTGCGCGCACCACATGGCGACCGACTTGGTCAGCAGCCGAACGGCCCCCTTGGCCGAACAATAGGCAGCCAGATCGGCCGCACCCGACAGGCCCGCGACGGAGGAGACATTGACGATGGAGCCGCCGCCCGTCTGTTTCATGGCCTTGATCGCGTATTTGCAGCCCAGGAAAGTGCTTTCCACATTGACCGCATGCACGAAGCGCCAGCCTTCCAGCGTCTCATCCTCGATATTGTGCAGCGAGCCGCAGCCGGCATTGTTCACCAGACCATCCAGGCGGCCATATTTCTCAACGATATGGCCGATCACCTCGACCCAGCGCTCTTCCCGCGTCACGTCCTGGGCCAGGAATTCGGCGCCGTCACCCAGTTCGGCAATGGCAGCCTCGCCACCCTTCACGTTGCGGTCGGTGATAACCACCTTGGCCCCTTCGCGCAGCGCCGCGCGGGCCGTGGCCAGGCCGATACCCGAAGCACCCCCGGTGATCAGGACGATCTTGTCCTGCAGGCGTCCCACCATGGTCTTTTCCTCCCCCATTTTCGGGCCGCATTATGCCGGCCGCTTCTCAAACATGCGTTTGAATGTAGGCTAAAGACGGGGCGGGGGCAATCCATTCCGTGCTTCGGGATGGGGGGGCTCGGGATCAGACGGTTGGGCGTTGGTCAAAACCGGACAAGCCGGGGTCGGCGGTTTCAGTGACCTTCACATTGATGACGATGGCCGATGGCGGCCCCTGCCAGCAGGCATCCAGCATGGCGTCCACATCGGGGGCGTGCCCGGCGAACAGGGCTTCCACGCTGCCATCGGCGCGGTTGCGGACCCAGCCATCCAATTGACGCGCGCGCGCCTGTTCCACGGTCCAGCCGCGGTACCAGACACCCTGAACCCGGCCGGTGATGGTTACGCTGACGGCGCGTCGGTCGTCCATCGCATATGTCATGAATGTCTCGCCTGTTTTGCCGCTATCCAGCCCAAGGTGGCAGCGCTTGTCAATGTCGCTCGCCAAGGACGCGTTTCTGGGGCAGCATGAAGGTGGATGAAGTCGATCCGGAGGGGGCCATGCACTTTGCCAGCCTGATCCGTCCCGCCACCCCGGCTGATGCGGCGGGCATTGCCCATGTCCATGTCGAAAGCTGGCGGTCCACCTATCCCGGCATGCTGCCCGACGGGTATCTGGTGGGGCTTTCCGCGGCCACGCATGAAAAGAGATGGCGCGGTCTTTTGTCCGGTGCGGGCCTGCCGCGGGGCCGGCGTACCTTTGTTGCCCAGGGGCCTGACGGCGGCATCCTCGGCTTCGCCTCCTGCGGGCCGCAGCGCACGGGCCTGCCCGGCTTCGGTGGCGAATTCTATGCGCTTTATCTTCTGGACCAGGCGCAGGGGCAGGGGGTGGGGCGGCGTTTCCTGGCCGCGATGGCCCAGCATCTTCTGGCTGCCGGCACACGGACCGCTCTGGTCTGGGTGCTGCGCGACAACCCGTCACGCTATTTCTATGAAAGGCTGGGGGGTGATCTTCTGGCCGAACAGCCGATCAGCTTTGCAGGCGCGCGGCTGAGAGAGGTGGCCTATGGCTGGACGGATCTGGTGCCCCTGGCGCGCCTTGCCGCCGATCCGCCGGTGGGCGGATAGGGGTCAGCGGAAATAGATCGCCGACCAGATCAGGCCGCCGACAATGGCGACCAGCAGCAAAAGATTGACGGCCCTGCGTATCCTTTTGCCCCAGGGGGCCGGATTGTCATTGGCCGGCGACGGGCGCCGCCACAGCAAGGGCGTGCGCCTTGAAAACAGAAAGGCATCACGGGCGGCCCCAATGGGGCCGCCCGCTTTGCCGGATTGTCTGTGCTTACGCTCAGCCACGCTTCTCGACCGGGACATAGTCGCGGGTGGTCTGACCCTTGTAGAGCTGACGCGGACGGCCGATCTTCTGACCGGGATCCTCGATCATCTCCTTCCACTGGCTGATCCAGCCAACGGTGCGGGCCAGGGCGAACAGCACGGTGAACATGCTGGTCGGGAAGCCGATGGCCTTCAGGATGATGCCCGAATAGAAGTCGACGTTCGGGTACAGCTTCTTCTCGATGAAGTAGGGATCGGACAGGGCAATCCGCTCCAGTTCCACCGCGATGTCCAGCAGCGGATCGTCCTTGATGCCCAGGCTGGTCAGCACTTCCTTGCAGGTCTGCTGCATGACCTTGGCGCGCGGGTCATAGTTCTTATAGACCCGGTGGCCAAAGCCCATCAGGCGGAAGCCGCTGTTCTTGTCCTTGGCGCGGGCGATGAATTCCGGAATGCGATCAACGGTCTTGATCTCTTCCAGCATCTTCAGCACGGCCTCGTTCGCACCACCATGGGCGGGGCCCCAGAGGCTGGCGATACCGGCGGCGATACAGGCGAACGGATTGGCACCCGACGAACCGGCCAGACGGACGGTGGAGGTGGAGGCGTTCTGCTCGTGATCGGCGTGCAGGATGAAGATCTTGTCCATCGCGTCGGCGATGACCGGATTCACCTTATACGGCTCACAAGGAACACCAAACGTCATGTACAGGAAGTTTTCCGCGTAACCCAGGTCGTTGCGCGGGTACATGAAGGGCTGGCCGACCGAATACTTGTAGGCCATGGCGGCGATGGTCGGCATCTTCGCGATCAGGCGATGCGATGCGATCAGACGCTGCTTGGGATCGTTGATGTCGGTGCTGTCATGATAGAAGGCCGACAGGGCGCCGACGACGCCGCACATCACGGCCATCGGGTGCGCATCGCGGCGGAAGCCGCGGAAGAACTGCGTAAGCTGTTCATGCACCATCGTGTGGCGGGTGATGGTGGCCTCGAACTCCACCTTCTGCGCCTCGTTCGGCAACTCGCCATGCAGCAGCAGGTAGCAGGTTTCCAGGAAGTCGGAATGTTCGGCCAACTGCTCGATCGGGTAACCGCGATGCATCAGCACGCCTTCATCACCATCGATATAGGTGATGGCCGAGTCGCAGGACGCGGTCGACGTGAAGCCGGGATCATAGGTGAAACAACCGGTGGCGCCGTAGAGCTTTCGGATGTCAATGACATCCGGCCCCGTCGAGCCCTTCAGGATAGGCAAGTCAATCTTCTTGCCGGTCCGGTTGTCGATCAGGGTCACCGTATCGGCGGTTCCATCGCCCGCCGTCTGGGTTGTCTGGCTCATGTCGGCACGTCCTCAAGGGTTTCGTTAGGGGTCATCGCCCTGTTTTTGAAAGTGGGGCGGAGTTTAGTGCCGCGCCGCAGCGAGTGCAACGCAACAGCACTGTTTTAACCATGGTTTTTGATATCTTCTAAACGCGACAAACTCTCATCACGCCCGAGAATTTCCGCCACCTCAAAAATCGGAGGGGAAACAGAGGTGCCGGTCAGGGCGGCGCGCAGCGGCTGTGCCACCTTGCCCAGCTTCAAACCGTTCGCTTCCGCAAAATCGCGGACGATGGCTTCCAGGGTGCCGGATTTCCATTCGGCCGCTTCGGCGAATTTGGCCGCCAGCGCCCCGATCTGGCTGCGAACGTCGGTCGTCAGCAGGCTGGCGGCCTTCTCATCCAGCGGCAGCGGACGGGCGGCGAACAGGTACAGCGACCCGTCGGCCAGTTCGAGCAGCGTCTTCACGCGCGGCTTGAAGCCGAGGATGGAGCGCAGCAGCCGGTCCTTTTCCACATCCGACAGGGCGCGGCCGATTCTGGCCTCGATGAAGGGCGTGGTCAGGGTGACCAGACGCGCATCATCCGCCTCGCGGATATAATGCGCGTTCAGGTTTTCCATCTTGGCGAAGTCCAGGCGCGAGGGCGAGCGGCCGATCCCTTCCAGCGTGAACCATTCGATGGCCTGTGCGGTGGAAATGATCTCTGCATCGCCATGGCCCCAGCCCAGGCGCAGCAGATAATTGCGCATGGTTTCCGGCAGGAAGCCCATGTCGCGATAGGCCTCGATGCCCAGGGCGCCGTGGCGCTTGGACAGCTTGGCCCCGTCCGGCCCGTGGATCAGGGGGATATGCGCGAATTCCGGTGCCGCCCAGCCCATGGCGTTGTAGATCTGAAGCTGACGGAACGTGTTGGTCAGGTGGTCGTCGCCGCGCACGACATGGGTGACGCCCATATCGTGGTCATCGACCACCACGGCCAGCAGATAGGTGGGCGTGCCGTCGGAACGCAGCAGGATCAGATCGTCCAACTGGCTGTTCTGCACCTTCACCTCGCCCTGCACATGGTCCTTCACCACCGTTTCGCCCTCACGCGGGGCCTTCAGGCGGATGGCGGGGGCCACACCGGCGGGGGCTTCGGACGGGTCGCGGTCGCGCCAGCGGCCATCATAGCGTGGCTGCTGGCCGGCGGCCTTCTGCGCCTCGCGCATCGCGTCCAATTCTTCGGGGGTGCAGTAGCAGCGATAGGCAGTGCCGTTGGCCAGCATCTCGGCCACCACCTCGGCATGCCGGTCCTTGCGCTCGAACTGGCTGATCGCTTCGCCGTCCCATTCCAGGCCCAGCCATTTCAGGCCCTCCAGTATGGCCTCCACGGCGGCATCGGTGGAACGGGCGCGGTCCGTATCCTCAATGCGCAGCAGGAATTTGCCCTGATGATGTTGGGCGAACAGCCAGTTGAACAGGGCCGTGCGGCCGCCGCCGATATGAAGGTAACCGGTGGGCGAGGGGGCGAAACGGGTGACGATCATCGCAGAACTCTTATGATCCCGAGCGGGGGAATGATTGTTTGCGGGCTGATGTAGCACAGCGTTGCTGCCCGTGAACAGCGCCGGGCCGGGGACACTCCCCCCTTAAAAAGTCGTGGGTGGGCCCTTGCCAGCCGCACCGTGCCTGCCATGGCTGGCATTGTCGGTTGTGGCGGTGCCGCACGGGATGGAATGCCGGCTTCCCATCGCCAAATCAACGGGTGAAACATCGGTGATTTTCATCTACTTGTAGTCGGGAAACCCAGGGGGTAGTGGCTGCATGTGGTGGCATGGGGTCGGGCGGTGGACAGGATTTTCCCGGCTGGCGGCGGCGCTGCTGGCCGAAAGCGGCCGCTGGGTCCTCTGGTTTCCCGTCCTGCTGGGCGTTGGCATCGGCCTTTATTTCTCGCTGGACCATGAACCGCCGTCATGGGCGGGCGCGGCCCTGCTGGGTGGTGCGCTGCTGCTGGCCGTTGTTGTTCAGGTCCGCTGGCCGGTTTGGGGACTGCCGGCCTGGATCCTGCTGGTGGCGCTGCCGCTGGGCTTCACGGCGGCACAGGTGCGCACCGCCCTGGTCGCGGCCCCGCTGCTGCAAACCGGCATCGGTCCCGTCGGCGTGACGGGGCGGGTGGTGCAGATCGACAGGCTGGAAACCGGCATGCGGCTGTTCCTGACCGATATGCGTGTGGCGGGGTTAGACGCCGCCGACACGCCGCGCCTGGTGCGCATATCGGTGCGCGACATGCGGGTGGTGCCGGTCATCGGGGAACGGGTGCGGCTGTTCGCCCGGCTTGGGCCGGCTTCCTCGCCCGTGGAGCCCGGTGCCTTTGATTTTCGCCGCCATCTTTATTTTCAGGGTGTGGGCGCCACCGGCTTCGCGCTGGGGGCCGTGCAGCGGCGGGGCGGGGCGGAGGAAGGGGGCTTCTCCCTGGAACATTGGCGCAATGTCATCGCGGAGCGTGTGGCGGCACGGCTGCCCGATGCCGCCGCCGCGGGCATGGTCACGGCCCTGCTGAACGGCCAGCCCAGTGCCATCCCGGAGGAGGATATGGTGGCGATGCGGCAATCGGGATTGCAGCATCTGCTGTCCATTTCCGGCCTGCATATCGCCCTGGTGGCGGGGCTGGTTTTTTTTCTGCTGCGGGGCGGCATGGCGCTGTGGCCGGCGCTGGCCCTGCGTCAGCCCATCAAGAAATATGCGGCGGTGGCGGCGCTGGGGGCGTCCATCTTCTACATGCTGATGGTGGGATCGCCCGTGCCCACGCAGCGGTCGGTGCTGATGACCGGGGTGATGTTGCTGGCCATCCTGGTGGATCGCAATCCCTTCTCCCTGCGGGTGGTGGCGGTGGCGGCGCTGGCGGTGATGCTGGTGCAACCCGACGCCATGGTGGGGCCCAGTTTTCAGATGTCGTTCGCCGCCGTCGTGGCCCTGATCGCCGCGTTCGAGGTGATCACCCCCTGGATGGCGGCACGGCGCCGGGAAGGGGGGCGCGGCTGGCTGGGCCAGGGCCTGACCTATGTAGGCAGCCTGTCTCTCACCTCCCTGGTGGCGGGTGTCGCCACCATTCCCTTCGGCCTGCACCATTTTCAGCAAATGCAGAATTACGGCCTGCTGGCCAACATGATCGCGGTACCCATCACCAGTTTCTGGGTCATGCCCTGGGGTCTGGTGATCTACCTGCTGATGCCGTTCGGCCTGGAAGGCTGGGCCGTCACTGCCATGGGCTGGGGGGTGGAGTGGATCATATGGACGGCGCATTGGGTGGCGGGCATGCCGGGAGCCGCCATCCATCTGCCGTTGCTGCCCGTTGCCGGGCTGGCTGTGGCGACGCTGTCAGGTCTGTGGCTCTGCCTGTGGCAGGGGCGGGTGCGGCTGCTGGGTCTGGCCGGTATTGCGGCAGGGTTGCTGTTCCTGCCGCTGACGCCGCATCCCGACCTACGCATCACCGACGATGGCAAGGTGGTGGGCGTCAGGCTGGCCGATGGCGGGCTGACCGTCTCCACCCGCCGCGCCGGCCGGTTCGACAGTGATGAATGGGCGAAGCGGGACGGGGTGGACGCGCCCCGCACCTGGCCCAAACCGGGCACGGGGGATGGACGGCTGACCTGTGACCGGCCCGATTCCTGCCTTTACCGTCTCAACAGCCGGACCATCGCCATCGCCCTGTCAGCGGACGCCGTGGGGCCGCTCTGCGGCTCGGGCGCCGACGCATTGCTGACGGGACAGGTCACCGAAGTTTGCGGCGTGCCCCTGGTCATCGGTCTGGATCAGGTGACGGCGAGGGGTGCCCACGCACTTTATCTGCGCGGGGACGGCATCAGGGTGGAAACAGTGCGGGCCGCGCCGGGGGCGCGGCCCTGGCAGTAAATCAGCCCCTCACTTCTTGCCGTACAGGTTCTCCCTTTCCTTGTCGGACAGGGGGGCGCCAACCGGCTTCACCTTGTCGGCCAGCAGGCCCAGGCCACGCTGCACGGCCGGACGGGCGGCGATGGCGTTGAACCAGCGCTGGACATTGGGATATTCGTTCAGGTCGATATCGTATTTCGGGGCGCTGCGCACCCAGGGGAAGGTCGCCATGTCGGCGATGCCATACTCATCGCCGCCCAGATAGGCGACTTCACCCAGCCGTGTATTGGCCACCTTCAGCAGGCGCTTGGCCTCGTTCCGGTAACGCTCGATGCCATAGGGCACCTTTTCCGGGGCATAGAGGATGAAGTGCCCGGCCTGACCGAACATCGGCCCCACGCCGCCCATTTGCCACATCAGCCATTGGATATGGGTGTACCAGACGGCGGGATCGTTGGGCCGGAACTGCCCGGTCTTTTCCGCCAGATAAATCAGGATGGCGCCGCTTTCGAACAGGCTCAGCGGCTTGCCCTCCGGTCCTTCGGGATCGACAATGGCCGGCATGCGGTTATTGGGGGCGATCTTCAGGAAATCGGGCAGGAACTGCTCCCCGGCCCCGATATTCACCGCATGCACGTCATAAGGCAGGCCCATCTCCTCAAGCGCGATGGAAACCTTGTAACCGTTCGGCGTGGGCCAGGCATGAAGCTGGATGGTCATCGTCGGATATCCTTGCAACGACGGGTTGGTGACATATGGCGGCCACCCTATCGGCAAAGCGATCATGGCGAAAGTGAGGTTGCTCACAGTTCGCGGTGATCTCCCCAGGACCTGTGGATAAGCTTGTGGTCAACCGGCCCGCAACGTTGCGCGACCCTTGCATCCCCGCACGCTTTGCCGTTTTGCCTAAAATTTAGGCAGAACAGGTCATAAATGGAGTGAAGGGCGCGCGCCAATCACATCGGCATTCGGAAATCGGTGCCCAGAAGCCGTTACCATTGCTGGATTTCTTGCTTGAAAAACTAAGAAATACTGCAATTTTGCTATTGATGTAAAAGAAATGGGTAATATCGCTGTCAAGCGATATTACCCATAGGCATATTGAATTTTACGCGTCAGGGCTTACGCGGCGCGAATATCGTCGAGGAATTTTTCGACGCGTGCGCGCAGATGTTCGGATTGCTGGGCCAGTTCCTTGGCGGCGCCCAGGACCTGGGTGGCGGATGCACCGGTCTGGGCGGCGGCTTCTGTCACCTGGGCGACGTTGGCGGAAACCTCCTGCGTGCCGGTGGCGGCCTGGGTGACGTTCCGGCTGATCTCGGAAGTGGAGGCTCCTTGTTGTTCCATGGCGGCGGCGATGGAGGCGCCGATTTCGGAGACGGACTGGATGGTGGTGCCGATGGAACGGATGGCGGTGACGGAACTGTCGGTCGCCTGCTGGACGGAAGAGACCTGGGCGGCGATCTCCTCCGTGGCTTTGGCCGTCTGGTTGGCCAGTGCCTTGACCTCCGACGCGACGACGGCGAAGCCCTTGCCGGCCTCTCCGGCGCGGGCGGCCTCGATCGTGGCATTCAGCGCCAGCAGGTTGGTCTGCCCGGCAATATCCTGGATCAACTGGACGACGGCACCAATTTTGCCGGCGGCTTCGGCCAGGCCGGCCACGGTATTGTTGGTCTGGCGGA
>NZ_JAGOGJ010000048.1 GCF_017996735.1 Niveispirillum sp.
GGCCTGTCCTGCGTACTGGGAGCCACAACGGCACGCCCGGCCTGAACCGTGCGTTGTCTGGCATGCCGGTTGCTTGATTACCGGCAAAGCCACCGACCGAACCGGACGTGAACGCCATGAACCCCGCCCCCGCCAACCGCCGCCCCCGTGCCCGCAAGACTCTGCTGCCCCTGCTGGCTACGGCGCTGTGCCTGGGTCTGGCCGGCTGTTCGGGGCGGCCCGTGGCCGTGTCGATCCCCATGAAGCCGCAGCCCGTGCTGCAATCGGCCGGGCAATGGCAGGTGGTTGCGGACGATGTCGCCTCGGCAATTTCCGCCCACCTGGAATTCCAGATGGGCAGGAAGGTGCCGGTACAGGTCTATATGATGCGCAAGGACGACACCTTGTTCGCCGATGCCTTCCTGTCGGCGGTGACCACCCGGCTGGTCCAGCAGGGGCATCTGGTTTCCGTCGATGCGCGGCCGGACGTGGTGGCGGTGGGGATTGATGTGCTGACGGTAAAAAGCAGCGGCCCGCGCATAGCCGCCGATCCGTTCCCCGGCCCGCTGACCCTGCTGGCGGCGGGGGTGGGGCTGGCGTCAAAACTATCGGGCGGCGACCTGGCCAAGTTCCCCTGGGGCATCTCGGCGGGTGTCGCCGCGGTTGGTCTGGAGGCGCTGAATTCAAAGCCGATGGAGACGGACACGGAAATGATCCTGACCGTGTCGGTCGCGCGTGAGGGCTATTACACCTTCCGCACCAGCGCCGTTTATTACGTGAACAGCGAGGATCTCTGGCATTATGACGGCGAACCGGGCCTGGGCGGGCGGCGCAACGTCAACCTGAATTCCGTGCCGCAGGCGGCCGTGATGTATGATCTGGCCGGCAAGCCTTATGTGATGAAGTGAGCCCGACCCCTTGATCGTGCCGATCAAGGGGGATTTCGTGCTCCTTCATGCGCCGGGCCGCCTGTCGGCGACCTCCAATCCGCCTTAAGTGTCGGATTGCTACAATCCCCTCCTACCGCCGCTCCGTCACCGTCAGCAGCAGCCCGGTGCCCAGCAGGAACAGCACGATCACGCTGGCCATGCCCGCGCGCTGCGTGCCCAGGGCGGTGACCGCGAAACCATAGGCCAGCGGTCCCAGCACGCCCACGGCGCGGCCTGTCAGGGCGTAGATGCCGAAGAATTCCGTCTCCAGCCCCGGTGGGGAGATGCGGGCCATCATGGACCGCGCCGCCGCCTGCGCCGGCCCGAAAAACACACCCAGCCCCATGCCCAGCAGCAGCAGCCATTGCTGATCCGGCGTGAATTCCAGCGGCAGGGACAGGACGGGCGCCCAGGCCCAGGCATCCGTGCCCACCAGCACCATGGAGGTACCGGTGATGATCAGGCCCGTCAGGCTGATCAGCAGGGTCGGCTTGGCCCCGATCCGGTCGTCGGCCCAGGCGAAGCCGATGGCCCCCAGCCCCGCCGCCACGTTCAGCGCAATGGCAAACAGGATAAGCTGCGCCTCCACCATGCCGAAGACGATGCCGGCATAGATGCCGCCAAAGGCCGTGATGGTGTTGATCCCGTCGCGCCACAGGGCGCTGGCGATCAGGAAACGCAGCGTATTGGCATGGCGCGGCATGGCACGGATGGTGGTCACCAGGCTGGCCCAGCCTTCCCGCACGGCGCGCGCCGCATTCATCCCCGCCTCCGGCAGCCGGTCGGGCACCAGAAGGAACAAAGGCAGGGCAAAGACCGCGTACCAGACGGCCACCAGCACGGAGGTGGCGCGTACCGGCTGCGCCTCGTCCGTGCCGATCAGGCCGAACAAGGGTGGATTGGACTGTAACAGCAGCACCAGGCACAGGATCAGGCAGACCAGCCCGCCCAGATAGCCCACGCCCCAGCCCCAGCCCGAAACGCGTCCCAGATGGCTGCGCGGGGTGATGACGGGCAGCAGCGCATTATAGAAGACGTTCGACAGTTCGAACGCCGTGCTGGCGATGCCGACCAGCAGCAGGGCCGGCAGGGCATAGGACGGGTCGGGCCGGATGAACCAGAGCGAGGCCGATCCGATGATTGCGATCACGGTGCAGGCGGCCAGCCAGGGCTTGATCCGGCCCCCCCGGTCAGCGATGGCGCCCAGCACGGGGGACAGGCACGCAATCAGCAGCCCCGAAAGGCCCAGCATGAAGGCCCAATCGGCCGACCCCTGGTCCGGGTCGGCCGCCACGCCCTTGGTGAAATAGACGGAAAAGACAAAGGTGCCGATGACGGTGTTGAAGGCTGACATGGCCCAGTCATACAGGCACCAGCCGGCGATGGCGGGGGGCTTCAGCCCCGGAACCGCCATGGCCTCAGGCAACCGTGTAACGGGCGCGGGCCCCGCGTTCCAGGGCGGCGGCCGTCAGCCGGTCCACGTCCAGCCCGTGGCGCAGCAGTTCCAGCAGGCGCAGTTCCTCCTGCGTGGCGGTCCGGTCGGCGGCCACCACTTCGCAGGCCAGCATATAGGCGGTTTCGCGCAGCGATTTGGGCAGGGACCGCCGGATCATCTCAATGGCCGAGTCCAGACCGTCCGGATCGCTCAGGATCTCGGTACATTCCTGCGCCACCTGCGGCAGCTTGTGCGTGTCGAAATCGGCAAAGACCGGCAGGAAGCGGATATTCTCGCCCATGGCATGCAGTTCCGCGTCGGTCATGTCGCCGTCGGAAGCCGAGGTCAGCACCATGGCAAAGATCAGGGCACGGTGGTGGTCGATCATCCTGTTCTCCTGTCGGACAAGGCACGCGTGCCGTCAGTAGGGTGCAAGCCCATGCCGCCGTCAAGCGGGGGGCGGTACTATGCCTCAACCATCTCTGCGGCTTTTTCCAGATCGACACTGACCAGTTGGCTGACGCCGCGTTCCATCATGGTGACACCGAACAGGCGGTGCATGCGGGCCATGGTCAGGCGGTGGTGGGTGACGATCAGGAAGCGCGTGGCGCCGCTGGCCGCCATTTCCTCCACCATGTCGCAGAAGCGGCCGACATTGGCCTCGTCCAGCGGCGCATCCACCTCGTCCAGCACGCAGATGGGGGCGGGGTTGCACAAGAACACCGCGAACAGCAGCGATAGCGCCGTCAGCGCCTGTTCCCCGCCCGACAGCAGCGACAGGACCTGCAATTTCTTGCCGGGCGGGCTGGCATAAATCTCCAGGCCCGCATCCAGCGGATCGTCCGATTCGGTCAGTTTCAGATGGGCCGCCCCGCCGCCGAACAGCTTGGTGAACAGCCGCTGGAAATGCCCGTCGACCAGATCGAAACTGGCCAGCAGCTTTTCCCGCGCCTCGCGGTTGATGGCGCCGATACCCTGGCGCAGGCGGGCGATGGCGGCGGTCAGATCGTCGCGCTCACTGGTCAGCTTGGCGGTCTCCGTCTCCATCTCAGCCAGTTCGACCTCGGCCCGCAGGTTGACGGGGCCGATACGCTCGCGATCCTCCATGAGCCGCGACAGGCGCTGTTCCAATTGTGACGGCGCCGGCATCTCCTCTTCCGGATCGATACCGGCGGCGGCCAGAACCTCCCCCGGCTCACAATCCAGCTTCTCCCGGATGCGTTCCACCAGACCGGCCAGCGCCGTCAGGGATTGGGCCACGGCCGCCTCGGCATGGGCGCGGGCCTCACGTGCGTCGGCCAGGGCGGCCTCGGCCTTGCGCACGGCCTGTTCGGCCTGGGACTGCGCCGTCTCCGCCTCGGCCAATGCATCGCTTGTCTGGCGGCGGCGGCGCTCGGCGGTGGCGATATGGCCGCGCAACGTCTCGCGTTCCGTCGCGATCTCCAGGGGCCGTTCGGTCAGCGCCTCCAACTCGGCCCGCCCTTCCTCGGCCCGTTCGGTCAGTTCCGACAGGCGGCTGGTCGCCCCTTCCACACGGACCTTCCAGGACAGTTCTTCGGCTTCCAGGCTGGACAGGCGGCGGCGGCGCTGTTCGGCATCGCGCTTCACCCGGTCCACGGCCGCTTGCGCGCCCGACAGGTGCCCGCGCTGTTCGGCCAGCAGGCCGCGCGCATCGGCCACCGCCATGCGCGACAGGGTGGGGTCGGGAAGCTCGTCCCGCGCTGCCTGTGAGTCGGCCACCAGACGCGCGGCCTCCACCTTGTCGGCGGTCAGGACCTCCAGCGTCTGGGCCATGGCGTCGCGCTTCGACCGGGCGGCGGCGGCTTCGCTGACCAGCCGGGATTGGCTGCTGCGGGCCTGATCGACGGCGGTGAAGGCGTGGCGCACCGCGTCACGCGCCTGCCGGTCGCCGGCCTGGGCCGCTTCCTGCGCGCGTCGTGCCGTCAGGATGGCCGCGTCGGCGGTGGCGCTGGCCTCGGCATGGGCACGGCGGGCAGCGGCCAGATCGGTATCGGCGCGGTCCAGCTCCGCCTCGATCTCGGCCAGACGGTTGCGCTGGGTCAGGCGGATGGCCGCCGCCGTGGGGGCGCCGGGCGTGGTGGTCAGCCCGTCCCAGCGCCAGGCGCCGCCATCGCGGCTGACCAGGATCTGTCCGGGCAGCAGTGTGGGGGCCAGCCGGCGGGCGGTCGCGGCATCGGGCACCAGCCCGATATGCGACAGGCAGCGGGCCATTTCCGCCGGGGCCTTCACCTGGGCCGACAGCGGCGCCACCCCCGGCGGCAGGGGGGCGGTGAGGTCCAGTGGCGGCAGGGTGCGCCAATGCCGGGCCGCCGCCTCGTCCAGCGGCGCCGTCAGATCATCGCCCAATGCCGCGGCCAGCGCCTGCTCATAGCCGGTGGCGACCGTGACCGCGTCGATCAGCGGTGGGAACAGGTCTTCCTCTTCCAGGTTCAGCAGAGCCCGCAACCCGTCGCGCTCGGCACGAAGCTGGGTGTCGCGGGCCTCCGCCTGGGACAGGGCGGCGCGGGCATCGGCGATGGTGGCCTGTCCATCGCTGCGCGCCTGTTCCAGGGCGCTGTCGGCCTCCTGCTTGGCCAATTCCGCCTGTTCGGCGGCATCGCGCGCCAGATCCAGCCGTTCCTCGGCCAGGGCCAGCGCCTCGGCGGCGGCTTCCAGAGCGGCATCGTCGCCGATCTTTTCGTCCAGGGCGGAAAGTTGGGCGGCCTGTTCGGACAGGCGCTTTTCCAGGGTGGACAGGCGGGCCTGCGCATCGCGCAGCCGGTTGCCGGCGGCGGTACGGGCCGCTTCCTCGGAGGCTGTTTGCTCCAGGGCGCGGGACAGGTCGCGTTCCGCCGCCTCCACCGCGTCGCGGGCCGTCAGCAGCGCTTCTTCGGCCGCTTCCAGCTCCATCGCCTCCTCGCCCTGCGCGTCCAGCAGGCTGGCGCGTTCCTCGGCCAGACGGGCGGCGGCGCTGTCGGCATCGGCGGCAAGCGCCCGTTCGCGGGCAAGGTCGGTGGCCAATTGCGCCAGACGGCGCTGCATGGCGCCATGGGCCTCCTTGACGCGGGTCTCCTCGGCGTCCAGTTGCTCTCGCGCCACCAGCAGGCGCTGCAACGCGGCACCGGCGGCGGCATCCTCCTGCCGCAGGGGGGGCAGGGCCTCTGCCGCCTGATCGCGGGCGGTCACGGTGCTGCCGACGGCCAGCATCTGATCGCGCACGGCACTGTCGGCGGCGGCATGGCCATCGCGGGCGCGATCCAGCAGGCGGTTGGCCTCCTGCCAGCGCTGATGCAGCAATTGCGCCTCGGCCCGGCGGATATGGTCCTGCACCTGGCGGTAACGCTGGGCTTGCCGGGCCTGTTTGCGCAGGCCCTGCAACTGCCCGTCCATGGCGGCCAGCACATCCTCCAGCCGGGTCAGGTTGGTTTCCGCCGCGCGCAGGCGCAATTCCGCCTCATGCCGCCTTGCATGCAGGCCGCTGATGCCGGCCGCTTCCTCCAGCAATTGCCTTCGGTCGGCGGGCTTGGCATTGATCAGGGCACCGACGCGGCCCTGGCTGACCATGGAGGGGCTGTTGGCCCCCGATGAATGGTCGGCGAACAGGATCTGCACGTCGCGGGCGCGCACCAGCTTGCCATTGATACGGTAATCGGACCCCGACCCGCGCTCCAGCCGGCGGGTGATCTCCAGTTCCTCCGCCTCGGTGAAGGGCGGGGGGGCGGTGCGGGCATTGTTGCCCAGCACCATCGTCACCTCGCAGATATTGCGGGCGGGCCGGGTTGCGGTGCCGCCGAAGATGACGTCATCCATATCCTCCCCGCGCATACGCTTGGCCGACGTTTCACCCATGGCCCAGCGCAGGGCTTCCAGCAGGTTGGACTTGCCGCAGCCATTGGGGCCGACAACACCCGTCATCCCCGGCTCGATCAGCAGCTCTGTCTGATCGACGAAGGATTTGAAACCGGAAAGACGGAGTTTCGTGAACTGCACGGGTGGCCCAAGGGTCGGAAGCGGGGAAGGGCGCGATGGGTAGGCCTAACCGGCGGTCCGTTCAAGCCCTTTGATGGCAAGGACCAGCCCCATGCCCCTGGATCAGGGGGCGGGCTTGGCGCCCAGCTTTTCCAAGGCGGCGAACAGCTTCGCCTCGCTGGCTTCCTCCACCCGCGCGGCACCGTCATTGATGATGAAGGTGGGCGTGCCCATGACCTGATGGCGCTGGCCGGCCTCCTGCTGGCGGCGGATCATGAAATCCTCCACTTGGCGGTCGGCCATGCAGGACTGGAACTGCGCCGGGCCGACACCGGCCAGGGCACCGATACGGGCCAGGCCATTCATGAAATCGGCGTTCAGCCATTGCGCCTGTGTCTTGAACAGCACGTCTGCCAGTTTGGCATGCTTGTCATCGCCCAGACAGCGGGCCAACTGTGCCGCGCGCAGGCCGGGGGCATTGTTGGGAATATCCTTCACCACCAGCCGCACCTGCCCGTTATCGATGAAACGGGCCTTCAGCCTGGGCAGGATATCGCTGTGGAAATGGGCGCAATGCGGGCAGGACAGGGAGGCGTATTCTACCACCGTGACGGGCGCCTTGGCGTTGCCATAGGTGATGTCGGCGAAGGTGGGGGCGATGGTCGCCCCCTGGCCCAGGGCGGGCAGGGACAGCGTCAACAGACCGGCCAGGATCAGGAACCGCCGCCCCCACATGTGATTACGACGCCTTGCGCTTGGCGCCGGCCTTGACCACGGCGTCGGTCAACTGGTCCAGATAGGCACCGGCGATCACATATTCGCCATTCACGATGAAGGTCGGCGTGGAATTGACCTGATGTTCCTGCTGGGCCGTGTACTGGCTCTTGATGATGAAATCTTCCAGCGGCTTGGTGGCCATGCAGGCATCGAACTGCGCCTGCGACACGCCCGCCAGCTTGCCGATATTGGCCAGATTGGCCAGGAAGTTCTGGTTCAGCCAGGTGGCCTGGCTGTTGAAGATGGCGGTCTTCAGCGCCTGGGTCTTGGCCCCGCCGGCGCAGCGCATCAGCATATGGGCGCGCAGGCCCGGCTCGTTCAGCGGGTAGTCGCGGAAGATCAGCCTCACTTCGCCGGTATCGATGAATTCCTTCTTGAAGGTGGGGAACATCTCCTTCTCGAAATGCGCACAATGCGAGCAGGCCAGCGAGGCATATTCGACCACCGTCACCTTGGCCTTCGGGTCGCCATAGACAATGTCCGCCGTGGCGGCCGCCACATCGATGGCGGGGGCAGCCTGACCCAGCGCCGGCAGGGCGGGGGCAAGGGACAGGGCGGCGCCGGCGGCCAGGAGTTGGCGACGGGAAAAGTCAGAACCGCTCACGGATGTTATCTCCACCAGGGGAATGTTTGCGCCGACGATAGGGGATGATGATGGCGGCGGCAAGGCGATCCGCACGGGCCATTACACCAGGATCTGCAACCCATGCTTCTCCACCAGCGAAAGCAGTTTCAACGCCATGCCGCTGGGCCGCTTGGCGCCGCTTTCCCATTTCTCCACCGTACTTTCGCTGGTGTTCAGGTAGCGGGCGAAGACCGGTTGGCTGACCTTGTTCTGTTGCCTGATCCGGATAATGTCACCCGGTGCCAGGGCTGGGGGTGAAACAAGACAAGTTTCGTCAAATTGACGCAGGGTAGTCTTGTCGATGGTACCTGCGCGATGCATACCCGCAACGGCACTGTGGATTGCCGCGAAGGCATCACTCTTATATTCCCGCTTCTTCGCCATGACAAATCTCCATCAGTTCCTTTGCCAGCAGTTCACGTTCGATCTCCACATCGTGTTTTTGGGCATAGATGTCAGCCAAAGCGCGAAAGCCCGCCAGTTCATCCTCGGTGATATTGGCACGGTCCTGTTTGGCGAACAGGTAGGCATAGACCCAGTAGCGCCGGCCTTTTGCGACAATAATGCTTCGTTGCCGGTTCTGGTCCAGCCGCTTCTTGAAGACGCCGCCACCCAGGTCGTCGGCCTGGCCACGCATCACCGCCCGCATGGCGGCGCATAGTTCGGTATCGGCGATGCGCGCCTTCCTTGCGGCCCTGCTGAACCAAGCCGTTTTGAATACCCGGGCGGGTACGATGCTGCCGTCCATCACGAAACACTAGCACCTGGTGCTATTGCGAGCAAGCCACCCCCAGCATCCCCTCCATCCGTGCCAGCGCTGCCGCGCTGGCCTGCCGGCTTTCCGCCTCCACCTGCCGGTAGAGCGCCACCAGTTCGCGGCCCCAATCGGTCAGGGCCGTGCCGCCGCCGCCACTGCCCCCGGTCTGTCCCGTGACGGCGGGCTGGGTGAAGGCGCGGTTGATCTGGTCGACCAGAAGCCAGGCCCGGCGGTAGGACATGCCCATGGACCGGCCCGCCGCCGCGATGGAGCCGGTATCCGCGATGGCTTCCAGCAGACGGATCTTGCCGGGGCCGATCTGGCTGCCATTGGCGAAATCCAGGCGCAGGGTCAGGCGGGTCATGGGAACATCCGATGAGGGGGGCATAGAAAAGGGGCGGCCGTTGCGGGCCGCCCCTATCAATTGGGTGACAAAGCCCCGTTCCGTCAATGCCCGGCGCTGTTGCCCGCCTTGGCCCGCCGCTTCTTGGTGGCCAGCAGGTTCAGGCTTTCCACACCGACCGAGAAGGCGATGGCGAAGTAGAGATAGGCCTTGGGGATGTGGAAATGCAGCCCGTCGGCGATCAGCGCGACACCCACCAGGATCAGGAAGGCCAGCGCCAGCATCTTCACCGTCGGGTGATCCTGTACAAACTTCGACGTCGGCCCCGCCGCGAACAGCATGACGGCGACGGCAATGATGACGGCGGTGATCATCACCGGCAGATCATTGGCCATGCCCACGGCCGTGATGACGCTGTCCAGCGAGAAGACGATGTCCAGCACCATGATCTGCGCGATCACCCCGCCAAAGGTGGCCGCTACGCGGGACGTGCCGTCGTCCTCGTGCTGGCCTTCCATGGTGTGGTGAATCTCCTGTGTGCCCTTCCACAGCAAGAACAGGCCGCCGCCCAGCAGGATCAGGTCACGGGCCGAAATGGCCAGATCGAAGATCGTGAACAGGGGTTCGGTCAGTGACACGATCCAGGCGATCGACGCCAGAAGCCCCAGCCGCATGAACAGCGCCAGCGCCAAGCCCACCTGACGTGCCTTGGCGCGCTGCGCCTCCGGCAACCGGTTGGCCATGATCGAAATGAAGATGATGTTGTCGATGCCCAGCACAATCTCCAGCGCCGTCAGGGTCGCCAGACTGGCCCATGCATTCGGGTCATAGATCCATTCAAACATTGTTTCCACCTGCCCCCAGGAAATGATTCGTTAAGGATAGCACCATAGTAGGGCTGTTTGCCGCCCTGCAATATGGCAGCAGCGGGCCTTGCGGGCTGACGGTATCGGGCATAGCGTGGGCCGCAATCCATGCTCATGAGGGAAAACCAAGCCCATGCGCCGTCTGGCCTGTTCGTTGCTGCTCTCCTCCCTGGTCCTGCTGCCCCTGGTCAGCCCCGTCAACGCGTGGGCGGAGACGGTGTTCCGGCGCGGCATCGGCTCCGCCCCCGGCACCATCGATCCCGGAAAGGCCGACCTGCACCCCGAATCCATCGTCATCTATGATCTTTATGAGGGGCTGCTGACGGCGGGACCGGAGGGCAAACCCATCGCCGGAGCCGCCGCCAGTTGGGAGATCAGCCCGGATGGCAAAACCTATACGTTCAGCCTGCGCCCCGACGGGCGCTGGTCGGACGGGTCGAAGGTGACGGCCAGCGATTTCGTCTATGCCTGGCGCCGTCTGGCCAGCCCGCAGCAGGCGTCGCCCTATGCCTATTATGTCTGGCCCATCGTGAATGGCCGGGAGGTGACGGCCGGCACCAAGGCGCCGACGGAACTGGGCGTGGAGGCTGTGGGCGACCTCATGTTCCGCGTCAAGCTGACCGAGCCTGCCGCCTATTTCCTGGGTCAGGTGGCGCACCAGTCCATGTCGCCGGTGAAGGAGGGGGCGACACCCGGTCAGGTGGGCAATGGCGCCTATAAACTGGCCGAAATGGTGCCGCAGACACATCTGAAGCTGGTGAAGAACCCTTATTTCCGTGATGCGGCCAACGTGAAGATCGACACCGTCATGCATATTGTGACGGAGAATGTGGATACCGAACTGAAGCGCTACCGGGCCGGCGAACTGGACGTCACCTATACCCTGCCGGTTACGGCGGTGACCTGGGCGCGCCAGGAAGTTGCGGCGGAATACATGCCGACGCCCACCTATTCCACCTTCTTCATGGCGTTGAACCTGACGCATGAACCGTGGAAATCGTCGCCGAAGCTGCGTCAGGCGCTTTCCATGGCCATCGACCGGGAGGTGATTGTGGAGAAGGTGCTGCAGGGTGACTTGCGCGCTGCCTACAGCTTCACCCCACCGGGCAAGGTGGCAGGATACGAACCGCCCCGCCCCTCCTGGGCCATGCAGCCGCAGATCGCCCGTGATGCCCTGGCCAAGCGGCTGTTGATGGAGGCTGGATACGGGCTGGGCGGCAAGCCCCTGCCGCCCGTCGAAATCCTGTTGACCCAGAGCGAGAACAACAAGCGGACCATGGTCGCCGTCGCTGCCATGTGGAAGCAGAAGCTGGGCGTGGAAACCGTGATGAACAATCAGGAATTCCGCGTCGTCTCGTCCATCGGCAATCAGAAGACCTATAAGGACGCCCTGTTCTATGGCTGGATCGGCGACTTTGCCGACCCGATCAACTTTCTGAAGCTGCTGCGCAGCGACGTGGATCAGCAGAATTATCCCGCCTATATGAACAAAGAGTATGACGCCCTGCTGGACAAGGCCAATGCCAGCCTGGACCCGGCGGACCGCATCGCCTTGCTGGGCAAGGCCGAGGCGATGATGCTGGAGGATACGGCCCTGATCCCGATCTTCCACAATACCCGCCGCCGTCTGGTCAATCCGCGCATCACCGGCTGGACCAAGGCGCCCTTGGACCAGAACCCGACCCGGTTCCTGGGGATCAAGGGTTGATCCCTCCGCTTTCCATCACCATTCCCTTCCTATCGGATTCTTGATCCATGAAAAGCTTCCGCCTTCTGCCGCTGCTGGCCATGGCCGCCCTGGCGCCCCTGTCGCTGTCCGCCCCGGTCCAGGCCGAAATGGTCTATAAGCGCGGGTCCGGTGCCACGCCCGACACGCTGGACCCCACCAAGTCGGAGCTGCAGCCCGCCGCCCGCATCATCTATGATCTGTTCGAGGGGCTGTACACGCTGGACGCCAAGGGTCAGGGCCGCCGGGCCGTCGCGGAAAGCGAAAGCGTCAGCGCCGATGGCCGCGTCTATACCTTCACGCTCCGCGCCGATGCCAAATGGTCGGACGGCACCGCGGTGACGGCGGCGGACTTTGTCTATTCCTGGCGCCGGCTGGCCGACCCCAAGCATGCCTCCCCCTATGCCTATTTTGTCTGGCCGCTGGTCAACGGGCAGGCGGTGACGACCGGCAAGATGCCGACCGATAAGCTGGGTGTGGAGGCGGTGGATGCCCGCACCCTGAAGGTCACGCTGGAACGGCCCACAGGTTATTTCCTGGCCTCGCTTCAGCATGTGGCCATGGCGCCGGTGCAGAAGGCCAATATCGACAAGTTCGGGGAGAATTTCACCAGCCCCGGCAATCTGGTGTCCAACGGCGCCTACAAGCTGGTCGAATATCTGCCGCAGTCGCACATCAAGACGGTCAAGAACCCATATTATTACGATGCGGCCAAGGTGAAGATCGATACCGTCTTCTCCTACCCGATCGACAATCAGGATACGGAGTTCAAGAAGTTCCGGGCCGGTGAATTGCTGGTCACCGACACGCTGCCCAACCCGCAGATCAATTTCGCCAAGGAGAATCTGCCCCAGGCCTATACGACGGGGCAGACCTATTCCACCTACTACCTGTCCTTCAACCTGAAGAACGAGCCGTGGAAGTCGTCGCCCAAGCTGCGCGCCGCCCTTAACCTGGCTGTGGACCGGGAGGTTCTGGCCGACAAGGTGGTGGGCGGCGGGGAGAAGCCGGCCTATACCTTCACCCCGCCCGGCAATGTCGGCGGCTATGAACCGCCGCGCCCCGATTGGGCGGCGCAGACCCAGGCGCAGCGTGACGAGATGGCGAAGAAGCTGTTCGCCGAAGCGGGTTACGGGCCGGGTGGCAAGGAACTGCCCGAGATCGAGATCCTGCACTACACCAACGACAATGCCCGCAAGGTGGTCGTGGCCGTGGCCGCCATGTGGCGGCAAAAGCTGGGCGTGAAGACCCGGCTGAACAATCAGGAATTCCGCGTGGTGGCCAATATCGGCAACCAGAAATCCTATGCCGACATCATGTATTACGCCTGGATCGGCGACTATCCCGACGCCAATTCCTTCCTGCAATTGTTCCGCAGCGATGTGGAGCAGCAGAACCTGCCCGGCTACAAGGACCCGGCCTATGACAAGCTGCTGGACGAGGCCAATGCCAGCATCGATCCGGCCCGGCGTATCGCGCTGATGAAACAGGCTGAAACCCTGGCGCTGGCGTCGAACAGCATCGTGCCGCTGACCCACAATACCCGCCGCCGGCTGGTCGATCCGCGGGTCAAGGGCTGGACCCCCAACCCGCTGGATTTCAACCTGTCGCAATATCTGGAGGTGGCGCAATGACCCCGCGCCGCCGGATCAGGTGCGATAGAAGCTGAACCCCCCAAGCATGACCACCGGGGTCAGCCCCACCGCCCAGGCGGGGATCGGGTCGGCTTCGTCCAGGAACCGGTTGGCCCCGGCGACGATCAGGTCCAGCCCGCCGATGGCCCGGCGGGCGATCCGGTGGGCAGCGGCGAAGGAAGGGTCACAGCCATCGACGGCCAGCATGGGGCCGTGGCGCGGGTCATCCGGTCCCCAGGCCGGGAACAGGGTGGGATCGCGCACCACCAGGGCCAGCGACCGGCCCGGCGTGCGGTGGCGGGCATTGACGGCCATGGCCGCCAGCGCCTCCATGGCGCGCACGCCGCGGTCGCTTCCATGGGCCCAGATGGCGCGGGCCAGCGCGTCCTGACCGCTATCGACGGGAACGCTGGCGGCGCGGTCGGGTTCGGGGACCAGCATCGGTCGGGTCATCATCATCTCCTCGCTGTCGGATCAAAGCTCGAAATCGGTCTGGGCCAGGACCGGTCCGGTCTGGCGCGTATGGTCGGGGCGCTGGCGGGCGCACATGGACATGGCGCCAGCCAGGGCATCCAACCCGTCATCATGGCTGCGCCCGCGCGGCCGCCATTCCCGCATCTCCCGACCCAGGGGGCCGGCGATGACGCTGTCATGGGCGTAAATCAGGCTGGCATGCAGCGGCCCGTCGATGGCGCCCAGGATGCGGTCCACCTTGGCCTGAGTGGATCGCTGTTCCAGGACGCTGACCTTGGTCTGGCCCTGTTCGACCAGGGTCCGGCGCAGCGTTTCGGGCAGGAAGGCGCCCACGCCGTTCACCTCCAGATGGATCAGGCGCACGCCGGTATCAGCCACCATGGCCGTCAGTTCCCGGCATTGCGCGGCGCCCGCCGCTTCCTCCGATCCCGGTGGTACGGTCAGGTATAGGGCACGGTGGACGAAGTACCGTCCCTCGCCATCCTCCCCCACCAGCACCGCGACGGAGCCGTCGCCGGCCTTGCGCCGTTTCTTGTCGCGCAGGCCCAGCGCCGGGTCCCACCAGACACGCAGCGAGCGCAGGCGGTAGGGACCCAAGCGGAAATCCGGCCGGGCCAGGGTCGGCGGCTCCAGCGGCCAGTCATAGGGAAGCAGCCTGTCCACATCCAGCCGCCCATCCTCCAGCGCGACGGGTGTCAGCATCATCTGGCTGGCGAACTTGTTGGCGCTGCTGCGCTTGCGGATACGCTCGATGCTTTCGGGCGTGAAACGCTCGGGCCAGGCGCTGGCCCCCGTCTCGGTCAGGATCGGGCGTTCCAGCCGTTCGAACCCGTCCAGGAAGGGGGCATCCTCCCCTTCCTCCACACAGGCGCGGCGGCTGTAGATCGACTGAAAGGAATGCGGCGTGCCGATATAAAGCTGGGTGCCGCCGGGTGACAGGACATAGGCGACCTCGCCCAGGCGTTGGCGCAGTTCCTGACGCTTTTCGGCGGTGCCGCAGGTGTTGGGCACTTCCACATCATCGCAGACCACGATGTCGGCATGGCTGCCCGTGACGTTCGCGGTGATGCCCTTGGCCACCATGGACGGGTCGCGGCCCACCTTGTCGCGGGCAATGGCGAATTCCTCCGCCCCCCACAATTCCGGCTTGGCGGGCTTCATGCCCTGGCACAGCGGGTGGCGTTCCACGATGCGCTTGACCGTGCGCACCATCTTCTTGGCCAGGTGCGTGTCGGCGGCCAGAACCATGACGCGGCGATTGGCATCCAGATACAGAAGCCAGGCACAGAACAGACCGATCAGGGTGGATTTGCCGCTGTCGCGGAAGGCCAGCAGCAGCAATTCCTTCGACCCCGCCCGCCAGCGGCTTTCCAGCCACCCGGCCATGTCAGTGTGAAGGGCGGGGGTGGTCATGCCCTGTTCACTGTTCCAGCGGTCCAGGAAGGCGATGAAGCCTTCCTTGTCGTCATCGGCGCCCCCCATCACGTTCGCCCGATAATGTGCCAGGCGGCCCCGTTGGACAGCAGGATCATGCCGTCGAACTGTGCCGACAGGGTCTTGGGTCCGCCATCGGGGCCGCCGCTGCCATCGCCGCTGGTGACATTGACGATGTTGGCCGACGGATCGGTCTTTTTCACCGACAGGCGCGTGCCGCTATTGGCCGCCGCTGGCGCCGGCAGCCGCACCTCCACCACCCCGGCAAAGGCGGAGACAAGGTAATGCTCCGCGCCCAGGTCGGGCTGGAACAGGCCCGCCGCCTCGTGGAAATGCACCGTCGTCGGCATGCGGCTGGCCGATGTGACCCACCAGGCCGCGCCGTTGGAGAATACCGTCACCTGCTCATATTGCGGGGCCAGTTTCCAGACGCGGCCGTCGGGGCCTGTGCCCGTGGCGGCGGTGACGCTGACCATGCCGGTCGAGGTGTCGGACTTCTTGATGGTGATGCGCCGCCCCACGGCCTGGGGGGCGGATGGGCCGGGCAGGCGGACCTCCACGGCCCCGTCGTCGCCGCTGACCAGATACAGATCCTTCATCAGGTCGGGTTCGAACAGGCCGCCTTCATCCCGGAATTCGGCATTGCCCGGCGACCCTGTGCGCGCCGTGACCCACCAGCCGGCGCCGTTGGAAACGACGCTGACATGGTCGTACCGGCTGGACAGGATCACGGCTCGCCCGTCCGGCCCCGGCCCGCCCAGTTCGGTGACGGTGACGGGGTTGGCGGAACTGTCGGTTTTCTTGATGGTCAGGATGCGGCCATTGGCCGTGTCGGCCTTGGGCAGACGGAATTCGACGGCACCGCCGAATGACGATACCAGATGGGTGGTCGATGTCAGGTCGGCCGCGACCAGGCCGCCGCTGTCCGGCTCCACATAATTGGTGTCGACGCTGAACCCCTCCACCCGCAGGTCGGTGACATGCGTCTCCTTCAACAGGTTGCGCAAAGGGTAGCCGGCATTGATCGCGGTATAGGCGCGGTTCGCGGAGGTGTCCCAGACCGGCTGCCCGCCGGTGGCGCTGAACAGGTTCACAATGCTGGTATTCTGGCTGCCATTATCGATGCGGATGCCGGGCAGGGCGCCCAGGCTTTCGGCATAGAAATTCACGATCAGGTTCTGGTCGGTGGCGGCCCCCAACCGCAGACAGGCCTGTCCGCCCGGATGCAGGTTGGCCTCGCAATCGGTGAAGCTGTTGTTGAAGCGCCCGGCAGAGATGAAGAAACCGCAACCGCTGATCGGCGCGGCCAGGGAATAGACCCGCACATCCTGGAACTTGTTGGCGTTGGGCGTGTCGCCATCGCCCTCCACGGTCAGCAGCACGCCATGCGCCTGCGGCCGCGCCACCAGCACGCGGGCCACATGGTTCCAGTAACAGGGCCGGTCGGCGTCGTGATAGCCGTCCAGGACGATACCGTTGATGCTGTCCCAGATGGACAGATTCTCCACGACATTCTTCACGGCAGGCCCGTCGCGGCCGAACATCTTCACCCCCGAGGCCCCGCCCACGATGCGCAGGTCGCGCAGGGTGGCATAGCCGTCCACCATCTCCACGGCATTGAACATGCTGGGATATGCCGGCAGGTTGACGGGATCATAGGCGGCGGCACGGGCCTGGATGACGCTGCCCTCACCCTCCCCATACAGCGTCTGGCCATAACCCAGCACGATGGGCGCGCTGGTGCGATAGGTGCCGGCGGGCAGGAACACCGACCGGTGCGTCGCCAGCGCCGCCAGGATGGCGCCGGTATCATCGGTCACCCCGTCGCCGACGGCGCCGAAATCCTTGGCCGTCACCACATCGCGCAGCTTGTCGGCCACGGCCCGGCTGACGGCACCCGCCCCGTGGGCGGCGACGGTGCCGGCGGCGGGCAGGCTGTCCAGGGGCAGGGCCATGGGATTGCCCGCCGCATCGAAGCCCAACGCCGCCCCGGCCCGCACGGAACGGTCGGGCAGCAGCGATGCCGCCGGCAGGTCGGTGGGGGCCGCGCGCAGCATGCGGGCCTGATCGGCGGCCAGTTGCTGGACCATGGCGGTCAGGCGGTTCAACTGTTCATTCAGGCTTCGGGCGGCCAGCGGCCCGCTTTCCAGGAAATCCGCCTGTCTTTCCAGCGCCACGCGCCGTTCGATGGTGACGATGGTGCCCGCAGGCGGCGGGCTATCCAGTTGCACGGCCCCACCGGCGGGATCACCCAGTCCTTCCAGCGTAAAACCGCTGGTCCAGGGGGCGGCGTCCAGATGCAGGGACAGGTCGGACGGGGAATAGAGGGGGAAGGCAAAGGCAAAACGGCTGACCACCCCGTCGGCGACAAACTGCGCGACAGGGCTGGCCGCCGGGATCGGGGCGGTGGGCATGGGGGGGCCTCGCGGTATGAAAAGGGGGAGATGGACGGACCGTCAAAGGCCGCGCGCCAGCCGTTCCAGGCGCTGGCGTTCCTGTTGGCGGGTCAGGTCCAGAAGGTTGCGGCGTTTCAGGGATTCCTCCTCGTCCGTCAGGGCGGACAGTTTCAGGCTGTCCAGCCGGGCCGCATTCTCCTTCTCCTCGGCGGCGGCGCGCTCGCGGCCCAGGATGACGGCTTCGCCCGATCCGTCGGCACTGCCGATGCCCTGGGCACCCAGTTGCGCGCGCAGGCTGCCCGTCTCCTGCCGCAGGGAACGGCCGCGCCGTGCCTCGGCGATCTCGCTTTCGGCCTGGATACGGGCGGTGGTGCGGGTGTTGCGCTGTTGCAGATCGTCCAGATCGGCCGCCTGACGGGCGGCCAGATCCGCATCCTCCACCGCCTTTTCGGCGTCCAGGATTTCGCGTTCCTTCTTCTTGCGCTTCGACTTGGTGATGCCCAGCAGGTCCTTGGCCTGGTTGGTGGTGTTCACCAGATCGGTGGCGGCCTTGATATAGGAACTGCCGGGTGCCGAATGGCTCAGCACCATCAGCGCCGGGGTCGTGATCCCGCCCATCAGTCATTCACCTTCAGTTCGTGGGTTACGGACAGCAGCGTGAAAGGCAGTGGCCTTTCCTCCGTGATGCGCCAGGGCGGCGTGGCCCGGCTGGTCTGCCAGCCGATGCCGGTCAGCCGCCGGTCGCCGGTGAAGGCCGGGGCGGGGCTGTCGGCCAATGCGGGGCCGGTGGCGCGCCGCAACGGCACCTCCACCGGCCCCCGCCCCAGGTCGGCGCGCAGCGCGGGCGTGTCCTTCAAACGGAAAGTGACCGCCAGCAGGCGCGCGCGCCGTCCCTGTCCCTCCGCCGCCAGCAGGTTGGGCGGCATGGGTTCGATCTCATGGGTGAAGGACAGGCCCGCCTGGACCTGCCGGGCGGCGGCGGGCAGGCGGATGCGCCCCGCCGCCACGGGCGCGACCGGCACCACGGCGCCGTCGGCCAGCACCGCCACCTGCCGCCCGTCCAGATGCTCCAGACCGGCCCAGCGGGCCGTGGCACTGTCCACCGTCCCCGACAGGCCGGCATCGACATGCAGCCCATCGTCCCACACCTCCACCGACACGGCTCCATCGCGGTTGACCAGCCAGTAGAGATGCGGTCCCACCTGTGCCGTGGACAGGATGCGGCCGCCCGTGACCAGCCGCACCCAGGCGCGGATCTGTTCAGTGCGGTACAGCGTCAGGACCGCCAGCGTCCCGTCCGACTGCACCGCAAGCAGCAGACGGCGGCGGCGGTCATATTCCAGATCGACCGTGCCGGGCAGGATGGGGCGTGTGGTCAGGGTCAGGTCGGCCGCCGAATAGGATTGTTCCAGATCGGTCCACAGGAAATCGCGGATCGACCCGTCACCGGCCGCGAACAGGGTTCCGCCCTCGATCTCCTGCGGGGGGATGTTGCGGGCGGCGACACTGCCGATGCGGGTCTGCCGGTCCAGCCGGATGGCGGTGGGGGTCAGGGGAACGCCCGTCACCGCCCATTCCCCGCCCGTGGTGAAAACCTGCAGGTGACGCCCGGAATAGACGGCGCGGATCGGGTTCACCTCATCCGACAGGATGGCGAATTCGATGGCGCTGTCATCCTCGCCCTCGCCCAGGTCGAAATTGAACAGGTCGCCCGATTTCGACAGCCAGAGCCGGTTGGGCAGGTCACGCGCCCCGCCGATGACCAGCCGGTCCTGGTGGAACGCCACGGACAGAGGCCAGCCGCGTTGCGGGCTGAACGCCGCCTCGTCCCAATCCAGGGTCGGGTTGGTGTGGGGCAGGGTGTCGGCCAGATCGATCTCCGCTTCCCGGCCCGACCGCACCGCCGCGATGCGGCCCGGCTTGCGGTGGATGCGGAAGGGGGCGCCTTCGTGATCCGGCGTGAAGAAGGGGGCCGAGGCGCGCAGCCTGACACGGCCCGTCACGCCCGACGGCGTCAGGGTGATGGAAGCATCGGCGAAGCGGTAGAAGGGGATGCGCGGCCGCCCCTCCTCCTCCGCGAAGGTCCAGGGCTCGACCGTCCACTGGCCGGGGCCGGTCCGGCTGATGCGGCGCGGTTCGATATCGGGGTGGCAGACCAGCAGCACATCCCCGCTCTGGGCCCAGTTCAGGTTCGCCAACTGCTCCCCTGTCCAAGGCGCCGGCAGGCTTGCCTGCAACATGTCATTCCCGAAAACGGAAACCAGCCGGTCGGTCAGCACCAGCAGATAGGTCTGTTCGGTGTTGAAGGTGAAGGGGATCAGGCGGCCCGGTCCCGGCACATGGGCGATGAAACCCGTGCCGGGCCGGCGCGTGATGCCGCCCGTGGGCTCGATCAGCACATTGGTCAGGGTCAGGGCCCCATTCTCGAACGCGGCCAGATCCCCCCGTCCCAGCAGGTCGGGGCTGACGCAGCCACCGGTGAAGCTGGTCTTCACAGCTTTCAGGCGGGTCATGACAGGCGGGCCTCGATCAGGGTGAAATCGGTGAACCCGTCCTGACTGTCCTGGGAGACATCGGTCAGGCGGGCGCGGCGGAATTCCGTCTCGGCACTTTTCAGCAGGGTCTCGGCCCGTGACGTGTTCTCCGTCAGGGGCACGCAGAATTCAGCCGCCAGCCGGGCGATCAGCAGCGCATCGAAGAAGGCGGGAAACAGCCCCTCCGCGACGCGGGCCACATAGGTCAGGGTGACGCCATCGGCATCGGCCAGCAGGTCGCGGCCCTGGATACGATAGGACAGGCCCCGCCCCCGCCCGCCGCAGCCCAGCGACAGGGCCCGCAGGAAATCATCCGGCAGGGCGAAGGCGTGGGTGAAGTCGGCGGGCGGCGCATCGGCCCGCCGCACCAGCGCCGCCTGACGCGTGGCGAAGCTCCAGCCATGGGCCGCCAGCAAGGCGTCACGGGTGGGGGCATAAAGGGCCGCGGCCAGTTCCGCTTCGGCGGTGCCGTCCTGGAAAGAGGTGATCGGATTGGCCCCGATCTTCAACAGCGCACGGGCGCACAGCCCGACAGCGGAATAGGCCATGGGGGGGACTCCGGTTGCCGCCCCCCTTCGTCATTCCATTCAGACGTTTCCCATGATCGGCGCTCTAAAGCTCCTGTCCCGCCCTTTCTGCGTCATTCCCGCGTAAGCGGGAACCCAGCGTCGAGCGGCGACAGCCGCGACATGACTCATATCGGCGCTGACCGCGCCTCATGCTGGGTCCCCGCTTTCGCGGGGATGACGGTAGAGAGGGGGGCAAGAGGGTAGCCAAACATCTGAAATGTCTGCCGGCATGACGCGGGGGGCGGAAAAGGGGAAAGGGTGGGAAGAGAACCCGACGGATCAATCCGTGTCGGCCGTTCCCACCTGGGTCACGTCGGCGGTGTCGACCGTGCCGCCGGCATTGGCATTGACCAGGAAGATGCCGGACACCGGCGTGCCGCCCACGCCGGTATTGGCCAGGATCATGTCGCCCAGGCGCAGCATATGGCTGGCCGCGTTGAAATATCCGGCGGCGCGCACGGCGGTGTGGGCATCGGGCGTGCTGTAATGCCAGAGTGTGAAGCCATTGGCATAGGCAAGGACCGACAGGTCCCGCGGCAGATAGGACATGGCGGTTACTCCTTGCAGCGCAGGGTGACGACGCCGGTGGCGTCGATCAGGGCCGCGCCCTGCGACATCATGTTGTTGACAAAATGCGCGGCGCGATCGCCGTGCCAGGTGATGTCGCTGGATACGTCGGCCCCGCTGGCATGGCCCACGGCGGTCTTGTGGTACCAGTGACAGAGGCGGACATTGCCGGCGCCAAGCGTCAGGCCCGAATGCGGCATCCACAGCGTGCCCAGCCAACGTTTGGCCTGGGTCCCGCGCCAGGGCAGTTCATCCTCGCCGACATAGTCGGAATTGGCGAACTCCTCGATGCCCAGCAACTGGCTCCACTGTTTCCAGCCAACGACGGCATAGCGCTGGCCGTCATCGGGCACATCGGCGCCGCCCATCATCTCGAACGCCGCCAGGATCTTTTCCTTGGTCAGGCCATCCGTATCGGCACCGGCATAGCGGGCACCGGTATCCAGGCGGCCGATGATCAGCTCATCGGTCTTGCGGCCCAGCGCATAGGCGCCGGCATTGGCGATGACGCTGCGCTCGTCGATATTGGTCTTCAGCTCATCCAGCTTGTCGACCCAGTCGCCGGCATAATAGTCGAGCAGGGCGCATTCGACGGTGCCGTGGTCCAGGTTCATGACCGGGACATTGCCATGGCGCGACTTTGTGCTGGCCACACCCTTGCCGACCTTCTGGAAGACGGTGGTGGCGCCCTTCACATTGTTCTTGGACCGCACGGTGGCGCGCAGCTTCGAACCCAGGCGCTGATAGGCTTCGTGTACCTCGCGCTCATACTGCTTCACGAACGATTTCTCGATGTCGGTGGACATCCTGGGACCTCATTCCTGTCATGATGGCAGCCGTCGCGGTTGCCGGAACGGGGTCCGGCCGCATGTCGGGCAGCGATGGGGGGAGGGCAGGCCCGGTGGCGCATCCGGTCGCCGACCGTTCATATCAACGGTTGCCGGCGCCGGGCCTCTGGTCTGACCCATGGGGAGGATGGATGGAACAAGGCCGCCGCCGGTGGATCACCGTGGACGCGGCTCGGGCCTTGGTGAGAACAGATATAGGATTATTTTCAGGTATTCGTCAACAATAAATCGAATGAATATATCAATATGCAAGTATTGGCATATAATTCTATGCAGGCCCCGTGAAGCGCAGTTCCACCTTCAGGCCCGGCGCCGCCGCATCGGGCCGCGCATCGGTCAGTGTCAGTTGGGCATCGTGCAGCCGGGCCACGGCGGCGACCAGCGACAGGCCCAGCCCATGGCCGGGCGTGCCGCGATGGGCCTCCAGCCGCACGAATCGCTCCAGCACCTTGTCGCGCTGGTCGGCGGGGATGCCCGGCCCCTGGTCGGCCACCCACAGCAGCGGCCGTCCATTCTCGGTCCCCGCCGCGACGGTGACATGCCCCTGTCCGGGACTGTATTTCACGGCATTCTCGATCAGGTTGCTGATCAACTGGGCCAGAAGCTGGCGGCTGCCGCTGACAAGGATGGGTTCCGGCGCCGACACATCCATGGACAGGCCCCGCTCCTCGGCCAGCGGCGTGTAAAGCTCCGCCACCTCCGCCGCCAGGGCCGCCAGGTCCACAGGCTCGAAATCGGTGCGGGCCCGGCCCGTCTCCGCCGCCGCAATGGTCAGGATGGCGTTGAACACACCCAGAAGCCGGTCGATCTCGGCAATGGCCTGCTCCAGGGTGGTGAACTGCGCCTCCGACAGGTCCTCGTCCAACTGCGCCAGTTCCAGCCGTGCCCGCAGCCGGGACAGCGGCGTGCGCAGGTCGTGGGCCACATTGTCGGTCACCTGCCGCATGCCCAGCATCAGGCGGCCGATTTCGTCCAGCATGCGGTTCAGCTTGGTGACCAGCCGGTCGATCTCGTCGCCCGAGCCCGTGACGGCCATGCGGTCGGCAAAGGAACCGGCCGTGATACGGTCGATGGTGCGGTTGATGCTCTCGATACGCTCCGCCACCCGCCGGCTCATATAGACGGCGCCCAGCATGCCCACCGCGAAGGCCAGCGACACGGCCCAGATCAGGCCGGTCAGCAATTGACCGCGCAGCAGGTAACGGTCGGTCATGTCATGCCCGACCAGCATCCAGCCGATGCCCTCGATGGGCAGGATCACGGCCACGGCCTGACGCTTGCGGCCCGGTTCCTTGCGCGATTTGATGTCGAATTCCACCCAGCCGGGTCCCGGATCGCCCGATGGCCAATTGGCCAGATTGCCGGCGATGACGTCACGGCCGGGCGTGGTCAGGGCATAGATCATGTCGGTCCGCCCGTCTGACGCGCGTTCCGAAATGATGCGCAGCAGGCCGATGCGCCCCCGTTCGTTCAGGGCGGTGGTCAGTTCCTCCACCTCGCGCAGCACGGTTTCTTCCGTGTGGCGGTTGATGAAGCCGGCCGTGAACCAGTAGACGACGGCCAGGACCACCATCACCGACAGGGTGAACAGGCCCAGATGGAAGGCCGCCAGCCGGAAGCTGGTGGTGCGCAGGAAATTGAGGTTAAGCCGGCTCACGGATGACATAGCCCGCCCCGCGTACCGTATGGATCAGGGCCACCGGATGATCCTTGTCGATCTTCTGGCGCAGGCGGGCGATATGCACATCGATGACATTGGTCTGCGGATCGAAATGATAGTCCCAGACATTTTCCAGCAGCATGGTCCGCGTGACCACATTGCCGGCATTGCGGATCAGATATTCCAGCAACTGGAATTCGCGCGGCAGCAGATCCACCGGCTTGCCGGCGCGTTTCACCGAACGGGCCAGCAGGTCCATCTCCAGATCGGCGATCTGCAGCTTCGTGACCGGGGCCGAACCGCCACCCTTGGCGCGGCGCTGCATGACCTCCAGCCGGGCCAGCAGCTCGGCGAAGGCAAACGGCTTGGTCAGGTAATCATCGGCCCCGGCGCGCAGGCCCTTCACCCGGTCATCGACCGAACCCAGGGCCGACAGGACCAGCGCGGGCGTCTCGTTGCCCGTGGCGCGCAGCACCTCCAGCAGCGACAGCCCGTCGCGGCCCGGCAGCATACGGTCCACGATCAACCCGTCATAGGGTTCGGAGGCCGCCATAAACAGCCCGTCGCGGCCATTATCGGCGTGATCGACAACATGGCCGGCCTCTTTCAGGCCCTTGACCAGGTAATCGGCGGTGGCACGGTCGTCTTCGATGACAAGGATCTTCATGATGGGCATATCCTAACCCCGGACGGGTTCGCTTGGGAACTCGCCAAACAACACTGCCGACACGGCTCAACCAGCGGCGCAGCCGCTGCAGGCCGGTGACCGCCGGCCCGCCGCACATGCGGCGTGAGCCAAGCCGCCGGATGGCGGCGCCCGGCGCCTGAGGGAACCTGAAAAAGATATGGCCGGGCGGTGGGGGCCGCCCGGCCACAGGGGACGAGAGAGACTACGATGTACTAGCTCTGTGAGAGGGCGGCGGCGGGGACCGGAGAGTGGGGAAGCGGTCCCCGCCAACCTCTCATCATGGACCGAGGGGGCTGGGGGGTGTGGGGCTCGGTGCCCCGTCGATCCATGTCTGCACCTTATTGCCGGCCCGCTGACAGGACCCTTTCGGGAAGATGAACAAAGTTTCATCTGCGCAATCTTGAAATGGGCGGTCCCGGTTCCCACACCGTTCGGCCGGAGCGGATGACAGAATTTTCATCCGCCTGTCAGTCGCCTGTGGGCAGGCCGCTGGCAGGCTGTGATCATCGAAAGCGCCGCCGGACCAAACCGGCGCCGCATGGCAGAGAAAAAAGAATGGAGACTATGATGTCGCTTGCCACCGCCCGGGCCTTCCGCCGCAACCTGGCCATGGCCCTGCTTGCCGGTACCGCCCTGCTGGCCCCGGCAGCCATCGAGACCGCCCGCGCCGCCCCGGCCGAGGTGCTGGCCAATGGTGGTGTCGCCGATCTGGTGGAGCGTGTGTCGCCCGCCGTGGTGACCATCACCGCCGCCCAGACCGCGCCGGCCCGCAGCAATGTGCGCGGCAACCTGCCGCCGGAGCTTGAGGAATTCCTGCGCCGCTTCGGCATGCCGGGCCTGCCGGGCCAGGGTGGCCGCGGCGAAGGCCGTGGCGCCCCCGTGGCCCGGGCGCTGGGTTCCGGCTTCGTCTTCGACGCGTCCGGCTATGTCGTGACCAACCGCCATGTGATCGCCGATGCCGATCAGGTCACCGTCGCCTTCAGTGACGGGACGGAGCGCGAGGCGGAGATCGTGGGCGAGGATGAACGCACCGATCTGGCCGTGTTGAGGGTCAAGACCGACAAGCCCCTGCCGGCCCTGAAATTCGCTGACAGCGACAAGGTGCGTGTGGGTGATGTGGCCGTGGCCGTGGGCAATCCGTTCGGCCTGGGCGGCACCGTAACCGCCGGCATCGTGTCGGCCCGGTCCCGCGATATCGGCTCCGGTCCCTATGACGACTATATCCAGCTTGATGCCTCCATCAATTCCGGCAATTCCGGCGGTCCGACCTTCAACATGGCCGGCGACGTGATCGGCATCAACACCGCCATCTTCTCCCCCAATGGCGGGTCGGTGGGCATCGGCTTCGCCATCCCGTCCAATCTGGCCAAGCCGGTGGTCGAGGCACTGAAGCGTGACGGCAAAGTGGAACGTGGCTGGTTGGGCGTGAACCTGCAGGGTGTCACCAAGGAACTGGCCGATGGTCTGGGCCTGTCGAAGGAGGGAGGCGCCCTGATCGCGGCCGTGGAACCGAAAAGCCCGGCGGAAAAGGCCGGCCTGAAGCCGGGTGACGTGGTGCTGTCGGCTGGCGGCAAGCCCATCAAGGATACCCGCGATCTGGCCCGTCAGGTCGGCATGGTGAAGCCCGGCACGAAGCTGGACCTGGCCCTGTGGCGTGATGGCAAGGAGAAGACCCTGGCCGTGACGGTCGAACAGGCCCCCGGCCAGCCGCAGCAGCGTCTGGCCAAGACCGAGGCGCAGAAGCAGGAAGGGGAGGAGGTGGCCGGCCTCAAGCTCTCCAGCCTCAACGGCCAGTGGCGTCAGCGCTTGCGCCTGTCCGAGGATGCGTCCGGCGTCGTGGTCCTTGACGTTGGCAATGGTATCGAAGGGCTGCGGCCCGGCGATCTGATCACCTCGGTCAACAATAATCCCGTTGCCCAGCCCGCCGATGTGGCGGCCCAGGTGAAGGCCGCATCCAAGGCGGGACGCAAGAATGCGCTGGTTCAGGTGCGCCGTGGCGAGACGACGGCCTTCCTGACCATCCCGGTCGATGTCGGCTGACATATCCGGGTCGGTTCTGGCGCTGAAAGGGGGGAGCGGGCAACCGCTTCCCCCCTTCTTGCAACCGGGTGCTACAGCGCGGCGGCCAGCGCATAGGCCTGCTGGGTGGCGAAGACGATGCGGCGGGGGGCGAAGGCATCGCCCAGCAGATGCAGGTTGGCCTGCCGCCCCTTCAACGCGGCATAAAGACCCGCGTCGGCCACCGACCCGCAGGCCAGGACCACGCTGTCCACCCCGTCCGCCAGTTCCTCCTTGAAGGAGAAGACGTTACGCAGGCGGATGCGGCCCGGTTCGATGGCGATGGCCTGCACCTGATGGCGGAACGTCACGCCGCCGCGCGACAACCGGGCCAGAAACGCACCCAGCGTGTAGCGCCCCACAAGCGGCGCCGGCCCCGGCGTCTGGTACAGCAGGGTCACCGCATGTCCGCGCTGGGCCAGCAGGTCGGCCAGGGCCAGCGGCGCGGCATGGTCATCCTGCACGATGACATGCACCCGCCGGCCCAGCGCCGCGCGGTCGGTCAGGACATCGCGCATCTCATGCACAAAGGGCAGGTCCAGGCCCGTGATGTCGGGCCGGCGGGCGACGGCGCCCGTGGCCACCGCCACCATATCCATGCCTTCCGCCAGCACCGCCTCAGCCGTGGCCCGGCGCCCGCGATGGACATTCACGTCCAACTGATCCAGGCGGTGGGACAGATGGTCGACCCAGGACAGGAACCCTTCCTGCGTGGGCAGCAAGGCCGCCAGCCGAACCTGTCCGCCCAGCCGGTCGGCAGCTTCCCACAAGGTTACCTTGTGTCCGCGTTCGGCGGCGCGGACCGCCAGTTCCAGACCGGCCGGGCCGCCGCCCACCACCAGCAGGCGTTTTTTCACCGCCACGCGGGGCAACGGCCCCTCCACCTCTCGCCCCGCATCGGGATTGACGGCGCAGGCGAAGGGCAGGTTTTCCACATAACGCCTGCTGATACATTCGTTGCAGCCGATGCAGGGCCGGATATCGGCGGCCCGGCCGTCGCGCGCCTTGGCCAGCAACTGACCATCGGCGAAATGCGCCCGCGCCATGCCCACGACATCGGCATGCCCGTCGGCCAGCGCCTTTTCCGCCACGTCCGGTCCGGTGATGCGGCCCGTATAGACGATGGGGATGGAGAGTGAGCGGCGATAGAGGGCCGCTTGTTCGGCCCAGCCGCCGGCCGAATAATGATGCGGCTGGATATAGGACGGGTCGCCCCAGGGGCTGCCCATCACCAGATGCACATAATCCACCAGCCTGGCATCGGCCAGCCGCCCGGCAATGGCGGCCCCGCCCAGCAGGTCGTACCCGCCCGGCTCCCCCTCTGCCATGTTCATCCGGATGCCAACGGTGAAGCCCGGCCCCGTGGCCTCCCGAATCTCCGTCAGGATTTCCGTGACGAAGCGCAGGCGGTTGGCGAACGACCCGCCATATTCATCGTCCCGCCGGTTGGTCAGGGGCGACAGGAACCATTCCATCAGGTCATCATGGTTGGCGTGGATCTCCACCCCGTCCAGCCCCGCCTTCTGCGCCTGCGCGGCGGAGAAACGGTATTCCTTTACGAACCAGCGGATCTCATCACGGTCCAGGGCGTGGGGCACCTGATGGATCAGGGGGCCGGACAAGCGCGCGCTGGGCGCGTGCGGCATGCCGCCCTGGATGACCAGTTGTGTGGTCGCCACGGCCCCTTCCGCCTTCACCGCCGCCGCATAGGCTCCGGCCCTTTCCAGATAATGGGGCAGGCGGAAGACGCCCTGTTTCATGGCGCCCACGCCCGTGGGTTCGAACCCGGGCGGCATCAGGTTTTCCACAAACCCGGTGATCCCGTCGATCCAGCCGGCCCCGGCCCGCGCGCGCGACGCCCAATAAGCGATGTTGCGGTCGGCCTCCGCCGGGGTGCCCCACAGATTGCCGACGGCGCTGGCATGGGGCGGCAGCATCACGCGGTTGCGGATTTTCAGGGCCCCCACGGTCAGCGGCCGGAGCAGGTTGGGATATGTGGTGCTCATGCCTTTTCCCCCCTTATCGTGCGTTGGACCGGGCGGCCGCGCGCCCTGCGCGCCAGCCGAAGATCATGGCGGGACCCAGCGTGCCGCCCGCCCCGCCATAGACCTTGCCCGTCACCCCCCCCATGGCATTGCCGGCGGCGTACAGGCCGGGGATCGGCTGGCCCGACAGGTCCAGAACGGCCCCGTCGCGATCCGTCTTCGGCCCGCCTTTGGTGCCCAGCGTGCTGGCATGCACCGGCACGGCATAGAAGGGGCCGCGATCCAGCGGCCCCAGCGTGCGGGCAGGACCCGCGGGGCGGTCGACATCGCCGTTCCAGCCGTCATAGGCGCTGGTCCCCCGCCCGAAATCCGCGTCCTGGCCCGTCTCCATCATCTGGTTCCAATGCGCGACCGTGCCCGTCAGGGCATCGGCGGGCAGGCCCAGGCACCGGGCCAGGTCCGCCACGCTGTCCCCCCGCGCGATCCAGTCCGGGGCCACGGCGCCGGGCGCCAGCCCGAAGAAGCCGTAGCGGTCCAGATAGGTCTGGCAAAAGATCAGCCAGCAGGGCTGGTTGGCATAGGTGAAGCCGACCGGGTCAAAGGCGTGAAGCACGGCCCCGAAGGCATTGTAATTCGTCGCCTCATTGGCAAAGCGCCGGCCCCGGGCATTGACCATGATCGACCCCGGCAGGGTGCGTTCGCGCAGCAGCAGGAAATGCCGGGTCGGGTCGTCGCCCGCCACCGCCTCCCCACCCCAGGCGATGGTGGGCACCCACCAGGCCTCCGCCATGTTGGTCAGGGCAGCGCCGGCCCGCATGGCCATGCGCAACCCGTCGCCGGTGCAGGTGCGGGCCGTGGGCAGATGGCCGACGGGACCGCGCAGGAAATCCCGCGCCAGATCGCGGTCCCATTCAAACCCGCCGGTGGCGATGATCACCCCGCGCCGGGCCGCTATCGTGTCGTTGCCGCTGCACACGCCCGTCACCCGGCCCGTCTCATCACGCAGAAGGTCGGTCACCGTCTGGTTCAGGCGCGGTTCGATGCCCCGGTCCAGACAGGCCTTCAACAGCCAGCCGACCAGGGCGCGGCCACAGCATTCGATGCCGGCGGCGCGGCGGGTCTGGATCGTGGTGGCATTCACCCCGCCGCTGCCATCCCCGCGCGGGCGTTCGCCGATCATGGTCCAGGGATTGGCCCGCCCGCGCAAAACCGTCTCCGCCCAATCGCCCAGCGACGTCATGGCAAAGGGACCGGGTTCCAGCGACCGTCCGCCATCGGGCATGCCGCCCGGATGTTCGGGATGGTAGTCGGGAAACCCCTCCACCAGCCTGATCTCCATCCCCACTGGCCCTGCCAGCCAGTCGATCAGGCCCGCCACCGAGTCCACATAGGTTTCCGCCATCACCGGATCGATCAGGCCCAGTGAAAGCGCCGCCAGATAGGCCAGCGCCTTTTCCCGGCTGTCGCTGTCGCCTGCGAAACGGTTGGCCGGTAACCAGAACACACCACCCGACAGGGCGGTGGTGCCGCCAAGGGCGCCGGCCTTTTCCAGCAGCAGCACCCTGGCGCCCGCATCCGCCGCCGCCAGGGCCGCCACCAGACCGGCGGCCCCGCTGCCCAGCACGATCACATCCACCGCTTCCATCCCCGGCCCTTCCATCTTTTCCTCCCGCGCGGCATGATGGCCTGACGCCCGTTATATAACGGATGTTATTTATAACGAATGTTATAGGAAAAGCAATGCCGGCCGTGGTGGATCACGAGGCGCGCCGACGCGCCGTGGCGGATGTGACGGCGGATCTGATCGCCAGGGCGGGGATGGAAGCCGTGACGGTGCGCGAGGTGGCGCAGGCCGCCGGTTACAGCACGGCCATCGTCAGCCATTATTTCGCGTCAAAGGTGGAACTGCTGTTCTACACCTACCGCGCCACGGTGCTGCGCGCGCACCAGCGGATGGAGGCGGCGCTGGATACGGGGGGCGGGTCGATCCGCCCCTACCTGGCGGCATTGCTGCCCTTGAATGAGGAACAGCGTCGCGACTGGCTGGTCTGGTTTTCCTTCTGGACCATGGCCATCGCCGATCAGACCCTGTCGGCCGAACAGCAGGTGCGCTCCCGCCAGATCACCACGCGCATCACGGCCCTGCTGCTGGAACGCGGATTGTCGGAAGATGCGGCCAGGGCCGGGGCACGGCGCCTGCTGGTCACCATCTATGGCATGGCCAGCCAGGCCTTTTTCGACCCTGACCGCTGGCCGCCGGAAACGCAGCTATCCCTGCTGGATGCCGATCTGGCGGCGCTGGGCGTCAGTTGACGGCCGGGCGGGGACCGGGCGCTTGGGATAGTCGAATTTTGGCGGCAGCCGGTGATGCAAGGCGGCATAGACCACCATCACCAGTGCGCCCGCCACGGCGATGGACAGCAGTTCCAGCGCCGGCATGGCCGATGATCCCGCCACCACCACGGGCATGGCGCCCGCGGGCGGATGGGTCAGGCGGGCCAGCGACATGGCCGTGATGGCGGCCCCGACCGTCAGCCCCACCACCCACCAGTCTGCGGGCAGGGCCATATGGGCCAGCAGGGTGACCAGACCGGCCAGCAGGTAACCGCCGACGACATTCACCGGCTGGGCCAGCGGGCTGGCCGCCTGCGCGAACAGCAGCACGGCACTGGCCCCGAACGGCGCCAGCAGCAGCGGCAGATGCGTCACCCCCGCCAGCCATCCCGCCGCCGCGATACAGACCGCCGCCCCCAGCCCCGCCTTCAGATGGGCCGTCAGGTGCGGGTGCCGGGTTTCGTGACGGATCAGCAGGTGACGCGGCATGGGTAAATCCTGTGCATTGCGTGCCTGTTTTCTGGCCTGCGTTCGCACAATTTGCAATCAATCTCTATCGTGGCACTCGATTGAGTGCCGTGCATGCCTGTGTCCCGAACTTCACCGTTACGGAATAGATGCAGTATCGGATTAATTTGCCGCAACAGATTCCGATGTTGGGGGGAAAAGCATGACGCGGACCTTGATCTGCGCCCTGCTGGTGATGGGCACGCTGCTGGGCATGGCGGGGATCGATCTGATCCTGCCGTCGCTGCCCTTGCTGGCCACCTGGCCCGGTGGCGATGCGGCGCGGGCGCAACTGGTGATCGCCGCCTATGTGGCGGGCGCCATGGGCGGCATGCTGCTGTTCGGCAGCCTGGGCGCCCGGTTTGACCGGCGCCTGTTGCTGATGCTGGCCATCGCCGCCTTTGGCCTTCTGTCGGGCCTGTCGGTGCTGGTTCACGATCTGGATCTGTTGATCCTGCTGCGGTTCGGTCAGGGGCTGGCGGGGTCGGCGCCGGCCGTCTTTGCCCCCGGCATCATCCGCCGCCTGTTCAGCGAGGTGGGGGCCATGCGCGCCCTGGCGCTGCTGGGCTCGATCGAGGCCATTGCCCCCGGTGCGGCCCCGCTGGCGGGGGCCGCGCTGATCGCCTGGGCCGGCTGGCAGGCGCCATTCCTGGTCATCGCGTTGGCATCGCTGCTGGTCCTGGCCTGTCTGGGGGCGGGGCTGCGCATCCTGCCGGCCGGGCGGGCGGAGATGCGGCGCGAAGGCTCCTATCTGCGCCTGCTGCGCGATCCCGTCTTCCTGCGTTATGGCCTGTCGCATGGCGGGGTGCTGGGCGGCCTGCTGATCTTTGTGTTCGGCGCGCCGGTCACGATCATCACGGGCATGGGCGGCACCATGGGTGATTTTGTGCTGATGCAGGCCATCGGCGTCACCCTGTTCGCCGTCACCGCCAATCTGGCGGGGGGCCTGGCCAAACGTTTCGGTATCGAACGGATGATCAGCATCGGTACCTTCATGGCCTTCCTGTCGGGTGTCCTGCTGCTGGCCTATGGCTGGACGGGCGGCGGGCCGGTCTGGGTCCTGTCGCTGCTGTTCGCACCGATGAATATCGGCCTGGGCCTGCGCGGGCCGCCGGGTTTCCTGCGCGCCATCATGGCCGGCCGGGGGGATGATGACCGGGCGGCGGCCCTGGTCATCCTGTTCATCACGGGCATCTCCTCGGCGGGTACGGCGCTGCTGGCCCCCTTCATCACCCTGGGATTGCCGGCCCTGTCCCTGGCGGTCATGCTGGTACAGGCGATGGGGTTGGCAGCGTTGGTCATACTCCCCCGCCTGCCGGATTGATGACTTGTCAGGGGCGCGGGCTTTGGCCACCCTGGGGCAAAATGACCGATGGGAAATGGCATGGGTCCGGTTCTCGGATTGCAAGGCAAACTGGCCGATTGGCGGCGTGAGGGCATCATCGATGCCGCACAGGCCGACCGCATCACGGCCTATGAGGCGGCCCGCGGCCGGCCCCGGCTGGCCCTGGCGCTGGCCGTGCTGGGGGCCTTCACCATCGGCGTCGGCATCATCGCCATCATCGCCGCCAACTGGGATGCCATCCCCATCACCCTGCGCCTGGGCCTGCATGTGGCGCTCAATCTCTGTCTGGGGGCCGCCGCCTGGGTCTGGACCCGCGCCGCCGGTGCGGAACCATCCGCCAAGGGGGAAGGGGCGATCCTGCTGCTGTCCTTGTCCACCCTGGCCCTGATCGCCCATATCGGACAGAGTTTCCAGTTGCAGGGCAGTGCCGCCGGCCTGCTGGGTGGCTGGTTGGTGCTGGTCACCACCTTCACCCTGCTGCTGGCGCGCGGCGGGATCAACCGCTGGGCCTGGACGTGGGGCCTGTTCGCCTGGATGATCTTCACCCTGGACGATCATCATGACTGGCTGTCGGACCACCACCTGTTAACGACGGCTTGCATGCTGTTCCTGGCCGCGCTTTATGCGCTTCGGGCCAATATCATCCGCCTGCCGCCGGCCTGGGCCCGGAATATGGGGCAGGTCGTGGCGGGTGCCGTCATCCTGGGTACTTCCATCATGCTGATGATCGTGGCACCGCTGATGACCCGCTCCGTGGAGGCAAACATTAGCACCGACGCGCTGATCGGCGCTGGTGTCGGGCTGGTGGCCCTGGCGGCGACGCATCTGCTGGTGCCGGCCGACCGGCGGGGCGCGCATCTGGGGCTGGGCATCGCCATTTCCCTGTCGCCGGTCCTGTTCATCCTGCCGCTGCTGTTCTCCGGCATCACCGGGGCCATCGTCACGGGCGTGGCCTTCTGCCTCTACTGGATCGGGCTGGCGCGGCTGGCCCTGCTGGCGGGGCGGACAAGCTGGTACCGGCTGGCCGTGGCGCTGATCGCCGTCAGGGTGTTCGTGGCCTATCTGGATGCGGCGGGCGGTTTGATGGCCACGGGCCTGGGCCTGATCCTGGCGGGGCTGGTGCTGCTGGGTCTGGCCTATGCTGCCTGGCGGGTCATGGAATGGCGTGTGGGGAGGCCGGTATGAGGAAATCCACCTTATCCGCGGCCCTGCTGCTGCTGCCCACCCTGATCCTGGGCGGCTGGGCCATCTGGTTGCCCATTCCGCGCGCCGATGATCCGGGCATGCGTATCCGCCTGCTGGGTTTCGATCCGCGTGACCTGCTGCGCGGCCATTACCTGCTGGCGCGGCTGGATATCCATGGGTTGCCGCCCGGCCGCTATGGCCCCGACGATTGTATCTGCCTGTCCGACCGGCCGCAGGACCCGGGGCGTCCCGGCTTCACGCCCTTGCCGTCCTGCGCGGCTGAAATCCTGAAATCCTGTCCCATGCCCCTGTCCGACCCCGGCCGCGAACTGCGCCTCTATCAGTCGCAGGAGATGGCGCTGGCGCTGGAACGCTGGCTGGCCGGCGGGAAGAGGGTCGTGGATATCGAGGTGCGGTTCGACGGCAAGGGCGGTATCTCTGTGCAGGATATCCGCGTTGACGGGCAACCGGCCGCTGCCGCCCCCTGAAACAATCATCGGAGATAAAGACCATGGCGCGTGAAGGACGACTGATCCGGGTTGAGGTGGCCCTGACCCATCTGGACGGGTTCATGGAGTATTTCGGCCATAACCTGCGCCACAGCCGGGAGGAACCGGGCTGCATTCAATTCCGCGCCGCGCGTAGCCGGTCGGAGGAAACGGAAGGCGGCCCCGCCATCTTCCACGTCTGGGAGGAATTCGTGGACGAGGCGGCGATGCGCGCCCACCACGCCTCGGCCCATTTTCAGCGCTGGAGCCATTGGCGCGCCGAACAGGGCGACGCCGTGGTGCGGGTGGGGCTGGTGACCGACCCCTGGGAATGATCCCCCCTCAGTTATAGTTCTCGCGGTCATCCACGTCGCGGGCCAGCACCTCGCGCTTGCCGGCATGGTTGGCCTTGCTGATCACGCCTTCCTTTTCCATCTGTTCGATCAGACGGGCGGCGGAGTTGTAGCCGATGCGCAGATGGCGCTGGATGAAGCTGGTGGATGCCTTGCCCTCCCGCGTCACCACGGCAACGGCCTGATCATACAGGTCGTTGCCGGATGCCTCGGCGTTGCGTCCCCCCTCACCACCGCCGCTGCCGCCGCCGGAAGCGGACGCCTCGGCCTCTTCATCCTCTTCGGTCACGGCGTCGACATAGGCGGGCTCGCCCTGCGCCTTCAGGAACTTCACCGCCTGTTCCACCTCCTCGTCCCGGACAAAGGGGCCGTGGACGCGGGTGATGCGGCCGCCGCCGGCCATATACAGCATGTCGCCCTGGCCCAGAAGCTGTTCGGCGCCCATTTCGCCCAGGATGGTGCGGCTGTCGATCTTGCTGGTCACCTGGAAGCTGATGCGGGTGGGGAAATTGGCTTTGATGGTGCCGGTGATCACATCCACCGACGGGCGCTGCGTCGCCATGATCAGATGGATGCCGGCGGCACGCGCCATCTGCGCCAGGCGCTGGATGGCGGCTTCGATATCCTTGCCCGCCACCAGCATCAGGTCCGCCATCTCGTCGACGATGACGACGATATAGGGCAGTTCCGTCAGGTCGATGGGCTGTTCCTCATAGATCGGCTTGCCCGTGTCGGGGTCGAAACCGGTCTGCACCCGGCGCATCAGCACTTCCGCGTTCTGGCGTGCCTCCTTCAGGCGCGCGTTATAGCCGTCGATATTGCGCACGCCCAGCTTGGACATGTTGCGATACCGGTCCTCCATCTCCCGCACGGCCCATTTCAGTGCCACCACCGCCTTTTTCGGGTCGGTGACGACGGGGGCCAGCAGATGCGGAATGCCCTCATAGATGGACAGTTCCAGCATCTTGGGATCGACCATGATGAAGCGGCACTTGTCCGGCGGCATCCGGTACAGGATGGACAGGATCATGGTGTTGATGGCCACCGACTTGCCCGAACCGGTAGTGCCGGCGACCAGAAGATGGGGCATGCGGGCCAGATCGGCGATGATGGGGCCGCCGCCGATATCCTTGCCCAGCACCAGGGCCAGCTTCTGCTGGCTCTTCTCATAGGCGTCCGACATCAGCAGTTCGCGCAGGTACACGGTCTCGCGCTTCTGGTTCGGCATTTCGATGCCGATGACGTTGCGGCCGGGCACCACGGCCACACGCACCGACACGGCCGACATGGACCGGGCGATATCATCGGCCAGACCGATGACGCGGGCCGATTTCACGCCGGGCGCGGGTTCCAGTTCGTACAGGGTCACCACCGGGCCGGGACTGACCTTCACGATCTGCCCGCGCACGCCGAAATCCTCCAGCACGCTTTCCAGCATCTCGGCATTGCGCTGCAACGCCTCCTCGCTCATGGCGGGGCCGACGCCATGGGGGGGCAGTTGCAGGATATCGACGGGCGGCAGTTCGTAATCGCCGCGTGCCTCCGGTTCCAGCAGCAGGTTGGCCTGACGGGCCTTTTCCACCTTGCGTGCGACCTCGGGCAGGGGTTTTGGCGCGGGACCGACCACGGGCGGCGCATGCCGGCGGCGTTCCTCGGCGGGGGTGGCGCTCGGGCTCTCCGCCGTCTGGCTGTCGGTTGCCGGCACGGGGGGCGGCGCGTCGGTGCCCGCCGACGGCGGTGTTTTCTCTGCCGTCGCCAAACCGGCCCTGGCGGTCAGCTTGTCGCGCACCTTGTTGAACAAGCTGGTCACGCGGACGGTCAGGGCCGTCTTCGCCGTCGGGCCCGTGTCGGTCGCCGGTTTCGCGCCCCAGCGTGTGGCGTGAACCGGCGTCGCCGGCGGGGGTGTTTCTTCCGGCTGTTCCGGTTTCGCCATGGTGGCCTTGATGCCGGTCGCGTGCTTGCGCAGGCTTCGGAAGAACTCCGTGACTTCCCAGATGCGGATATCCAGGGCCCACAGGCACAGGAACACCGACGGCACCAGCAGCACCAGGCCGATGACCAGTCCGGAGACGCTGCCGGCCAGCGCCACCACCAGTTTCAGCAGCGGCTTGACCAGCAGGGCGCCCGCCGGCCCACCCCAGGCGGCATTGCCATTGGCCAGACAGACCATGGCCATGGCCGTGACCAGAACCGCCGCCAGCGCCAGCGGCACACGCAGGGCGATATTGCGTACCGGCTTGTGACGGAAGACCCTGACCCCCCATCCCACCAGGAACAGGGGCAGCAGATAGGCCGCGAAGCCCAGGGATTGCAGCAGCAGGTCTGACGTATAGGCACCCGGCCGGCCCAGCAGGTTGCCGACGGGGGTCGCGTCGCCCGGCACGGCCGTGCTCCAGGATGGATCACGGCTGTCATAGGACAGGAAGGACAGGAGCAGGGCCAGCCCCAGCATCACCACAATCAGGCCGCCGCCTTCCACCAGCCGGCGCAAGGCGAAGACCAGCATCCCTTCCGGCAGCAAACGTGATTTACGCGGCGCCATGCCGCCGCCGATGCCGGGTGCGTGCCCGCGCGGTGCGGGGCGCCCGGCGGGCGGAGGGGTCTGCGGGGCGGTGCGGCTCGGCATTGGCGACGTGTCCGGTCAGCGAAGATGAACAGGGGTGATCAGGTCAGGATGCGGACCAGCCGTTCCATCGACCGGGCCACGTTATCGGCATCCTGGACCAGGGCGACGCGGATATAGCGGCCGCCGGGATTATAGCCGTCCTTGTGCGGCTGCGTCAGATAGGCGCCGGGCAGCACCTTGATAGCACCTTCCCGCCACAGGCGTTTTGTCGCTTCCTCGCCGCTTTCCGCCACCTGGGAGACATCCAGCCAGAGGAAGAAGCCGGCATCGGGCCGGTAATAACCCAGCTTGCCGTTCAGCACCGCTTCCGCCGCATCGACATTGGCGCGGTAATAGGCGCGGTTGATCTCCACATGAGCATCATCGGCCCACAGTGCCGCCGCCGCCGTCAGCACTGGCAGCGGCATGCCGGCCAAGGAATAGGCGCGCAGGCGCGTAAAGCCGGCGATCAGGTCGGGATCACCCACAACGAAGCCGGAACGAAGCCCCGCGGCACTGGATCGTTTCGAAAGCGAATGAAAACTCATCAGGTTCGACAGCGGCCGCTCCCCACCCAAGGCGCGGGCCGCGTCCAGCCCGCCGGTCGGCACGCTGTTGTGCCACAATTCGCCGTAACATTCATCGAAAGCCACGGTGAAACCATGGCGGCGGGCCAGCGTCAGGGCCCGTTTCAGATAATCCAGGCTGGCCACCGCCCCTTGCGGGTTGGCGGGGGTGCAAAGGTAGAACAGGGCGGTACGGGCCCAGGTCTCCTCCGGCACCGCGTCCAGATCGGGCAGATAACCCGTCTCCTTCGTGCCGTCCAGAAACACCGGTTCCGCGCCGGCCATCACGGCGGCGCCCTGGTACACGGCATAGAATGGGTTGGGGATCAGGACCACGGGTTTCTGCCCGGCCTTCTGTGTCGGCACCACCAGTTGCGCCAGTTGGTACAGCGCTTCACGCGTGCCGCAGACGGGCAGGATCGTCTTGTCGGCGTTGATGAAGTCACCGGGCAGGTTGAACCGGCGCGACAGCCAGCCGGCCACGGCCGACCTGAATTCCGGTGTGCCGGCGGTGGGCGGATATTTCGCCCAGGCCGATGGCGCCGCAGCGGCCACCGTGCTGGTCAGGAGGGCGGGCGGTTCATTCTGCGGTTCACCGATGGTCAGGATGCTCGGCGCCACATTGGCCAGCGGCGTGACATCGGCCAGCAATGCATGCAGGCGGGGAAACGGATATTCGGACAGGCTGGTCAGCCGGTCGCTGCGGCAGGGCGCCTGGTCGGTAAGGGTGGCGTCGAACATCATGGCCCTTGCGGCTGGCAAAACAATGGCTGTGCCGCACGACAGACCGGCGGCCCTGGGCGAAGTGTAGCCGCCGCCAAAGTCCCGCACAAGCCGCCCATTCGGGGGCATCAAAGGGCCAAGAATCCGCTTGTTACAAGGGCTTGTGGATAAGCCTTGAGAAAAACGTTGAAAACTCTTGTAAGGCCTTGATCCGAATCACAAATTTCTTGTGAACGAATCAGGAAAAGCCGTTCGCGGAAGGTTCTGCGAACGGCTTTTCCCGATCCTGGAAATCCTGGAATATGGGGCGCTTACAGCGCGTCCCCGTTCTGTTCGCCCGTGCGGATACGCACGGTCTGAACCACGTCCAGGACGAAGATCTTGCCGTCGCCGATGCGGCCCGTGTTGGCGGCCTTCTGGATGGCATCGACGACGCCGTCCACCAACTCGTCCGTAACGGCCACTTCCACCTTCACCTTGGGCAGGAAGCTGACGGAATATTCAGCGCCGCGATAGATCTCGGTCTGGCCCTTCTGACGGCCGAACCCCTTCACCTCCGACACGGTCAGGCCCTGGATGCCAAGTCCCGTCAGGGCCTCGCGCACCTCGTCCAGCTTGAACGGCTTGATGATGGCCACGACGAGCTTCATTGCGCTCTCCCTTCCTCTGCATGGAACTGAAACGACTGCGGGTGCCGGCACCGGCCCGGATTGAAACCGATGCATCGCCATCCTAACTTACAAGAACCGTGCCGCGGGCGATTTCCATGGTGTTCAGCGCGAAAAACCCCCGACATCCGGCCCATGTGGTTAAGATTCGGCGCATGCATGGGCAGGTACTGATTAAATATTGTGCAATGACTGCGACGCTGCGCCGTCTGGACAGGCGATGGGGCATGCGCCAAGCTTCCAACGCCCAAAAGAGCAGCCAGGTTCCGGAAAGACAGCATCATGTCCGTGCAAAATGCCGATCATCAGGCCGATATCATCATCGTGGGCGGCGGGCTTTCCGGCCTGACGCTGGCCTGTGCGCTGGGGACGGCCGGGGTTTCCACCCTGGTCATCGATCGGGAACCGGCGGAAGACACGTTGCAGCCCGATTTTGATGGCCGCACGACCGCCATCGCCTATGGCGCCGGGACGGTGCTGATGGGGGCCGGTGTCTGGGACCATCTGGACGGCAATGTCGGGCCGATGCTGGATATCCGGGTGACAGACCAGTCATCGCCGCTGTTCCTGCATTATGACCATCGGGAGGTGGGGGACCGGCCCTTCGGCTGGATCCTGGAAAACCGGGTGATGCGTTTTGCGCTCTATCGCCGGCTGAAGGAACTGCCGTCCGTCACGCATCTGGCGCCCGCCGTGGTGACGGGCATGGTGCGCGACGCGTCGGGTGTGCGTGTCACCCTGGCCGATGGGCGCACGGTCGCCGGCCGGCTGGTGGTGGGGGCGGATGGCAAGAAAAGCTTCTGCCGCGAGCATGCGGGCATCCGCCAGATCGGCTGGTCCTATAAACAGCACGCCATCGTCTGCACCATCCAGCATGAAGGCCCGCATGGCGGTGTCGCGGTGGAACAGTTTCTGCCCACCGGTCCCTTCGCCATGCTGCCGCTGGCCGGCGGGCACCATACCAGCATCGTCTGGACCGAACCGTCTACCCTTGTCGATTTCTACATGAACCTGCCGGAGGAGCGGTTCCGGCAGGAACTGCAACTGCGCGTGGGGGACTGGCTGGGGCGGGTGACGCCGGTGGCGGGCCGCTGGGCCTGGCCGCTGGGGCTGGCCCATGCCGAACGCTATATCGACACGCGCCTGGCATTGGTCAGCGAAAGTGCGCATGGCATGCACCCGATCGCGGGCCAGGGCCTGAATGTCGGCATCCGCGATCTGGCGGCACTGGCGGAGGTGGTGGTCGATGCGCTGCGCGTCGGTCTGGACCCCGGTGCGCCCGATGTGCTGGAACGTTATCAGCGCTGGCGCCGGGCCGACACGGTTGCCCTGCTGGCCACGACCGACGCGCTGGTCCGGCTGTTCAGCAATGATATCAAGCCGCTGGCCCATGCCCGCCGGCTGGGCATGGCGGCGATCAACAACCTGCCGCCGCTGAAGCCCGCCAAGAAATTCTTCATGCGCCACGCCATGGGCATCGTGGGCGAGTTGCCGCGTCTGGTGCGGGGAGAGGCGCTGTAAAAGCCATGCCAACCAGCCTGCGGCGCAGGCTGGTTGGCGCATTGAGCGCCCGGCGCGGAGGGGGGCGCGCTTTACGCCCCCGGCACGCCTTTGCTGGTCGAATATTCGAAATGCATGGGCTGGTCGGGGTGGATCAGGGCATGCACGGCGTGCGCGGCCATCGCCGCCTCGCTGAACCCGCACAGGATCAGCTTCAATTTGCCCGGATAATGGGCGATGTCGCCAATGGCGAAGATGCCGGGGGCGGACGTGGCCAGGGTGCGCTGGTCGGCCAGGATATGGCCTTTTTCCATGTCCAGGCCCCAATCGGCGATGGGCCCCAGATTCATGGCAAGGCCAAAGAAAGGCAGCAGCACATCGGCGTCCAGCACCTTTTCCTGGTCATCCAGATCGGCGACGCGCACACCGGTCAGCTTTCCGTCCACGCCTTCCAGGCCGGAAAGCTGGTACGGCACCACCATCTCCACCTTGCCTTCCTTCACCAGCGCATCCAGACGGGACACGCTTTCCGGGGCGGCGCGGAATTTCGGACGGCGGTGGACAAGCATGACATGGGCGGCCACTTCCGACAGGGAATTGGCCCAGTCGACGGCGCTGTCGCCACCGCCGGCGATGACGATGCGCTTGCCGGCAAAATCCTGGCGCCGCTTGACCAGATAGAAGACACCCGTGCCTTCATACTGTTCCAGCCCGTCCAGGGGCGGCTTGTTGGGACCGAAGGCGCCGACGCCGGCCGCAATGATCACGGCCTTGGCATCAATGACGGTGCCTTTGTCGGTGCCTACGCGCCAGCCGCCATCGGTCCGGGTCAGGGTCGTGACCTGCTGACCCAGATGGTAGGTGGGGTTGAAGGGCGCGGCCTGTTCGGCCAGCCGGTCGATCAGGTCGGCCCCGTCGATGGCGGGATGGGCGGGAATGTCATAGATCGGCTTTTCCGGATACAGCGCCGCGCATTGCCCGCCCACCATGTCCAGCGCGTCCACCACATGGGTGCGCAGCTTCAGCATGCCGCATTCGAACACGGCGAACAGGCCCACGGGGCCGGCGCCGATGATGACGACATCGGTGGAATGAACGGTTTCGGTGGACATGGGCAACGCTCCCCGGCGGGCGGATATCGGAACGGGGGGTTTGGTGCCGCTTTTCAGGCGCGATGGCAAGTGCCGATACGAGGGGCAGGTTTAACTTGTGGGCAATCCGGGGGCGTTTAGGGCAGTTTATCGAGGGGCTTCCGAACCGCCCCGGAACCGATAGACTGACCTGAACTGACCCGAACCACGGACGACCGCAGATTGCTCACCCTTTCCCTTCCCGACGAGGCGGCGACGCGGGCCCTGGCTGCCCGGCTGGCCCCGCATCTGCGCGCCGGCGATGTCGTGACCCTGCGCGGCGACCTGGGCGCCGGCAAGACGGCGCTGGCCCGGTTCCTGATCCGGCATCTGGCGGGCGACGAGGCGGAGGAGGTGCCAAGCCCCACCTTCACCCTGGTCCAGACTTATGAACACCTGTCGCCGCCCGTGTGGCATTTCGACCTTTACCGCCTGACCGATCCGGGGGAGGTGGTGGAACTGGGCTGGGAGGAAGCGCGCGACGCCTGCGCCCTGGTCGAATGGCCGGAACGCCTGGGCCCGCTGCTGCCGCGCGACCGGCTGGATGTGCAACTTACACTGGATGGGCCGACGGCGCGGCGCGCCTTGATCACGGGCCACGGCGCCTGGGAAGAACGGGTGGCGGGGATATGAGCGAGACGCGTGAGCATCTGATCGGGTCCTTCCTGGCCGCCGCCGGCTGGGCCGATGCGACCCGCCTGCCCATGGGGGCCGACTGGTCCACACGGCGCTATGAACGCCTGACGCGGCCCGACGGCGCGAAGGCCATCCTGATGGACGCGGCGGGCGACGGGGCGGGGCAGGTGCCACCTTTTGTCCGGATATGCGGGCTGCTGCGCGACGTTGACCTGTCGGCGCCGGACATCTTTGCGCAGGATCAGGGTCAGGGACTGCTGCTGCTGGAGGATTTCGGCGATGACAGTTTTGCCCTGCTGCTGGACCGGGGGGATGATCCCTGGCCGCTCTACCGTGTGGCGACCGACGTTCTGTCCCACCTGCATGACCGGTTCGACATTGAATCGGCGCCGGATGTGCAGCGCTATGACCTGTCGCTGTTCACCCGGCAGGTCGCCCTGTTCGGCGATGCCTATCTGGGGGCGGCGGGCAATCCGTTGACACCGGCCGGTCGGCGGGCGCTGGATGATGCCTGGGCGACGGTGCTGACGCAGGTGCTGGGTATCGTGCCGGACAGCCTTCTGTTACGCGATTACCATCCCGGCAACCTGATGCTGCTGCCCGACCGTGCTGGCGTGCGGGGCTGCGGCCTGCTGGATGTACAGGATGGCGGCATCGGTCCCGTCAGTTACGACCTGCTGTCCTTGCTGCAGGATGCGCGGCGTGACGTGCCCGATGATGTGCAGGCGGCGATGATCGATCGCTATCTGGCGGCGCGGCCCGGCCTGTCGCGCGATGGTTTCCTGGCGTCCTATGCCGTGATGGGCGCCATGCGTCATGCCCGCATCCTGGGCCGCGTGGCGCAACTGGCGGCGGGCGGGGGCAAGGCCCGGCAACTGGCCTTTCTGTCCCGTGTCTGGGGACAGTTCCGGGCCGCCATCGCGCACCCGCTTTTGTCGCCGTTACAAAGTTTCACGGATCAACATTTGCCCCCTGACGGCGCCGTGCCGCATATTCTGGGGAAGTAATCTACAGGAGTTGTGTCTATGTCCTTCATGCCCAAGCGGGCGATGGTGCTGGCGGCGGGTCTGGGCCTGCGCATGCGCCCGATCACATTGGAGACGCCCAAGCCGCTGGTCACCGTTGGCGGCCGCACCATACTGGACCACACCCTGGATCGGCTGGAAGCTGTCGGCGTGGAAGAGGCGGTGGTGAATGCCCATTGGCTGGCCGACAAGATTGCCGCCCATCTGGAGGCGAACCCGCGCCGCAAGCTGAAACTGACCCTGTCGCGTGAAGAGACGCAACTGGAGACGGGTGGCGGCGTGAAACATGCCCTGCCTCTGCTGGGTGATGATCCGTTCTTTGTGGTCAATGCCGATATCGTCTGGCTGGACGGGCCGGTCCCGGCGCTGAAGCGGCTGGCCGATAGCTGGAACCCGGCCGTGATGGACAGCCTGCTGCTGGTCACGCCCACACCCATCGCCATCGGGTATGAGGGGCGGGGGGATTACCAGATGGACCCCGATGGCCGCCTGACCCATCGCCCGGACCTGGAGGTCGCCCCCTTCGTCATGGCCGGCGTGTCGATCATGACGGCCGCCCAGTTCAAAGATACGCCCGACGGCGCCTTCTCCAACCTGCTGCTCTGGCAGCGGGCGGAGGCGGCGGGCCGGCTGTTCGGCGTGCGGCATGAGGGCAACTGGTACCATGTGGGCACCCCGGCGGCGATCCCGCTGGTCGATACGCATCTGGCCGCCCCGGCCAGCCGTGAGGTCGTGCCCTGATGGAACCGGCCGCCGCGTCCCATCCCGCCAGTGTTTTCACGCTGGCCCCCAACCTGCCCTTTGTGGACGCCCTGGCGGCGGGCCTGTGGGAACAGGCGGGCGGGGATGCGCTGGCCCTGAACCGGTTCACGGTGCTGCTGCCCACGGCGCGGGCGGTCAGGTCCCTGCGGGAGGCGTTCCTGCGCCTGTCCGATGGGCGGCCCATCCTGTTACCCCGCATGGCGCCCTTGGGCGATGTGGACGGGGATGAGGTGTCGCTGATGATGGACGGGGTGACGGGAAAGGCCGGCGGCCTGGACCTGCCCCCCGCCATCGCGCCGCTGCGCCGGCAATTGCTGCTGGCCCGCGCCATTGCTGCCGCCGGCGACCGTTTCGCCAAGACACGGGCGCAGGCGGCCCGTCTGGCGCGCGAACTGGCCAAGCTGCTGGACCAGACGCAGACGGAAATGGTGGGGTTCGACCGGCTGCACGCCCTGGTCCCCGATGATTATGCCGAACATTGGCAGGTGACGCTGTCCTTCCTGTCGATCATCGTCGATCAATGGCCCGCCATCCTGGCCGCAGAGGGGGCCGTCGACCCCGCGCAGGAGCGCAATAACCGCCTGCTGGCCTATGCGGCGGCGCTGAAGGCGGCACCGCCGTCCCATCCCGTCATCGCCGCCGGGTCCACCGGTTCCATCCCCGCCACGGCGGAATTGCTGGCCACCATCGCGCGGCTGCCCACGGGATCGGTGGTGCTGCCCGGCCTGGACCGGGCGTGCGATGATGCGACCTGGGCGGCTCTGGACGATGCGCATCCGCAATTCGGCCTGAAACAATTGATCGACCGGATCGGGGTGACGCGCGACCAAGTGGCCGACTGGCCCCTGGCCGCCGATGTCACCCCGTCCTGTCCGCCGGCCCGCACCGCGCTTATCGCCGAGGCGCTGCGTCCCGCCGGCACGACCGAGGCCTGGCGCGATCTGGGCGACCTGGACCCGTCGGCCCTGTCCGGCCTGACCCGCAGTGATGCCACCACCCCGCAGGAGGAGGCGGGCATCATCGCCCTGATCCTGCGTCAGGCCCTGGAAATGCCGGGACAGACGGCGGCGCTGGTCACGCCCGACCGGAATCTGGC
>NZ_JAGOGJ010000184.1 GCF_017996735.1 Niveispirillum sp.
CGGTCACACTGCGTGCGCGGCTGTTCCTATGGCGCTTATTTCAGCAGCCTGTCGGCCACGCTGCCGGCCGCGCGGGCCACCGGCAACCTGACCATCCTGACCGACCAGATCGCCCATTCGCTGGACCATGATCCGCAAACGGGTCGCGTCACGGGCGTGCGCACCATCGATGCCAATGACCTGACCGGCACCACCCACCGGGGGCGCATCATCTTCCTCTGCGCCTCGGCCATCGCCTCGGCCCAGATTCTGCTGAACTCCACCAGCGAGGCGCATCCGCGCGGGCTGGCCAATGGCAGCGACGCGCTGGGCCGGTACGTCATGGACCATGTCGGCGGGGCCGGCGCGTCGGGGCGGGTGCCGGGCCTGCTGGACCGGTATGAATTCGGGCGGCGGCCCAACAATATCTATGTGCCCAATTACCGCTTCAAACAGCAGCGTCCGGGCGACGGCTTTGTGCGCGGCTTCGGTTTCCAGGGCGGGGCGGCGCGTGGCCGGCCGCTGGCCGATGCGGGCACCAAGCCCGGCCTGGGCGTCGCCGCCAAACAGGCGGCCCTGACCCATGGCGCCTGGCACATGCACCTGACCCTGTTCGGGGAGATGCTGCCCCATCCCGACAACCGCCTGACCCTGCACCCGATCCAGAAAGACCGCTGGGGCCTGCCGCTGGCCCATCTCGACTGCACGCTGCGCGACAATGAAAAATCCATGATCGCCCGCGCAAGGGACGAGGCGGCGGACATCCTGCGCGCTGGCGGGTGCGAGGATGTCAGCGCCTATGCCCGCTTCGACACGCCGGTCGGCGCGAAAACCCACGAGATGGGCACCGCCCGCATGGGCCGCGACCCGGCCAGTTCCGTCCTGAACGCCTGGAACCAGGCGCATCAGGTGCCCAACCTGTTCGTCACCGACGGTGCCTGCATGGCGTCATCGGGAACCCAGAACCCGTCCTTGACCTATATGGCCCTGACGGCGCGGGCGGCGGACCATGCAGTGAGGCTGCTGAAGGAAGGGGTGATCTGATATCCTTGCCTATGCCGCCACAGCCTCCGCATTCAACCGGCCATTCACGAGGTCGCTGTAATCGGCGATCATGCTCCGGCAGACCTCGCCGGGGCTGAAGGTCCAGTCGCCGATGCGGCCGACGGGCGTCACCTCCGCCGCCGATCCAGTCAGGAAAATCTCCGTCGCGTCCTTCACCTCATCCAGGGTGAAATGGCGTTCCAGCACCGTATACCCCCGGCGTCGGGCCAGATTGATGATGGTCTGGCGGGTGATGCCGTTCAGGAAACAGTCGGGGATGGGTGTATGGATAACGCCATCCTTCACCATGAAAAAATTGGCCCCCGTCGCTTCCGCCACATAGCCGCGATAATCCAGCATCAGCGCGTCCTGGTGGCCATTGCGCTCCGCCTCATGCTTGGACAGCGTGCAGATCATGTAAAGGCCGGCGGCCTTCGCCTCCGTCGGGGCGGTATCGGGGGCGGGGCGGCGCCAGCGGGCGATTTCCAGGGAAATGCCCCTCATGCGCGCCTCCGGCGTGAAGTAGCTGGGCCATTCCCAGCAGGCGACGGCCAGATGGATCCTGTTGTGCTGCGCCGCCACCCCCATCATCTCGCTGCCGCGCCAGGCGACGGGACGCAGGTAACCATTGGTCAGCCCGGCGGCCTTGCACACGTCCCGCTTGGCCGCGTCGATTTCCTCCACGCTGTAGGGAATGTCGAAGCCCAGCAATTCGGCTGACCGGCGCAGGCGCAGGGAATGTTCGTGAGATTTGAAGATCACACCATTGTAAATGCGCTCCCCCTCAAATACACAGCTTCCATAGTGCAGGCCGTGGGTCAGAACATGGACCTGCGCTTCGCGCCAGGGCACCATCGCCCCGTCAAACCAGATATGGCCATCGCGGTCATGGAAAGGGATGATCGTCATTTGGGGCTTCCTTGTTGTTTTATGTCGTGTACAACTCCATCCACGATACGGAATTGCGGAAATAAGTCAACATGGCTGACGTAAAATCGGGGCCGAACCCGCTTTTCCTCCGGGAGGAGGATCTTCGCCAGGGCATCGAGCTGCTCTTCTATGCCTACCGCGACTTCACCGCGGAACCCGACGCCATGCTGGCGAGGATCGGGCTGGGAAGGGCGCATCACCGCGTGGTCTATTTCGTGGGCCGCTACCCGTCGATCACCGTGACGGAACTGCTGGGCATCCTGCAGATCACCAAGCAGAGCCTGTCCCGCGTCCTGTCCGATCTGGTGGAGCAGGAATATATCGCGCAGCGTCCGGGCACGAAGGACCGGCGTCAGCGCCTGCTGACCCTGACCGACAAGGGCGTCGAACTGGAACGCAGCCTGTCGGACGCCCAGCGCGCCCGCATCGCCCAGGCCTATCGCGCCGCCGGCGCGTCGGCGGTGGAGGGGTTCCGCACCGTGATGCTGGGCATCATCGACGCAGAAGACCGCGCCAAGTTCCCGCCGCCGGGCAAGCGGTGACCATCGCCCCCTTCCATGCTATGTGAGGGGCCATGATGAGTGACGATCCCGCCGAACAGCCCCATATCCTGGTCGTTGATGACGACACGCGCCTGCGTGAGGCATTGCGCCGGTATCTGGGGCAGAACGGCTTTCTGGTCACCGGTGCCGGCGACGCGGCGGAGGCGCGGGCCAAGCTGGCGGGGCTGGAATTCGACCTGATCGTGCTGGATGTGATGATGCCGGGTGAAAGCGGGCTGTCGCTCTGCCGCCATCTGGCGGCCACGGGGCGCACGCCCATCCTGATGCTGACGGCGCGCAGCGAGGCGGAGGAACGCATCGGCGGGCTGGAGGCCGGGGCCGATGATTACCTGTCGAAGCCGTTCGAGCCGCGTGAACTGGTCCTGCGCCTGAATGCCATCCTGCGCCGCACGGCCCGCCGCGTGCCGCGGGCGATCCTGTCCGCCGTCCCCATCCGTCTGGGCCGCTATCTGTTCGATGCGGAGCGCGAGGAATTGCGGACGGGAGAGGAGATCATCCGCCTGACCACCATGGAATCCAGCCTGCTGCGTGCCCTGGCGGCGGAGCCGGGCGTGGTGCTGAGCCGGGAGGCGCTGGTGGAAAAGGCGGGCGTGGATGCGGCGAACGAACGCACCATCGACGTGCAGGTGACGCGCCTGCGTCGTAAATTGGAAGATGATCCGCGCGAGCCGCGTTATCTTCAGACGGTGCGCGGTGAAGGTTATGTGTTGAGGCCCGATTGAACGCGTGGTTGCAGGAACTGTGGCGGCGGCGGCCCCGGCCGATGCGTGCTCTGAAACGCTATGTGCCGGCGACCCTGTTCGCGCGCTCGCTGCTGATCATGATGACGCCCGTGGTGCTGGCCCAGGCCATCGCCACCTTCGTCTTCTATGACCGGCACTGGGACACGATGACCAACCGGCTGGCCAATTCCGTGTCGGGGGAAATCGCGCTGGTCATCGAACAGCTTGCCCGCGACAAGGACGATGTCGCGCGGGAGGAAACGCTGTCCATGGCGGCCCGCAACACCGACATCCTGTTCACCTGGAATCCGGGGGAGGAACTGCCCGACCCGCCGGCCCGGCTGCGCGGCGCGCTGGAGGAAACGCTGGCCCAGGCGCTGGATGACCGGGTGCGCCGGCCCTGGCGCATCAACAGCAATGTCGCCCATAAATGGATCGAGATCCGGGTGCAACTGCCCGACGGGGTACTGTCCGTCCTGTCACCTGAACGGCGTCTGTACAGCTTCACCAGCTACCTGTTCATCATCTGGATGCTGGGCAGTTCGCTGGTCCTGTTCTCCATCGCCACCCTGTTCATGCGCAACCAGATCCGGCCCATCCGCCGGCTGGCAGTTGCGGCCGACGCGTTCGGCAAGGGCCGCGACATGGCGGATTTCCGGCCGGAGGGCGCGGTGGAGGTGCGGCAGGCGGCGCATGCCTTCCTGCTGATGCGCGACCGTATCCGCCGCCAGATCGCCCAGCGCACGGAAATGCTGGCCGGCGTCAGCCACGATCTGCGCACGCCCTTGACCCGCATGAAGCTGCAACTGGCCATGATGCCCGACATGGCGGAGGTGGAGGAGCTGAAGGCCGATGTGGCCGAAATGCAGGTGATGATCGACGGCTACCTCTCCTTTGCCAGGGGGGACGGGGAGGAGGAGGAGCGGCAGGTGGACCTGTCGCTGCTGCTGGCCGAGATCGCGGGCAATGCGCGTCGTGAGGGCGCGCGCCTGACCCTGGACCCGATGGTGACGCAGGGGGAGGCGGTGGTGCTGCCGCTGCGCCTCTTGTCGCTGCGCCGTTGCCTCAGCAACCTGATCGGCAATGCCGCGCGTTATGGGCGGCATGTCTGGCTCAGCCTGGAACGGCGGGGCAACTTCGTCGAAATCCTGATCGATGATGACGGGCCGGGCATTCCCGACGATCAGCGCGAAGCCGTGTTCCGCCCCTTTTTCCGCCTGGAACCGTCGCGTAACCAGAAGACGGGCGGGGTCGGCCTGGGCCTGACCATCGCCCGCGACATTGCCCGCCGGCATGGCGGCGACGTCATTCTGCGCGACAGCCCGCAGAAGGGCTTGCGGGCTGTCGTGCGCTTACCGCTGTAAACCCTTGCCCCGGGACAAGGGGATGCGGGTCGTCATACCGACGGTCGACATGTGTGACCGTCGGGTATCATGTCGCCCCTCGCCCGCTGGCAAGCGGGTGGTAGGGTGAGGGCCGACCCGCCCTGGAGGTTCACTTCACCTCCACCGCATAGGTCGCCACGTCCGGCGTGGTCTTGATCAGGCCACGTGCCTTCAGGAACTGGGCGAAACGCTCATAACGGGCATTGTCCAGCGCGCGGGGGCTGTGGGCGAAGCGGGCGATGCTGTCCTTCCAGGCGCGCTTGTTCAACTCCGTATCCAGGTCCTTGCGGCCCTTGATAAACAGGCCCCAGGCCTCGTCCGGATGGTTGATCAGGAACTGCGTGCCGCGTTCCACGGCGTTCAGGAAGCGGCCGATGCGCGGGTCGGTCACCTTGTTCTTCGCGGTGATGAAGACCAGTTCGTCATAGGCGGGAACGCCCTCTTCCTCCGGGAAAAAGGCGCGGCCTTCCTTTCTCTCGATCGCCATCTGGTTCAGTTCGAAATTGCGATAGCCGCCGACAATGGCATCCACCTGCCCGGCGAACAGGGCCGGCGACAGCGAGAAATTCACGTTGATCAGGGTCACGTCCTTCAAGGACAGGCCGTGCTTTTCCAGCATGGCGCCCAGCAGCGCATCCTCGAACCCGCCGACGGAGAAGCCGACCTTCTTGCCCTTCAGATCCTTGATCGACTTGATGGGACCGTCCTTCAGCGCGATGACGCTGTTCAGCGGCGTCGCGACCAGGGTGCCGACGCGGACAACGGGCAATCCGGCATCGACCTGCAGGTGCAATTGCGGCTGATAGGAGATGGCGATATCGCCCTGGCCGGCGGCGACCAGACGCGGCGGGTCGTTGGGGTCGGCCGGGGCGATCATCTCCACCGCCAGCCCCTCATCCTTGAAGTAGCCCTTCTCCTGCGCGACATAGAGCGGGCCATGGTCCGGGTTCACGAACCAGTCCAGCAGCACCGTCATCTTGTCCTGCGCCAGGGCGGGCAGGGCACCTGCCGCACTGGCGGCCATAGCGGCGGCCACGGCCATCGCGCGCATCCAACGCATCTTCATCATGTCTCTTCCTTGCTCATCACGCTGTCAGGCAGCCAGGGCAACGCCCGGCGAACGGTAAGATCGACCAGCAGCCACAGGCCAACGGCCAGCAGGGCCAGAATGAACAGGGCGGCGAAGGTCAGGTCCGTCTGCACCCGTGCCGTGGCGTGCAGCATCAGATAACCCAGCCCCGCCGACGCCCCCACCCATTCCCCCACCACGGCCCCGATGGGCGCCACGGCGGCGGCCATGCGCAGGCCGGATGCCAGGGCGGGCAGGGCGGCGGGCACCCTGATGTGGCGCAGCACGGCCCAGGGGCTCGCGCCCATGGTGCGGGCCAGGTCCAGCCAGCCCGGCTCTGTCCGCCGCAGCCCGTCAAAGAAGCTGGCCGTCACGGGGAAAAAGATGATCAGGGTGGCCATCGCCACCTTTGATGCCATGCCATAGCCCAGCCACAGCACCAGCAGCGGCGCGATGGCAAAGACGGGCACCGCCTGGCTGGCCAGCAGCAGCGGCAGCAGCCAGCGCCGGGCGGCGGCCGATGCCGTCAGGGCCAGCGCCGCCAACCCGCCGCAGAGCGTGCCCAGCACCAGGCCCAGCACGATCTCCAGCGCCGTGTATCCGGCATGCCGGGCCAGCAGCGCCCAATCATCCCACAGGCGCAGGGCCACCCGTTCCGGCCCCGGCAGGATGTAATGCGGCAGGTCGGCCAGATGCACCAGCAACCCCCAGGCCAGGATCAGTCCGGCCAGCGTCACCAGCCCGCGCAGAAGGCGCCCGCCCCTCATGCCGCCCTCCCGCCACGCAGTCGCAGCAGCAGTTCCGCCTGCAGCGCCAGAAGGTCGGGATGGTCGGGCGGGCGGGGCGTGTCGCCGGCGGGCATGATCGGTGGGGACAGGCGCGCGGGGCTGCCGCTCAGGACCAGCACCTGATGGCCCAGGCGCAGCGCCTCCAGCGGATCATGCGTCACCATGATCACCGTGCGTCCCGCCAGAAGGCTGGCGGCAAGGTCCTGCATGTCCAGCCGCGTGATGGCATCCAGGGCAGAGAAGGGCTCGTCCATCAGCACAATCGGCCGATCCTCGAACAGGGTACGGGCCAGCGCCGCGCGCTGGCGCATGCCGCCCGACAGGGCATCGGGGCGGCAGCCGGCGCGATCGTCCAGGCCCACGGCCGCCAACAGGGCCATGGCCCGGTCCCGCTCTGCCGGGCCGACCCGGCCTCCGCGCAATCTGGCGCCCAGCGTCACATTCTCCAGCACGCTGGCCCAGGGCAGCAGCAGATCCTGCTGCCCCATCCAGGCGATGCGGCCGGTCACGGGTTTCCCGTCATCGGCGGCCACCCTGCCCGTGCCCGTCAACAGCCCGGCGATCAGGCGCAGCAGGCTGGATTTGCCAACCCCGCTGGGACCCAGCAGGCAGGTGGTTTGTCCGGCCGGCGCCACCATGTCCAGCCCGCTGAACAGCAGGCGGCCGCCGAACCCGAGGGCGGCGTCGGACAGATGGATGGCGGGGGCGGGCGGGGCGCTTGATGGCCCCGGTACATGGGTCATGGATCACTGTCCCTACGCCGGTATCAACCGGATCAGGTTCCAGGGGTCGTCCCGTACAGGACCTCTCAGCCGACGATCGGCTCCCCCCAGTGAGGTGGGTTGGTTATGGCAAAGTGGCGACGCCCCCGCAAGGCCGTTGGTGCCAGACATGACGCTGATAATGGTTCTTGCGGCCCTATGCGAACCGGTATCAAATCCGGGCGTTCGAACCGGGAGTCACCATGCGCAAGCCCTTGATCCTCGTCGCCATTCTGTCGGCTCTGGCCGTGTCGGCCCCTGCCGCTACCCTGCCGGAAGGCCCGGCCCTGCGGGCCGCCATCGAAAAGGCCGATGCGGAATTCTTCGCCCTGTTCTTCGAGGGCTGTGATCCCGATCGTGTCGCGTCCATGCTGACACCTGACTTCGAGATGTATCACGACAAGGGCGGGGAGGTGGCACGGTCGGCCGCCCCCTTCGTGGCGGAATACAAGCAGGGCTGTGAGGAGAAGAAGAAGCCCGATGCCTGGCGGTCGCGCCGTGAACTGGTGCCGGGCACCATGACCCTTCATCCCATCGCCGGCGTCGGGGTGATCGAACAGGGCGATCATGTTTTCTATGAACGCAAGGGGGACGGCCCGGAAAAGCTGGTGGGAAAGGCCCGCTTCACACAACTCTGGCGGCTGGAATCTGACGGCTGGAAACTCTCCCGCGTCTTCTCCTACGATCATGAAGCCGTGAAATAATTATCGGGCTCTTGTGCCATGCGGCGGCGCAACATAAATTGCATCCATCATGCCAGACAGCGTCGCCCCGCCCCTCTCATCCGCCACCACGATCCGCCCGCTTTATCTGGGTGGCGAGATTTATCGCCATTCCAGTTACGGCAGGAAACACCCGCTTTCCATCCCCCGCGTATCAGTGGCGACCGATCTGGCCCGCGCCATGGGCTGGTTGCGGGATGACCATTATCTCGATAGCCCGCAGGCCACAGCCGAACAGTTGGCGCGTTTCCATGATCGCGACTATATCGCGGCCGTTCAGCGGGCGGAGCGGGACCAGAGGGTCGATCTGGATACCGCGCTGCGTTATGCGCTGGGCAAGCTGGAAAACCCGGTCTTCCCGGAGATGTACCGCCGCCCCGCCATCGCCGCCGGTGCGGCCATCCTGGCGGCCGATCTGGTGCGCGACGGGGGCGTTGTGCACTCGCCGGCCAGCGGCACGCACCATGCCCGGCCGGGCCGGGCCAGCGGCTTTTGCTTCTTCAATGCGCCCGTCCTGGGCATCCTGGCGCTGCTGGATCAGGGGCTGGACCGCATCCTCTATGTCGATCTGGATGCCCATCATGGCGACGGGGTGCAGGATGCCTTTCACGACGATGAACGCGTCCTGACCATTTCCACGCATGAGGAGGGGCGCTGGCCCTATACGGGCAAGCTGGACGATCGGGCGGGCGGCATGGCCCGTAACATCCCGCTTCCCCCCGGCCTGAACGATGACGAATTCCGCCATGTGGTGGAGGAAGCGATCATTCCGCTGGCCGTCGCCTTCCGGCCTCAGGCCATGATGATCCAGACCGGGGCCGATGCCCTGGCCGATGATCCCCTGTCGCGCCTGTCCCTGTCCAACCGGGCGCTGTGGCGGGCCGTGGGTGATCTGGTGGGGCTGGCCCCGCGTACCATCGTGGTGGGCGGCGGGGGATACAATCCCTGGTCGGTGGGCCGGGCCTGGGCCGGCATCTGGGCGGTGCTGAACGGCATTGACCCGACAGAGGCGTCGCTGACCCCGGCGGCGGCGGCGGTCCTGAAATCCCTGACCTGGGACCGGCGGGAAGGGCGCAATCCGCCGCGCCGCTGGTTTGACAGTCTGGCCGATGCCCCGCATGAAGGGCCGATCCGCGACATGGTGCGGCAGGCCGCAGCATCCGTGCGCGACCTGTGGTAAGGTGGCGGCAATACAATTGCGTTCGGGACCCATCATGCTGCTGCGCCGTCTGGCCTTTGCCCTGCTGTTGTCTCTGTCCCCCGTCCTCCTGCCCGCCGCCATTCCCGATGCCGCCGCCCAGATGGGGCCGCAGACGGGGCTGAACCGCGACAATCTGGTGGTGGAGACCAAGGGCGGTCAGCGTCACAGCTTCAATGTCGATCTGGCCCTGACGCCGCAGCAGCAGGCCATCGGCCTGATGTTTGTGGAGAAGATGGCGGACGAGAAGGGCATGCTGTTCCTGAACGAGCAGGAAGGCCGGCTTTCCTTCTGGATGAAGAATACCCTGATCCCGCTGGACATCATCTTCGTCGATGCCAACGGCTATATTCTGAACATCCAGCATGGCAAGCCGCAGGATCTGACGCCGCTGCCATCCGCCGGGCCGGCCCTGGCCGTGCTGGAGATCAATGCCGGGCTGGCAGCCAAACTGGGGATCAGGCCGGGTGACCGGTTGCTGCATCCCGCTTTCGGGGTACGCCGTCCGTAAGCATCATGCATGTAGCGGGCAACTGACGCCTGCGCCTGCCCGAAACCAACGCATTTCCAATCGGATACGGCGTGTTAAACTAGGGCATGGCGTTCTATACACCCCCTTTGCAGCGACCGCCCGCGCCGGTGACCCCACCGTCGAAGGATCGTCACGTCCTGGGCGTGAACCGGATCGAGGAGCGGCAGCGGCGGGAGGATCGGGGGCGTGAGGGTCGCACCCTGCGCCATCGCCTGATCGATCTGGTGATGGACGAGGTGGAAAGCCTTCCGGAGCTGACGCCGCCCCAGAAACAGCGTATCCGGCATAATCTGGACCGTTTCGCCGAACGCCAGCCTGAGCAGACACCCGACCGGCCGCCGCCGTCGCCGCCCACGCCGGACCAGACACTGGCGGCCATGACGGCGGAAGACGTGATCACGTCGGAAAGCGCGTCCCTGCCGGTGGTCAGCGACGGGGTGGATGCCGCCCAACTGGCGCAGCAGATGCAGGTCCTGCTGGGCCTGCACAGCGAGCGGGCCACCAAGATTTCCAATTATATCCATGCCCTGATGGCCGTCACCCCGGACAGCCATCAGGTGGATCTGGATATCTGAGGCGTTCCCTCACTGTCCCAGCGCCTTGATCAACTCGCCCATATT
>NZ_JAGOGJ010000049.1 GCF_017996735.1 Niveispirillum sp.
CCTGCCGGTCGATATAGGAGAGGGTGAAGCAGAGCGTCAGCAGGCCGGCCACCCCCCAGGCCCCTTTGTCGGATGGGGCGGCGGGCGGCGCTGCCGGTGCCTGATCGGGGGGGCTGGCCATGATGGGCTTCTCCTGCCGGCTGTCAGTAGCGGTAGGTTACGGAGGCGCCGATGGACAACGGCTCCCTATAGACCTGCTGGATGGCCTGCGAATTGGGCGACACCTGGGTCCGATAGGTGGTGTCCGTGACATTGTTGCCCCAGACGGAGAAGGACCAATGTTCCGACGGCGTCGTCCAGGTCGCCCGCAGGTTCAGCAGCGCGTAACCGTCCTGGCCGAACTGTTCAACCGGATCGAAGAAGAACTTGCTCGTATAGAAAAGGTTGGCATTCAGCGTCATGTCCCCTTCGGCCACCATCGTATGATAGGTCAGCCCCGCATTGGCCGTCATCCGGGGCGAGCGCATCATGCGGTTGCCCGTGGCATCGGTGTTTGTGGCGGTGAACAGGCCATAGCGGGCGCTGGTCGGGTCCAGGTTCTGGATATAGGCGATGGCGTTGGTGAACCGGTCATATTCGGCGTGGGTGTAGGCGGCCCCCAGCGTCAGTTCCAGGTCCCTTCCCAGGTCGGCAGAAAGCTGGGCGTCCAGGCCATAGATCTGCGACTGCGCAGCGTTGCGGATGATGCTCTGCACGCCCAGGAAGGCGCTGACCTGGATGTCCTTGTAATCATAGTAGAAGGCCGACAGGTCCAGCCGGATGCCATCACCGGCCGTCTTGAACCCCACCTCCCAGGCGTCGATCTTTTCCGGATTGACGGGTGTGTTGCTGAAGGATGCCGTCGGCAGCACCCCGGCCTTGTAGCCCTTGCTGTAGCCCGCATAGATGTTGGACTGGTCGGTCAGCGCGTAGCGCAGGTTGAGGCGCGGGGTGACGCTGTCCCAGTCGACACTGGTGCCGTCGTGACGGGTGCCGACATTGAAGCTGTGGCTGGCCTCATCGGCGCTGTAGCGGATACCGCCCGTCACGAACAGCCTGTCGATCACCTCATAGGTGACGTCGGCGAAGGCCGCATAGGTTTCCGCCTTCACCGAGGCATCGAAGCCCTTCACGAATGTCGTGCCGTTGGAGGCCGAGTAGAAGCCCGGATAGATGTTCCGGTTATGGAAATAATAGAGGCCCGTGACCCAGGTCAGGCTGCTGTCGCCCGGCTTGGAGGACAGGTTGATTTCCTGCGAGAAGGTCTTGTTGACGTCCCGGTATTGGCCGGCGAAGACGTTGGCGCTGGTGCCGTCATAATCCTTGCCGATGTCGGACCGTTCGTCCCGGTACATGGAGAGCAGGTTAAGATCGGCGAAATCGAATTCCAGCTCGCCCTTCAGTGACACGGCGTCGCCGTTGAAGGTGGTGTAGGTCGGGGCGGTATTCGACGTCTCCCGACGGCCGGTGGCCACATAGACGCCGGGCCGCACGGCCCCGGACGACAGGCCATTATAGCTGCTGGAAACGTTGGGTGTGGGGTCGTCATTATCGACATGTTCGTAGGCCAGCGTGAAGCGGCTGCCCTCGCCGGGCGTGAACAGGATCTTGCCGCGCGCGGCCATCTTCTCGAACGCCGCTTCCTTTTTACCCGTATGCACATTGCGCACGAAACCGTCGCCGCGTTCATAGAAGGCGGCAAGATCGGCGGCGATGGTGTCGGTCAGGCCCGTGGCGCCATAGACGGACAGGTTGGCCCGGTCGAAGGAGGAATAGGCGGCGCGCGCCATGGCCGTCGGCGTGAAGGACGGGGCGCGCGTCGTCACCAGAATGGCGCCGCCCGTGGCGTTGCGGCCGAACAGCGTGCCCTGCGGCCCCTTCAGCACATTGACGCTTTCCACGCTCAGCAACTGGAAATTCGTGGCCAGGCCGTTGGGCACATAGAAACCGTCAATATAGGTCGCGACGTTGGAAATGGCGCCGGGACCGGCCAGCGCGCTGCCCACGCCACGGATGGTGGGCTGCACGAAGGCGCCGGAATAGTCCAGCCGCATGCCCGGCACCGCTTGCGGCAGGTCGACCACCGTGGTCAGGCCGGCGGCGCCCAGTTGATCACCCGTGATCGCGGTGATGGAGGCGGGCACGTCCTCCAGCCGTTCGCGCCGCTTTTGCGCCGTCACGATGATTTCTTCCAGGACGCCCGCTTCGGGGGCCGTCTGGGCGAGCACGGCCTGGGGCATGGCGCTTGACAGCAACAGAACCGACAAGGCAGCGGTACGGGCGTGTTGGCGCAAGCGCCCACGGTAGTTCTTCATTCGATCCTCCCTCGGAACATGCTTAAGACAGCCCTGCGCCGGGATATTTCCCATGGCGTCCCCAGCCGGTGCGGTTGCGGCTGAATTGTACGGGGGCTGTTCTATATGTGCGATTATCGCACCAAAGTACGATAATCGACAGATGGTGCGATGAGGGGGGGATATTGTCAACCCGCTTCCTGCAAAATTATTCACTCAATTGTGTGCAGTGGTCATGAGGGGGCGGCGTGCGACAGATTGTGCTCCCCGTCGTCATGGGTGCTTGACAATGCCGGGCCGGATGGCATGATTGATCGAATAAAGCACATATGTTCGTATATCGCACAAAATAGCGCTGTAACCCACTTCTTGGTCACTCACGCCCGTCGTGCAGGCTTCGGCCCGCGACTTTCCTGTTCCCCCTGACCCGACAGGGTCAGGGGCGGGAAGGCTGGGAGAACAATCTGGCGGATATCAGAGCGCGGCGATCGAAGGAAAAGCACCGGTGCCGGTGCCAACAATATGACCTTGAGGGAGGATGACATGTTTGACGTTGATGACGCCGTGCGAACGGCCACCACTGTGCGCGGCTGGACCACCGTATCCGTCCTGGCGTTGCTGACCGCTGCCGGTGGTCCCGCCCTGGCTCAATCGGCAGGGACAGCGGCCCCGGCCACTTCGGCCATTGAGCTGGAAGAAATCGTTGTGACGGCGCAGCGCCGGCAGGAGCGTCTGGTCGATGTGCCGATCTCGGTAACGTCCATCTCCGCCGATACGCTGAGCGGCAGCGGCGTGACCAGCGTCATCGACCTGCCGCAAACGGCGCCGGGCCTGCGCTTCGACTATTCCGGTTCCTTTGTGCAGCCGACCATTCGTGGCGTCGGCAGTCCGCTGGTCGGGCCGGGCCTGAATTCCAATGTTGCCGTCTATCTGGACGGTTTCTATGTCCCCAATGCGCTGGGGACCGACTTCCAACTGCTCAGCGTTGCCAATGTCGAGGTGCTGAAGGGCCCGCAGGGGACGCTGTTCGGCCGCAACGCCACGGGTGGTGCCGTCCTGGTGAGGACGCGTGAGCCGTCCTTCACGCCGACTATGGTGGCCCGCGCCAGCTACGCCTCCTTCGACCGCACCAATCTCAGCTTCTACGGTTCCTCCGGTCTCACCGACAAGTTGGCCGTGGACCTGACCGGCTATTACGAGCAGGGCGACGGTTATGTGAAGAACCTGAATACCGGCCGCAAGGACGGGCAGTTCGACAAATGGGCCGTGCGCGGCAAGCTGCTGTACACGCCGACCGACAGTTCCAGTTTCACCCTGACCTATGGCCATTCCGAGGTCGATGACCCGACGCCCGTGGTCACCAGCTCCTATGATGGGCTGTCGGCGGGCAGCGTCGTCCCGGGCACTCTGGTTGCCGATGGCCCGCGTGAGACGACGAACGGGCTGGAGGCGTTCAACCGGTTCAAGGGCGACAGCGTCTTCCTGCGCGCTGATTTCGATCTGGGCTTCGCCGACCTGAAATCCTATACGCAATACCGGGACGAGCGGTCACGGCAGTTCCAGGATTATGACGGCACGTCCGTCCCGATCTTCGCGCCGGACTACCGCATCCTGGACAAGACGGTGACGCAGGAACTGAACCTGTCCTCGGCGGACCAGGGGCCCCTGTCGTGGGTGCTGGGTCTCTATTACTATCATAATGTGAACGAGTTCCCGGGCTTCAACGTCTCGCTGGGCGGTGCGCCCTATGCCAAGTTCTTTAACAGCAAGACCGTCGCCGACAGCTATGCGGCCTTCGCCGATGTCACTTACGAGCTGGTTGACGGCCTGTTCCTGACGGGTGGCCTGCGCTACGGCCTGGATGAACTTGATGGCTCTTTCGACGCCTCGGGTGTGGGCGGGCGCATTGACGGGGCGCAGAAGAAGTTTGCCAGCTTCACCCCGCGCGCCATCCTGCGCTATCAGTTCGACGACAGTTCCAACGTCTATCTCTCCTTCAACCGGGGCTACAAGGCGGGTGTCATCCCAGTGGCCTCCTTCAGCACCGTGCCCGTCTCGCCCGAGCATATCAGCGCCTATGAGCTGGGCTACAAGACGGCGCAGGGCCCGCTGCGGTTCGAGGCCTCGGCCTTCTATTACGACTATACGAACCTGCAGGTGGCCGCCTATGTCGGCGTCACCAGCATCATCCGTAATGCCGCCTCGTCGCGCATCTATGGTGCCGACGCGCAGTTGACGGCACGCGTGGCCGATGGGCTGGATCTGACGGCGGGGCTTGTCTACACCCATGCCGAATACCGGGCCTTCCCCGGCGCCATCGCCTATCGTCAGGACCTGACGCCCGGCAGCCCCAGTTTCAGCCTGTTCAACACTCCGTCGGTGGATGCCGGCGGTAACGTCATGCCGCGTTCGCCGAAGATGACGGCGAATATCGGCGCCACCTACACGACGGAGTTGGCCGGCGGCGCGTTGGGGCTGAACGCGAACTTTTACTACACGTCGAAATTCTACTTCGATTCCGTGGGACAGTTCGGTCAGGACGGCTATGGCCTGCTGAACCTGCGGGCCAGTTGGACCACGCCCAGCGATGCCTGGGAATTCGCCGTCTATGGCAACAACGTGACCGACACCAAGTACCGCAATCAGGTTCTGCCCGGCACCTTCGCCATCCAGCAAACCTATGGCGAGCCTGCCTCCATCGGCGTGTCGGCCACCTATCGCTACTGACCTTTCCGCCCGCCCCTTCATGCGCTTGGCAGGCAGGGGCGGGCGGCAGACACTCACCAGTATGTTGGCCGTTTTGATGGAGTACCCCCATGGTGGCGATCAGCCCCGACAAGTATGAGTTCATCCGGATATCCAAGCAGGATGGCGTCGCTACGCTGACGCTGGACAATCCCGGCCGCAAGAATGCCGTCAACCGGCGCATGCATGCGGAACTGGAATTCATCTGGGATGATGTCGACGCTGATGACGATATCCGCGTCGCGGTGTTGACGGGGGCGGGTGGGGCGTTCTGCGCCGGCATCGACATCAATGACCTGAAGGAACAGAACGATGGTGGCCGCAAGGGCCGGCCGCGCACGCGCGGCGCCCGTCGCCTGTTCTGGAACATGCTGGATTGCGAAAAGCCGATCATCGCCAAGGTGCGCGGCCCGGCCTATGGCGTGGGCGTGAACATCGCCATGGCCTGCGACATCGTCTTTGCCGACGAAAACGCCCGGTTCTGTGACAGCCACGTCAAGATCGGCTTGACACCGGGCGATGGCGGGGCCGCCCTGTGGCCGCTGCTGGTGGGGTTCCATCGGGCCAAGGAATTGATCATGACGGGCGACGTGGTGGAAGCCAGGCGCGCTGCCGAGATCGGCCTGATCAACTATTGCGTGACGGCCGGGGAACTGGACGGTGCCGTCGATGCCATGGCCGCCAAGCTGGCCGCCGGGGCGCCGCTGGCCATCTCTTACGGCAAGCTGGCCGTCAACATGATGCTGAAGCAACTGATGGCCGGGGCGTTTGAGACCTCCATGGCCTATGACCAGATGACCCTGTTCACCGAGGACCATCGGGAGGCCGCGAAGGCCTTTCTGGAAAAGCGCCCGCCCCGGTTCAAGGGTTCCTGATTGGGTACGGTCTGGAAGAGATCATCGGGAGGAGAAGAACCATGAATGAACCGCACGCCGCCATCCAGGCACCGTCGCATGTCGATCCCGGCCTTGTCGTGGATTTCGACGTTTATACCGACCGCCGGCTGTTCGACGATCCGCACCTGACATATCGCGGCCTGCAGAGCCAGGTGCCGGACATCTGCTACACGCCGCGCAATGGCGGCCACTGGATTGTGACGCGCTTTGACCTGATGACCCAGGTTCTGCGCGACACGGAGCATTTCTCCAACCGGGAACTGGACATTCCGAAGTCCAACAGCCCGCATGTGATGATCCCGCTGAACCTGGACCCGCCCGACCATACGCGCTACCGCGCGGTCCTGATGCGCCATTTCGACAAGAAGACGGTGACGGCGATGGAGCCGACGTTGCGCGCCTGGGCCGGCCGGCTGATCGACCGGGTGGCGGCGGCGGGGACCTGCGATTTTTCGGAAGCGCTGGGCGCGGCTTTCCCCGTGTCGGTCTTCATGGAGATGATGGGGCTGCCGCTGGAACGGTTCGAGGAATTCCGCACCCTGGTGCTGGAATATTTCGGTATCACCACCGTCGAGCGCCGCATCCAGATCCAGGATACGATTTTTGGCCATATCCGCGACCTGATCGCAGACCGCCGGCAATCCCCGCGAGATGACCTGATGAGCAACCTGATCGCTGAGGAAGTGCGCGGCCGGCCGCTGAGCCAGGAGGAACTGGAATCCATCGGTTTCCTGCTGTTCATCGCCGGGCTGGACACGGTGGCCAACGGCCTGACCTTCGCCTTCCGCCATCTGGCCGGCGATCCCGCGCTGCAGGCGCGGCTGGCCGCCGACCCGGCGCGCATCCCGGACTTTGTAGAGGAATCCCTGCGGCGCTATGCGGTGGTCAACCAGACCCGCATCGTCAAGAAGGACATCGACATTGATGGCGCCCGGTTCCGGGTGGGCGACATGGTGCTGTGCCCGCTGACCATGGGCGGCATGGACGACCGCAAGAACCCGCAGCCCGAGCAGTTCGACATCGACCGGCAGAAGCGTGAGCACATCACCTTTTCCACCGGTCCTCATATCTGCATCGGCAATATCCTGGCCCGTGCCGAGATGCGGGTGTTTACGGAGGAATGGCTGAAGCGCATTCCGTCCTGTGCCATTGTTTCCGGGACGAAGCTGGCATGGCGGCCCGGCCTGGTGATGGCCCTGTCGCATCTGCCGCTGGACTGGTCTGTTCCCGGAAAGGCGGCATGATGTCTGCCGCCGCCATTCCCTTCGACTATGTCATCGTTGGCGCGGGTGCGGCCGGCTGCGTGATGGCCAACCGGCTGTCGGCCGATCCTGGCACGCGTGTCCTGCTACTGGAAGCGGGGGGCCGGGATCGCCATCCCTTCATCCATATGCCTAAGGGTATCGCCAAGGTCATGGCCGACCCGGCCTTCATCTGGCCCTTCATGACGCAGGCAGAACCCGCCTCCAACGATGTGGCGGAAAGCTGGGCGCGCGGGCGCACGCTGGGCGGGTCCAGTGCCGTCAACGGCATGGTCTATGTGCGGGGGCAGGCGGCGGATTTCCAGGCGCTGGCGGACATTGCCGGTGACGAATGGGGGTGGGACCGCATCGGCGCCGCCTACAAGGCCATGGAGGGGCATGAGCTGGGGCCCGCCCGGACGCGCGGCGGCGACGGTCCCTTGCGCATTTCCATGCCCACCATCCGCACAAAACTGACGGAAGCGGTGATCTCCGCCGGTCAGGCGCTGGGGCTGGAACGCCGCGACGATGTCAACGACCCTGCCGACAGCCAGCGTATCGGCTATGCCCCCCGCACTATCTGGAAGGGAAAGCGGCAGAGTGCCGCCGTCGCTTTCCTGGCTCCGGTGCGGGCGCGGCCGAACCTGACCGTCCTGACGGGCGTGGCGGTGGATCGCATCCTGTTCGACAAGCATCGGGCCGTGGGTGTCGCCGCCCGCAAGGACGGTGTGGCGGTAACCTTCAAGGCGCTGTCGGAGGTCATTCTTGCGGCGGGTGCCCTGTCCACCCCGGCGCTGTTGCAGCGGTCTGGTGTGGGGCCGGCGGGACTGCTGCGCCAGCATGGTATCGCCGTGCGCCATGACAGTGCTGAGGTGGGCGCCAATCTGCGCGAACATCGCGGCATGGTCATGCAATGGCGGGTGAAGGATCACCTGTCGCAGAACCGGGATTTCCAGGGCCTGCGGCTGCTGGCCAATACGGCGCGCTATTACCTGACCCATGACGGCCCCATGGCCAACGCGGCCTATGAGATCGGCGCCTGGTTCAAGTCGCGGCCAGACCTGGACCGGCCTGACGGGCAGATCCTGATCGCGCCCTTCACCTTTGATTATGCCCGCCCCACCTTCCGGATGGAACGTCAGGGCGGCATGAATTTCTGTGTCTATCGGCTGCGGCCGGAATCGACCGGATCGGTGCGGATCGGGTCTGCCGACCCCGGCCAACTGCCGGCCATCATGCCCAATTACAGCGCGCTGGAAAGTGACCGGCGTGCCATGGGTGACATTACCCGCTTTGCCCGCCGTCTGGCGGCGCAGGCGCCGCTGGCCGGCCTGATCGAGGCGGAGACGCGGCCGGGGCCGGACTATCAGAGCGATGCCGAGCTTGCACTGGCCCACCGGCGCTATGGCTATGGTTCCTACCATGCCTGCGGCACCTGCCGCATGGGACGCGACCCGGCATCGGTGGTCGATCCCGAATTGCGGGTGCGTGGCGTCGACGGGCTGCGGGTCGTCGATAGCTCGGTCTTCCCTTTCATGCTGTCGGGCAACACCAACGGGCCTGCGATGGCGGTCGCGTGGCGCGCGGCGGACCTGATCCTGAACGGACCGGCCGCATCTTCGAACGGAGCAACCCCATGATTGCCGCCCTGAAGAATCTGGAAGGCTTCCGCGCCGGTGTGCGCGACTGGCTGGCCGCAAACCTGCCGGCCGACTGGCAGCAGCACATGCTGGGCGCGTCGGAGGAAGCGCATATCGCCTTCCAGAAATCCTGGTTCCGCACCCTGGCCGCCGGTGGCTTCGTGGCCCCGCACTGGCCGGTGGCCTGGGGTGGGGCCGGCCTGTCCTTTGCTGAACAGATCGTGCTGTATGAAGAGATTGCGCGGGCAGGGGCGCCGCGCCTGGTGCTCTATTTCATCTCGCTCTACCATGCGCCGGCCACGCTGCTGGAATGGGGGACGGACGCACAGCGTCGCAAGCACCTGCCGGCGATCCTGTCGGGTGACGAGATTTGGTGCCAGGGCTTCTCGGAGCCCAATGCCGGGTCCGATCTGGCGGGCCTGCGCACGCGGGCGGAACGCCGGGGCGACCATTACATCGTGAACGGCCAGAAGATCTGGTCGTCCAACGCACAATATGCCCGCTATTGCCTGCTGCTGGCCCGCACCGACCCGTCGGCGGCCAAGCACAAGGGCATCTCCTACTTCATCCTGGACCTGGAAAGCCCTGGCGTCACCCGCCGGCCCATCGGGATGATGACGGGCGGGTCGCATTTCTGCGAACTGTTCTTTGACGATGTGGCGATCCCGGCAGAGAACCTGATCGGCGCGGAGAATAATGGCTGGGCCGTGGCCCAGGCCACCTTGTCGTCGGAACGCGGCCTGACCATCCTGGAACTGACCGAACGGCTGCGCAATTCCTTCGGGCTGCTGCTGCGCGATGCGCGCCAGCGGGGATTGGTGGCGGATGACGAGGTCCGCCGCCGGCTGGTGGAACTGCATACGCGCATCGAGGCGCTGCGCGTGATGATCAACAACATGCTGGGCCGGATGCTGCACGGGGCCGGCGTGGGCACGGAACCGTCGATCATCAAGGTCCATTACAGCGAGCTTTTGCAGGATTTCACCGAGTTGGGCGTGCGCCTGGGCGGACTGGAGGCCCAGTATCTGCAGCCGATCCTGATGGGGGGCGGCTACGAGACCGGCTACTGGATGCATGACCATCTCTATTCCTGGTCGTGGACCATCGCCGGCGGCAGCAACGAGGTGCAGCGCAATATCATCGCCGAGCGCGCCCTGAACCTGCCGCGCGAACCGAAACTGGCACTTGCGAAATGAACCGAACCCCGCTGGTGGGTATCGGCGGGGCATGGACGGGGTATGAACATGGAATTTGGCTGGAAACCCGAGCAGGAGGAGTATCGCCGCCGTATCCGGCAGGCGCTGGACGACCTGCTTCCGGCGGATTGGTACGAAAAATGGGTGCCGCAGAGCTATGCCTGCGACGAGAATGTCGAGTTCTCGCGCCAGTTCTGCGCCGGGCTGGCCGAACGCGGCCTGCTGGTCCGCCACTGGCCGAAGGAATTCGGCGGCGAGGGTGGCGAGGATTGGGAACAGTTCATCCTGGCTGAGGAGATGAAGGGCGCCGGGGAGCCGCGCGGCGGCCAGTACATGAATGTGAACTGGATCGGCCCCACCCTCATGCGCCATGGCAGCGAGGCGCAGCGGGCAGAACACCTGCCGCGTCTGGCCCGCGGGGATACGGTCTGGTGCCAGGGCTTTTCCGAGCCGGGCGCCGGCACCGACCTGGCGGCATTGCGCACGCGCGCCGAGCGGCGCGGCGACGTCTATGTCATCAACGGGTCCAAAATCTGGACCTCCTACGCCCGCCGGGCCGATTTCTGCTTCCTGCTGGCGCGGACCGGGACCGGGCGCAAGGAGATATCGGTCTTCCTGCTGCCCATGAACACGCCGGGTGTCTCTGTCACCTCCTTCCCCGGCCTGACCAAGGACGGCCATCTGAACGAGGTGTTTTTCAGCGATGTCCAGGTGCCCGTCACCGCCCGGGTGGGGGCCGAGGGGGCGGGCTGGCAGATCATCACGGACGCGCTGTCCTATGAACGTGTGGGCGTGCCGCGCTACCATGTGGGTCTGGCCATCATCGACCACGCCATCGAGCAGCTTAAGGCGGAAGGTCGCTACGACGACCCGGTGATGCAGGCCCGCGCCGGTCTGGTGGTGGCGAAGTTCGAGGCGGCGCGCATGTTGACCTATCTGGTTGTGGACCAGCGCGTGAAGCGGCTGCCGGCCACCACCGATGCCAATGTCGCGCGGGTGACGGCGCTGGACGCCGTCAACGACCTGATGAATTTCCTGGCGGATTTCGTGCCCGACTGTCTGGCCGGCGGCCATCCGCTGCTGGAGGAATATTACCGCATCAATGTGCCGGCCGGGATCACCGCCGGCACCTACGAACTGCAACTGGACCTGATCGCACAACGCGGGCTGGGCCTGCCCAGGGGGTGAGGGGATGGATTATCAGTTGAACGAGGATCAGGCGGCGCTGGTGGCCGCCGTCCAGGCCATCCTGCGGGACCATGACAGTGTGCCGCAATCGGCCCGGCTGGATTTTTGCCACTTCAATGGCGACCTGCAGCACCTGCTGAGCGAAGGCGGGTTTCTGGATGCCGGCCGCGACCTGGGGCCGCTTGAGGCGGCGCTGGTCGTGTTCGAGGCGGCCCGCGCGCCGGTTCTGGTCGAGGCGGGCGCGTCGGCCCTGGTGGTGCCGCAGGTGCTGCCGGGAGAGGGGCTGGCAGGGCCGGTGGCGCTGGTCACCGGCGACGATCTGGGCAAGGCCCATCGCAACCTGCCCATCGCCCGCACGGCCCTGGTCGATCTGGGCGATGACGTGGCCGTGGTCGAACTGGCGCCCGGCGATGTTGTGCCCGTGGAAAGCATCCTGGCCTATCCCTATGGCAGGTTCGCGGTGCCGCCGGACCTGTCGCGGGCACGCCGGTTGGCCGGTGCCGGGCCGGCCTTGCGCCAATGGTGGCGCGTGGCGCTGGCCACGGAATTTGCCGGCGCGGCGGAGGCGGCGACTGTCTTTACCGTCGATTACGTGAAGCAGCGCCATGTCTTCGGCAAGCCCGTGGGCACCTTCCAGGCGGTGCAGCACCGGCTGGCCCAGTGCCACCAGATCGCCATGGGCGTGCGTTACCTGGCCTTCCGCGCAGCCTGGAGCGGGCAGGCGCGGGATGCCGACATCGCCGTCTGCTATGCGCAGGCCCATGCGCAGAAGCTGATCTTCGACCTGCACCAGTTCAATGGCGCCATGGGCGTGACCAACGAGCATCTGCTGCATTTCTGGACCTACCGGCTGCGGGCGCTGCAGGCCGAGGCGGGCGGCGCGCACGGGGCGGCGCTGCGCATCGCCGGCCATCTCTGGGGCGGTGGTCCGGCATTGCGCGCGGCGGAGGTGTGATCATGAGCGAAGACTTGACGATCGACATTGCCGAACTGCGCGACAATGTCCGCCAGGTGCTGGCGGGGCGCAGCAACCTGCAGGCCGTGCGCGCCATGGCAGAGGCCGGCGGCGGCATCGACCGGGCGCTGTGGGCGGAGATGGCCGGCCTGGGCTGGATGGGTCTGGCTGTGGCCGAAGATCAGGGCGGCCTGGGATTGGGCCTGGGCGAACTGGCCGTGCTGTATGACGGTCTGGGCCGGCATCTGGCGCGGGTGCCCTTCCTGTCCACCATGCTGGCCGCCCAGGCCCTGGAAAGGGCGGGCGACGCGGCGCAGAAACAGCGCTGGCTGCCGGCGATTGCCGCCGGTGAGCTGGCGGTTTCGATGGTCCTGCCCGAGGGGCCGGAACTGCCGGCCCTGGCGGCGGACGGAACGCTGACCGGTGTGGCCGACCATATGCCCTTTGCCGATGGGGCCGGCCTGCTGGCGGTACCGGTGCGGTTGGCCGGGGGGGGGCAAACCGCCCTGGCCCTGCTGCCACCGGGCGAGGCTGGCATCAGCATCACGCGCAAGGCGGCCATCGACCTCACGCGCGATCTGTGCGCGGTGCGCATCGACGGGGTGCGGGTCGCGGCTGACCGGCTGCTGCCCCTGACATCGGCACAATGGGAGGGCTTGCGCGACCATGCCTGTGTGGCGCTGGCCTGTGACGCCATGGGTGGCGCGCTGCATATCCTGGAACGCACGGCCGATTATATGAGCACCCGCGTACAGTTCGACCGGCCCATCGGGTCTTTCCAGGCCCTGAAGCACCGGGCAGCGACCTGGAAGATCTGGCAGGAGGCCGCAACAGCGCTGGCCTTCAACGCTGCCGCCCAGGTGGCGGCCGGGCTGCCGGATGCCGGTGCCGCCGCATCGGCCGCCAAGTTCTATGCCTGCGACGCCTATGCCGCCATCGCCGGCGACGCCGTGCAGTTGCATGGCGGTATCGGCTTCACCTGGGAACATGAATGCCACCTGTTCCTGAAGCGGGCCAAGCTGAACCAGGCGCTGTTCGGCGGCTCCGCGTTCCATAAGGACCGCGTGGCCGGCCTGCTGTTCGCAGCCGCCTGAGACCCGATTTCAACCCCCCAGGGAGGGTACACATGACCGACACGAACCTGAAACGCCCCCTGACCGATAGCCAGAAACAGGCCCTGGCCGCCATGCCGGAACTGGCGGACAGCGTCTTCCCGCGCGTGCGCGACAGCCTGCCGGCGCAGAACTATATCGACCCGGCCCGGTTCGAGACGGAGAAGAAGTCCGTGTTCCGTACGGTGCCCGTCATCCTGGGCCCGTCCGCCCTGCTGCCGCAGCCGCGCAGCTATTTCCAGCAGGATATGGCCGGTATGCCGGTGCTGGTGACGCGTGACAAGGAAGGCCGCGTGCGGGCCTTTGCCAATGTCTGCCGGCATCGCGGGGCCAAGCTCTGTTCCAGCGCCGATCCCGTGCAGGCCAGCCGGCTTGTCTGCCCCTATCACGCCTGGACCTTCGGGCTGGACGGCGCGCTGGTGGGCCTGCCCCGGTCAGAGACCTTCCCCGGTCTGGAGAAGAAGGACCTGGGCTTGGCGGAACTGCCCTGCCGGGAGGCGGGCGGCCTGATCTGGGTGGGGCTGGACCCCAAGGGCACGCCCGATTTTTCCGTCATCGAGCAGCAGGTGGGGCCGGACCTGGACGCCATCGGTCTGGGGGGGATGCGCATCTATCAGCGCACCACCTTCGCCGTGAAGGCGAACTGGAAGCTGGTGATGGACACGATGCTGGACAGCTATCACGTCACCCGCCTGCACAAGGACACGCTGGCCCGCTTCTTTGTGGATGCGGAGAACATCATCGACCGTATGGGGCCGCATGTGCGGGCATCCGCCGCGCGTGGCAATTTCACCCGCGCGCAGGTGACCGGTGATTTCCAGGATGTGCGCAAGATCATGGTCTTCGCCTACACCCTGTTCCCCAACGGTATCGTCGTCTGTTCCCCCGATTTCATCAGCGTCGGCCTGCTGCGGCCGCTGGCCACCGACCGGACCGACGTCGATTATTTCATGCTGACCGACGTGCCCGCCGATGACGAGAAGGGCAACAGCAAGCTGAAACGCTCCTTCGACCTGATGGGCGTGGCCTTCGGGCAGGAGGATTACTGGGCCGCCGAACTGTGCGACCAGGGCCTGCGCGCCGGTACCATGGATCAGGTGCATCTGGGCGGCATGGAGGTACAGATCGGCCTGTTCCATGCCGCGGTTCAGCAATGTCTGGACCGTGCCGCTGCCGGACAGGGGGGCGCGGCATGAACGGCGAGGTCTGGATCATCGACGCCGCCCGCACCCCGCGCGGTATCGGCAAGCCCGGCAAGGGGGCCCTGTCCGCCACCCATCCGCAGAAGCTGTTGTCCGCCGTGCTGGCGGCCCTGGCGGCGCGCAACGGGCTGGACACGGCCGATGTGGATGATGTCATCGCCGGCTGCAACACCCAGGCCGGCAAACAGGGGCTGGACATCGCCCGCATGGCCGCCTTGGACGCCGGCTACAGCCAGTTGGCGCCCGGCGTCACGCTGGACAGGTTCTGCGGATCGGGGCTGACGGCCGTCAATCTGGGTGCCATGGGCATCCTGTCGGGCGCGCAGGACCTGATCCTGGCTGGCGGCGTGGAAAGCATGTCGCATAACATGGGCCTGCAACGGGAATTCATGCTGGACAGCGGTAACCTGTCACTGCGCCGCCGCATTCCGCAGCCGCACCAGGGCATCTGCGCCGACCTGATCGCCATGCTGGAGGGGATCGGGCGCGCGGAACTGGACGCGCTGGCCCTGGAAAGCCAGCGGCGGGCGGCGGTATCCATGGAGGAGGGCCGTTTCGCCCGGTCCCTGGTGCCTGTGCGGGATGAGGCGGGGGCGATCGTGCTGGACCGCGACGAATATCCCCGCCCGCAGACGACGCTGGATGCCCTGGCGCAGTTGAAGCCGGCCTTTGCCGATGCCATGAACCGGCCTATCGACGCCGAGGGTAACACCTATGCCACGCTGGTCCGCCAGGCCTATCCGGATCTGGACATTGCCCATATCCATACGGCGGGGACCAGTTCGGGCGTGGTGGATGGGGCGGGTGCCCTGCTGCTGGCCTCGCCCGCCTATGCCCGTGCCCATGGGCTGACGCCCCGCGCCCGCATCCGCGCCATGGTGACGGTAGGTGATGATCCGACCCTGATGCTGAACGCGCCCGTGCCGGCCACGCGTAAGGCGCTGACCAAGGCGGGCATGTCCATCACCGATATCGACCTGTTTGAGGTGAACGAGGCCTTCGCCATCGTGCCGCTGAAATATATGCGCGACCTGGACCTTGATCCGGCGCGTGTGAATGTCAATGGCGGTGCCATGGCGCTGGGCCATCCCATCGGAGCCACGGGCGCCATCATTCTGGGCACGCTGCTGGACGAACTGGAACGCCGCGACCTCAATATCGGGATCGCCACGCTCTGTTCTGCCGGCGGTATGGCCCCCGCCACCATCATCGAGCGGATCTAGACGATGGCAGTGGAGGTGACACAGCGGCGCTACCGCACCGATGACGGCGTCGAGCTTGTCGCCGATGTCGGCGGCGCTCCGGCCGCTCCGGCTGTGATCCTGATGCATGGCGGTGGGCAGACGCGCTTTTCCTGGGCGGGCGCCACGGACGCGCTGCTGCGCTCGGGCTATCAGGTCGTCAATGTCGATGGGCGCGGGCATGGCGACAGCGGCTGGTCCCCGGACGGCGACTACACATTGCGGCGGCGGGCGGCGGACCTGATGGCGATCACCGACACCATCGCTGCACCTGTGGCGCTGGTCGGGGCATCACTGGGCGGGGCAACGGCGATGCGCGCCGTTGCCGGCGGCTACCGACCGGCGGCGCTGGCCCTGGTCGATATCGTGCCCCGGCCCGATCCCAAGGGTGTGCAGCGCATCCGCGACTTCATGTCCGCCAACCTGGGCGGGTTCGACAATATCGAACAGGTGGTCGATGCCGTCGCCGCCTACAACCCGCACCGTCCCCGCCCACGGGACCCGTCGGGCCTGGCCCGTAACCTGCGCACGGGCGCCGACGGGCGGCTCTATTGGCACTGGGACCCGCGCATCCTGGACCAGGGCGCGCGGGCGGAGATGGAACAGTTCCAGGAGACCATGCAGGGCCTGCGCGATGCGGCCGGACTGCCCGTGCTGCTGGTACGCGGCCTGGAAAGCGATGTGGTGGGCGACCAGGGGGTAGAGGACCTGCGCAGCCTGCTGCCGGGGCTGGAAATCTTCGACGTGGCCGGTGCCGGCCACATGGTGGCGGGCGATCGCAACGACGCCTTCAACACGGGCGTGCTGGCATTCCTGGGCCGGCATCTGCCGGTTCGGCGCTGAAAACCGGATAGGGACAGGGGAGGACGACATGGACATTGCCGAGGACATAAAGGGTTTCGACCATCGGGCGGAGAACCATCGCGTCGGCGCGGGGTGCCTGTGGTCGAGTATGCGCGAGGTGCCGGAATTGCCGGAAAGCGGGAATTACGGCGGCTTCCGCATCGCCACCCGCTATGCCGATGTTGCCAAGATTGCTACCAAGTTCGACCTTTTCTCGTCAGCATCCGGCATTTCCTTTCCCGACCTGGATTTCGGCACCCGCATGTATCCGGCGGAGGCCGATCCGCCGGTGCAGCGCGAATATCGGCGCATGCTTTCCCGGTTCTTGACCCGGGAACGGGTGGCGCTGATGGAACCGTCGGTGCGCCAGCATGTCGTGACACTGCTGGACCAGTTTCCGGCCGATGGCCCCGTGGATTTCTTTGCTGCCTTCGCCCGCCCCCTGCCGGTGCTGGTGTCGCTGGAACTGTTTGGCTTCCCGCTGGCGGATGCGGCGATGCTGGACGGGCTGGTCGTGGCGCTGCATGACGAGCGCGGCAACGAGAAGGCCATGGAGGCGGCGGTGGCGCTGACGCGCTATCTGGAGAACCTGCTTTTGTCCCGCAAGGCCGTGGCGACCGACCCGGATGCGGACATCCTGTCCTCCATCGTGCTGAGCACCATCGACGGGGTGCCGATGACATTGGACGAGCAGGTGGCCATGCTGCGCCTGCTGCTGTTCGGCGGCTTCGCCACCGTCGCCATCGTCCTGTCGACGGCCCTGCACTGGTTCGCGCTGCATCCGGACGATATGAACCGCCTGCGCGACGATCCCGGCCTGATGGACAGCGCAATTGAGGAATTCGTCCGCTTTGCCTCACCCGCCACCTATCTGAAACGCACGGTCACGCAGGATACTGTCCTGGGCTGCACACATCTGCGCCAGGGGGAGCGTGTGCTGATCAGCTTCGCCGCCGCCAACCGCGATCCCGCCAAGTTCGAGGCGCCCGACGAGGTGCGGCTGGACCGCCAGGAGAACAATCATCTGGGCTTCGGTATCGGCGTGCATCGCTGTATCGGTTCGCTGGTCGCCAAGCTGGAACTGCGCACGGCGCTGGAGGAGATTCTGGAACGCTATGAAAGGGTGGAGATCGATCCGGCCGGCACCCTGAAATGGGAAAGCGGGGAAAACCAGGGCATCATCGCCCTGCCGCTGATCCTTCATCGCCGCCCGCCGGCCGGGCAGGTGAACCATGTCTGAGGCGCGGTCGATCATCGTCACGGGCGGGGCCAGCGGCATCGGCCGCGCGGCCAGCCTGCTGCTGGCACGGCGGGGCAACGCCGTCACCATCGCCGACCGTGACGTCGCCGCAGGGCAGGCCCTGGCAGCGGCGATCCGGGACGAAGGGGGGCGGGCCTTGTTCGTGCCCGTCGATGTACGCGAGGAGGACAGCGTGAAGGCGGCCGTGGCGCAGGCCGTGGCCGCTCATCGCGGGCTGCACGGTGCCATTAACAGCGCTGGAGTGGAACAGAAGGGACGCTGGCTGCACGAACTGGACGCCGCCGATTGGGATTTCTGCACCGGCATCAACCTGCGCGGCATGTTCTTGTGCCTGAAACACCAGATCGCCGCCATGCTGCCCGCGGGCGGGGCCGTGGTTGCCATCTCCTCCGCGGCGGCGGTCAAGGGGCTGGTCGGCAGTGCTGAATATTGCGCCTCGAAGGCGGGGGTGATTGGTCTGGTGAATTCCGCCGCCGCCGAATATGCCGAACGTGGCATCCGCATCAACGCCCTGCTGCCCGGCGGCACGGCCACGCCCCTGGCCGAGCGGTCGTCGGCCGGCAATCCGCGTCTGGCCGGCACGCTGCGCATCCCCATGGGGCGGCTGGCCACGCCCGACGAGATCGCCGCTGCCGCTGTCTGGCTGGTCTCCGACGAAAGCTCCTATGTCACCGGGGCCAGCCTCGCCGTCGATGGCGGCATGGCCATCACTTGATACCGTCGACAGGAAATATCGAATGATGGTCGATATTTCCTGTCCCCCAATCGCCAGAGCCCACATCCGTGGGCTTGGCGACGCCGCCGCGCCGCCGGTCGACCATGTCGAGCGGTGGCAGGAGAAGAAGGACGCCTTCCATGACCGACGCCAATGTCAACGGCCGGGTACCGCTGCGTCATCCCGACCGGCTCTATATCAATGGCGAATGGGTGAAGCCTGAGGGTGAGGACCATTTCGATGTGATCGCGCCCGCCACGGAGCAGCTTTACCTGCGCGTGGCGGAGGCCGGCACGGGCGATATCGACCGTGCCGTGGCCGCCGCCCGCGCGGCCTTCGACGAAGGCCCCTGGCCGCGCCTCAGCCCCGCCGAGCGCGCCGTCTATCTCCAGGCCATTGCCAAGAAGCTGACAGAACGCGCCCCCGACGTGGCCGCCATCTGGCCCAACGAGATGGGCATCCTGCATTCGCTGGCCACCGCCTATGCCGGCACGGTTGGCGGGCTGTACCAATATTACGCCGGTCAGGCGGCACGCTTCCCGTTCGAGGAGGAGAAGCGCACCTTCTCCGGTGCCAAGCTCGGGCTGCTGGTGCGCGAACCGGTGGGCGTGGTTGGCGCCATCATTCCCTGGAACGGCCCCATCTCCCTGATCGCCTTCAAGCTGGCGCCGGCCCTGCTGGCCGGCTGCACCGTTGTCATCAAGGCCTCGCCCGAAGCGCCGGGCCATGCGTTGCTGATGGCGGAGATCGTGCAGGAGGTGGGCCTGCCGCCCGGCGTGGTCAATGTCCTGACGGCCGACCGTACGGCGTCCGAAGCCCTGGTCCGCCATCCCGGTATCGACAAGATTGCGTTCACGGGGTCGAGTGCGGCGGGTATGCGCATTGCCTCCATCCTGGGCGGGCGCATGGCGCGCTACACGATGGAACTGGGCGGCAAGTCGGCTGCCCTCATCCTGGATGATTACGATATCGAAACAGCGGCGCGAACGATTGCTTGTTCCGCAGGCGATATGACGGGACAGGTCTGCGCTTCCCTGACGCGGGTCATCGTCCCGCGCGACCGGCATGATCGGATGCTGGAGGCTTTGAGCGCCGAATTCAGCCGCATTCGTGTCGGCGACCCGTTTGACCCCGCCTCGCAGATGGGGCCGCTGGCCACGCGCCGCCAGCGTGACCGGGTGGAGGGCTTCATCGCCCAGGCCAAGGCCGATGGCTTCACGCTTGGCACCGGCGGCGGGCGGCCGCACGGCCTGGACCGGGGCTTCTTTATTGAGCCGACGGTTTTCGGCCATGTCGATAACCGCTCGGCCCTTGGCCAGGAGGAGGTGTTCGGCCCCGTCCTTGCCGTCATTCCAGCGCAGGATGAGGCCGACGCGGTGGCGCTGGCCAATGACAGCCCCTACGGCCTGAACGCGGCTGTCTTCACCCATGATGCCGACCGCGCATATGCCGTTGCCCGCCGTTTGCGCACGGGCACGGTGGGGCATAACGGTCTGCGCCTGGATTTCTCCATCTCCTTCGGCGGCTTCAAGCAGTCGGGCGTGGGGCGCGAGGGCGGGACCGAAGGGCTGATGCCCTATCTGGAGGCCAAGACGGTGCTGCTGGACGGCAAGCCATCGCATCGGGCTGGGGAATAAACCATGCGGACGCGACTGACGGACCTGCTGGGCATCCGCCATCCCATCATCCAGGGCGGTATGCAATGGGTAGGGCGGGCGGAGCTGGCCGCCGCCGTCTCCAACGCCGGGGGGCTGGGCATCCTGACGGCCCTGACCCAGCCCACGCCCGACGATCTGCGGCGGGAGATCGACCGTTGCCGGTCCCTGACCGACAAGCCTTTCGGCGTGAACCTGACCATCCTGCCAACCCTGAACCCACCGCCCTATGCCGAATACCGCCAGGCCATCATCGATGGCGGCGTGACGGTGGTGGAGACGGCGGGACACAAGCCGCAGGAACATGTCGAACAGTTCAAGGCGCATGGCGTCAAGGTCATCCACAAATGCACCTCCGTTCGCCATGCGCTGTCGGCGGAACGCATGGGCGTGGATGCCGTCTCCATCGACGGGTTCGAATGCGCCGGCCATCCGGGGGAAGATGACGTGCCCGGTCTGGTGCTGATCCCGGCGGCGGCGGACAAGGTGCGGGTGCCGCTGATCGCCAGCGGCGGTTTCGCGGATGGGCGTGGGCTGGTGGCGGCCCTGGCGCTGGGGGCCGATGGCATCACCATGGGCACGCGTTTCTGCGCCACCGTGGAAGCCCCCATCCATGACGCCGTGAAGCAATTGATCGTGGCGGGTGATGAGCGGGCGACCAATCTGATCTTCCGCAAGTTCAAGAACACGGCCCGCGTGGCCCGCACGCCCGTATCGGACAAGGTGGTAGAGATATCCGCCGCGCCCGACGCGGTCTTCGCTGACATCGCACATCTGGTGCGCGGCGCGGACGGGCGCCGCGCACTGGAAACGGGCGATCTGGAGGCCGGGCTGGTCTGGGCCGGACAGGTGCAGGGGCTGATCCACGACATCCCCAGTTGCGCCCAGTTGATCGGTCGCATCATGGACGAGGCGGCGGCGATCATCGGCCGGCGGCTGGCGGGCCTGGCGGCCTGAGAACGAGGATAGGGGACATGGACGTAAAAGATATTGCCGCGATCGTGACGGGCGGCGCATCGGGTCTGGGCGGTGCCACGGCAGAGGCGCTGGCGCGGGCCGGTGCGCGTGTCACCATCATCGACATGAATGTGGAGGCGGGAAGGGCGCAGGCTGACGCCATCGGCGGCCTTTTCCTGCAGGCCGATGTGACGGACGAGGCGGGGATCGCCGATGCGCTGGCGTCGGCGGAGGAACGGCACGGCGTTGCCCGTGTGCTGGTGAATTGCGCCGGCATCGCGCCGACCATCCGGCTGGTCAACCGCGACCTGGTCCCCCACCCGCTGGCGGCCTTTCGCCGCGCGGTGGAGGTCAATCTGGTGGGCAGCTTCAACATGATGGCGCAGATGGCCGCCCGGCTGGCGAAGGCGGCACCGGCGGGAGAGGAACGGGGCGTCATCGTCAATACCGCGTCGGTCGCAGCCTTTGACGGCCAGATCGGGCAGGCGGCCTATGCCGCGTCCAAGGCCGGGGTCGCGGGCCTGACCCTGCCGGCGGCCCGCTACCTGGCCCAGCACCGCATCCGGGTCATGACCGTGGCGCCCGGCCTGTTCCTGACGCCCATGCTGCGCGGGCTGCCGCAGGCGGCGCAGGATTCACTGGCCGCGCAGTGCCTGCATCCGCCGCGCCTGGGACGGCCGGAGGAATATGCGGCCATGGTCCTGTCGATCATCGCCAACTCCATGCTGAATGGTGAGGTCATCCGCCTGGATGGTGCCATCCGGATGGCACCGCGATGAGCGCGCCCGAAACATCGCCCCTGGCCCGGGAACGGGACGGAAGCGTCATGCGGCTGGTGCTGGACCGGCCGCAAGCCGGCAATACGGTCAGCCTTTCCATGGCCCAGGCCCTGATGCGGGCCGCCATCGAATGCGACGAGGATGACAGCATTCGTTGCGTATTGCTGACAGGCCGGGGCCGGATGTTCTGCGCCGGTGGCGACATCGCGGAATTCGCGGCGGCGGGCGAGGGGATCGGTGCGTACCTGAAGGAGGTGACGGCCTGTCTGCACGCTGCGGTGTTGCGCTTCCGGCACATGGCCAAGCCGCTGATGGTTGCCGTCAACGGTCCGGCGGCGGGCGCGGGCTTCAGCCTGGCCGTGGCCGGCGATATCGTGCTGGCGGCCCCCGACGCGCGCTTCGTTGCTGCCTATGGGGCGCTGGGCTATACGCCCGATGGCGGCCTGTCCTGGCTGCTGCCGCGACTGGTGGGGATGCGGCAGGCGCAGGAAATCCTGCTGGCCAACCGCGCTATCGGCGGGGAAGAGGCGGTGACCATCGGGCTTGCCACGCGGCTGGTGCCTAGCGCGGAACTGGTGGCGGAGGCGGCGCGGCAGGCAACGGTGATGGCCGCCGCCGCCACGGGTGCCATCGGCCGCACCCGGTCGCTGCTGGCACAGGCCTTTGACACAAGTCTGGAAACCCACCTGGATGCGGAGGCCCGCGCCATCGCGGCCAGTGCCCGCACGGCACATGGGCGCGAGGGGGTGGCCGCCTTCCTCGCCAAGCGGCCGGCGCGGTTCACGGGTGACGAAAACTGCTGAATTTCTTGGAAAGGAAGAATGAAATGCCTAAGCTGATCATTGTGACCCGTGATGGTAGCGAACATGAGGTCGACGGCCGCGCCGGTCAGTCGATCATGGAGAATATCCGGGACAGCGGTTTTGACGAGTTGCAGGCAGTATGCGGCGGCTGCTGTTCGTGCGCCACCTGCCATGTCTATATCGACCCGGCCTTTGCGGCCAGCCTGCCGCGCCTCAGCGAGGATGAGAACGACCTGCTGGAAGGCTCCGACATGCGTGACGACAGGTCGCGCCTGTCCTGTCAGATCAAGTTCAGCGACGCCATGGCGGGCCTGCGCGTGATCATCGCCCGGGAAGATTGAGCCTTCTTCCGTCGGCACGGGTACCATCGGTCAAAATGCTTGATCGATGGTACCCGTGCCGACGGGCGCGGCGCCTGCCCCCCGGACCTCACCCGTGCTTGCCGATATCCCACCCGTGGGGTGAGAGGTGGGTTTGCGCGAAGTGTCGGGGCGTCTCTTCCAATGTCGTGCCGACCGTGTCATTCCAGCGGTTGAAAAAACCGTAAAGCGCGATCACCGACACGATCTCCACCTGCTGTTCCCGGCTGAAATGGCGGGCCAGATCGGCAAAGTCGGCGTCGCTGACCGCATTGGGCACCTGGCCCGCGCCAACGGCGACGCGCAGCACCGCCCGTTCGGCGTCGCTGAACAGGGGGCTGCGTTCGAAATCCCAGATCGCGGCCAGTTTTTCCGCCGACACACCATTGCCGGCCGTTGCGGTGCCGGTATGGGCGGAGCAATAGCGGCAGCCGGCCGCCATGCTGGCCATGTATCCCGCCATCCATTTCAGGCCGGCATCGACCGTGCCCGTCAGCATGATGGCGGCCCACAGGGCGCCGCTGGCCTGCAGGATATCGGGCCGCCAGGCCAAGGTCGGCACGCTGTTGGGCAGTTCGTGGAAATCGCTGCCGATGAAGGACAGATCGATGCCGCGGGCCGCCATCTCCTCGGCGGTCAGGGGGGGGATGCGCGCCATGGACGTTTCCTTTCTCATCCTTGTCTACGCGCCATGTGGCGCGCGGCGGCAATTGCCGCTCTCATTCCCATTCGACATTGCCGTCGACGGCGATCAACTGTCCCGTGACATGCTTGGCCGCATCCGACGACAGGAAGACGGCCATGTCGCCGATCTCTTCCGGCTGGATCTTGGCGCGCAGCGAGATGTAGCGCAGGAACTCCGCTTCCACCGTCGCGGCGTCGGTGCCACGCCCGGCGGCGATGCCGGCCATGATGCCGCGCATGCGTTCACTGTCGACAAAGCCCGGCCGGATGGCATTGACCCGGATATTGTCGGGCCCCAGTTCCCGCGCCGCCGCCCGTGTCAGCCCCTCCAGCGCCCATTTCGAGGCAATATAGGGGGAGCGGTTGACGGGCAGGGTGGTGACGGAACCGGTGGAGATATTGACGATGGACCCGCGCCCCTGCGCCTTCATCAGCGGGGTGACGGCCCGCATCATGAAAAAGGCGCCATGAACATTCACCTCGAAACAGGTGCGCCAGCCCTGGTCGCAGATATCGACCAGAGGGCCGATCTGCCCGGCAATGCCGGCATTGTTGACCAGCGTATCGACCCCGCCCCAGCGGTCGCTGACCACACGGACGAACCGGTCCACCGCATCGGCGTCCGACACGTCCAATGCCATGGCGATCAGGCCGGGATGGGCTTCGGCCGCCTTGTCCAGCCGGCCCTGATCGGCGTCGCAGATGGCGACGTCGGCACCGGCGGCCAGGAACCGTTCGACGATGGCCAGGCCGATACCGGCGGCGCCGGCCGTAACGATGACACGCTGCTTCATGATGCGGCCCTCAATGCCTGCGTGGCGGAAAGGTCGGGATGGCCGGTTGTGTCCAGGGCCACGCGATAGATGTCGCGGGCGCGTTCAGGCGACAGATAGCCTTCGCGCACGGCCTCGGCCACGCTCTCCGGCGTCCGCGACAGCGGATCGCCATAACCGCCGCCACCGGCGGACACGGCCGTGATCATGTCGCCTGCCCGGATATTGACCAGGGCGCAGGCGGGCAGCGCCTCGCGTTCACCATCGGCCCGGTCCAGCCACTGATCGGCCCGGCCACCCGTTCCGCCGCCGCGCACGCCCAGCGGCGCGTTCACATGCCCGTCGGAGCCATAGCCAATGTCGAAGGCACCGACCAGCGGCCCGAATTCCACGATGGTGGAGGGCGCGCCCGTGAATCGGCCCGGCCCCTCGCTATCGGGCAGGAAACCGCGCCGCTTGACCAGCAGCGGCTGGTAAAGCTCGTCCAGTTCCACCCCGTCGATGCAGCACATGCCGGCATTGCCGACATGGGCCGTGGTCCACCAGGCGTCGGCCTGCGGGCTGGCCGCCCCGCCGGAGAAGGCCAGGAAGATCTGGTTGACGAAGGCCTTGCCGGTGCGGGCATCGATGCCGGAAATGACCCCGGCCGACGGCGCGATCACGGCCCCCACCTCTGCCATGCCGAACCCGTCGCCCAGGTCGGCGATGGCCACCTGTACCGCATTGGCCACGCGGTCGGCGATGTTGGTGGTGGCGGTGGAACAGCTATAGGGATGTTCGGTGATGCCGGCGATGCAGCCCCGGCGCAGCACGACGTCGATGCGGCGGAAGGCACCGGCATTCTTGGGCACGCGATGGTCCAGCGAATTGAACACGCCGATCATGGCGGCGGTCCGGGCACAGGCCTCGCTGAGATTCATGCCGCAGGGCAGGCTGTCGGGATTATCGGTCAGGTCGACCCGGATGCGCCGGGCGGCACTGTCCACCGCCACCTTGGCGGTGATGGTGACGCCGGTTTCCGGCATGCCGGGGAAGGCGTCATGCGTGCTGCTGGCCTGGGCCTGTCCGTCCGGCAGGTTGGCCAGCGCCTCCACCATGGCGGCTTCGGAATAATCGAACCATTGGCCGGAGAAGGTTTCCAGCCGGTCCCACCCCAGTTCCCGCCCCATGGCGAGCAGTTCCTTCTCCCCGATGCGCACGGCGCCGACCATGGCCAGATAATCGCCGCGCCATTGTTCGGGCACGCGGATACGCATCTCGCACATGCGGATGATGTCGCCGATATCCTGGTAATCACGCTGTACCTGCACCGCCGGGAAGATCAGCGCGCCCTCATGATACAGGTCGCGGGCATTACCCATATAGGTGGTAGGTTCGGAATTGCCGATATCCGCCTGATGCGCCTTGGCCAGCACCGTGAACCGGTGGGTGCCGTCATCATCGATGACGGGGACCAGCAAGGTCAGGTCCGCCGGGTGCGAACAGCCATGATAGGGTGAATTGTGCAGGAAGGCGTCACCGCGTTTCAGCACCGGGTGGAACTGCTTCATGGTGCGGGCCATCATGTCGGGCCCGGCCAGCACATGGATGGGCAGGCTTTCCGCCGCCGCCAGCAGGTCGCCCGCATCGGTGACGATGCAGCAGGAAAAATCCCGCGCGCGGTTCAGCACACCTGACCGCCCGGTGCGCAGCAGCGTGTTGGCCATCTTGCGCACCACGCCCTCGAACCGGCTGTTCAGGATGGCAAGATCGGCGCCGTTCAGCTTCATGTCGCTCATGCTTGTTTCCCCTTCACGCGCGGCCGGCCGGATGGATCAGGATGCTGCCCGCCGCCGATCGCTGCGCCGTGGCGGCCGGATCGACGACGATGGTGGTGAAGGCGCTTTCGATGATGCAGGGACCCGCCATCACCCGGTCCGCTTCCATCGCTTCCAGCCGGTAAATGGCGGTATCGACCCAGCCGGTTTCCTTGAACCAGGCCGAACGCCGGCGATCCTGTCCCGCCGTCGCGGCGCCGGCATCCAGACGGAAGTCGCGGAAGGGCCGGACCTGACAGCGCATGGTGGCCCGCAGCCCCACGATTTCCACCGCCGATGACGGATCATCGATGGTGAAGATCTGGCGATGGGCGGCATCGAAGGTGCGGCGGAAATGCTCCACATCCTCCTGTCCCACGAACCGCAGCAGGGGCAAGGCGACGTCGATATCCCAGACCTGATTTTCGTATCGCGCTTCCGCCATGATGACGGGTTCGGCGGGGCGCGAAGGGTCGCCCGACCGGGCGGCAAAGGCGGCGCATTGGGCCGTCAGGTCGGCCAGCGCCGCGTTCACCTTGTCGAAATCGAAGCGTGCCGTGCTGGTGAACAGGCTGGCTGCAAATTCGCCCGTCACTTCGGACATCATGGCGCCCGCCGCGCTCAGCGCCGCCCCCGTTTCCGGGATGATCAGCCGTTCGCAACCCAGACGCCGCGCGATGAAGGTGGAATTCAGACCCGCCGCACCGCCGCCGCCGATCAGCACGGATTTGGCCGGGTCGATCCCCTGTGCCACCGTGATGTCGGCGATGGCCTGCACCATGTTTTCCGTCGACAGGTGGATGATGCTCCAGGCCGCTTCCTCCACGCTGATACCCAGCGGGATCGCGACATCGCGCTCGATGGCGGCGCGGGCGCCGGCCAGGTCCAGCTTCATGGCGCCGCCCAGGAAAAAGTCGGGGTCCAGGAAGCCCAGGGCCAGGGAGGCGTCGGTGACCGTCGGGCGTGTTCCGCCCCGGCCATAGCAGACGGGACCCGGCACGGCACCGGCACTTTCCGGCCCGACATGCAGCAAGCCACCCGCGTCGACGCGCGCGATGGAGCCGCCGCCGGCACCGACACTTTTCACCTCCACCGACGGGTAGCCCACCAGATGGCCGCGCGTCGGCTGCCCGATCCACAATTCCCGCGTCATCGGCACCCGGCCGCCACGCACCAGCGAGATGTCATAGGTGGTGCCGCCCGTATCGGCCACGATGACGCTGTCGCCATTGCCTTCCAGGTCGGCATAATGCTGGCCCGCGATGGGGGCCATGGAGGGGCCGGAATTGATGATGCGGATGGGGTTTGCCGCGACCTCCGCCGCCGGCATCATGCCGCCGGAACTGGTCAGCACCATCACTTTGCCCTTGAACCCCGCCTCGCGCATCCGCGCTTCCAGCCCGCCCAGATAGCGGCCCATAAGCGGCTTCAGCGCCGCGTCGATGGCGGTGGATGAGGCCCGGCGGAACTCCCGCAGGCTGGGGTTCACCTGATGCGACAGGCTGACCGGCACGCCCGGCAGACCCGCCGCCAGGGCGGCACCCACCCGCAATTCATGCGCGGGATTGATGGTGGACCACAGAAGACAGACGGCCACCGCCTCCACCTTCTCCGCCCGCAAGCGGTCGATGATGCTGGCCAGGGCCGCCTCGTCCAGCGGCTGGTGGACGGACCCGTCATGGATCAGACGCTCCGGCACCTCGAAGGTCAGCGCGCGGGGCACGAAGGGTTTGGGATAGGGGACTGAATGGTTGAACGGCTCGATCCGCCCGCCCTCGCGCAGGGTCAGGATATCGCGGTGCCCTTCGGTCACCAGCAGGGCGGCTCGTGCCGTGCGGCCGGTGATGATGGCATTGATGGCGTGGGTCGTGCCATGGATGAAGGTATCGCCCCGGTCCAGCAATGTCGCCAGGTCCAGCCCGCGATCCGTCGCCGCCAGGGTCAGGGCCGCCAGAACCCCCTGCACCGGATCACCCGGCACGGTGGAGGCCTTGTACATGCTGATCCGGCCATCATCCTCTTCCACGACAAGGTCGGTAAAGGTGCCGCCGGTATCGGTTGCAAAGCGCATGATCCATCCCCGCCCTTAAAACCCAACCCGGTCCGGACCCTTCAACGCCAGCATGGCGCGGGCCTCGTCCGGGGTGGCGATTTCCATGCCCAGTTCGGTCAGGATCGTCCGGATCTTGCGCACCTGTTCGGCATTGCTCTTGGCCAACTGGCCGCGTCCGATCATCAGGCTGTCTTCCAGCCCGACACGCACATTGCCGCCCAGCATGGCCGACATGGTCAGGAACCGCATCTGCATGCGGCCGATGCCAAAGGCCGACAGGTAATAGTCATTGCCGAACAGCCGGTCGGCGGTTTGCTTCATCGCCGTCAGGTTTTCCAGATCGGCCCCGATGCCGCCCAGCACGCCGAAGATGCCCTGGATCAGGAAGGGCGGCTTGATCAGGCCGCGGTCGGCGAAATGCGCGACATTGTAGAGATGACCCAGGTCGTAACATTCATATTCGAACTTGGTGCCATGGCCTTCGCCCAGTTCGCGGATGATGCGTTCGATCAGCGCGAAATTATGGTTGGCGGCAAAACGCTTGCTGGCCTCCAGGAACGGCTTTTCCCAGGGATGCTTCCATTCCGGGTATTTGTCGGCCAGGCCGAACACGCCGAAATTCATCGACCCCATGTTCAGCGAGGTCATTTCCGGCAGGGCGCGCAGCGGGGCGGCCAGCCGGTCATCCTCGCTGAAACCCGGCGCCCCACCCGTGGTGATGTTGATGACGGCGTCGCAGCGCTGCTTGATCTGCGGCAGGAACTGCATGAACAGGTCGGGATCGGGCGAGGGACGGCCATCGATCGGGTCGCGGGCATGCAGGTGCAGGATGGCGGCGCCGGCCTCTGCCGCTTCCACCGACTGGTCGATGATCTCCTGCGGGGTGATGGGCAGGTAGGGCGACATGGTCGGGGTGTGCAGCGATCCCGTGATGGCACAGGTGATGATGACCTTGTCGGATTTACGCATGGGTTTTCTCCTGAAGTCGGGGCAAGGTCTGCCCCTTCGGCGCCCAAGGGGCGGCCGCTTGTCGTGGTTTTAAGGGTTCGAAAGGATCAGGCGTCGGCGGTCATGGCGGCCCGTGTCGGCGCCCGGCTGAACCAGGCGAAGACCGCACCGGCCAGACCGAAGATGAAAGTGGCCAGCAGCAGGGACGATCCCAGGGCCTTGTCATCGCCGAAAACCCGGTCGGTGAAGATGCCGATGCTGGCCGGTCCCATGCCGATGGCGGTGAAGGTGACCGCCGCCATGAAGCACGCGCTGGTCACCCCGCGCAGCCGCTCCGGCGTCAGCAACTGGATGCCCGACAGGCCCGGCGGGGCGGCGGCAGTGAGCGTGATGTTCAGCAGTGCGTAGCTGAGCAGCGACAGGGTCTTGTTGTCACTGGTGCAGAACAGGACCGCCAGCGGCAGTGACAGCAGCAGCATGCCGGCGATCACCAGACCGGGGGCGCCTATCACGCCCTTGGCCTGCAACCGGTCGGTCAGATAGCCGCCCGTCAGATGCCCGACCGGACCGGCCACCAGCACCACCATGCCCACCAGATACCCGGCTTCCGCCGGGGCCAGACCGAAATTGCGGATATAGAAGGTGGGCGACCAGGCGGCGTAGGACTGGACCAGCAGGATCGCCGATGCCGCCGCCGCCGTGTGCAGCAGATAGGCGGCGCGATGCCGGCCGATATGGGCGAACACTTCGCGCAGGCCCGGCTTTGCCTGGGTGGTGACCGGCCGGGCCGGTTCCCGCACCGTCAGCAGCAGCAGGGCGACCAGCACGCCCGGCGCCGCCGCCGCGATGAACAGCCCCTGCCAGGGCGACAGATGGCCCCAACCCGGCAGCATGGCCCCGCCCCGCGTCGTCAGCCAGGCCAGGACAAGCCCGCCCACGATCAGAGCGACCGATTTGCCCAGCGAGGCGCCCATGGTGAAGGTGCTGACGGCGCGTGACAGTTTCGACCGGGTGAAATAGGCCGCGATCAGCGACATGGCCGCCGGCACCAGCGCCGCCTCTCCGAACCCGACGGCGATCCGGGCGACGAACAGGCTGTTGAACGAGGTGGCAAGGCCACAGGCCGCCGTCGCCACACTCCACACCAGGATGCCCAGGACGATGATATTGCGGCGGTTGGCCCGGTCGGCCATCCATCCCAGTGGAATGGCGGCCACGGTGTACAGAATGACAAAGCCGGTACCGTGCAGCAGGCCCAGTTGTGTGTCGCTGAGCAGCAGTTCGGTCTTGATGGGCACCAGAACAAGGCTCATCACGAACCGGTCGACAAAGGAAATCAGGTGGGCAACGGACAGCAGCACCGCCACATACCAGGCATAGGCACTGTCCTTGCGCGTGCTGTCCGTCATTCCCGATCCCCCCGTTTTACTTTCATATTCCGTCACGCACCGGGCACTGCCCTCCGGCGGCTTGGCTCACGCCGCATGCGCGGCAGGCCGGCTGTCGCTGGGCTTCTAGCCACCGGTTTCAGCCGATGGTGGCCGAGATGCCTTCATCAATGACCAGCGTCGTGCCGAAGACGGGTCGTGCCGCATCCGACAGCAGGTAGAGTGCGGCGCCCGCGATCTCATCCGGCTTGGAAAAGGTGACGCCGCTGGGCGTCATGCGGCGCATGCCGTCCAGAACCTCGGCCATCTCCGGCGCGGTGCGCATCGCCTCGTTCATCGGGGTTTCGGTATTGCCGGGGGCAACCGCGTTGACATTGATACCGAAGGGCGCCAGTTCGGCGCCTGCCACCCGCGTCATCATGACGATGGCGGCCTTGGACGCGCAGTAGATGGCAAAACCCTTCACGCCGATGGTACCGGCCACCGACGCAAAATTCAGCACCTTGCCCCGGCCCCGTGCCTTCAGGTGCGGTACGGCCGCCTGCAGACAGTTCCAGGTCCCCTTGAGGTTGATATCCACCATGCGGTTCATGGTGTTCGCCGGCGTGTCGCCAACGGGGCTGGGTTCGAACACGCCGGCGGCATTGACCAGGATGTCCAGCCCGCCGAAATCCGCCGTCACCTGCTTAAGCAGGGCGGTCACGGCGGCCTCGTCCCGGACATCGGCGGCATAGGCGCGGGCGGTGCCACCGCCTGCGTTCACGGCATCCACCACGGGGGCGGCCTTGGCGATGGAACTGCTGGCCACGATGGCGACATTTGCGCCCCGGGCGCCCAGCGCCTTGGCCACCGTGGCACCGATGCCGGAACTGCCGCCGGTCACCAGGGCCACTTTTCCTTTGAATTCGGACATTTTCCCCTCCCTGGGGGTCAGGATCAGATGATGGCTTGTTTGCCGAGTGCCGCCTGGACCAGGGCCTCGCACCGGTCGCCCATGCCGGCACCTGCGCACATCAGATTGGGGCTGTAGCTGAAGGCGAGGCCGGCTTCCGGATCGGCGATGCCGACGGCCCCGCCTGCGCCGGGATGGCCGAAGGCGCGCGGATTGGCGCCGAACCCCAGCATGGGCGGATAATTCAGGAACAGGCCCAGCCCATAGCGGAAGGGCCGGTCGGTCATGCCGCAGATGCCGCGCCAGCTTTCGGTTCGCATCTCCTCCACCAGGGCGGGGGAGAGCAGATGGAAACCGTCCAGCGTGCCGCCATTGGCCAGCGTCGCATAGACACGGGCGATGGCGCGGGCATTGCCGTGACCGTTGGAGGATGGGAACACGGCCCGGCGATAGGCCGGTTCGTTATAGGGGTTGGCCGAACTGGGCCGCACGCGCCATGCACGGCCCAGCTTGGTGGTTTTGTCCTTGGCCTGGACAAAGGTGACGCTGCCGGGATTGGGCATGATGTCGGACACGCGGTGCATGTCCGCCTCCGCCACCCCGAACCCGTAATCAATGCCCAGCGGCCGCGCGATTTCTTCGCGGAAGAAGACATCGATCATGCGGCCATCCACCCGCCGCACCATTTCCCCCAGCAAATAGCCGGCGGTCATGGAATGATAGGCGCCCTGGGTGCCCGGTTCCCATTCCGGCTTCTGTGCGGCCAGGGCCTGACACATCAAATCCCAGTCATAGGCCGAGCCGTCGGGGGCGGCATCAGCAAAAAGAACGCCGGTAAGGGCCGACAGCAGCATGCGGACGGTGGTCTTTTCCTTGCCGGCCTGGCCGAATTCGGGCCAGTAGTCGGTGACGCGGGCCTCCAGATCGACCTTGCCCCGGTCGATCAACATCAGCAGGCACAAGGCCGCCATGGATTTGCCCACGGACATCATGCAGCAGATCGTATCCTGCTGCCAAAGGGCGCCGGTGGCGACATCCGCCACCCCGCCCCACAGGTCGACAACCTTTTTTCCGTCCCGGTAGATGCAGACGGCGGCGCCGATTTCGCCCCGGTCGCGGAAATTCTCGATGAAGGTCTCCCGCACCCCGGCAAAATCCGGGTCGCAGGTGCCATCGATATGAAGCGGGGATGCAGAAGACATTTCCAGACCCTGTGTCATGGCGGTCAGTAGGTGTAGGTCAGGCGCAGGCCATAGGTGCGCGGGTCGCCCGGCGTGCCGGACGGCACGGCCGTGAAGGTGCCCGTGGAAACCAGATATTGCGTGTCGGACAGGTTGCGGCCGTACAGCACCACCTGCCAGTTGCCGCCTTCCGGGGCGAACCCGATGCTGGCATTCAACAGGTCGTAGCTGCCCATGGTCTGGATCGGGTCATTGACGACGGTGAAATATTGCCGGTCCTTCCAGCCATATTCACCGCGCACGAACGCCGAGCCGCCGCCGACATCGAAATTATACTGGCCATACAGCATGTAGGCCCATTTGGGGGAGGAGTTCAGGTACTTGCCCGAGGCGTCGATGGTGACGGCGGGGCTGGTGCCCGGGATCGGCGCCTGGGGATAGTTCTTGTAGCGGGCATTCAGATAGGTCAGCGTGGCGCCGATATCCAGGCCGGTCACGGGACGGGTCGTCAGTTCCAGTTCCACGCCATCGACCTTCGCGTCCGACGCGTTGGTGATGTCGGTGACGCCCGGCACCAGGAAGGACTGCACCTGCAGATCCTTGTAATCATAGGTGAAGGCGGACCCGTTCAGGCGCACGCGCCGGTCGGCGAACTCCGTCTTGAAGCCGGCCTCATAGCTCCACAGCGTTTCCGGGGCAAAGCCCTGGGCCGTGTTGCCGGAGGAGAAGTTGAAGCCACCCGACTTGAAGCCGCGCGTCGCCGACGCATACAGCATCACATCGTCCGTCACCTTGTATTCCGCCCCGAATTTCGGGGTCCAGGCCGTGTAATGGCCCTGGTTCAGATAGCGGCGCGGATATGTGGCCAAGGGCGCCCCGGTCGACAGGGTGTAGATGTTCAAATACTGGTCGAAATCCTTCTTTTCATCCGTATAGCGGATGCCGGCGGTCAGGGTGAACTGATCGGTGACGTCGAAGGACCCCTGGCCATAGCCGGACCAGGCCTTGGTATCGACGGTCGGGGCCGGGTTGGTCACACGGTTCAGGTTGAAGGCCGTGACAGTGGAAAAGGTGTCGATATGCTCATCGAAATAGTAAAGGCCCAGCACATATTTGAACCGGTCGAGCCGGCCCGACAGGTTCAGTTCCTCTGAAAGCTGGTCCTGATATTCCTGCTGGCGCGTTTCCTGCCGGTGCAGGTCGGTCGCGTCCGTGTCGGTGATATAGTTCAGGTCGCTCTTGCGATAGGCGGTCAGCGATTTCAGCACCGCCGCGTCGGAAAAGCTGTACGTGATCTCCGCCGATACGCCCTTGATCTTGCGGTCAGTGTCGCTGGGGCTGTCCAGCGCCACCTTGTGCCAGTCGCCCCGGATGGCTTCCGTCACCGGGTCCACGGCGCCGCCGGCCACGGGGCGGAACGGCTGCAGCAGGGCCTGATTACCGACGAAATGGCCATAATCAGCCAGGTAGTCGGCGCGGAACACCATCTCCAGCGCTTCGTTGGGCGTGGCGCGCAGGATGGCGCGCGTGCCCCAGGTATCCTCGCTGGCGCGGTCATTGCCGGACGGGACGACATTCTTGAAATAGCCGTCATGCTTGCTGCCCATTATCGACACGCTGCCATACAGCTTGTCTTCGATCAGCGGACCGCTGACATAGGCTTCGCCACGATAGAGATCGTAATTGCCGATGGTGGCCTGTGCCTTGGCCTTGACATTGTTGTCGGGCAGACGGGAGACGATGTTGATGGTGCCACCGACCGAGTTGCGGCCATACAGCGTGCCCTGCGGCCCGCGCAGCACCTCGATCCGCTCAACATCCAGGAAATTGTTGAAGACGGCGGCGGGGCGGGCCAGGTAGACGCCGTCCATATGGACCGTCGTGCTGGGATCGGAACCCGCGAAGACATTGTTCGACCCGATGCCCCGGATATAGAGCTGGGCGAAGGCGCCATTCTGGGCCACCACCAGATTGGGGGTGGAGCCGGCCAGATCCCGGACATCCTTGATGCCGGTTCTCTCCAGCGCGTCTGCCGTGAAGGCGGTGATGGCGAGGGGCGTTTCCTGCAACCGCGTGTCGCCCATCTTGGTCGCGGTCACGATGATCTCTTCCAGAACGTCGCTGTCCACCGCCTGCGCCAGGGCCGGCAAGGGGGCGAGTGTCATGGCGGTGGCAGTGGCCAACCACAGCGTGCGAAGCCTCAACATGTTCATGTCCCCGTCCTCCATTTGTATTCTTATATGAAAGAAATGCAGGCGTATCGGTACATTCAGCAATCGCCATGGATTGCTGCTCCGTATACCGCCCTGCCTCGACCAGATCAGATGTCGAAGGACAGGCCCTTCGACTGGAAATAGGCCAGATACTGCGCGCCGTGACCGGCGATCTCCTCCGCTGTTCGGGCGGGGAAGAAGATGTCGTTCACGTCGTGCTGGCCACCGGTGATGACCACCTGCAGCAACCCTTCCTTCTCACTGACATTGCGGAAGGCGCGGGCGATACCGGGCGGTACGGACAGGACGTCGAACGGGTCGAGCGTTACCGCGCTTTCCCCATTGTCGCCCAGGGTGAATTCGAACCGCCCCGAAAGCACCGTAAAGGTCTCAAACGTGCGGCGATGGGTATGCAACGAAGGACCCGTGCCCGGCGGACATGCGGCGTAGGTCATCGACATGTCCCCTGCGCCACGGATCGGCGCGACAGTGCCGAAGGGGCTGGGGGCGTCATCATCCCGCGTGATCACGGGCAGCAGACGGCGCGACCAGATCATGTCCGCAACAGGTTGCGGCAGATCGTGGCTGCGCTGCGTCTCGATCTCGACCAACTGTGCGAAGCGGGCAACGCGTCCGCCAGCGCTGGGGTCACCGGCGGCACCGGTGGCTGTTTGTATGTCCATGGCGTCAGTCCCCGATGAAGGTAAACCGCCTCTGCGCCCAGCCATCCCGTGCTTGTTGTGCGACTGTGTCTTGTCCTGTCGGGCGCCCCTTTAATCCGCCATAAAGTGTCGGCACTTTCAAGAAGGAATCTTCACATTTGGGAAACATTTTCATATGGATCGATTGGTATGCGCAAAAAATTCAATAAAAACAGTAGTGTAAGGATTTTGGTCAGATCATGCATATGAATGCCAGAAACCGGAAAGATAAATCTGTCGACACTATGGGGCGTTGCGTTATGCTGATTTCAGCCCGCTATGCAGGGTCGGGGAGGTTGTCGTAGCATCACGCCACGAAAAGGCTGCCAGACGGCCTGTCACGCGGGCGGGCAAGGATCGCAGGGGATAAAGCGATAATGACAAAAGCATCGACCGACGCACCGGGCAGGGTGCGTATTGGCGAGACAGCGAAGGGGCGAGCCCGTGTGCCGCGCCCTCCGGCACAGCAGGAGGAGGATGCAAGCGACTTTCAGACCGACATTGCCGGCGCCCCCTCACCCTTCGGCGCACCGAAGCTGATGGCGGACGGCAGCACCAAGACGACGCTGGTGCAACGTGTGCATGAAATGCTGATGCAGAGTCTGGATGAAGGCATCCTTCGGCCGGGTCAGCGGATCAAGGCGGCCGAACTGGCCAAGCGCCTGGGCGTCAGCCGCGCACCGGTGCGTGAGGCGCTGCATATTCTGGCGGGGCAGGGGCTGGTGGAACTGCTGCCCGACAAGGGCGCCATCATGCGTGAATTGTCGCTGGCCGATCTGATCCAGATCTACGAGGTGACAGGCCCGATCGCCAAGGTCGGTGTCGTGGCTGCCGCGCGCCGTATTGGCGAGGGCGACAATCGTCAGCGGGTGGAAGAGGCAATCGCCCGCATCCGCGCAGCCCGCGACGCCCCGCCCTCCTATAAATTCTATCTGGTCCTGAACGATTTCCACTATCTGCTGAACGAGATCGGGCAGAAGCCCTATGTGGATTATCTGCTGGGGCTGCTCAATCTGGAATATTGGAACCGGTTCCTGGCCGGTACCATCGACATGCGCCTGCATATTCCCGGCTATATCGCCAATTATAACCGCTTGGCCGATGCCGTGTTGGCGGGGGATGTCCGTGCGGCGTCGGCCGTCATGGACAGCCATGTCGAATGGTCGATCGCCCTGCTGGAACAATCGTGACCTGCCGGGCCGGGTTTTCTTTGCGTCAGCCTGTCAACCGCCTGAACCTGCCGTCGCTGGTATGATCCCCTGATCGTGCTGCCATCCCTGCCCATGCCGTTGCAGAAGGCGTTCGGCGCGGATGATGATGGGGGCGTCGATGAAACAACCGTCCAGCATGAAGGCGCCGCATCCGGATGCCTGGCGGGCCTGTGCGGACAAGATGATCCGCCGCGCCCGATCCAGTTCGGCCTGTGTGGGGGAGAAGGCTTCGTTCAGGATCGGCACGATCGTCGGATGGATGCAGGCCGCCCCGTCGAAGCCGAAGGCCCGTGCCTCGATCGCCGCCGCCTTGACCCCGGCAATGTCGGCATAGTCGGCGATGCCGTGGAAAAGGCCCAGGGACAGTTTGCCTGCCGCCTTGGCCGCGTAATGGACCATCAGCTTCGGCAGCCGGAGGATATGGGGCAGGGGTTTGGCGTCCATGGCGGTGGCCAGATCCTCTTCCCCGACGGTCAAGGCGACGACGCGGGGGGCCTGGGCGATCGTCGGCGCCGCCAGAAGGCCCGCCGGGTCCTCGATCATGGGGACGAAGCCCATCGGCGTTTGCCGGGCTGATGCGGGGCCGAGTTGGCGATCCAGATCCTCCGGGCAAGAGGCGGCATTCACCTTGGGTATGAAGATCCCGTCCGCGCCGGCCCTGTCCGCCGCCACCGCATCCTGGACAAGGCGCGCCCCCCTATTGACCCGCACGAAGACCGCCACCCCGGTGGCGCGCAGTAACGGAACCCATTGGGACATGGCCTCGCGCGCATCGGTCTTGCCCGCTTCCGGCACGCTGTCCTCCAGATCGATGATGATGGCATCGGCCCCCCGGGTTGCCGCCTTCGCCAGAAAGCGCGGGGTGTTTGCAGGGACATAAAGGTATGAGCGGAACAAGGCACTGCCTCCAGCCTGATCGTGGCCCCGCCAATTGAAGCGGCAGCGGTCGGAGCGTCGATGGCAAATAATCGAAGCGTGGCCCGGATAATCCGAAGGGCACGAATACCCGCCGGCAGCCGCGTGTCCCTGACCATAATTTCCGTTGGCCCGCCAAGCTTTATTGCAATCGACCGTCGTCATGATCCCGCCGATCCTTGGTGCCGGATCGGTCCCATCATGATGTTTCCGATCCACAGCAGATGGAGGGGAAATGTCGATCCGACCGGGTACCAGGAAGGTTTTGGTGATGACGCATCGCTATGCGTCCCTGTTCCTGGCCGCCTTTTGGCTTCTGCAGGTGCTGTCGGGCATTCTGCTGGTCTATGCGCGGGAACTTGACGACTGGATGCTGGACGCGTCGGGACAGCCCCCCCTCCATGCCGCCATCGATGACGCCATGCGGGAGATCGATGCAAGGAGCGTCCGGCCGCTGGAGTATTTCATCAGCGGCGGTCTGGACGGGCAGGTGGATATCCTGACCGATCCGGGAACGGGTGACCTGGATGTCTGGCGGGTTTCGGGTACGGATGGACAGGTGCAGCGGGTCACCGCCTGGACGGGCCCCTGGTGGCGGCTTTCCTTGGCGCGCGGCCTCCTGGTCTTCCACAAATCGCTGCTGGCGGGGCCGGTGGGCCGGATCGCCGTCATCATCAGCGGCCTGCTGCTTCTGATCACCCTTCTGGTCGGACTAAAACTCGCCTGGCCGGTGAAACGGCGCTGGCGGGCTGCATTGCTGCCGCAGCCTGTGCCCAATCCGGTGGCCCGATGGTTCGGCTGGCACCGTGCTGCAGGGCTATGGGTCTTTCCTTTTGTGTTGTTGATGGTGGTCACGGGGCTGGGTTTGCAGTTCCTGCCGGCCCTGGAACGCCTGACGGACAGCCGCGCGACGCCACCGGCACCCTGCACGGCAATGACCGCAGAGGCAGGGCCGGTGTCGGCGGCCGGCGCCGTGGACAGCGCCCGGCGGCGGTTTCCCGGTGCGGATATCGTCGTCGTCTCCCTGCCGGGTGCCACGCGCTGTTACCATGTCCAGATGCGGCAGCCTGGGGAATGGCGGCGGGTTTTCGGGACAACCCATGTCTATGTCGATGCCGCGTCGTTCGATGTCGTCGGTGTCCAGGACGCGTTGCAGACGGCGCTGCCGGCCCGGTTCGTGGTGGCGCTCTATACGCTGCATGCCGGTGAATGGGCCGGCAGCGCCGGCCGTATCCTCACCCTGTTGCTGGGCATGGTTTTCCTGGCCGTGATGGGCATGGGCCTGTGGCTCTGGTGGTGCCGGCGCGCGGTGCAGGCCCGTGGACGGCGGTCACGGACGACCTCCTGACCCGCATTCATATGAATGGCAATTAGGGGGTGCCTTCCAAAAATTATCATCGACGCGGATGGGGCGCTGCCACCATCATTCACTGGAAATCAAAACAAGAATCAAAGATCGCGACAATAACGGGATCGATGAACAGGGAAATATAGATCGGGGGTGTAAGGTGAAGATGTACAAATCGCGCTGGTTCCAGTTCCTTATTCTTTCAGCCTCCGCACTGCCGACGCTGGCTCAGGCACAGCCGGCACAGGATCAGGGGATTGTGCTGGAAGAAATTGTTGTGACGGCCGATCGTCGCAACAGCTTCAGTCAGGATTATTTGCAGGCCGGCGCCTTTCGTGATGCCCGCATCATCGATACGCCGCTGACTGTGTCGGTGATGAGCCGCGAATTGCTGGACGCCCAGCAGGCATCCAGCATCGTGGATGCGGTGCGCAACACCGCCGGCGTCACCCAGTCGCAGTTGAACGCCACCATCTACAGCAACCTGGCTGTGCGTGGTGTGGCCGTCGACAATCTGACGAACTACCGCTTCAACGGCGTCCTGCCGATCATCAACTTCATCGACATGCCGATGGAGAACAAGGATCGTGTGGAGGTGCTGAAGGGGGCGGCCGGCCTTTATTACGGTTTCGCCTCCCCCTCGGGTATCGTCAATCTGGTGACGTCGCGGGCCAGCGCAGAGCCGATCAACAAGGCCAGCCTGTCCGGCAACGTCCATGGCGCCTATGGCGGCCATGTCGATATCGGCCGGAAATGGGGCGATGTCGGGCTGCGGGTCAATGCCGCCGCCAATTCCCTGGAAACGGGCGTGGATGATACCAAGGGCCGCCGTTATTTCGCGTCCGCCGCCTTCGACTGGGACGTGACCGACGATCTGGAGATCATGCTGGATGCCGAATATATCGACAAGTCGGTCACGGAAGCCACGGAACTGGTGCTGCCGGCGGCCGTCAACGGTGTCATCACCCTGCCGGCCTTCCAGAAAAGCTCCCTGAACCTGGGGTCGGACTGGCTGCTGTCGGAAGGGTACGAATACAATCTGCTGGCCCGCGCCCGCTACACCATTTCCGCCGATTGGAGCCTGTCGCTGGGCACGGGTGAATCCTATCTGGAGCGTGATCGTCGCTATTCCTCCTTCTCCGGCTACAATCTGACCACCGGCAACGGCACGATGGGTCTGGCGCTGACCCACGGCAACGATTACCGCGCCCGCATCGTCAAGGGCGATCTGGCCGGCGTGGTGGAGACGGGGCCCATCAAGCACAACCTGCTGATCGGTGCCTCCCACTATACCCGTGACGCCAACATCCCGGCGGCCGTGCGCTACAGCTTCGCCCAGAATCTGTACAACCCGGTGGAGATCCCGGAGCAGCCGACGCCGCCCCGCAATATCACCAGCATCTCCCGCGTGAAGGAGGATGCGGTCTTCATCTTCAACCGCGCCAGCTATGATGAATGGCTGAATGTCACGGTGGGTTACCGCACCACCGATTACCGCGACCGCAACCTCACCACGACCTACAAGACCAGCCCGGATTCCTGGTCCTACGGCGCGCTGGTCAAGCCGCTGTCCTGGATCAGCCTCTACGGCAATTATATCGAGGGGCTGGAAGCCGGCATCATCGTGCCGCAGATCGCCACCAATGCCGGGCAAGTGATGCCGGCCGCGCTCAGCGAGCAGCGGGAATATGGCATCAAGCTGGAGCCGATGCGCGGCCTGCTGGTCACCGGCGCCTATTTCGACATTGACCGCGCCTCCTCCTACCTCAACGCGGCCAATCTGTATGTCCGGGACGGGGCCGCGAATTACAGCGGTTTCGAATTCTCCGCCACGGGTGAGGTCGACCGGAACCTGTCCGTCTCCGTCAGCGGTGTCTTCCTGGATGCCAAGCAGGAGACGGGCAGCGCCACGGTGCGTGGCAAGCGGATCGAGAATACTGCCAAGTTCAGCGGCTCCATCTTCGCTGAATACGGGATCGAGGCGCTGGACGGGCTGAAACTGTCGGCCGGGGCCTTCCGTGTGGGCAAGCGTGCTGCCAATGCCGTCAATTCCGCCTTCGTCAAGGGCTACACCACCTTCGACCTGGGCGCGCGCTATGAGATGGAATATGCGGAACAACCGCTGTCTATCCGCCTCTATGCCGAGAATGTGACGGGCAAGAAATACTGGGCGGCCACAGGCTCCAGCCTGCTGCAACAGAACGTTCCCTCCAACGTCAAGCTGTCGGTCTCGACATCCTTTTGAACCGGGTCCAGGGGCTTCTTGAAATGAAGTATGATGTCATCGTCATCGGCGGCGGGTTCGCGGGCGTTTCCACGGCCTATTTCCTGTCGGAAGGGGCGAAGGTCCTGCTGATCGAGCGGGAAAGCGCGCTCAGCACCCAAAGCTCCGGACGGTCGGCTGAACAGTTCACGGTCGGCATCGCCGCCGACACGATGCGCGCCTTGGGTGCCGCCAGCCGGTCCTTTCTGGAGGAACCGCCGGCGGTATTCGGTGAGGGATCGCTGCTGTCGCCGCGCGGCTGCCTGACGGTGGGATCGGTGGCGCAGCGTGACCGGCTGGAGGCGCTGGTGCGCCGTCTGCAGGATGCGCGGGCCGAGGTGCAGACCCTGTCGGGAACCCGGTCCCTGGACCTGTTCCCGGCGCTGCTGCCCGACGGTGTGGATATGGGCGTCTATGAGCCTGGGGCGGCCGATATCGACAGCAACCGGCTGCTTCAGGGTTATCTGCGCGGCGCCCGTGCCCGGGGTGCCGATGTGCTGACCAGCCATGCCGTGCAGCGCATCGACCGCACGGGTGGCGGCTGGCAGGTGACCACGGTGGAGGGCGTGTTCGAGGCGTCGGCCCTGGTCAATGCCGCCGGCGCCTGGGTGGATCAGGTGGCGGCGATGGCCGGCATCACGCCCATCGGCATCATGCCGATGCGGCGCACGGCCTTCACCTTCCTGGCGCCGTCCCGGTTCCAGGTCGACCATTGGCCGCATATCTTCAAGGTCGGCCGGCAATGGTACCTGAAGCCGGAGGCCGGCCGCTTCATGGGCAGCCTGGCGGAAGAGGTCCTGACCCCGCCCAGCGATGTCTATCCCGAGGATATCGACGTGGCGCAGGCCATCGAGAATATCCAGGCCGACACCAGCCTGGAGATCGGCCGGCCGCTGGGCACCTGGGCGGGCCTGCGCAATTTTGTGCCCGACCGCAACCCCGTGGGCGGTGCCCGCAAGGACGAGTCTGGCTTCTTCTGGGTGGCGGCCCAGGGCGGCTGCGGCGTGCTGACCTCGCCCGCCTTGGGCCGCAGTGTGGCGTCGATGGTGCTGGGCCGGCCGCTTCCCGACGATCTGGCCGGCTTCGGCATCGACCCGGCCAAGCTGTCGCCCGACCGGCTGCGTCCCCTTGCCTGAAGGGTTCCCCCTTCGCAAACACTGAAATCGAGAAGGATCGACATGACCCCCGATCACCCTACCGCGCCCGTGCGCAAGCGCTTCACCTCGGGCAGTGAGTTCGAGCGGCAGTATAATTACAGCCGTGCCGTGCAGGTGGGGAACCATCTGATGATCTCCGGCACCACCGGCTATGATTATGCCACCAGCACCCTGGCCGAGACGGCTGCCGCCCAGACGGAACAGCTTATCCGCAATGTGGAGAAGGTTCTGGCCCAGGCCGGCGGCACGCTCGCCGATATCGTGCGGGTGCGCATGTATCTGGCCTATGCCGCCGATTACGACATCATCATGGATGTCTATGCACGGGCGTTTGTGGGCATCTGCCCCGCCTGCACGACGGTCGAGGCCAAGCTGTTCGACCCCGCCATCCGCATCGAAATGGATATGGACGCCATAATCGATGCGCGCGCTTAGCCTCAGCCCCCATACACCCGATGATGTTCTGGAGCGGATCGAGGACAAGGCCCCCGCCTTTCCCCGCCGCGCCGACGCGGTAATCATCGGCGGCGGCATCATGGGTCTGTCCACCGCCTATTATCTGGCCGGTGCCGGCCTGAAGGTCGTGGTAATCGAGAAGGACCGGGTCGCGGGCCAGCAATCGGGTCGGAACTGGGGCTTCGTGCGGACCCAGTACCGTGACCCGGCGGAAATGCCCCTGGCCGTGACGGCGCTGAAGCTCTGGCGCGGGCTGGAGGCAGAGTTGGGTCAGCCCGTGGGCTGGCGGGAGACGGGCTGCCTGTTCGCCGCCGCCGACGAGGCCGAATATGCGGCGTTCGCCGCCTGGACGCGCCAGGTGGGCGACATGGCCCCGACCGCCCGTCTGTTGGACGCGGCCCAGACGGCCGCGCTGCTGCCCGCGTTGAGCCGGCCGTCAGCCGGTGCGCTTTATACGCCGGACGATGGTCAGGCCGAACCGGGACAGGCCACGTCCGCCTATGCCCGCGCCGCGGCGGCGCGCGGCGTGCAGGTGCTGGAGGATTGCGGGGCCGTGGCCATCGATGTGGCCGGCGGCCGCGTGACGGGGGTACAGACCGAACATGGGCTGATCACCGCCGGTATCGTCATCTGCGCGGCGGGCGCCGTCTCCCATGATCTGCTGCGCCCGCTGTCGCTGGTGCTGCCACAGAAGACGGTGCGCAATACCGTGTCGCTGACCACCCCGGCGCCGCCCCTGTCGGCGGCCTGCTTCTGCGGCTTCGGCATCGGGTTGCGGCAGCGGGCGGACGGGTCCTGCATCATCGCGGCGGAATCCATGTCCGATGTGGATGTCACGCTGGGGTCGTTCCGCAATCTGGGCTTCTTCCTGTCCAGCTTCCTGGTCAACCGGCATTCCTTCCGCCTGTCCGTGGGCCGCGCCCTGGTGGATGAGCTTCATGCCCTGCTGGTGCGGCCCAGGGCGGAGCGGCTGGTGGAACCGCGCCGGCCCTTCCTGCCGCCCAATGAGAAACGGGTGGAGATGATCCGCGACCTGCTGGGGCAGCTTTTCCAGGGCGCCGGGCCGGTCGGCATCGTCAAATCCTGGGCCGGGGCCATCGACGTGCTGCCCGACGCGTTGCCGGTGATCGATGCGGATACCGGTGTGTCCGGCCTGATCGTCGCCACCGGCTTTTCCGGCCATGGGTTCGGGTTGGGGCCGGCCGTCGGCACCACCGTCGCCGGGCTGGCACAGGGCCGACCGCCCGGTTTCGACCTGACGCCGCTGCGCCTGGACCGTTTCGCCAAGGGCACCTTCGGTCAGCCCCACGCCCCGCTTTGAGGAGAGTGCCATGACGCAAGACGCTGCCCATTACGCCGCCATCGCCGCCCGCCTCGCCCCGCAGGGCCGGGCCTTCATCG
>NZ_JAGOGJ010000264.1 GCF_017996735.1 Niveispirillum sp.
CTGAGGCAAGAGGGGCGGCTGCGCGACATCGTGCGGCCGGTGAAGGAATGAAGCACTGGCGAGACGCGACCGACACACCGACCTTGCGTGCCGCCGTAGAGCGGCTGAAGCGCCAGTGCGAGGCGGCATACTATGCCTGCCAGGATGAAGCCGCAGGCCATGCCCACGACGATCTGGTGGCGGCAGAATGGCGGCTGGGCCGGGCTGAGGTGCGGGCATGAAGCGCAACCCATACTTCAACTTCTACCCCGCCGATTTCATGAACGGGGTGCGTGGTCTTTCAGCGCAAGAGGTGGGCGTCTACACGATGCTGCTGTGCCGCATCTACGAAGAAGACGGGCCTGTCGAATATCACGTCAGAAGGCTGGCGACCTACTGCGGGATGCGCGAGGCGACCTTCGAGAAGGTGGTCGAGAAGTTGGTCGATCTGGGGAAAATGAGCATCGGAAATGGGATGCTCTCGAACGCTCGGGCCGAAGCCGAAATTTCAAAGCGTGCGAACGGTTTGGAAATTGCATCTCGGGCTGGAAAAGCTAGTGCAGAAAAAAGGCAGCAAAATCAACGAACGGAAGCAACGCCAGTTCAACGGGCGTTCAACCATACAGATACAGAAGAAGAGAAGAAAGAAAGAGAACCTAACGGTTCTCCAAAGAAATCCGATGCCGTTTTGGTTCGAGAGTACCTGGCCGAAGTCGTCGGCCCGGAGGTGGCCGAAGCCTTCATCGCTCACCGGCACAAACTCCGAAAACCGATGACGCCACGGGCGGCAAAAATGATCGCCGACAAGCTGCGCAAGGCGGCTGATCCGAAAGCCTGCGCCGACCTGTCAATCCTCAAGGGATGGCAGGACGTGTTCCCAGAAAACCCGAACCTGCCACAATCGCGACAGGTGGCCCCGGCAGGAGCCGACTGGTGGGGAGGGCGCGACCTGTGATCGACGTGGACGCATTTCTGGAACGGGCAGCAATTCTGGAGTTCGAGGCTGGCCTGTCGCGCTACCAGGCGGAGGTCGTAGCGGCGCGGATGCAGGACTGCTCACGGTGGGAAGCAATGAAGGCGGTGAAGGATGCCGAGCGCATGGGAAATCGTTCAGAAGCACGGGATCAGCGTCAAGAAGACCAGCGGCACGGTTCGGACTGAGTGCCCGGAGTGCAGCGCAGGTCGCAAGAACAAGCGCGACCCGTGTCTGAGCGTGACGTTCAAGTCTGATGGGGTCCAGTGGCACTGCTGGCACTGCGAATGGAAAGGGGGCGAGTTCTATGACGACCGACGTGATGAAATGGCTGCAAGAGGTTCGCCGGCTGGACGCAGGGCTCTTGCGGGAGATGCGCGTAGCGGTGCGCCACGTCCCAGGGATCGAGGGCCCAGCGGCGGTGTTCCCCTACATTCGCAACGGCGAAACCTATGCGGGGAAGTTCCGCGGCATCCAGAAGAAGGACAGCCAAGGCCGCAGCAACTTCCGGTCGACGAAGGACGTGGTGCGCGGCCTATACAACATCGACGCGCTTTCACGGGATCAGGACCAGCCCGTCGTGATTACCGAGGGCGAGATTGACGCGCTGTCGGTGATCCAGTCCGGTTTCATCCGGGCGGTTTCTCTTCCCGATGGGTGGACGGCGCAGGGCAACAAGACCGAGGCAATCGTTGAGGCGGAAGAGGCGCTGCGCCGCTCGCCCTATGTGATCGTCGCTGGCGACAACGACGAGGCCGGGGAGAGCCTTCCGCGCGTCATGGCAACCATCCTTTCCGGCCACGATGTCCGCTATGCGATCTGGCCGGAAGGCTGCAAGGATGCCAACGACGTTCTGGTGTGCCACGGCGAAGGCGTTCTCGCGAAATGCCTGAACGAAGCCAAGCGGATCGACCCTCCAGGCGGCGTTATATCTGGCTTCTCTGACATGCCGCCCATGAGTGCGCAGCGTGTGCTGCGGATCGGCAAAGAACCTTTTGACAAGGTGATCGCGCTGGAGATCGGGGAGATTTCGGTCTGGACCGGCCTACCTGGCGCCGGAAAGTCAACGCTGACCATCTGGACGGCGGATGAGGTTTCGATCCACGAGAAGGTCCGCGTGGGTCTGATCGGGTTCGAGACGCACGCTTTCCGCATTCGCGACCAGTTGTGCCGGGCGAAGCATCGCAAGGCTTTCCGCGACCTATCGGAAGCAGAACGGGACAAGCTGCTGGCCGACCTTGATGCGCGCTGGCGGCTCGTCCACACCAGCGCCGATGCGCAGCACCATCTGGGGTGGCTGGAAAGCATGGTGAAGACGCTGGCGATCCGCGATCGGTGCCGCATCATCATCATCGACCCGTGGAACGAGTTGGAGCACCTGCCCGAGAAGGGCGAAAGCATGACCAACTACATCAACTTCGCGATCAAGACGATCCGCAGCTGGGCAAAGGCGCTGGAGTGCCACATCGCCATCGTCGCGCATCCGGCCAAGATGCGGACGGATCAGGGCAAGCGGCCGCCGACCGGCTACGACATCGCGGATAGCGCGGCCTTTTTCAACAAGCCTGGCCTCGGCATCACGGTCCACGAAGGCAAGGAAGAGGGGGAGGTCGAAATCTACAACTGGAAAACCCGCGACCGGCTGCTCTATGGCACGCGGCCTGGCCGGATCACGGCGCATTTCGCGCAGGTTCACGGGGTCTACCGGGCCACGACAGAGGCGGTGCAATCGCTGGAGCAAAGCCAGATGGAGGGCTTCTGATGGATCCCAAGTTTCTCGCCAGGGTGCAGGCGGCGGGCTGGGTGATCCGGCAGGTCGAGACGGAAAAGGTCTGGTGCGGTTGCCCCCGTGC
>NZ_JAGOGJ010000050.1 GCF_017996735.1 Niveispirillum sp.
CCCTTCACCCGCCGGTCGATGCCGGCCAGGGTGATGTCGGCCAGGTGCTCATAATCGCCGTCGAAATGGTGACCGCCCTCGGTTTCCACCAGTTCGATGCCGGTGCCTTTCAGGGTTTCGCACACGCCGTCCTCATCCTCCTTGCCGTCGAAACATTGCAGGATCTTCGGGTCGATGCGGTCCAGATCGGGCCGGGTGGGCTGCGTGCTTTCGCTGTTGGCGGTGAGGATTTCGCCCACCGTCACCTCAAAATTGGCGCGGGCCGACAGGGCCAGCAGAGAGATCTGCACCACGCTTTGCCGCTGGTCGGCGGGCAGCAGGTTATAGAGCGCGGGCATGACGTCGGCGCCAAAGGAATAGCCGATCAGCACCACCTTATCGATGCCCCATTCCCGGCGGTAATGGGTGATCAGGCGGGACAGGTCGATGGCGCTGTCCTCCGGCGACCGCCAGGCCCAGTAATAGCGCAACATGTCGACACCAACGGTGGGCACACCCTGGCTCTGCAGCCGTTCGGCGATGTCCTTGTCCAGGTCGCGCCAGCCGCCATCGCCGGAATAGACGATGGCCAGCACCCCATGCCTGGCGTCGGCCGGCAGTTCCGTCAGCGGCAGGTCGGACAGTTCGGTGTCCCCCTGTGCCTGTGCCCGCCGCGCCAGTTCGGCGATCAGCCGTTCGCCCGGCCGCCCGCCGCCCGTGGGGCGGGTGACGGGCACGTCCTGGGATTGGGGATTGGTGCAGAGCGGGCGCGGCGGGGGCTGTTTGCCCTCGTCCACCGCCACGACACCGCCCAGGATGGCGGGCGTGCCTGTCCCGGCGATGGCGACGGCCATATCGGCCCCGGCGCCGATGCCGGCCAGGATGGGCAGGTTGTAATGGCTGAGGCCCAGGCTGCGCTGGGCGGCGTGGGAAATGTCCTGCACGGCCCAGCTTGGATCGACGCAATCGCCATCGGCCTTGGCGATGCCGTCCCGCACAGCCTTGAGGTCCAGGCCGATGACATTGCTGCCGCCATGCACCAGACGGCGGGCCAGATGGTCGGCGCGGGCGTCCCAGCCTTCGGGTCCGGTGAACAGCACGACGACCGGTCCCTGTCCGCCGCCCTTGCCCTCCATCACCCGCACGGGGCCCAGCAGGTCGTTGGGCGGCAGCTTCACCCGAGGCGGCGCGATGTCATAGCGGTGTGCCCACCAGGCGGGAACCGACAATCCGGCAAGGCCCGCGACAAGCGCGAACAGGAACAGGGAACGCATTTTCATTTACCCACCACTCCCCGCAAGCCGCCGGCGATCAGCACCGTGATGTCGGCCAGGGCCAGCATCGGGTTCAACCCGCCGGGCACCGCCATGTAGCGCGCTTCCCATCCCGGTCCGAACTTCGATTTGAAGGAACGCAGGCCGCTGAAATTATAGAAGCGGTCGCCGCGTTCATAGACGGCGCGCCCCACCTGCTGCCACAGGCCCACGGCGCTGGCCGACAGGCCCGACAGCGGCGCCATGCCCAGATTGAAATGGCCGTAGCCCTCGGCCTTGAAATGCTGGATCAGGCGCAGCAGCAGATATTCCATGACGGCCGGCGGCGCATCGCTGGAAAAGCGCATCAGGTCGATGCTGGCTTCCTGCCGCTGGCCCGTCATCATCAGACTGGCGAAGGCCACGATACGGCCGCGCAGGCGCAGCACGGCCACCGGGCGCAGGGCCACGTAATCAGGGAGGAAAGCGCCCAGCGAGAAGCGTTTCTCCCGCACATTATGCGCTTCCATCCAGTCATCGGACACGGCGCGCAGTTCCGTCATGATGGCCGGCACATCCTCCACCCCGACCAGGGCGAATTCCAGGCCGGCCTTTTCGCAGCGGTTGGAACTGTTGCGCAGGTTGGCGCGCTTGGGCCCCTTCAGGTCGAAATTCGCCAGATCGATCCGCGCCTCTTCGCCCAGCTTGAAGGCGACAAGGCCGACATCGGCGTAAAGCGCCAGATTTTCCGGCGTCACCTGATAGAAGACGGCGCGTCCGCCCGAGGCACGGGCCATTTCGACGAAGCGCCAGATCAGTGGCGCCCATTCCTCCTCCGGCCCCACGGGATCGAACAGCGCGATCCAAGACCGGCCCTGCCTAGCATACATGATGAAGGCGGCGCCATTGTCGGAGAAGAGCAGCTTCTTGTCGCCCAGCAGGGCCAGTTGGGCGCCGGGGCGCGGCTGTGCATCGATGACGGCACGGGCGCGGGCCAGGGCCTGGGCGTCGGGCGGGGGCTGGTCGGCCAGCACGGCGGGGCGCAGCAGGGCCCAGGCGGCCACCATGCCGGCCAGCAGCGTGACGCCCAGCAGCGCGCGCAGACCGCGCGGCGCCTCGCCGGAAAATTCGAACTGCCACCAGAGGTCATGGGTGTAATCCACACCCTTGTAGACGAAGAACAGCACCGACAGGGCCGTGATCAGCAGCAGCCCGACCGCCACCAGCCAAGGCCGGGTGAGGGCGGAGTGCAGCAGTGACGCCTTGCGCGTGAATTCGCCGCGCGCCAGCAGCAGCAGGGTCAGCAACAGGGCCAGCAGCACCATTTCCGTCAGGGCCAACGCCTTGGCCAGGGCCAGCACCATGGCGGCCAGCACGATCGACACGGCCGCCCACCAGGCCCCGTCCAGCCGGTAGGTGACGCCGCGTGCCACCACGAACAGCATCAGCCCTAGCACCGATGACAGGAAATGTGCGCCTTCCACCAAGGGCAGGGGCAGGAAGCCGGACAGGAGGTCCAGGCGCGAATCGTCGGCCGGGGTGACACCGGAAAAGACCAGCATGCTGGCCAGCAGCAGGGTCAGCGCGCCCAGCACCGGTGGCGACAGGCGCCGCCCGGCCATCACCACCCGGCTGCCCGACAGCCAGAGGGCCGCCCGGCGCGTTTCCAGCAGCGCCACCGCCAGCCCGGCCAGCAGCAGCGGCACCACATGATAGATGATGCGATAGAGCAGCAGGGCGCCCAGCACCTGTTCGGTATCCGCCCGACCGCCGACGGCGGCGAGCACCACGGTTTCGAACACGCCCAGCCCGGCCGGCACATGGCTGAGCACGCCCAGGCCGATGGCCACGGCATAGATGGCGATGAAGGCCGGCAGGCCGATATCGATGGAGGGCAGCAGCACCCACAGCACCGTGCCCGCCGCCGCGATATCCACCAGCGTGGCCGCGAACTGGATCAGCAGCAGGCGCGGGGCGGGCAGGTCCACGGTCCAGCGGGCGATCCGCAGGCTTTCATGCCGGCCCGAGGCCACCACCAGTGCCGCCAGCAGCGCAAGTCCGATTGCCCCCACCGCATGGCCGATCCAGCCCGGCAGGCCGAGACCGGTCACGTCCCCCGCGATAAAAAGCCCCAAGGCCGTAGTGCCGGCCACGCCCAGGCCGAAGGTTGCGGTGACGAAGCCGACGATGCGCGCCACCTCCTCCGGCTCCAGCCCGTGCGGGGTGTAGAACCGGTAGCGGATGGCGCCCGCCGTCAGCGGCCCGAACCCCACCGTATTGCCCACGGCATAGGCGCAAAAGGAGGTCAGGCCGATGACAGGATAGGGCACCTTGCGCCCCACATAGGTCAGCGCCGTCCAGTCATAGAAGGTCAGGGCCAGGAAACTGAGTCCCGTTGCGGCCAGGGCGGCGCCAAGGGCCCAGGGCGGCGTGGCGCGCAGGGCATCCACCACCTCCCGATAGGAGATTTCGGCCGCCAGATGCGACAAGGCCGTCCAGGCCAGGGCGCCTACGGCCAGAACCACCAGCCCCGTCGCCCCACCCTTCGCCCAGGCCCGCCAGGCGGGGGCCTGCTCGTCCGTTGTCAACTCCGCCATGGTACGCGATCACCCCTTGGGACCCTTCTGCCAATGGTCCTCGTTGGTTGTCATCGGCCAACTTCCTGCACACGGCAAATTACTTCTATGTCATCCTGTGCCCGTCTTTAACAAGATTGTCGCTCCTTCCGTGACCGGCCGGTGGCGCGGTGCCGGGGTGAAGGGACCAACAACCGCGCGACGCAGGGGGCAAGGGGATGACGGGATCGGTCGATACCGGGTCGGGCATCTGGAACGAGGATCTGGCGCCGGTCCCACCCGGGCGGCGAACCTGGAACTGGGTGCATTACGCCTCGCTGTGGATCGGCATGGTCATGTGCATCCCGTCCTATCTGCTTGCATCGGGCCTGATCCAGCAAGGCATGTCGGCATGGCAGGCCGTGGGAACCGTACTGGCCGGCAATCTGATCGTGCTGGTGCCCATGGTGCTGATCGGGCATTCGGGGGCCAGATATGGCCTGCCCTTCGCCGTGATCGTCCGGTCCAGCTTCGGCACACGGGGCAACAAGCTGCCGGCGGCCCTGCGGGCGCTGATCGCCTGCGGCTGGTTCGGCATCCAGTGCTGGGTGGGCGGCAGCGCCATCTATGCCATCGGCAACATCATCACGGGGGGCGCGCTGGCCGGGGACAAGATCGCCGCCTTGGGCATCGATGCCGGGCAACTGATCTGTTTTCTGTTTTTCTGGGCGCTGCATCTCTGGTTCATCCGGCGCGGGCCGGACAGTATCCGCTGGATCGAGACGATCACGGCGCCCCTGAAGATCCTGATCATGCTGGCCCTGCTCTGGTGGGCCTGGGACAAAGCGGGCGGGTTCGGGCACATGCTGTCGGCGCCCTCGCAATTCGTGACCGGTGGCGCCAGGGAAGGGCAGTTCTGGTCTGTATTCTGGCCGGGCCTGACGGCCATGGTCGGTTTCTGGTCCACGCTGGCCATCAATATTCCCGACTTCACGCGCTTCGCCCGCAGCCAGAAGGATCAGATGCTGGGCCAGTCTGTGGGCCTGCCCCTGCCCATGGCGCTGCTGGCCTTTGTCTCTGTTGCCGTCACCTCCGCCACCATCATCATCTATGGCGAGGCGGTGTGGGACCCGGTGGATCTGGCTGGGCGGCTGGAAGGCATCGCGGTCGCCATCGGCCTGATCATCATCACCATCGACACGCTGTGCGTTAATCTGGCCGCCAATACGGTGGGGCCCGCCTATGATTTCTCCGCCATTTTTCCCCGGCATGTCAGCTTTACCACCGGTGGCTACATCACGGCGGGAATCGGCATCGCCATGATGCCCTGGAAACTGATCGAGACGACGGATGGCTACATCTTCACCTGGCTGATCGGCTATGGCGCGCTGCTGGGGCCGCTGCTGGGCATCATGCTGACCGATTACTGGCTGATCCGGCGTCAGGTCCTGAACGTGCCAGCGCTGTTCCAGGTGGATGGCGAATATGGGTTCCGGGCCGGGTGGAACCCGGCGGCCCTGATCGCCTTTGCCCTGGCCGTGGCGCCCAACATTCCCGGCTTCCTGCATGCCGCCTTTCCCGGCGGTTTTGCCGGTGTGCCGGGCTTCTTCGTGGGGCTTTACAATTATGCCTGGTTCGTGGGGCTGGGGATTGCGGCCCTGGTCTATGGGCTGTTGATGCGGCGGGTCACGCCACGCTGACCGCGCCGCGCGGTTCGGGCGGGCGGGCCGCTTCGAAGCGAACACGATTGCGGCCCAGTCCCTTGGCCACATAAAGCGCGGCATCGGCCCGCGACATCAGATCGGTCAGGCCGCGATCGTCGGGTGCCAGGGTGGTGGCCCCGATGCTGGCGGTGAAGGTGGGCACGCCGGCACTGCGGTCGGCCTCCAGCAGGGCGCGCAGTTTTTCCGCCACCAGCAGCGCGCCTGCCTCTCCGGCGCCGGGCAGAACGATGGCGAATTCCTCTCCACCCGTGCGGCCGATCAGGTCCCCCTGACGCAGGGCCGTCTGTACCAGTTCGGAAAAGCGGACCAGCACGGCATCGCCGGTGGCATGGCCATGCTTGTCATTGATGGCCTTGAAATGATCCAGATCGATCAGCAGACAGGACAGTTCGGTGCCGTCGCGCCGCGCCTGGATGATGGCCGCCTCTCCGGTATCCACAAGGAAGCGGCGGTTGGGAAGGCCGGTCAGCCCGTCGCGCGTGGCCAGATCGAACAATCGACCGGCATAGACCCGGATACGCGTCACCATGGGGCGGAAGATAAAAAAAGCCTCTGCCAGCAACGTGGTCAGCAGGATGGCCAGCACCACCTTCTGCGCCTGCTGCAGCCAGCGCGTACGGCCATTGGCCTCCGCTTCGAAGATGCTGACGGCATGGTCCAGCGAGGGCAGCAGCGTGCTGCGGGCGGCGGTGTGGAACCGCTGATACGCTTCCTCGTCCCGGCTCTCGGCGAACCGCTCCGCTTCCCCCAGGAAGGCGTGCACGGCAGCATCCAGCGGTGTGGCCCCATCGAAATAATGGGCCCGCGCCTCTGCCGATAACGGATTGGAAATGCCAAGGTCGTTGCCATGCACCAGCGCATCCTGTGAGCGGCGCATCAGGGCGATGGCGTCCAGCAGCGCCTGACGCGCGCTTTCATCCCCCTGGCGCAGGTCGGTACCCAGCAGGGCGATGCGCTGAGACAGCATACGCTGCCGGCCCGCGACATTGATGATGGTCGCGGCGTCGCGCTGTTCGGCGATGACATTGTCCAGCAACAGATGGACCCCGCCGGACAGGAGCGCGATCAAGGTCAGCGCGATGACATATCCGGCGGTCAGCCGGCTCACCACATGGCGGTCCATCGTCACTCCACCCTCTCCCCGATCGCACACACAATTCCCAACAGCTAACCCCCGGATGTGATTTTGCGAAACTGTGCAATCGCATAGGTCGGAGGAATTCGGCGGCCGCCAAATTGACACCGATCACAGAACATATCCGATGGCGGACATGTTGGGTCTGTGCTATACGCACCCCGCCGATTAAAAACGTTAACCAAGAACAGGCAGTAATCCCATGTTTGCCCCGAAGGTTCCCGGACTGTCGCTGGCTGTTTCCGCCGCGGCCCTGTTGCTCTGTGCGCCCGTGGCGGCGGCACAGGATGCCGGCGCTGACAATGTCGTGCGCAACGCTACCGATGCTTTCGGCCTGCGGGTCGGGACCGAATCCATCGGGCTGTATGATGCCGGCAATGTGCGTGGGTTCAGCCCCGACAGCGCCGGCAATGTCCGGCTGGAAGGGCTGTATATCTCCCAGCAGGGCGCCCTGTCCGACCGGGTAGTGGAGGCGACCAGCATCCGGGTGGGGCTGAACACGGTCGGCCTGCTGTTCCCGGCCCCGTCGGGCATCGCCGACCTGTCGTTGCGCAAGCCGGCGGAAACGGGGGCTGAACTGGTTCTGGGCATCGACCCGTTCACCTCCCCCTATCTGCAACTTGATACCGGTTATGTCAGTGGCGATGGCCGGTTCAGCCTGGCCGCAGGTTTGGCGGCGCATCCGGATCAGAATGGCGCCTTTGGCGGGGACCAGCGGGCATGGTCCGCCGGGTTCGTGCCGCGTTGGCAGATGACAGAGGCGGTGACCCTGACAGCCTATGCCGACTGGGACCGGATGAAGGATGGGGAGGTGGTGCCCAGCTACCTGCCCGATGGTCCCACCCTGCCACCCCATATCGACCGCGATGTGGACCATAGCCTGGGCTGGGCTGACTGGGCCTATGAGGTGGAGAATCAGGGGGTGATCCTTGATGCTGGGTTGGCCGAGGGACTGGTGGCGCGGGCGGGGCTGTTCCGGTCGGTGCAGCGCCTGCCCTATGACGCCTTTGCCCTGTTGTCGGTGACCCCGGCGCGGGAGGGGGAGATGCTGCATGTGCTGTTGCCCGCCACCCGCTATGCTGCCCTGTCGGGGGAGGCGTCGCTGGCCTATCAATGGCTGTCGGGCCGGGCGGGTCATACGCTGAGCCTCGCAGGGCGCGGCCTGTCGAAGAACAGCCGCAAGGGTGGGGATGTCGAGCTGAACTATGGCGACTGGCCCATGGATCGGCCACCCGCGACGGTCCGGCGCGATATCAGCTTTGACCAGCCGCAGGATCGTGACCGGGTGCGGCATTATACGCTGGGTCTGGCCTATAACCTGTCCTGGGACGGGCGGCTGGACCTGGGTGCGGGCATACAGAAGGCCGATTACACCAAGACCACGCGGCCGGGGGCCGGCGGCGGGGCGCGGGGATCGTCGGCCCCGTGGCTGTATAATGCCATGGCGGCCTGGCGGTTCGACAATGGGTTGGTTACCTATGCCAGCTATTCACGCGGACTGGAGGAAAGCGGATCGGCGCCCATCACGGCGGTAAACCGCAACACTGTGCTGCCCGCCGTGCGGACGACACAGCGTGAACTGGGCCTGCGCCTGGGGCTGGGGCCGCTGACCCTGACCAGTTCGGCCTTTGATGTGCGCCGTCCCTATGACGGGGTGGATGCGGACGGGGTCTATGGTTTCCTGGGCAGCGTGCGGCATCGGGGGGTGGAGGCGTCCCTGTCGGGGGAGCCGGTGCCCGGCTTGTCGCTGGTGCTGGGGGCCGTGCTGCTGGACCCCGTCGTCTCAGGCACAGAGGTTAGGGAGGGCATGATCGGCCGCCGGCCGGTGGGGCAGACGCGCCTGCAATGGCAGGGCAGCGTCGATTATGCGCCTGACTTCCTGGATGGCTTGTCGGTCGATGTGATTGTGGACCACCGCGCCCGGACCACGGCGCGCGGCGACAATCTGGCCGATGCGCCGGCCTATACGCTGGTCGATCTGGGCTTAAGGCGCCAAATCATGGTTTGGGAACGGGAGATCGCGCTTCGCGCCCAGGTCCAGAACCTGTTCGACGCCTATGGCCTGCATGTAGCGGGTGACGGGGAGTATGAGCCGCTGTCCGGCCGTGCCTGGCGGGTGGCGGCAACCATGCGGTTCTGATGGCTTACCGCCGCAACCGGTCACGGATTTCGGCCTGGATCACGGGCCAGGTACCGGATTGCGGGTCGATCAGTTCGAAATGGCCGGCGCCGTCGATCTCCAGCTCCCGCACCTCTGGCCCCGTTGCCTTCGCCGCGTAATGCTGCGCGAAGGTGGGCGGCACGATGATGTCGCGGGTGCCGGAGATCAGGGTCAGGGCCAGATCCTTCACCGGCGCCTCCCCCGGTGAAGTGTCGGTGAAGGCGGCGGACCCGCGTCGGGCGGCATCGGTCAGCCGGTCCACCGTGTCCGGGCCGCCGCAGGCCGTGGGCCCGCGCTCGCGGTAATCACGCAGGTCGACGATGCCGGCCAGGGAGACGACGCCGCGCAGGTTCAGGGGATTGGCGGTTTTCAGTGGGCTGTCGGCGGGAAGCTGGGCGCGACCCGCCGCCCAGAGGGCCAGATGACCGCCGGCGGAATGACCGGCCACGGCCACGCGGGACAGGTCCAGCTTGTGCGCATCGGCCAGGGCGCGGACATGGTCGGTGGCGGCGGCCACATCCTGGAATGTGCCAGGATAGCCGCCGCCCGGCTGCCCCAGCCGGCGATATTCGATGTTCCAGACGGCGACGCCGGCATCGCTGAGCGCCTTGGCCATCGGGTTCATCAGATCGAAGGCCGGTACATCGCCCAGCCAGCAGCCGCCATGGATCAGGACCAGCAGCGGGTGCGGCCCCGCACCGCGGGGCAGCCAGAGATCACCGAACTGCTGCAGATCGCTGCCATAGGTGAGGCGGATGCCGCCGGTCACGGCCGGGCGGGCCAGCAGGTCCTTGTAGGTCAGGACGGGCGGCGGATCGGCCGCCAGCACGGGGGCGGACAGCATCAGGCAGGCGAGAAAGGCAAACAGACGCGACATGGCCGGCACCCGGTGGTGGATACCGGCCATGGTGGCGGGCTTACAGCACACGCGTCAACCAATAGAAGGCGGCGCCCACGGCGGCGGCCGCCGGCATGGTCAATACCCAGGCCACCAGGATGCCCTGGGCCAGACCCCAGCGCACGGAGGACGCGCGGCGGGCAGAGCCGACACCGATGATGGCGCCGGTGATCGTGTGGGTGGTGGAGACGGGCACACCCATGGCGGTCGCCGTGAACAGGGTGATGGCGCCCGCCGTTTCCGCGCAGGAGCCATGGACCGGCTTCAGGTCGGTCAGGCGCGACCCCATGGTCTTCACGATCTTCCAGCCGCCGAACAACGTGCCCAGGCCCATGCAGGCCTGACACGAGATCACGACCCAGAAGGGAACATGAAAGCCCTCGGGCATATAGCCCTGGCTGAACAGCAGGACGGCGATGATGCCCATGGTCTTCTGCGCGTCATTGCCGCCATGGCCCAGGCTGTAGAGCGAGGCCGAGACGATCTGTACGCTGCGGAATACCTTGTCCACCTTGAAGGGGGAGAAGCGCCGGAAGGTCCAGGAGACGATGGTCATCAGGATGATGGCCAGGATGAAGCCGACCGTGGGCGAAATCACGATGGCGACCGCCGTCTTGATCAGGCCCGACCCGACCACACCCGTACCCGCCTTGGCCACACCGGCCCCGACCAGCCCGCCGACCAGCGCGTGGGAGGAGGAGGAGGGGATGCCGCCCAGCCAAGTCACGATGTTCCAGATGATGGCGCCCATCAGGGCCGCGAAGATGACCGAGGCATCGATGACGCTGGCATCGACGATGCCCTTGCCGATCGTGTTGGCCACATGCGTGCCGAAAAAGACAAAGGCGATGAAGTTGAAGAAGGCCGCCATGATGACGGCGTTGCGCGGCGACAGCACGCGCGTGGACACGACGGTGGCGATGGAATTCGCCGCGTCATGCAGGCCGTTCAGGAAGTCGAACGCCAAAGCCAGTGCGATCAGGCCGATCAGGATCGGCAGGGAGATCAGTTCCATGGGGAATTCCGGCCGGGGCGATCAGACATTGTCGACAATGATGCTGTCGATGATGTCGGCGACATCCTCGCCCGCATCCAGGACGGCTTCCATCAGTTCCAGGATTTCGCGGATCAGCGCCTGGCGATAGGTGATGGGGGCGTCCAGACCGCCGCTTTCCTGACGCAGGCGGGCCTTGCCGGCGCGCAGGATCTTGTCGCTGTCGCTCTCCAGTTCCGACATCTCCCGCGTCATGCGGGTCATTTCCGTCACATGCCGGGGAATGTCGCGCAGCTTGGGCAGGCAATCCGGCAGGATGGCGGCCGCGCGCACGATCAGTTCGGACAGGGCGTGCATCTCGGCCGTGTATTCCATCGGGCCGGCTTCCGTCATGTGACGGGCCACGTCCTGGATCAGGTCGATGATGTCGTCCATGCGCTTGGCCAGGTCCTGGATGTCGGACCGGTCGAAGGGCACGATGAAGGAACGGTGAACGGCCGCCTGGATCTCCTTGGTGATCTTGTCGGCGTCATTCTCCGCCTGGTGGATGCGCTGGAAACGCATCTCCAGTTGGTCGCCATTCCTGACAAGATCACGCAGCGCCTCGGCGGCGACCAGGATCAGGCGGGCATGGTCGGTGAAATGGTCGAAAAACCGCTCTTCGCGGGGCATCATGGCCCGGAACAGGCTCAGCATCTTCTATTCCGATCAACGCTATCGCACAGGGTTGCTGCCGGCGCGGGGCCACAGCCTGGACGCCCATGTAACATTGAACCGGGCCGCATCGTAATGTTAATGTCACAAAACGGTCATGTTGAGCCGGGATACTGAGTGATTATCCATCGGGTGCAAGAACGGATAGCTATTCAGGCAGTGTGGTCAGGGTGTAGAATCAATAAATGGGTGATCGAAAAAACACTGTCCAGCATGCGGCCCTGCCGTTCCGCATGACCGAAACCGGACCGCAGATCTTGCTGGTCACCTCACGCGAGACGCGGCGGTGGATCATCCCCAAGGGCTGGGCCAAGAAAAATGTCGAACCGCAGGAGATGGCCGCCATCGAGGCGTTCGAGGAAGCGGGCGTGCGCGGCAAGATCAAGAGGAAGCCCGTCGGCGACTATACCTATGACAAGCGCCTGGATGACGGATCGACCGTCACCTGCGACGTGACCGTCCATGCGCTGGAGGTGGCGACGGAGCTGCCCGACTGGCCGGAGCGCACGCAGCGCGAGCGCCGCTGGTTCACGCCCGCCGAAGCCGTGGCTCTGGTCAGCGAGCCGGGATTGGTGGATATTTTCCAGAAGCTGGCGGTGAAATGGATGGATTGACCGGGGCCTTCCCGCGTCAGCATCCCATTAACCCGATCCCGCCATGCGCGCCGTGCATCCATAGCCCCCTCGCGCATTGTCGCGCCAAGCCCTAGGTTATGGCCCATGTTTACCGGAATCATCACCGATGTCGGCCGCGTCGTGGAGATCGAGCGCCGTGGCGACCTGAGACTGACCATCCAAACGCGGTTCGACCTGAACGGCGTGACCATGGGCGCGTCCATAGCATCCAACGGGGTCTGCCTGACCGTCGTGGAAAAGCTGGCCGACGCCTATAAGGTGGATGTGTCCGCCGAAACCATCGCCAAGACCACCGTCGGCGATTGGGTTGTCGGCACCCCGCTCAACCTTGAACGGTCCCTGAAACTGGGTGACGAGCTGGGCGGGCATCTGGTCTATGGCCATGTCGACGGTGTGGGCGAGGTCGTGTCGGTCACGCCCGACGGCGACAGCCATCGCTGGCGCTTCCGAGTGCCGCAGACCCTTAAACGTTTCATCGCGGCCAAGGGTTCCGTCGCGCTGAACGGCGTGTCGCTGACCGTGAACGAAGTCGATGACGATATTTTCGGCGTCAACATCATCCCGCATACGGCGGAACAGACGACCTTCGGCCTGATCGGGCCGGGGGCACGCATCAATCTGGAAGTGGATATGCTGGCGCGCTATGTCGCGCGGCTGGTGGGGAAGGACGCTTAAGACATGTCGGCCATCGAAACCCGTTTGACCGAAGAAGACCGTCCCGTGCTGTCCAGCACCGAGGAACTGATCGAGGAGGCCCGCCAGGGCCGCATGTTCATCCTGGTCGATGATGAGGACCGGGAGAATGAGGGCGATCTGGTGATCCCTGCCAGCGCCGCCACGCCGGAGGCCATCAATTTCATGGCGCGTTTCGGGCGCGGCCTGATCTGTCTGGCCATCGACAGCCCGATGAATGAGCGCCTGCGTCTGCCCCTGATGGCACAGCAGAACGGCACCCGTCACCAGACGGCCTTCACCGTGTCGATCGAGGCGCGGACGGGCGTGACCACGGGCATCAGTGCGGCCGACCGCGCCCGCACCATCCAGGTCGCCATTGACGAGAATGTCGACAGCCGCGACATCGTCACGCCGGGCCATGTCTTCCCGCTGCTGGCCCGCGATGGCGGCACCCTGGTCCGCGCCGGCCATACCGAGGCGTCGGTGGATCTGTCGCGCCTGGCCGGCCTGCCGGCGGCGGGCGTGATCTGCGAGATCATGAATGATGACGGCACCATGGCCCGCATGCCGGACCTGGTGAAGTTCGCGCAACTGCACGGGTTGAAGATCGGCACCATTGCCGACCTGATCGCCTATCGCCGCCGCACGGAAACCATCGTCGAACGCAGCTACCGTACCGTGCTGGACAGCCATTTCGGCGGCCGGTTCGAGATGATCGTCTATCGTAACCGCATCAGCGGGGCCGAGCATATCGCCCTGGTCAAGGGTGACATCCATGATGATGTGCCCGTGCCGGTGCGCATGCATTCGCTGAATATCGTCAAGGACCTGCTGGCCGACAGCCGCCATGGCCCCGTGGGCAGCCTGGAAGCGGCGATGAAGGCCGTGGGTGACGAAGGACGCGGTGTCATCGTGCTGATGCGCGATGCACAGCCCTTCTCGCTGGCCGACCGGCTGCGTGCCATCGATGATGGCAATGACGACCTGACCGGCGAGTTGCGCGACTATGGCATCGGCGCCCAGATCCTGAACGACCTGGGCGTGAAGAAGATGGTGCTGCTGAGCAATACCAAAAAGACGGTGGTGGGCCTCGAAGGCTATGGCTTGACCATTGTCGGTCAACGGGCCATACCCACCCCCTTCTGATCCTTTCAACATGACGGACTGGATGGCCCCCATGGCTGACGCGCCCCATATCATGATCGTCGAGGCCCGTTTTTATGACGACCTCGCGGACGAGCTGGTGAAGGGCGCCGTCGGCGCGCTGGACGCGGTGGGTGCCACCTATGAGATTTTCCAGGTGCCCGGCGCCTATGAGATCCCGGCCGCCATCCAGTTCTCTGTCCGTTCCATGGATTTCTATTCCGGACGCCGCCGTTTCGACGGCTATGTGGCGCTGGGCTGTGTGATCCGGGGCGAGACGACGCATTACGACTATGTCTGTCAGGAAAGCGCGCGCGGCCTGTCCGATCTGGCCCTGCGCCACACGCTGGCCATTGGCAACGGCATTCTCACCACCGAGAATTTCGAGCAGGCCTGGGCCCGCGCCGCCGTGAACCAGAAGAACAAGGGCGGTTTTGCCGCCAATGCCTGCCTTCAGATGATCGAGCTGAAGAAACAATTCCGTCTTTATTCCCGCTGAGTTCCAGGTCCCGATATGCCCCCGCGCAAAAAAGTCACCGCCCCGGTCGCCGCCCCTGAGCCGGCGCCGAAGATCAAGCCCACCGGGTCCGCCAAGGCCCGGCGGTCGGCTGCCCGTCTGGCGGCTGTCCAGGGGCTGTACCAGATTGATCTGGCCGGTGCCTCCAGCGATACCGTGATCCACGAATTCGCGCGCCACCGTATCGGGCAGGAACAGGATGGCGAAGAGTTCGTGACGCCGGAGCCGGCCCTTTTCGCCGACATCCTGCGCGGGGTACAGGGCCGTCTGGCCGAGGTGGATCAGCTTCTGGGCGGGTTGCTGGACCGGCAATGGTCGCTGGAGCGCATGGAACTGCTGCTGCGCGCCATCCTGCGCGCCGGGGCCTGGGAACTGCTGGCCAACGAGGCCGTGGCCGCTCATATCATCATCAACGACTATATCGACGTCACTCACGCCTTCTTTGCCGGCCGTGAGCCGGGCATGGTCAATGGCGTGCTGGACAAGCTGGCCCGCACGCTGCGGACGGCCGAGATGGGCGCCAAGCCGGCGGGCAAGGGCAGCGCGTCGTGACAGAGCAGGGCGTGCCCGTCAGTCTGGGTGAATTCGGCCGGATCGAGCGTTTTTTCCGGCCGCTGGCCGTGGGCGTGCCCGGTGCCTTCGACCTGACCGACGATGCCGCCGTCCTGGATGTGCCCTATGACCAGCAACTGGTGGTGACCACCGACGCCATGGTCGCGGGTGTGCATTTCCTGCCGCATGACAATCCCGCCGATCTGGCCTGGAAGATCCTGGCCGTCAACATGTCGGACCTGGCGGCCAAGGGTGCGGAGCCTCTGGCCTATTCCCTGGTCACCAGCCTGCCGAAAAGCATTGGCGATGATTGGGTCGAAGCCTTTGCCAAGGGGCTGGGCGAGGCGCAGCGGGAATTCAAGGTCAACCTGCTGGGTGGCGATTCGGTTTCCACCTCCGGTCCTCTGTCGCTGACCATCACGGCGCTGGGTCTGGTGCCGCGCAACCGGATGATCCGCCGCAAGGGGGCCAAGCCGGGTGACGCCCTGTTCGTCACCGGTTCCATCGGCGATGCCGCCCTGGGCCTGAAGCTGGCGCAGGGGGCCTTGACCCAGCCGGTGGCGGAAGCCGATCGCGCCTATCTTCTGTCGCGTCTGCATCGTCCGGCCCCGCGCCTGGACCTTGTCGCCTCGTTGCGCGTGTTCGGCACGGCGGCGCTGGATGTTTCCGACGGGCTGGTCGCCGATGTCCGGCATCTGGCGCTGGCCAGCAAGGTGCGCCTGCAGGTGGATACGCAGGCTGTGCCCCTGTCGGGGGCGGCGCTGCGCCTGCTGGTCGGCACGCCGACGCTGCGCCGCACCGTGCTGACGGGCGGCGATGATTACGAGGTGGCCTTCACCGCTCCCGCCGACAAGGCCGAGGATATCGCGGCCGCCGGCATCAATGCCGGGATCAAGGTCACGCGCATCGGCAAGGTGGTGGATGGCGAGCCGGGCCTGGACCTGCTGGGCCTGGACGGGGTCGAGGCGGACCTGGGGTCCGGCGGCTGGCGGCATTTCTGAGCCGCCGCGCACCTTACGGCGCCGCCTTCAATTCCACATTGTTACCCTCCGGATCGGTCAGGTAGATCGAAGGGCCTTCGCCCTGCGCGCCGTTGCGCGTGCCCGTGCTGCCGATGCTGACGCCATGGGCCGCCAGATGGGTGCGGATGGCGGTATCGTCGAAGGGGGTGATCTCCAGGCAGAAATGTTCCAGGTTGCGCCCCTCCGCCCCCGGTCCCGCCCCGCCCATGCGGCCCAGCTTGCCATCCAGCGGCACCAGATCGATCAGATGGCGGCCGGCGCGTAACTGGTAAAGCCCGATTTCGGCCTGTACCTTCTCCAGCGTGCACCCCAGGACGGTCTGATAGAAACCCATCATCCGGCCGATGTCGCGCACCCGCAGCACGATGTGATCCAGGCCCAACAGGGTGAATGGCACGCTCATCGTCCTTCTCCATCTGAGCATTGGTATTGCGTCATATTGACGCGACCGGATCGTCAGCCGCCCGCCGATCCGACTGTTTCCCCGGCAATCTGGGGACAAATTGTCGCCATATCAAGAGATTGGCCGGCCGGTTAATCGGACATTAACCGGCAGCGTTTCCTTTACACTAAATTGTCGGTTGCCCGGAGCCGCAGCATCCAGGATACAAACGGCAGTATCAAAGATGAACAACGGTTCAATAAAGTAGAACAACAAGCTGGTGTCGAAATGATGCGGTTGGCGAATATTTCCACCTGGTTCCATAACAGCTCAATCTCCAAGCGTCTGGGGCTGATCGTGCTGATCTCCCTGCTGGGGCTGCTGGCCTTCGCGGCGCTGACCAGCGAGCAGCAATATGCGCAGCTGCAGGAGCGCTACAGCACCAGCGCCAAGTCGGCGGTGGAGGGTGCCAGCAGCGTCATCCAGACCTATGCCGCGCAGGAAAAGGCCGGAACCCTGAGCCGCGAAGAGGCGCAGGCCCGCGCCCTGGCGGCGGTCAAGGCCATGCGCTACGCCGGGGAATATGTCTGGGTGAACGATACGCGCCACCGCATGGTCATGCATCCGATCAAGGCGGAACTGGACGGCCAGGACATGTCGGATTTCAAGGACCCGGTCGGGACCCTGATGTTCCGCGACATGGTCCGGGTGGCTACGGGCCCGGAAAAGTCGGGTTTCGTGCCCTATAAATGGCCGAAGCCCGGTTTCGACCAGCCGGTGGACAAGATCTCCTTCGTCACGCTGGTGCCGGAATGGAACTGGGTGGTGGGGTCGGGCGTCTATCTGGACGATGTCGGCCGCAAGCATCGGGAAATGCTGCTGATCCAGGTGGTTGCCGGTATCGTGCTGGGCGGGTTGTCGGCCGCTTTTTCCAGTGCCGTGGCCCGCACCCTGGCCCGGCCGCTGTCGGCGCTGACCGGTATCATGGGCGATCTGGCGGAAGGCGAGCTGGATGTGGAGGTGCCCGACGCCCGCGCCACCAACGAAATCGGGGCCATGGCCCGCGCCATCGCCGTTTTCCGCGACAATGCCCAGCGCGCCCGCGCGCTGGAGGAGGAAAAGCAGCGCGAGGAGGAGGCCAAGGAACGCCGCCGTGCCGCGCTGGAAGTGCTGACACGCGACTTCAAGATGGCCGTGGCCGGCAAGCTGAAGACCGTGGCCGCCGCCGCAACGGAACTGGAAGCCACCTCCGGCGGGTTGCAGGAGCAGGCCGAGATGACGGGCCGCCAGTCCAACAATGTGGCTGACAGTGCCCAGGTGGCCCGCGACAATGCCCAGACCGTCGCCGCCGCGACGGAGGAACTGTCCGCGTCCAGTTCCGAGATCGGCCGGCAGGTGGGCATCACGGCCCAGATCACGGCCGAGGCGGTGGACAAGGCCCATAATGCCCGCCGCATCGTCGGCGAACTGTCGGATGTGGTGGCCAATGTCCAGGGGGTGGTGGGGCTGATCAGCGAGATCGCCAGCCAGACCAACCTTCTGGCGCTCAACGCTACCATTGAGGCGGCGCGTGCCGGCGAGGCTGGCAAGGGCTTCGCCGTGGTCGCCAGTGAGGTGAAGAACCTGTCGGGACAGACGGCCCGCGCCACCGAGGATATCAGCACCCAGGCCCGCGCGGTGCAGGAAGCCGCCGACGATGCCGCCGGCATGATCGCCAGCATCGCCGACATCATCGACAGTATCGGCCAGAATTCCAGCACCATCGCCAGCGCCGTCAACCAGCAGGGCGCGGCGACCGCCGAGATCAGCCGTAATGTGCATGAGGCGGCGCGGCGCACAGGCGAAGTGTCGGAAAGCATCGTGTCCGTGCGCGAGGGGGCCCAGTTCACCATGTCGGCATCGGCGCAGTTGCACGCCGCGGCGGGTGAGTTGTCGGAGCAGGCGGAACAGTTGCGCCAGGAGGTGGAGGATTTCCTGTCCGCCATGGACCGGGCCGGCGAACGCCGTGCCTATGAACGCCGCAACGTCGATCTGGCCGTGGAACTGTCCGTGCGCGGTAAGGGCGGGCGGCAATCGGACCGGCAGACGGGCCGCATCACCGACCTGTCGGCCGGGGGTGCCGCCATCCTGACCGGCCTGTCGGTACGCCCGGGGGACGAGGTGGAATTGCTGGGCCTGCCCTGCGGTCCCCTGCGTGGAAGGGCCGTCACCATCGAAGACGGTGTGCTGCGCGTGCAGTTCCGGTTGGACGAGGCGACGACGCAGCAGGTGGAAACGGTATTGGCGGCGGCGTGAAGCTGGCGGGGGTCACCTCGCCAGGGCGGCGCAGGCCCCATCATCCAGCAGCCGGGCGCTGACCAGACCGTCGGCATCGGCGCTGGTCAGGGGTGAGGTGCCCGGCGGCGGGTCGAAGACGCGGACCATGCCCATGATCTGTGTTGCCGGCGCCCCCGGTGCCACCGACACGGGCAGCAGCAGCCGGTTGAAGGCCCGCCAGCCGCGACCGGCAGGCACCAGGAAACCGCGATAGAACATCGGCAGCCCGCATGCCAGGCTTTGGTGGAAAAGCGCGCTGCGACCAGGGACGGAGGCGGGGGCGATCATCTGGTCGAGATAAAGCCCTGTTCCGTCCTGTCCGAACAGGTCGCGCAGGCGTGTGCCGGACAGCCGGCAGCGCAACCGCCCGCCCTCGTGGCCTTCATAGATGAACATGAATGGCAGGATGGCGCGGGGCAGGGCGCAGGGGTCCATCTGCCGCCGCGTGGGCAGGACGGCACCGCCATTGGCCTGTTTCAGGCGCCACCAGAACAGCAGCAGCGCCAGCATGCCGCGATCCTCCACCAGGATCGCGTGGTCGATTTCTGCGGCGGATTTGTCCGGTTGCATGCCCACCCCTGTATGATTAACCACAGAATAGGCGAGTGGTGGGACGATAGGAACTATGCTTTCGTGCGCGGACGGTGACGCGCGATGCGGACGTGCATAGGATATGCTGAGTGCCGCCGCTGCCCCCGCGATCTTGAGGATATGCATGATCCGCCGCCTGCCGACCCTGTGCCTGGCCCTGTCGCTTCTGGTCCTGCTGCCAGGCTGTCTGACGCCGCGTTGGGCGCAGCCGGTGAACCCCTTCATGAATGACGATACGGATCGGGGCCGGGCGGCGCTGAAGGCCAAGGATTATGTCATGGCCCTGGAATTTTATGGCCGGCTGGCGGAACAGGACCCCAACGACATGGGCGTCCGCTATCAACTGGCGCTGATCAAGCAGCAGATTGGGCGGTATGATGAGGCCTATGGCCTGTTCCGTGTCGTCTATGTCTCGGCCGACGAGGATACGGCACCGCGCCTGGACGGGTCGGAAAGCGAGGAACCGCTGTATCTCGCGGCCGAACGCAACCTGCGCCTGCTGGGTGCCCGCCTGGACAAGAGCGATCCCGACCTGACGAGAATACAGGAGGAACGGGCGCGCAAACTGGCCGAGATGAAAGCGGCGGAGGAAGCCGGCCGCAAACAGCATCAAGACCAGCCCACAGCGACCGGCACCTATGGCGACGGCAAGGTGCCCTGTTCCGTGACCACGTTGAGGGTATGCTGAAAACCCGCCGTCGGCGCTGATACCATCAGCCCAAAATTTTGACCGATGATATTATTCGGCGGCGATGGCGTGTGAATGGCTAGTGCAGCCATTGGCCGGACGGGCATCGCCCACCATCTCCCGGATGGTGGTGAAGCAGCGGCCGCATTGCGGGGTCTTGCCGCAGGACTTGAACACGCCGGCCACACTGGACGCGCCATTGTTCACGCTGTGGCGCACGGTCTTGCAGTTGATGGCGTTACAGATGCAGACATACATGATCGGACAGCGACCCCGGTCAGCGATGATGGATATGGGATACTGCAAATCACTCGCATGCGCCAGAGTGAAAATGCGAATCCATCGCAATGACCCCATGCACGATCGCGGGGGCGAACTATCGGCCCCGTTTCCGCCCCGTCCCTGCTATGCTGGGCCGGCAAACAGCCGGGGGAACCGATGTCGATCAAGGATGATGTCGTGGTGCGCGTGGCCCAGCGCCGGGACGTGCCGGAAATGGTGGCGCTGCTGAGCGACGACATGCTGGGCCAGGGGCGGGAGCAGGGGACGGACCTGGAACCCTATTACGAGGCCTGGGACGAGATCATCCTGGACCCCAATGCCGAAATCCTGGTGCTGGATCTGGATGGCCGTGTGGTCGCCATGGCGCAGTTGAACTATGCCCGCGGCCTGGGCCGCAAGGGCATGCGCCGCTGTACGGTGGAGGCGGTGCGTGTGGCATCGGCCCTGCGCTCCAAGGGGCTGGGCGCCATCCTGATGGAGAATTGCGTGGATATGGCCCGCGCGCGGGGCTGTGGTCTGGTGCAACTGACCACTGACAAGCAGCGGACCGATGCGCACAGGTTCTACCAGCGCCTTGGCTTTGATGCTTCGCATGAGGGCATGAAGCTGTATTTGTAACGAACGGGTGCCAGAGTGCGGCACCCATCGGCATGATCAGGAGACCGCAGTAAATGAGCACCGCTTCCGCTTCCTCCCCCGTCCGCGTCGCCATTCTGGGCGCTTCCGGCTATACGGGTGCCGAGCTGATGCGATTGCTGCTGCGCCATCCGCGCGTGCGCATCACGGCCCTGACGGGGGAGCGGGCGGCCGGCAAGCCGGTGGCCGATGTGTTCCCGCATCTGGCCCCCTATGACCTGCCGGCCCTGACCAAGATCGCCGATGTCAATTGGGACGAGGTGGATTTTGTCTTCTGCGGTTTGCCGCACGGGACCACGCAGGAGGTGATCGCCGGCCTGCCCGCCCATGTCCGCGTCTGTGACCTGTCGGCGGATTTCCGGCTGTTCAACGTGGACACCTATGCCGAATGGTATGGCCACGCGCACAAGGCCGCCGATCTGCAGGAAACCGCCGTCTACGGCTTGGCGGAGGTGGCGCGTGAGCAGGTGGCCACGGCCCGGCTGGTCGCCAATCCCGGCTGCTACCCCACCGCGTCCTTGCTGCCGCTGCTGCCGCTGCTGCGCGATGGGCTGATTTTGGCCGATGACATCATCATCGATGCCAAGTCCGGCGTGTCGGGCGCGGGCCGCGATGCCAAGCAGGGCAGCCTTTATTGCGAGGTGGCGGAAGGCATGCATGCCTATGGTATCGCGTCGCACCGCCATGCGCCGGAGATCGAGCAGAGCCTGGGCTGGGCCGCCGGTCGCGGCGATATCCGCATTGCCTTCACCCCGCACCTGATCCCCATGAACCGGGGCATGATGGCCACCACCTATGTCCGGCTGAAGGACGGGGTGGATGTGGCCACCCTGCGTGCCAGCCTGGAAAAGGCCTATGCGGGTGAGCCGTTCGTGAAGGTGCTGGCCCCGGGTGTGGGGCCGCAGACACGGCATGTCGCCGGGTCCAACCTGGCCCTGATCAATATCTTCGCCGACCGCATCCCTGGCCGCGCCATCCTGGTGTCCGTCATCGATAATCTGATGAAGGGTGCCTCGGGCCAGGCGGTGCAGAATTTCAACATCATGTGCGGGTTCGACGAGACGTTGGGCCTGGACGTCATTCCGGTGTTTCCATGATCCATACGCGCCCCATCCCCACCATCCTGCCTTATCAGGGCAAGGTGCCCGTCATCGACCCGACGGCCTTCCTGTCCAATGCAACCATCATCGGCGATGTCGAGATCGGGGCCGGCAGCGGCCTGTGGTTCGCCGTCACGGTGCGGGGTGACGTGCATTCCATCCGCATCGGCAAGAACACCAATATCCAGGATGGCAGCGTCGTCCACTGCACCCGCCACCGGTTCAGCACGACCATCGGTGACAATGTCACGGTGGGCCATCTGGCGCTGCTGCATGGCTGCGTGGTGGAGGATGGGGCCTTTATTGGCATGAAGTCCTGCATCATGGATGGGGTCGTGGTGGAGACGGGGGCCATGGTCGCGGCCGGCGCCCTGGTCACGCCCGGCAAGCGGGTGAAGGCGGGGGAACTCTGGGGCGGCAGCCCGGCCCGTTTCCTGCGCGCGCTTACCGAAGAGGATATCCGCATGCAGATGACCATCGCCCCGCATTACGCCGAAATGGCCCGGCACTATCTGGACGAGGTGGGTGGCGGGGTCGGTTGACCCCTCCATTCCCGTCCCCCGCCATCCAGTCGTTTCCCCCTATCCCCTTTTCCGGAAAACCGCACAAAAGCCCCGGCGACTGTCTGGATTTCCGGACAGATCGGGGTGGTGCATCTGTCCCAAGTCCTTGATTCCCCGTCAACCCTGCCCCTGGCACGGCGCATGCCTATAGGCGATGCGAAGGCGGGACGGGGCTGAGCGAGCCTCCCAACCCGGCGGACACGGATCAATTGGGAGAAGCGACATGGCCCAAGGTGCCAGCATCGCCGCCAGCCCGGCGGCGCCGAAGAAATTCTATCAGAGCCTTTATGTGCAGGTGCTGGTGGCCATCGCCATCGGTGTCGCGCTGGGCCATTTCTATCCGTCGGTGGGTGAAAGCATGAAGCCGCTGGGCGATGCTTTCATCAAGATGATCAAGATGCTGATCGCGCCGATCATCTTCCTGACCGTCGTGCATGGCATCGCCGGCATGGAGGACATGAAGAAGGTGGGCCGCGTCGGGTTCAAGGCCCTGATCTATTTCGAGGTTCTGACCACCGTGGCCCTGATCCTGGGCATGGTGATCGTCAATGTCTGGCAGCCCGGCGCCGGCATGAATGTCGATCCGGCCACGCTGGATACCAAGTCCATCGCATCCTATGCCGCCAAAGCGCAGGAGCAGGGGACCGTCGCCTTCCTGATGCATATCATCCCCGGCACCGTGATCGGCGCCTTTGCCGAGGGTGAGATCCTGCAGGTGCTGTTCGTCGCCATCCTGTTCGCCTTCGGCCTGCAGAGCCTGGGTGACAAGGGCCGGCCCATGCTGCACCTGATCGACCAGGCGTCGGGCATCTTCTTTAAGATCGTCGGCATCCTGATGAAGTTTGCCCCCATCGGTGCCTTCGGGGCCATGGCCTTCACCATCGGTAAATATGGCGTCGATACGCTGATTTCGCTGGGCCAGTTGATGGCCGCCTTCTACGTCACCTGCCTGTTGTTCATCTTCGGCGTGCTGGGTGTGGTGGCGCGGGTCTGCGGTTTCTCGATCACCCGTTTCGTCCGCTATATCCGCGAAGAACTGCTGATTGTGCTGGGGACCTCGTCCTCGGAAAGTGCCTTGCCGCGCCTGATGACCAAGCTGAACAAGCTGGGCGTGGAAAAGTCCGTCGTGGGTCTGGTCGTGCCGACCGGTTATTCCTTTAACCTCGACGGCACCTGCATCTATCTGACCATGGCCGCCATCTTCCTGGCCCAGGCCACCAATACCGACCTGACCATCTGGCAGGAACTGGGCATCCTGGCGGTGCTGCTGCTGACGTCCAAGGGCGCGGCCGGCGTCACCGGGTCGGGCTTCATCGTGCTGGCGGCGACGCTGGCCACCGTCGGGCATATCCCGGTGGCGTCCATCGCCCTGATCCTGGGCGTCGACCGGTTCATGTCGGAGGCGCGCGCGCTGACCAACCTGATCGGCAACGGTGTCGCCACGCTGGTGGTCGCCAAGTGGGAAGGCGCGCTGGACACGGCCAAGCTGCACGCGGAACTGGCCAACCCGACGGGGATCGAAGAGGCGGTGGAGCGTCCGGCACCGGTTCTGGCGCCGGCGGAGTAAGGCGCCCGTCAAGGGTTGATGCCGGCCATATCGAGGGATATGGCCGGCACAGCTTGTCATGGGGGCGGGGTGATGAACGACCCCAGCGTCACCATGGCTTCCATCACCAGCTTATCCTCCTGACCGCCGCCACCACTGCCGCCCACGCGGTTGGCGGTGACAATGATTTCTTCCATGCCGGAGCGCTGTGGCCGGGCCACCGGCATGTCACTGTCGCCATCCTGTTGCGGGCCGCCACGCACATCAAAGCGCAGGTTCTCCACACGATACTGGCGGTCGGGAAAGACCTGTTGTAACAGGGCGATTTCTTCCTTGATCCGGGTGTAGAGTTTCTTGCGCATCGTGCTGCGCACGGCTTCCAGCTCCGGCAGGGTCGGTTCAAACTTGATGGCGCCCACCCGGATCTGAAGACCGGGCCGGCTGGCGCGCTTGGCCCGTTCCGCCAGGGAGGCCAGCATCGCTTCCGGCAAGCGTGCCTCCAACGCCGTGCGCCAGCGGTCCAGCCCGGCGCTGTCCGACACTTTCTCCATCGCAATGACGCGCCATTCGACCCTGTCGGCCACGGCGGCCGCTGCCTTGATGATGTCGGCGCGCTGGACCCCGCCACCATCACCCTGACCGGCAACATCCACCACCAGAATGACGCGGGCGGTTTCGGCTTTGACCCATTCCTCAACCGACACGGACATGTCGATTGTGTCGGAAACCGGCTTCACCGGCTCTGCCAGGGCCGAGGATGTCGGTGCCAGGGCAAGCAGGGCCAGGGCGGTCAAGGGACCGAGGGAGAATTTGTGCATGCAGCGAACTCCTTGCCGATATCACCAGAATCACCGGCATGATTTCACCCGTTCCGCTTCACGGCCAGTGTTGAATTCGCGGCTTTCCGGCACCGTCGCCTCGTCATATCCTGGATCACCATGAACCCACCGCGTCTTACCCTGCCCGGCAAGAAGATGAAGCAGGTCCTGATCGGGCTGGGCTTCGCCCTGTTGGCGTTTGTGCTGGCCTGGGTCGGGGGCGAACTGGCGGCGGGGATCAGCCGGGAGGCGCTGCTGGATCAGGCGGGGCCGAGGCGGGCGTTGTATGTGGCGGGTTTGCGCAGCGAACTGACACGGCACGAGACGACGCCCGCCATCCTGGGCCTGTCGCGCACCCTGCGCACCGCCCTGCAAAGCCCTGACGATCCCGCCGCCGTGGAAGCGGCCAACATCTATATGGAGCAGATTGCGGCCCGCACGGGGGCGGCGGCACTGTATCTGATGGATATGAGCGGCACGACGCTGGCGGCCAGCAACTGGCGCCAGACCGACAGTTTTGTGGGCCGTAACTTTGCCTATCGCCCCTATTTCCGCGAGGCGTTGGCCAGCGGGGCAGGGCGGTTTTACGGCATCGGCACTACCAGCCGGGAACCCGGCCATTATTTTGCCCGCGCGCTGGAAGAAGGCGGCCTGACGCTGGGCATCACCGTCGTCAAGGTCTCGCTGGCGCCGGTGGAGAAAAGCTGGGCGGGCCTGTCAGACCGCATCCTGGTGGTGGATGGCAACGGGGTGGTGATCCTGTCCTCCGTGCCCGACTGGACCTTCCGCACGATGTCGCCTTTGTCGGATGCGGAAAAGGTGCGGCTGGCCGATACGCGGCAATATGAGGGGGTGAGCCTGAGGGCGCTGGACTGGCGGGCGGGGGCCGACGGCACCGTGACCCTGGCGGGCGCGGCGCGCGCCTATCTGGCCAGTGACAGTCTGGTGGAGGGCACGCCCTGGCGGCTCTACCTGCTGTCCAGCCTGGACGGGGTGGAGATCGCCCGCGATGTGGGCCACGTCGGCGGTGTGGGGGTGGCGGCCCTGTGCCTGCTGGGCTGGCTCTATTGGCGACAACGGCGGCGGACAAGGCTGGCCTGGGAACGGTCGGCGGCGGCGCTGGAGCGGGAGGTGGCGGCGCGCACGGCGGAACTGGTGGCCGCCAATGATGATCTGCGCCGGGCGCAGGATGATCTGGTGCAGGCGGCCAAGCTGGCGGCGCTGGGCCAGCTCTCGGCCGGGATCACGCATGAACTGAACCAGCCGCTGGCAGCATTGCGCACCTTCTCCGACAATGCGGCCGCGTTTCTGGCGCGGGGCAAGCTGGACCGTGTGGAAGAAAACCTGCGCCATATTGCCGGCCTGACGGAGCGGATGGCGCGCATCACGGGGCAGTTGCGCACCTTCGCCCGCCGGTCGGACAACCGGCCCGAGGATGTGGCCGTCACCCGCGCCATCGACAATGCCCTGACCCTGCTGGCCGAGAAGGTACGGCGGGTGGGCGCCGTGGTGGCGGTGGAGATGGAAGACGGGCTGTCGGTGCGCTGTGACCCGCTGCGCCTGGAACAGGTGCTGGTCAACCTGATTGGCAATGCCCTGGACGCGGTGGCGGGGCGGGAGGTGCGGCGGGTGATGGTGACGGGCGCGACGGTGGGGGAGCGGGTGCAGGTGCGGGTGGCCGATACGGGGCCGGGCATCGCTGACGAACACATGCCGCATCTGTTCGAGCCGTTTTTCACCACCAAGCCGCCGGGGGTCGGCCTTGGCCTGGGGCTGGTGATTTCGGCCAGCATCATCCGCGACCATGATGGTAGTCTGACCGCCGCGAATGGGCCGGAAGGCGGCGCTGTCTTCAGCATCGACCTGCCGGCGGGCGGAGGGGAGTGAGCATGGGCGCACCGCGCATCCTGCTGGTCGAGGATGATGATTCCGTCCGTCTGGGCGTGGAACAGGCCCTGGAACTGGCCGACCTGCCCGTGCGTGGCTTTGCCGCCGCGGAACCGGCGCTGGACGCGTTGAAGCGCGACGGGGCGGATGTGCTGGTCACCGATGTGCGGCTGCCCGGCATGGACGGGTTGGCGCTGCTGAAGGCGGCGCTGGCGGTGGATGCGGGCCTGCCGGTCATCCTGATGACGGGTCATGGCGACATCGCCATGGCGGTGGGCGCCATGCGCGACGGCGCCTATGATTTCATTGAGAAACCGTTTGCGTCGGACCGGCTGGTGACCACCGTCAACCGCGCGCTGGAAAGGCGCCGGTTGGTGGCGGAGGTGGGGGCGCTGCGTCAGGCGCTGGTGCAGCAGGATGGTCTGGATGCTGCCTTGCTGGGCCGGTCGCCCGGCATGATGGCGGTGAAGAAACTGATCCGGCAGGTGGCGGATACCGGTGCCGATGTCCTGATTCTGGGTGAGACGGGCAGCGGCAAGGAGATGGTGGCCCATGCCCTGCACCAATTCTCCAAACGCGCAGCCAAACCATTCGTTGCCATCAATTGCGGCGCCATCCCCGACAGCATGGTCGAAAGCGAACTGTTCGGGCATGAGGCGGGGGCGTTCACGGGTGCCGCCAAGACCCGGATCGGCAAGCTGGAATTCGCCGATGGCGGTACGGTGTTCCTGGACGAGATCGAGAGCATGCCCATGGCGGCGCAGGTGAAGCTGCTGCGTGTTCTGCAGGACCGGCGGGTGGAACGGCTGGGCTCCAACCGCTCCATCCATCTGAATATCCGTTTCGTGGCGGCAACGAAGGAGGATCTGGGGGCCCTGTCGAAACAGGGGAAGTTCCGTGAGGATCTTTATTTCCGCCTGAATGTCGTGCCCCTGTCCATCCCGCCATTGCGGCAGCGGCGGGAGGATATTCCGATGCTGCTGGACCATTTCCTGCTGGCCGCCGCCGACCGGCTGGGCACATCGCCGGTTGTGGTGCCGGCGGCGGAGCGGCAGGCCCTGTTGTCCCACACCTGGCCCGGCAATGTGCGGGAGTTGCGCAACGTGGCCGACCGGATGGCGCTGGGCCTGCCGGCCCTGCTGAATGCGGGTGCGGGTGCGGGTGCGGAGGCGGTGGGGCTGGCGGCACAGGTGGAGGCGTTCGAGCGGCAATTGATCACTGCCGCCCTGACCGAGCAGAAGGGCGATGTGGCGGCGGCGGCCGACATATTGGCCGTTCCAAAGAAAACCCTCTACGACAAGCTAAAACGTTTCGGTATCGAAATAGAGGGTTTTCGGTAACGGATAGTGATTTCGGTACCGAAATTATGCCCTGCCGTGTGATAGTCATATCACCACGTTGACGCGATTGGACATATGCCCTTATAAACCTAAGCGATAAAAAGTTGGGGAGGGCATGATGCTGCGCGCTGTTGAACCGTCACGTCGCAATTTTCTGGTCGGGCTGGGCCGGTTCGCGGCGGTGGCGCCGCTGGCCGCCTCCATGCCCTGGGCGGCGGGGGCTGCGCGGGCGGCAAGCCCTCCGCTGGCCTGCCCCCCGAAATCCGCCTGGACCGATCTGGCGGCGAAGGTCAGTGGCGGGGTGCTGACGCCGCTGGACCCGTTCTTCACCGATGTCTGCCGCCCCAACAACCTACGCTATGACACGCTGCCCATGGGGGTGGCGCGGTGTCTGACGACGCAGGATGTGCAGGCCGCCATCGCCTGGGTTCGCCAGCAGGCAATCCCCTTCTCCGTGCGGTCCGGCGGGCATAATTACGCGGGCTATTCCTCCACCAACGGTCTGCTGATCGACATGTCGCTGATGGCCGGGGTGGAGGTGGTGGACAAGAAGGAAGGCATCGTCCGGGTCAAGGGCGGCACCGGCAACGCCCTGGTCTATAAGGAACTGGAACGGCTGGGCCGCACCATCACCCATGGGCGGTGCGATGCCGTGGGCGCAGCCGGGTTCCTGCTGGGCGGGGGCATCGGCTTCAATATGCGCCTGTACGGCATCGGGTCCGACCTGATGACGGGCACGACGCTGGTCACCGCCGACGGGCAGCGCCACGACGCCAATGAGAAGGCCGACAGCAGCCTTTATTGGGCCTGTCGGGGCGGGGCGGGCGGCAATTTCGGCATCAATACCGAATTCATCCTGGCCACCAAGCCCGTGGAAACCGTGTCGGTCTGTCAGTTGACCTGGACCGATAAGCAGGAAGAGGTGCTGTACGAGTTGCTGACCCGGCTGCCCAAGGCGCCGAACAGTTTCGGCAGCAAGGTCAATGTCAATCTGCCCAGCATCCAGCAGCGCTGTCAGGGAATGGGTACGACCGTGTCGATCCTGGCGCAATTGCACAAGACCAGGGGCGCGCGGTTGCAGGATATCCTGGGCCCCCTGTGGAACAGTGCGTCCAAGCGGGTGGTGAAGGAGGATATCCCCTATTGGGTGGGGCAGGATTTCCTGTCGGAAGAGACCTTCCCCTATTTTTATCAGGAGAAATCCAGCTACATGCAGGCGGGCACCATCAGCCGCGACGCGGTGGCCGCCATGTTCAAGGCCGCCAGGGACCAGCCCGGCACCTCGATGCCCGTCTCTTTCAAGTTTTTCCAGACAGGCGGCGCCTGCAACGACAAGGCGCCGGACGCCACGGCCTATGTCCATCGCGGCAATGACTGGCTGTTCTCGGTGGAGATGAACTGGTGGCTGCCCACCGATCCGTCGGGCCTGATCGATGAGAATCTGGCCTGGCAGAAGGATTTCTACGCCCTGGCCAACAAGGCCTGCGCGGCGGTCGGCGCCTATCAGAACTTCCCCGACCCGACCCTGGACGATTATGCCAACGCCTATTACGGCCAGAATCTGGCCCGCCTGCGCGCGGTGAAAAAACAGGTCGATCCGGGCAATTTCTTCACCTATGGGCAGGGGATCAAGCCGGCGTGAGGGCCGGGGGCGGCGGAGACAGAGGCCGCCGCCTATTTCATGCGAAACCGGTTGCGCAGGCCCAGGCCGATCAGGAACAGCAGGAGCAGGCCGATCACCATCTGTGCGCCGCTGACAAAGCGCAGCCAGCGCGAGAGGTCTGCCGGCAGGGTGCCTGCCTCCATCAACTCCTTACGCAGGCCCAGCGGCCCCAGTGTGTTGGCGGTGCTGACGCCCAGCGCCAGCGGGATATCCCAGTTCAGCGCGGGCCAGAACTGTACCGCCCCCGCCAGGATCAGGGCGACCAGCCAGCCCAGCGGCCGCAGATAGCTCTGTCCATAATGGCACAGAACGCCATAGGCCCCGATTGGCCATCCCCTGATCTGCCCCGCCGCCACCCGACGGCATTCCAGTTCCTTAGCAAAGAACACGAGTTCATCCTCATGCTTCTTCAGCCGGTCCATCTCCAGCTTCAGCCGCTCATAGGCATTGGTGAACTGCGCTGCCACGTCCGGGTTTGAAGGTGCCGTTGGCCATTTTGCCCCGCGCCAGACTGTATCCTCGTGCAGCTTGGCCCCATGGAACCGGGGTGGTTCCCCCAGGAACTGGCTGGCCTCAAAATTGGTTGGTGCTTTCAACTCGCTGTCTGTGAAGCGTGCAGCTTGGTGGAATGTGGCGCGGCTGAAACCGGTGTATCTAGTGAAAGTGGAGCTGATGAAATTGGCGTTCCCGATGAACCTGGCGGCGCCAAACTCGGCCTTCCCAGTGAATGTGGCGCTGACAAAATTGGCATACTCGGTGAATATGGAGTTGGAAAAATTGGCACTGTCGGTGAAAGTAGTGCTGTTGAAATCGGCACCGTTAATGAAAATTGCAACGCTGAAGGAGGTGTAACTGGTGAATTTTGTGCCGCTGAAATCGGCGTGCCCAAAAATATACCCGCCAAAGTAGATGCTTTGGTCAAACTGACATTCTCTGAAGTCAATCCTCGGGTCTGCGTCCGGTATCTCAATCGGACCTTTACCTGCCCTTTCCCGAAATTGCCGCCGGATGTCTGTCAGTTCCTTATCGTCAAAGGGTACCAATTCCGCGGCATCAACCCGGCCCTTCAACGCCTCCCGCTGCTCATCCGTCCATTGCGACGCATAATAACGGTTCCATGCCACCCGGTTCTTCACCTGAATCTCATCGCGAAACCAACCGGACACCCCATACAGCGTCGCCAGCAGATACCAGGGGTTTTGCTCGGCGGGTTTCAGATTGGGCTTCGCTGGTGTGTTTGTCATCGGGGACGGGTGCATTTGGTTGTGGAACCCGGGGATGGTACAGGATAACAGCGCGGGGGGCAGGGGCGATGTTGGGCGCCGGGATAAGCTGTTTGCTGCACCGGTTCAGGCCACTCTCTCCCGTCACCCCGGCGAAAGCCGGGGCCCAGGGCAGAGCGGCGTCTGCCGCGACATGATTCATATCGGCGCTGATCGCGCCTCATGCTGGGCCCCGGCTTTCGCCGGGGTGACGGAAAAAATAACGGTAAGCCAGTTTATCTTATTGAATGCGCGTGTTTGCGGGATGACCGTGGGGAAACTGGACGTGGGTCCACAGATGCCATCCGCACCCTACCCCGCCGATAACCGATGTACCCGCACCGCGTCGCCCAAGGCCTCCACCCCCGCCTGCACCACATATTCATGGTGGGTGAACAGGACCACCTGCGTCGCCTGACCCAGTTCGGCCAGTGCCAGCAGGCCGGCGCGGGTGCGGGCCTCGTCCGACGTGATGAACAGATCGTCGGCGATGAAGGGCAGCGGCGTGGACTGGGCGACATGGGCCTCGACAGAGGCGATGCGGAGCGCCAGGAAAAGCTGGTCGCGCAGCCCCTCGCTCATCCCCTCCACATGCGCGTCGCTGCCATCCTGGCGCACGCCGACCAGCACGGGATTGTCGCCGGCGCCGTAATCAATCTTCAGCCGCATCACGGGATTGCCGCCGCTGGCGGCCATGGCGGCCAGGATGGAGCCGGCGCGTTGCAGCAGCGGATGTTCATTGCGGGTGCGGTAGCGTTCCACGGCCTGGGTCAGCAGCAGCGACGCGGCGCGCAGGCGCAGCCAGCGGCTGGCCAGGGTGGCGGCGCGGGCAGCGGCATCGGCCGCGTCCTGGGCCGCCCCACCGATGCCGGCCCGGTGCCGCATCTCCTCCAGCGCGCGTTCCGCCTCCCGCTGCTTCACGGAGGTGTCGGCAAGATCATTCTGTGCCGTTTCGATCCTGGCGGTCAGGGCCGATAGGTCGGCTGCCATCGCGTCGGGGTCCAGGCCCGCGACCGCCATGCGAAGCTGTTCGGGCGCCTGTCCGTCGCCGGCCCGGTGCAGTTCGGCCAGCAGCGCCGCCTCCTGTGTGCGCAGGTCCCGGCGGCGGGCGGCGGCGGTGACCAGGGCGGGCACGTCGTCGCCATCGGCCAGCCGGTGCAGGCGGCGCAGGTCGGACATTGCGTCGGCGGCATCCTGCGCCGCCTGTTCGGCATCGGCGAGGGCCTTTTCGGCGCGGTCACGACCCTGGATCAGCGCATCGCGGCGCCCGGCGGTGGTGCGCGCCTCCCTCAGCGCGCCATAGAGTGCGTTGGCCGCATCCTCGGCCCCGACATCAAGACCGGGCATCAGGTCGGATGCGGCCGCCAGCAGCGCATCGGCGTCCGCGCGATAGGCGCCGATATCCTTTTCCAGCCCCGCGATGCGGTGGTCCAGTTCGCGGATCTGACGCAGTTCGTTGCCCACATCCTCCCAGGCGCGGAGGGCCGCCTCTGCCTCTGCGGGCAGGGCGTGGGCAGGCAGGCCGATCGCCTGCATATCGGCGGTCCAGCCGGCGCCCCAGGCAGACAGCGCCCTTTCCGCCTCTTCCATCTCCGCTGCCGCCAGTTCCAGGTCGGCGCGCGCACGGGCCAGGGCCTGTGCCGCCTTGTCGGCGGCGATGGCGGCCTGACGTGCGCGGGCGACGGCGGCATCGGCGGCCACGCGCAGTTCCGGCAGCCGCGCGCCGGCCGGCGCCTCCACCCCGCACAGCGACAGGGCATGGCGCAGATGGCCCTCGCACAGCCGCGCCTCGTCCCGCAGGCCGGCCACACTCTCGGCCTGTTGTGACTGCTGCGCCAGCGCCGACAGGATCGCGCCGGTCTGGGTCAGGAACGCCGCCATTTCCGCCGCACCGCCGGGGTCGATGCCGGTGGCCTGCCAGAGGTCGGCCCATTCGGTGGCCAGGGCTTCCTGCTCCACCGACAGGGAATTTTCCTGGCCGGAGATCGCTTCCAGCCTTTCCGCGTTGGCGGTCAGATCGCTTTGCGCGCGGATATAGCTGGCGACGCGCGCCGCCTCCCGCTCCCGCAGGTCGGCCAACTGATCGGCGTTGCGCAAGGCCGCTTCGAAGGCGGGCACGGTATCGGCGGGGGCGGGGGTGCCCTTGTCCAGATGCGGGCGCAGGTCCGACCAGAGCGTGTCGCGCGACCGGCGGGCCTGGGCGATGGCGGCGGGTGTCGGCACCTCCCCGCCTTCCGCCAGTTCACGCAGCGACTGGCGAAGGTGACGGCCCTGGTCTTCAGCCGCGCGGCGGTCATCGGCCAGCCTTTGCCGGCGGTTTTCCAGGGATTGTTCGCGCAGCCGCTGCCGCTCCACGGCATCTTGTGTGGGCAGGGGCAGGGCCGCCAGCCGCTCCGGGTCCTGCCGATGCCGGCCCAGGCGGGCGGCAAGCTGCGCCAGCCGGTCGGCCCCGTCCTTGAACGCCCGTTCCGCCCGGTCCAGGCGCGGTTCGACCTCACCCAGCCGGCCGGCGGCGGCCAGCGCGGCCTCGGCCTCGGCCAGCAGCGCGGCGTCGGGGGCGTGGGCCGGCACCTGCCGTTCCGCCTGCCTGGCGTCACGGGTGGCGGCGTCATGGCGGCGACGGGCATCGGCCAGCGTCTGGGTCAGGCGCGCATGTTCCTTGGCCTTGTCCCGGATGCCGGCGATCAGGGGGCGGCGCGGCAGCATGGTGTCCAGCCGGTCCGGATCGGCATCGATACCGATATCGCGGGCCGCCAGTTCCAGGCGCTGCTGGGCCAGGGTGCGTTCCTGCCGGCGGCGCGGCAGGTCGGCCCGGGATTTCGCAATCTCGCCTTGCCGCTGATACAGCGCCTCGATGGGGGCGGCCAGGGACAGCAGGGGTGGTGGCGGGCCGGCGGCGGCCAGTGCCTCCATCGCCGCCGCCAGTTCCGCCCGCGTCCGCTCCGTCTGGCGCGTGGTGGTCAGCAGGGCGCTTTCGGCCCGGCGCCAGCGGTCGGCCAGATCGGCGGGCAGGTCCGGGCCGTCGCCGGCATCGGCCAGCAGAGGGGCCAGATCCTCCAGCCGGGCAAGTAGCGGGCGCACGCGGCGCAGCCGTTCCAGGCGGCTTCGCTCCCGCTCCGCATCGGCCAGTCCGGCACGGATGGCCAAAAGCTGCTCGCGGGCGGTCGCAAGGGCGGTCTCGGCGGCTTCCCAGGCTTCGGCCTTCGTCGCCTCGTTGCGCATGCGCGAGGTTGCGTCGGCATGGGCGTCGGCCGCCTGCCACAGGGGCTTGCTGGCCTGCTTGCGGTGGGGGCTGCCGATGGCGTCGGCATCGTCGGTCAGGCGGGCCACGATCCGGTCCAGGCCCGACAGACCGCTGCCCGCCTGAAACAGGGTGCGGGCCAGATCGCCGCCCGCTTCCAGCATGGCCTGCCCGCCGGCGCGCAGACGTTCATGGTCCAGGCCGAACAGCCGCTGAAAAGCGGCGCGGTCCAGGCCGCAGAGATGGGGCAGCAGCAGGCCGTCGGGCAGCGGCGTGCTGCCATCGGCGTCCAGCAGGGTGGCCTTGCTGCCCTTGCGCCGCTTCACCTCCTGCCTGGTACCATCGGCCAGGGACAGCAGCGCGCCGATGCGCAGCGCTGTATTGGAATGGCGGAAGCCCATGGGGGAATTGTGCGGCACCCCGAACAGCAGGTCGCAGATGGCCGACAGGGCCGTGGATTTCCCCGCCTCGTTGCGGCCATGCACGATATGCAGGCGGGCGGCGGGATCGGACAGGTCCAGGCTGGTCCCGTCGAAATGGCCGTAGCGTTCCAGGTCCAGACGGTCGATACGCATCAGGCTTCCCCCGCCAGACGGTTCAGCAATAGCGCCTCGGCATCGGCCAGCAGGGCGGCCAGCGCGTCGGGTGCGTCCAGGTCCAGGTCGGCAAGCGCCCCGGCGGGCAGACGGGCCTTGATCTGGTCGATATCGGCCAGCAGCGGGGCCAGGGCCACGGGATCGGCCTTCAGCTCAGCCAGAACGGCGGTCAGGTCGGCCAGCGCGTCGCCCGTGGCGGCCTCTTCTTCCCGGTCCTGTGTGCGCACCTCCAGCTTCTCGATCCAGATATCGCCGCCGGCGCGGGCCGCCGCCGCCTCCATCTCCGCCGACAGCCAGTCGGGGTCGGCCTTCAGCCGGCGGTGCAGGGCTGTGCGGCCGGTGAAGATGATGCGCAGGGCCAGGGTGCGCTCGCCCGCCTGATCACGCGCATCGGCCAGCGCGGCGACGGCACGGTCGGCCGGCGCGCGTTCATCACTGGCCCCTGTCAGGTCCAGCGATAGCCGCGCCCAGCGCACATCATCCAGCACGACAGGGACGGCATCCTGTATCCGGCCTTCCGCTACCGTCACCATCGTCGCGCCCTTAGGCCCCGTCTCATTCGCGTGGCGGCCCTGCAGGTTGCCGGGGAAGATGATCCAGGGGTCGCGGTCGATCACGGCCCGTTCATGCACGTGGCCCAGGGCCCAGTAATCATAGCCCTTGGCCTTCAGGTCGGCGGGTGAGCAGGGGGCGTAGCGGGCGTGCGGGGGCTTGCCCTCCAGCGCGGTATGCAGCACGCCGATATTCAGCAGGCCGGCAACGGGCGCGGGATAAGATGCCGCCAGATTGTCGGTCACGTCGCGCGTATGGAAGCTGCGCCCATGCAGCGCCACCCCCAGATCGTCGCGGCGGAAGGTCTGCGGCTTCTTGTGGTCGAAGACATGGACGTTGGGCGGCAGGGTCAGGCGCCGCGTCATCGTGCTTTCGGCATCATGATTGCCGCGCAGCAGATAGACGGGGATACCGGCCCGTTCCAGCCGCGCCATTTCGCCTGCGAAGAACAGGCCCGTCATGAAATCCCGCCAGTCGCCATCATACAGGTCGCCGGCGATGATCAGGAATGCGACCTGTTCCTCAATCGCCAGATCGACCAGCCGCACCAGGGCGCGGCGCGTGGCGCCCACCAGATGGTCTGCCCGCCCGCCGGCCTTGGCCGCCAGACCCAGCAGCGGGCTGTCCAGATGGATGTCGGCGGCGTGCAGGAAGCGCATGGGGCGGCCCGGAACGGGAAGGGGAGTGTAGGCTTACCCGCTCCCGGGGTGGGGTTGCAACGGGGTCCTGCCGGTGCGCTGGTCGGCGCCGGTGCGGCGTGTGCCGGCCCTCACCCTCCCATCGCTTGGCAGCGATGGGCCCCTCCCTCTCCCACTTGCGTGGGCGAGGGGCGAAGATTTGGTGTGTCATATGGTTTCGCCCCTCGCCCGCTTGCGGGAGAGGGAGGGGCCCGCCGCGAAGCGGTGGGAGGGTGAGGGTGGACAGGGCTTCCCGCCGCGAAGCGGTGGGAGGGTGAGGGTGGACAGGGCTTCCCGCCGCGAAGCGGTGGGAGGGTGAGGGTAGACAAGGCTTCCGGCCGCGAAGCGGTGGGAGGGTGAAAGCCGGTTCAGCCCGCCCGGATCTGGGCCAGGAAACCGCCCACCTCCCGATCGGCCTCCCCGGCGCTGTCACGGACCTTGCCGGCATTGTCGAGGGCCATCACCGCGGCCTCCGTCACGGCCAGCACCTTGTCGGCGATGCCTTGGATAGCGCGTGAGGCTTCATCCGTCCCGTGCGCCGCCTCTGTCACGTTGCGGGCGATCTCCTGCGTGGCGGCGGTCTGCTGTTCGACTGCCCCGGCGATGGCTGTCGCCGTCTCGTTGATGGTGCGGATGGTGGTGACGATACCGACCATGGCCTTGGCTGCTTCCGTAGAGGAATCACGGATGGAAGCCACCAGTTCAGCGATCTCTTCCGTTGCCTTGCCGGTCTGGGTGGCCAGGTTCTTCACTTCCGCGGCGACCACCGCAAAGCCCTTGCCAGCCTCCCCGGCGCGGGCGGCCTCGATCGTGGCGTTGAGCGCCAGCAGGTTGGTCTGGCTGGCAATGTCGCTGATCAACTGCACGACGGCGCCGATACGCTCGGCGCTTTGGGTCAGGGCGTCCACCGTGCCGGTGGCGCCGCCGGCTTCGTCGGCGGCGCGGCTGGCAACGGCGGCTGACATCTGTACCTGGGACCCGATCTCCGTGATCGAGGCACGCAGCTCCTCTGCGGCCGAGGCCACGGTCTGTACATTGCTGGCCGCTTCCGACACGGCCGACGCGCCCAGGGCCGTGCTCTGCTGGGTGTCGGCGCAGTCGGCCGACATCAACTGCGCCATTTCCACCATCTGCTCCGCGCTTAGCGTCACGCCGCGCAGCAACGCCCCCACTTCCCGCTCGAACCGGTCGGCGAGGGCCAGACGGTCGGCCTTGAGTTTGGCTTCCGCCTCGGCATCCTTGCGCTCCGCCTCGGCGCGCATACGCTCGGCCTCGGCCAGCCCGTCACGGAAGGCGCCTACGGCTTCCGCCATGTGCCCGATCTCGTCAACCCGGTCGGTGCCGGGAATGGACGATGTCAGGTCACCCCGGCGCACGCGGACCATAGACTCTGTCAGGGCCAGGATGGGCCTGGCCAGATTATTGCCCATCAGCACGAACAGGCTGGCGGCCAATGCAATCAGAACCACCGCGATGATCGACAATGTGGTGACGGACCGGGTCAGCGCGGCGTCGATGACGCTGGTCGGTACGGTTGTGACCAGGAGCCAGCGCTCCTTCACCTCCTTGAAATGCAGGGGCGTGGCGATCACCAGCCGTTCCTGCCCTTCCAGGGTGATGGTGGCCTGCACGGTCCTGTCGCCCGCTTGGGCCTGGGTCACCAGATCGGCCAATGGTCCTGTTTCCATCGGCTTGTTCAAATGGTCGGCGTCCGGATGGACCACCCAATGGCCATTCTGGGCCAGCAGGCGGACATCGCCTGCTTCCAATGGACGGAAGGCCGCGAATTGCCGCTGCAGCGCCGTCAGGGCCATGTCGGTGGTGGTGATACCGACCGGCTTGCCATCGCGACGGATGGGTGTGCTGACCGTTACCATCAGCACATCCTTGCCTTCCACCGGATAGATATAAGGGGCGGTCAGCATGGTGCGGTTGGCGGCCAGCGGGTCCAGGTACCATTCCTTGATCCCCGCCTCCAATGTCATGACCAGCGGCTCGATCCCCACGGTGCCGTCTGACTTGCGGAAGAAATAGGGGACGAAGCGGCCATTGGCGTCGGCACCCTCCACGTCCTTGCCCGCATTGTCATCACCGTCAAAGCCGTTCGGCTCAAACGCCACCGTAACCCCGACGATGTCAGGATTGGCGCCCACGGCCGCCATGGTCTGGCGGGACAGCAGTTGACGCGTGAAACCCGGGGTTTTCAGCCCCCCCTCGGTCTGGGCATTGATGATGCGGGCATTGTCGATGGCATTCTCCACCAGGTCGGATGCGATCAGGGTAAAGCCTGTCGCGGCTTCCGTCAGGGCCTGGTGGACCTGCTCGCCCGTGGTGCGGTGCGCCTGCAGGGCGGCACCGATGGTAAGGGCCAGGCCCAGGCCCAGACAAAGCCCGACACCGGAAACGGCCAGACGGGTTTTCAGGGAAGAACGAAGCAACCGGATCATGAGCCCTTTTTCCCCCAGCATGGGAAAACCGGCCTGCATCAGCGCGTCCGAGTTATTTCCCCATCCGGCAGGATAGACCTGCTTTGTTCAATCTTTTTGACGCTGCCGGTTGTTTTTCCATTTGGAAGCGGATTTCTTGCCGGTCTTCCGGTCCATGCCATGCGGGCGTGGGTGGCATGTGGGGGTACAGGGATGCTTGCGCACCTTTCGCAGGCGCGGTAAGACCGGGTCATCGATGGTTCCCCGCAAGGGGTGAAAAGGGAACATGGTGCGGCGCCGCAAGGTGTCAATGCCATGGCTGCCCCCGCAACTGTAAGCGGCGAGTACTGCCCGACATGGCCACTGGGAAACTGGGAAGGCCGGGCATGTGCGATGACCCGTGAGCCAGGAGACCTGCCATCGGCAATGCGTCGCGCGGCCATTGGGCGGGGTGCCCCGATGGGACGGTTCACCGTTTCGCGCTGGCGCTTCGGAAGGAGTGCGCGGGTGAACCGGTTCGAAGCCAGGCCCCCCTGGGGCTTTGATGGGACCAGATTATCGACATGAGGCCCACACAGGTGCCCCATCCCTGGGGCGCGGTGTGGAAGTCATGCGCATGCCCTCCGAATTCGTCGACAAGAACGAAACGGAGTTATGAAGTGAGCCGAGTATCCTATTTCCGTGCCGCCCTGCTGGGTGCCGCCGCCAGCCTGTCCGCGTCAGCCGCCCTGGCCGAGCCGACCCAGGTGGCCGAGATCATCGTGTCCGCCAACAAGGTGCCCACCGCCCAGGAACGCGTGGGCAGCAGCGTCAGCGTCATCGACAGCGCCGAGATCGAGCGCCGGCAGCAGGTGCAGGTTCTGGACCTGCTGAAGCGCGTGCCGGGCGTGTCCATCTCCCGTAATGGCGGGCTGGGCAGCACCTCGACCCTCCGCCTGCGCGGGTCGGAAAGCGGCATGGTCAAGGTGCTGATCGACGGGGTCGAGGTGAACGACGCGTCGGGTGCGAACAACGAATTCGATTTCAACAGCCTGCTGACCGGCGACATCGAGAAGATCGAGGTGCTGAAGGGTCCGCAGAGCGCGCTCTATGGCAATGACGCCATGGGCGGCGTGATCAATGTCATCACCCGTCGTGGTGAAGGCGAGACCCGGATCCGCGGTACGCTGGAAGCCGGCGCCTATGGCACGTTCCGCCAACTGGCCAGCCTGACGGGCGGCACGGAGCAGGTGGATTACGCCCTGTCGGCCGGCAACCTGCATACTGACGGCTTCTCCCGCACCTTCGTGGGCGATGAGAAGGACGGCACCGATGCGCGGTCGGTTACCGGCCGGGTGGGCGTGAAGGCGTCCGACATCCTGCGTTTCGACCTGAATGCCGGCTGGTCCTGGCTGGATACCGAATTCGATCCGTTCGGTGGTGACGGCCCGTCCTCGCAGGAAAAGGAGACGTGGCAGGTGCGCGGTGCCGGCACGCTGAGCCTGCTGGATGGCGCGTTTGAGAATGTGCTGGCGGCCAGCTATGCCTCCACCGACCGCGATTTCGACGAGCCCACGGGCTATTACCGGTTCTCCACCTTCGACAGCCGTCGCAAGGCGCTGGATTACCAGGGCAATCTGCGCCTGCGTGAGGCCGACATCGCCACCATCGGCCTGTCGGTCGACGAGGAAGACGGCAAGACCACCAATACGGTGGGCACCGCCACCAGCACGGGCCTGGATGACAGTGTCACCACCAAGTCGGCCTTTGTGCAGTATCAGGCGGCCGTGACCAGCGACCTGACCCTGACGCTGGGCGGCCGCGTGGACGATCATGAGCAGTTCGGGACCGAGGGCACCTGGCGCGCCACGGGCGCCTATCAGGTGCCGGCCACGGGCACCGTGCTGCGCGCCAGCTATGGCACCGCCAACAAGGCGCCGACGCTGTACCAGCTCTACGACCCGTTCTATGGCAACAAGAACCTGGCGGCCGAGGATGGCAAGGGTGCGGATATCGGCTTCGACCAGAAGCTGCTGGATGGCCGCGTCGGCTTCGGGGCCAGCCTTTTCCGCAACACCTATACAAACATGATCGGCTTCTCCAACGGCTATATCAACGTGGCCCGCGCCCGCACCAAGGGCGTGGAACTGACGTTCGAAGCGACGCCGGTGGAGAATCTGCTGATCCAGGCCAACTACACCTACCTGGAGGCCAAGGACAGGATCACGGGCCGTGACCTGCCGCGCCGGCCGCAGGACACGATCAACGCGTCGATCGACTGGACCGTCATCGAGGGCGTCGATGTCGGGGCGGCCCTGCGCTATGTCGGCAAGCAGCGCGACACGGCGTCGGCCACGTCCCCCATCCTGGACAGCTACACCACCGTGGATTTCACGGCGCGCTGGGCGGTTCTGGACAATGTCAGCCTGTTCGGACGGGTGGAGAACCTGTTCGATGAGGATTACCAGGAAGTCCGCACCTATCGTGCGCCGGGCCGGTCGGCCTTTGGCGGCGTGACGGTGAGCTTCTGATGCGGACCGGCGTCGCCCTTCTGGTGGCGGCCTTGATGGTGCTTCCCGTGGGGGCGGCGCCGGCAACACGCGTGGTTTCCCTGTCGCTGTGCGCGGACCAGTTCCTGTTGGCCCTGGACGCGCAGGCGCAGACGGCCGGCCTGACCCGGCTGGCCGGGGATGAACATTTATCGCCCTATGCCGATCGTGCCGCCGGTGTGCCCATCCATGACGGGACGGCGGAAAGCGTTTTGATGCTGAAACCCGATCTGGTCATTGCCGGCGGTTATGCCCGGGCGCAGACGGTGGGCATGCTGGAACGGCTGGGCGTGCCGGTGCTGCGGCTGAAAACGCCGCAGACCCTGGCCGACATTCCGCCACAGATCGAACAGGTTGCCGACGCCCTGGGCCGGGGGGAGCAGGGCCGTGCCCTGGCCGCCCGGTTGCGGGCCATGCTGACGCAACCGGGGGAGGGTGCGCGGCCCACGGCGGCCCTGTACCGGCCGGGCGGCGAGGTGCCGGGATCGCGCGGCATCGTCAATGACATGATGAAGGCGGCCGGGCTGGAGAATATCGGCGGTAAACTGTCGGGCCGGCCCAATGGGCGGGTGGCGGTGGAAACGCTGCTGCTGAACCCGCCCGACCTGCTGGTGCTGGACTCTGTGCGTCCCGACCGGCCGGGGGTGGGGCAGGGGGTGATGGATCACCCGGCCCTGACGGCGGCGCGGACAGAGATGGCGGTGGCGGGCTTCCCCATCGCCTGGTGGCTCTGTGCGTCGCCTGCCTCCATCGAAGGGGTGGAGCGGCTGGCAGAGGTTGCGGGAAAGGCGTTGGGGGTGAAGCGTGGTTCCCTGCCCCTCCCGCAGGCGGGAGAGGGGCGAAACCTGGGAGATATTTCGGTGAAAAGCGATGATGTCCGCCCCTCTCCCACGGGAGAGGGAGGGGCCCGTCGGCGTCTGCCAGCGGGAGGGTGAGGGATCATGGCTGTCCGTATTGCCCTCCTGACCCTGTTCCCCATCCTGCTGGTCGCCAGCTTCCTGATCGGCCCGGCGGCGGTGCCGGCGGGTGATCTGTTGTCGGGACTGTTCAGCGGGCAGGCCAGCCCCGCCGCCCTGATCGCCCTGGAAATCCGCCTGCCACGTGCCCTGCTGGGCGCGCTGGTCGGGGCGGGATTGGGCATGGCGGGGGCGGCGTTGCAGGGGTATCTGCGCAACCCGCTGGCCGAACCGTCGCTGATCGGGGCGTCGTCATCGGCCTCGCTGGGGGCGGTGCTGGCCATCTATTTCGGGCTGTCGGCGACGGCGCCCCTGGCCCTGCCCGTGGCGGGCATGCTGGGCGCAGGGCTGGCCATGCTGCTGATCCAGGGGCTGGCGGGACGGGATGCATCGGTGCTGATGCTGATCCTGGCCGGTTTGGCGGTGCAGACCCTGGCGGGGTCGCTGACCTCGCTGGCGTTGAACCTGGCGCCCAATCCGCATGCGGCGCTAGAGATCGCCTTCTGGCTGCTGGGCAGCCTGACCGACCGCACCAATGACCATCTGCTGGTATCCGCCCCCTTCATCATCGCCGGTATCCTGGTGCTGGGCGGTTCGGGCCGGGCGCTGGATGCGCTGGGCCTGGGCGAACGGACCGCCGGCAGCATGGGCGTAGACCTGAACGCCTTGCGCTGGCGCATCATCATCGGCACCGTGCTGTCCGTGGGTGCGGCCGTGGCCGTGACGGGCAGCATCGGCTTTGTCGGGCTGGTGGTGCCGCATCTGCTGCGCCGGGCCACCGGAAACCAGCCGTCGAAACTGCTCTGGCCCTCGGCGCTGGCCGGGGCGTGCCTGTTGCTGGCGGCCGACATCCTGGTGCGGTTGCTGCCCACCAATGATGAATTAAAACTGGGTGTCGTCACCGGTCTGATCGGCGCGCCCTTCTTCTTTCACCTGCTGCTGAAAACCAGGGAGCGGATGCGATGAGCCTGCTGTCAGCCCGCAATATCCGTTTTTCGCGCGGCGGCCGGCCCGTACTGGACGGGGTGGACCTGTCGGTCGGGGCGGGGGAATGTGTCGGCCTGATCGGGCCGAACGGGGCCGGCAAATCGACCCTGCTGTCGGTGATGGCCGGATTGTTGAAGGCGGACGGCGCGGTAGCCCTGGATGGAAAACCGCTGGAGAAATGGCCCCGGCCCGAGCGGGCGCGGCGCATCGGTTTCCTGGAGCAGGGGGCGACCTGCCACTGGCCCCTGACGGTGGAGCGGGTGGTGACGCTGGGCCGTCTGCCGCATGCCAGCCCGTGGGGCGGTGAAGCGGCGGCGGACCGGGCCGCCATTGCCCGCGCCATGCAACAGTGCGACGTCACACACTTCGCGGAACGGAGTGTGACAAGCCTGTCGGGTGGCGAGCGGGCGCGCGTGATGCTGGCCCGGGCGCTGGCCGGGGACCCGTCGGTGCTGCTGGCCGACGAGCCGGCGGCGGGGCTGGACCCCTATCACCAGTTGCAGGTGATGGAACTGCTGGCGGGGCTGGCGGCCGATGGCATGGCGGTGGTGGTGGTGCTGCATGACCTGACCCTGGCGCTGCGCCACTGCACGCGCCTGTGCCTGCTGGACGAGGCGGGCAAGGTGGCGGCGGACACGGGCCCGGGCGAGTTGCTGGACAGCGGTGCGCTGGGCCGTGTCTACGGCATCGAACTGCTGCGCGGCGGGCATGAGGGGGCCCCCTTCGCCCTGCCCTGGCGCCGCCTGACGGCGGAGATGCGGGCATGACGGGGGTGACCCTGGTGCTGGGCGGCGCCCGTTCCGGCAAAAGCCGGATGGCGGAGCAACTGATCACGGCGCTTCCCGGTCCCTGGATCTATATCGCCACGGCCCAGGCCTTCGATGCCGAGATGCGGGACCGTATCCGCATGCATCAGGGCGGGCGGGCCGAGGGCTGGGTGACGGTGGAGGAGCCGCTGGATCTGGTGGCGGCTTTGACCCGGGCCAATGGCACGGGCCGGCCGGTGCTGGTCTATCTCGTCACCGAGGACTGGTATTTCGTTTCGCACCGGTTGCCGATGGCGCTGGCCGCGCAGCGGGCCGGCTACGACATTCACGTCGCGACCCGCGTGAAAGCGCATGGCGTCGAGATCGAGGCCAGAGGCTTCACGCTGCATCCGCTTGACTGGCAGCGCGGCAGCCTCAACCCGCTTAAGGTGGCCTCGATCG
>NZ_JAGOGJ010000186.1 GCF_017996735.1 Niveispirillum sp.
GGAGAACATCTCCTGCATCGACCGTTCGAACGCGGCCATGTCCGCCGGCGTCTGGTTCAACCGGTATTTCAGGACAAACGCCGCCACCCCTTTGTCGGCCAGCGCCTTGGCCACGTCCCAGCCTTCATTGCTCATCGACAGGGTGCGGAAGCCGCCGCCGGGTGCCACGACGATGGCGGCGCCCGTGGCCTTGGCCGGGTCCGGCAGGAAGGGTGTCAGCGTCGCCACGGTGACATTGCGGGCGAAAAAGCTGCCATACTGGCTGTGCCAGGATTCAGGGGTCTTGGCATCGGGCAGGGGGCCGGTGCCCAGGTCGATGGCGTTGGGCTGGGCCGGAATGGCGATGGGCGTCATCCGGTCATTCTGGGCCTGGACCGGCAGGGCCGTCAGGCCGCCGATGGTCAGGGCCAGGGCGAAGACGCGTGCATCAACCCGTGACGCGGCGCGGGTCATGCCCGAAAGGGCGGACAAAATTCCCATGCGTATCCTCCTTGTTATGTTTTTACATGTTCCCTCAAGCGCCGGGCGCTGCCTCCGGCAGCTTGGCTTACGCAGGCACGCGCCTGCGGGCCAGCGGTCGCTGGCCTCCAAGGGTCATATTCGATGACCCTTGTTTTTACATGTTCCCTCAAGCGCCGGGCGCTGCCTCCGGCAGCTTGGCTTACGCAGGCACGTGCCTGCGGGCCAGCGGTCGCTGGCCGCCAAGGGTCATATTCCATGACCCTTGGCATTACGGGGCGGTCACGCCGGCGTCGGTCTGTACCACCGGTTTCATGGTGCCGTCGGGATTGTAATGCAGATGTTCGACGGTGACTGCGCGCCGTCCCAGCGCGCCGTTCAGGTCGCCGACCGCCAGGATGGCGTTGTGCAGGAACAGGTACCAGTTGCCCTTGAACTGCGTGATCCCCGGATGGATGGTGAAGCTGTACTTGCCCGACCCCGTCAGTTCGCCCCGGAAGGTCCAGGGTCCCTGGATGGAGGGCGCGGTGCTATAGGACACTTTTTCATCGCGGTGGGTGGACCGGTCCAGCGAGGCATAGGTCAGGTAGTAAAGATCGCCGCGCTTGTGCAGCCAGGGCCCTTCCTCGAAATGCGGGGGCGTGATCTCGGTGATCGGGCCGTCGATCTCGATCATGTTGGGTTTCAGCCGGGCAATATAGCATTGGCGGTTGCCCCAGGCGATCCAGGTCGTGCCGTCATCGTCGGTGAAGACCGTGGGATCGATATCCTCCCAGCTATGCTCACCCTTCGGCGTCATGCCGTTGGTGATCAGCGCCGAGCCCTTGGCATCCACGAACGGCCCCGTGGGGCTGTCCGACACGGCCACCGCGATGGCCTTTCCCGGATGGGTATCGTCATGTTCCACCGCGGCATAGAACCAGAATTTGCCGTTCTTCTGAATGGTCTGGGATGCCCAGGCATCCTTCTTGGCCCATTTGAAGTCCGTCACCTTCATGATGGGGCCGTGATAGGACCAATGGCGCATGTCCTTGGTCGAATAGACCAGCCAGTCACGCATGTTGAACATCTCATCCCGCTGCGCCTCGTCATGGCCGACATAAAGATAGAGCGTGTCCCCCACCACCAGCGGCGCCGGATCGGCGGTGAACCGGTCGCGGAAGATCGGGTTCGATCCGGGAACGGCATCGACGGCCCCGGCGGCGGTTGAGATTGTTAACGCTAACATTGCTGCTGACAAAAAAGCCGGCCAGGCGGCCATCCGGCGCCACGATTTTTTCATCGTGTTATCCTCCCCAGAGAAGGATAAACATTATAATAATATTAATGGTGCGTCAACGCACGATACCAGCGGCCTTTAATCCCGAAGGTTCGGGATTAAAGGCACCGGCGGCATTGGCCGCCGCCGCGCCAGTCGGTGCGGATACCATCGGTCAACCATTTTGACCGATGGTATCATCATTTCCGAAAGAGCCCGTATCACCCCCGCGATCAAGGGGATTTTTTCCGCCACGCCGCGAGGCGACGGGCCAGGATGGGGGCCAGGGTGTCGAAGCTGGCCCAAGTGTCGGGCACATGATAGGCGGTTTCCGCATCGGGAAACGCATCGACATAGTCGGACAGATAGTACCCTTCGCCCGTGTGCAGCCCGTCATCGCCGGCATAATAGGCGTGCGTGAAGCGGTTGCCTTCTTCGTTCAGATCCTCGTCGACGAGTTTTCCATCGCACACGCTCAGGAACCATTCACCCGGCGTAACCGCACGGCCGCGCAACTGCGCCAGATCCGCTGTGAACTCCTGGATATGCAGGTCACCGGCAAGGCCGTTCAGTACAGCCCAGGACAGGAACAGGGCGATGTGGGTGGCGCCGGCGTTCTCGGGAAGATCGGCGGGAAAGTTGCCTTCATAATGCCAGGATGCGTTGTCGTAAGTCATGCCGCCCCCCATCCATGATGCAGGCCCATCCTGATGCAGATGGCGGACGGGGGCAATGGCTGTCACCCGGCGCCGCGCCGTTGCACGGCCACCCGCACCAGATCGGCCGTGCGGCGCACGCCGAAACGGTTGCGCAGACGGACCAGGGTATTGGCCACCGTCTTGTAGCTGATGCCCAGTTGGCGGCCCACGGCTTCCAGATCGGCGGTGTCGGCCAGAAGGTCGAGGATTTCGGCCTCCCGCCCGGTCAGCTCATCCTCGCGGTTGGGCAGGGCCAGGGCGCGGGCAATGTCGGCCGACAGCCAGCGCCCGCCGGCCAGGGCCGCTTCCACCGCCTGGACCAGGGCGTCGGGCGCGTCCGACTTGGTGACATAGGCGGCGGCCCCCAGGTCAAGGCAGCGGGTGGCGATGCCCGGCGTTTCATGCATGGACAGCACCACGACCAGCCGGCCCGCCGCCGTCAGTTCGCGCAGCAGGTCCAGCCCGCCGGGGCTGCCGGGAAGATTGAGGTCGGCCACCACCAGATCGGGGTTCAGGCGGGTCACCTGCGCGCGGGCCGCCATGCCGTCGGCGGCCTCTGCCACGCGGAACCGCGACAGGGGCGGTTCCAGCAACTGGCGGCAGCCGCCACGCACAACGGCGTGGTCATCCACCACCAGGATCAGCGGCCCCTCATCCATGCCTTTCCTCCGTGCTTGTCTCTGGCACCGGCACGGGCAGTTCCGCCTGCACCAGCGTCACCCCGGTGCCGTCGGGCAGGACCGACAGCGTGCCGCCCAGGGCCCGCACCCGTTCCCGCATGCCGATGATGCCATGGCCGGGGGCCGCATCGCCGGCCAGGGCACCGCCATCATTGCTGACGCGCAGGGTCACCGTCTCGGCATCGCCATCGATGGTCAGCGTCACGCGGGTGGGCTGGCCATGGCGCATGGCGTTCAACAACGCCTCGTGCGCCACGCGGTAAAGCGTCAGGTCGGCCGCATCCGACCGGGCAAAGGCGCCATCATCCAGGGTCAGGGTGAACCGCACCGCCGGATGCTGACGCGCCATGGCATCCACCAGATCGCGCAGCAGGTCGGCCGCGTGCAGATGGTCCAGCCCCATGGGCCGCAGCCGGTTCAGGATACGGCGCGACAGATCACGGATGGAACCGGCGGCCTGGTCGATGGCATCGGCCCGCGCCACCGCCAGATCGGGCGGCACCGGCCCGGCCGACGCGGCCCGGACGAGGGCATGGACATCGACGCGCATGCCGAAAAGAAGGGGCCCCAGTTCATCATGCAGATCGCGCGCAAGCTGGGCGCGCTCCTGATCCTGCAGGTCGATCAGCCTGTGTGTCAGATCGGCATTTTCCGCCCGCGCCGCCGTCAGTTCCGCATCCAGGTGGCGGATGCGCTGCCCGATGGCGGCCAGTTCCGGCACGGTGGCCGCCAGTCCGTTGCCGGCCGGCAGGCCGCGCGCCATCCGGTCCAGTGCCCGCCCGAACCCGTCCAGCGGCGCCAGCGCCCGTCCCAGCAGCAGATGCAGCGCCAGCAGCAAGAGCCCCAGCATGACCAGCGCCGTCACGGCCAGGGCGCTGGTATCGGCCCAGACCTCCGCCACCTCATCCGCCGGGTCGGCGCGCAACAGCCAGACGCCACCATCGGCCGGCAGGCTGACATCCGCGCCACCGGTCCAGAGCAGGGCGGAGAACCAGTCCGGCACGTCGGGATGGCCGGCCGGCGGGGCGGGGACGGGCGCGCCGGCCGGCACAAAGACGCGCGCCAGATGCCGGACGGGACTGGCCACGGCCGCCGGCTGTGTCCGCGCCAGATCCAGGGCCGCCTGGGTTTCCATGCGCACGGCGATGCGCGCCCTGGCGACCGTCACGACCAGACCAGCCAGCGCCGATAGCAGGGCAACCAGCATGACCAGACAGATGATGCGCCAGCGCAGACTCACGGTTGCTTGTTTCCCCCCCGGCCATAAACCGACAACCCTAACCCCCTCTCAGCGGCTCCAGCCATCAGCCGAAAGTATTAGGACAATCATCCCGTCGCGGCCGGGATGTTTTGCTACCCCCATGGTCCAATTGTTGCCAACGGCCGGGCCGCCTTCAATAGCGGAACAACGACAAGCCCACCGACAATCAATCCGGGGAAGAAACGATGCGCCGCCCGCCTGTTGCCCTCTGGCTTCTGGCCAGCACCCTGTTGACTCCCGCCGCCCTGGCCGAACCGGTTTCCCTGGAGACGGAAGTGATCGTCATCGGCACGGCGGGCGGGCGCGATGGCGTGCCGCTGGACCGGCTGCCGGCGGCCGGCCGGCGGGTCGGCGGGGATGACCTGAACCGTTCCGGTAGCGTAACGGCGGTGGACGGGCTGTTGCGGCGTCTGGGGTCGGTGGCCGCCATCGACAGTCTGGGCAATCCGTGGCAGCAGGGTCTGGCCCTGCGCGGATTCACCGCGGCCCCGGCGCTGGGCGAACCGCAGGGCGTGGTTGTGTACCAGGACGGCATGCGGGTGAACGAGGCGTTCGGCGATGTGGTGCAATGGGACCTGCTGCCCGTCTTTGCGGTCCGGGAGGCGCAGGTGGTGGCCGGGTCCAACCCCGGTTTCGGCCCCAACGGGCTGGGGGGCGCGGTTCTGTTCTCCATGAAGGACGGGTTCACGGCACCCGGCCTGGCGGCGTCGGTGGAGGCGGGATCGCACGGGTTCGTCACTGTCACGGGGGAAGCCGGGGGCAGGGACGGGGACACCGGCTATTATCTGGGCCTGTCGCACGGGCGGGACGATGGCTGGCGCGATTTCTCCCCTTCACGCGTGTCGCGGGCCTATGGCGATGTGCTGTACCGGCCCGATGGGGAGACGGAACTGGGCCTGTCCGTGACGGCGGCCACGTCGGAACTGGCCGGCAACGGACCGGTGCCGCTGGACCTGCTGGAGGAAGACCGGTCCGCTGTCTTCACCCATCCCGATGCCACCGACAGCGACCTGCTGGCCCTGTCGCTGCGCGGCCGGGCGGCGCTGGCCGATGGCTGGGCGCTGCAGGGCGCCGCCTATTTCCGCCATCTGAAACGCCGCACCCGCAATGGCGACCAGGGGGAGTTCGAGAGCTGTGGCACCGCGCTGTGTTTTGAGGAGGGGGAGGAGCTGGAACCCGTCGTGGGTGCCGATGGGCGACCCGTCACCGGCCTGGATGACGAACCCGACGCCGTGTTCAATCGCACCCGCACCGTGACCGACGGGCAGGGGGCCAGCCTGCAGGCGGTGCAGACCGGGCGCGTGGGCGGCATGGACAATATCCTGACCCTTGGCGCCAGCCTGGACCATGCCCGCACCCGCTATGGCAGCGGCACGGAACTGGGCGAACTGGACGATACGCGCGGGGTGGAAAGCCTGGGCATCGCCATCGGCAATGATGAGTTCAATGTGGGGCTGAAGACCCGGTCCCTGATCCTGGGCGCGCAACTGTCGGAGACGCTGTCCCTGACGCAAGACCTGCACCTGACGGGGGCCCTGCGCCTGACCCATGCCGATTTGCGCCTGCGGGACCAGTTGGGCGACGATCTGGACGGGGATCATAGCTATACGGCGCTGAATCCCGGCCTGGGCCTGGCCTGGAACCCGGCCGCCGGCACCACGCTCTATGCCGCCGTGAATGAGAGCAACCGCATCCCGACCCCGGCCGAACTGTCCTGCGCCGATCCGGAAAGGCCCTGCCGCTTCCCCAACGCCTTCCTGGCCGACCCGCCGCTGGACGATGTGCGCTCGCGCACCTGGGAGGCGGGGGCGCGCGGGCGGATCAATGGCGACGCGCTGAACTGGTCCGTGGCCGCCTTCCGCACCGATAATCGCGACGACATCATCTTCATTTCCGCCGGCCCCATCATCGGCACCGGCTATTTCGACAATGTCGGCCGGACACGGCGTCAGGGGCTGGAGGCCGGGCTGTCGGGCCGGGTGGGGCCGGTGGACTGGTTCGTCGATTATGCCCTGGTCCGCGCCACCTTCCGCACGGCGCTGACCATCCAGGCGCCCGACAATCCGGAAGCCGACGCGGAGGGGGAGATCGCCGTGAAACGCGGCGACCGCATCCCCGGCCTGCCCCTGCACAGCCTGAAGATCGGCGCCGATCTGACGGTGACCGACGCCCTGACCCTGGGCAGCGAGATGCAATGGAGTTCCAGCCGCTATCTGCGCGGGGACGAGGCGAACCTGACCAACCCCATCGCCGGCTATGCCCTGTTCAACCTGTCCGCCCGCTATCGCGTGACCGACGCGATCGGCGTCACGGCGCGCGTGGAGAATGTCTTCGACAAGGATTATGCCAGCTTCGGCCTGTATGGAGAGGCCGACGAACTGGGCTTTGACGATCCCCGCTTCCTGTCCCCCGGCGCGCCCCGCCGCTTTACGCTGGGGATGACGGCGCGGTTCTGATGGCCCGGTCCAGTTCGGCAATGGCGCAGGTGATGTGGTAGAAGCTGCTGGCCGGGGCAGGCTCGTCGGTGAATATGTTGTCGGGCGACAGCTTGTCCCACCACAGGCCCTTCACCGGCGTGTCCAGATAGCGCAGCAGCCCGTCCGCCCCCCGGGCGGCCACGGCCCACCAGGCGGGATCGCCCGTGACCTCCGCCGCCAGCACGGCGGCCTTGATACGCTCCGTCTGCGGCCAGAGGCGGGCGCCATGGTCGTGGATGGAGAAATCATCCAGCAGGCTGTTGAAGCCGACACCGCGCGCCGGGTCCACGCCATGGGTCTCCCCGATCTCCAGCAGGCGCAGGCCCGCCTGCACCGCGTCGGCCCGGCCACGCAGCTTGCCCCAGCGCAGCAGCAGCCAGGCCCATTCGAACTGGTGCCCCGGTTCCACGATGCGGCCCGGCGTGCCGGGGGCGGGTTGCCAGTCGCGGTCGAAGAATTCGCGCAAGGCGCCCGTCTTCGCGTCGATGAAGCGGGTCAGGGCCAGACCGGCGATGCCATCGGCCATGGCGGTCCATCCCGCATCGCCGCCCGCCGCTTCCCAGGCCAGCGACGCCTCGAACAGATGCATGTTGGGGTTGGATTGCAGCGTCCGCGCATCGGGGTCCAGGTCCGCGAAACCGCCCTGATGGGCACAGCGCGCGATCAACCGGTCGCGCAGGCTGGCCGCGATGGGATGCAGCGGCACAAAATCATTCAGGGCCAGCGCGGCATTGCACAGGCCGAACAGGGCAAAAGCCTGGTCGTAGAGATCGACGCTGTCATCCAGCACCGATCCGTCCGCCGCCACCAGCGTGCGGAACAGCCCATCCTCACGCCGGTACCGCGACAGATAGGCGGCCAGGGCCTTTTCGACGATGGCGTCGGCCGGGCCGGTCCAGCCCAGATCGGGGGCCAGCGCGTAGGAATAGATCTGGCGCGGCTGCACGCGGGCGCGGCGCGGCGCATCGACGGGCCGGCCCGTCTGGTCCAGCTTTTCATGGAAGCCGCCGCGCGCATGGTCGTACCCCTGCTCCCACCATAGCGGATAGGCATGGTCCAGGACCCAGGCGACCAGCAGGTCGCGGCGGTTGGCGGCGTCGGTCAGGCAGGAGGCCAAGGGAGATGAGGGATTGGTCATCAGATCGGTTTCCGGTCAGGATTGCCACAGGCGCGCCGCCCCGCGCACACCCGAACTGTCGCCCCAGCGGGCCGGCGCGATGCGCGCCCCCCAGGTGTCGCAGAACACATGGGCGCGGATCACGGGGACCAGCCGCTCATACAGTTCGGCGACGTTCGACATGCCGCCACCTAACACGAACACATCGGGATCGACAATGTTGCTGATCAACGCCATGGAACGGCCCAGCCGGTGAATATAGCGGTCCAGCGCTGCCGAGGCGCCGGCATCGCCCGCCCGCGCCGCCTGGATGATCCATTCCCCCGGCTGGTCATTACCCGTGGCGGCCGCATGGTCGCGGCGCAGGCCCGTGCCCGACACCCAGGTTTCCAGGCAGCCCGATTGCCCGCACCAGCAGGCGGGGCCGGGCACCTCCGTCGCGTCGGGCCAGGGCAGGGGCATGTGGCCCCATTCGCCGCTGATGCCGTTTGCCCCCTCCACCAGCTTTCCATCCACCACCAGACCGCCGCCGCAGCCGGTGCCGATGATGATGGCAAAGGCCACCCGCGCGCCCGCCGCCGCCCCGTCCACCGCCTCCGACAGGGCCAGGCAGTTGGCGTCATTGGCCAGCCGGACGGGACGGCCCAGGGCCGCAATCAGGTCGGACGTGAAGTCGCGGCCGTTCAGATAGGTGGAATTGGCGTTGCGCATCAGGCCGGTGGCCGGGTTGACACTGCCCGGCACGCCCAGGCCGATGCTGGCGGCGGGACCGACCGCGCCTTCCGTGCGGACGATCAGATCACGCACCGCATCGATGGCCGCGTCATAGGTGCCGGGATTGGGCACGCGCAGGCGGGACAGGAACTCCCCTTCCGCCGACAGCGCCGCCGCCTCGATCTTGGTGCCGCCGAAATCAATCCCGATCCTGATCATAAAACCCGTCCCCGGCCTTGGTGATGGCGGGAGCCTATCAGGGCCGGATTTAATAGACAATTTGGTTTATTTAATCGGAAAGGATCACCCGCCCCCTCATGACCGGCGACCGGGATTATTCCTCCGCCGTCTTCATCAGCACCGACCGGCCGGGCAACAGGCGCTGGTTGAAGGGCAGGATGGCCGCCCCCACGGCGGGGGCGTCGGCGGCCATGGCGGCCCGGCGCAGCGGGGCCAGGATGGGCACCTGTCCGCGTTCGGCCGCCATGCGGGCATTGATGGCGGCCACCAGATCATCGACCACCGGCCCCGGCAGCCGCCCGCCCACGAACACGGCCTGCGGGTTGATCAGGCAGGAGATGGACAGCATCGGCCCGGTCAGCAGGTCCGCCGCCAGCGCCACCCACTCAGCCAGCGCCGCCCGTCCGTCCCTATCCAGTGACAACAGGTCATCGGGCTGGCCCAGCCGGTAACCGCGCGCCGCCATATGGTCGAACAGGGCCGACAGGGACACGGCGTCCTGCAGGCTGCGCGCCGTGCTGCCGGGATGGCGCACGGGCAGGAACCCGATCTCCCCGCTGCGCCCCTCCGCACCCCGGAAATACTGCCCGTCCAGCACCAGACCGCCGCCCAGCCCCCGGCTGATCAGCAGATAGAAGAAGCTGGGATGGCGCAGGCCCAGGCCGAATTGCGCCTCTCCCAGGGCGGCCGCCGTGGCGTCATTCTCCACCAGCACGGGCAGGGACGGCAGGCCGGCGAACAGGGCCGGGATGTCGGTCCGGTCCCAGATGGCGTAATCGTCCGGCTGATGCGGCAGATGCACCCGCCCCAGATCGTCGGGCAAGGCCACGCCCATCCCCACCAGCCGCCGCGCCTTGATGGTGCCGCGCGCCAGGATGGCGGAAAGCTCGGTCCGTGCGAATTCCCCCACCTCGTCCGGCAGGGCATACTCCACCTGCCGCGACGCCCGCGCCCGCACCTGGCCCGCCAGGTCCAGCACGACCAGGGTGATATGGTCGCGGTCGATGTTCAGGCCCACGGAAAAGCAGCCATCGGGATTGATGGCCAGCTTCATGGCCGGCTGCCCCCGCTGCCCCAGCAGCCGCCCCGCCTCGATGATCAACCCCTCGGCCAGCAGCCGCTTGGTGATATTGGCGATGGCCGGTGCCGTCAGCCCCGTGATCTCCGCCAGCTCCGCCCGCGTGATCGGCCCGCCCACCCGGATCGCCTGCAACGTCACCCGCTGATTATGATCCCCCGCCCGCTCCAGGTTGGTCCCCGACAGGC
>NZ_JAGOGJ010000185.1 GCF_017996735.1 Niveispirillum sp.
CCGTGGCATTGTTCAGGGTGAAACCGCCCTGTACATCACCGCCATCACCCCGGAAGAAGCTTTGCACGCCATAGCGCAACTGGTCGTTCAGCGTCACCTCGGCAATCGTCGCCTCGATCAGCACCTGTGACGGCGACACGTCCAGCTTGCGCACCGCCTCGCCCACAATCTCCGCCTGGGCGGCGTTGGCATGGACCAGGATGGCGTTGTTGGCGGGATCGGCGATGATACGCAGCCCGTCGGAGCCACCGCCGCCGCTGCCTTCATCCTGCACAGGGGCGGCGCCGCCGGCATCGGCGGCGATGGCGGACAGGCGCGCGGCACCGTCACCGCCCGTACCCACCGCATTGCCCTGCGTGGTGGACAGGGTGGCCAGCGGCCGGCCCGATGGCACGGGGCTGCCCGTGCCCGCCACAGCCCCGCCGAACAGCCGGTTCAGCAGATGTGAGACCTTGCCCGCGTCTGCATTGGTCAGGCTGAACACATGCAGGCGCGGCGTGTCGGCCCCGCCGCCATCCAGCCGCCGCACCCATGCCGCCGCCTGATCCAGCGTGCCGGCATCGGCCGCGATGACCAGCACGGCGTTCAGCCGGTCCACGGGCAGCACGCGCAGCGACCCGTCGCCCTGTTCGGCATCCTGGCCCAGGATGGTCAGCAGTTCGCGGGCCACCGGCGCCGGCCCCGCCTGGGTCAGCGGGAACAACCCCACCGACCGCCCCGCCATCCAATCGACATCGAAGCCGCGCAGCAGTTCGGCGGCCGCCAGCCGTTCCGGCGCCGGCCCGCTGACCAGCAGCAGGCCCAGGCGTGGTTCCGCCGTCACCGTACCATTCTTCACCAGCGGCGCCACCAGCGCCTGGGCCACATCCGCCTGGATATGGCGCAACGGCAGGACGGAGACCGCCTGTCCCGGTGTGGCCGGCGTGGCAAGGCCCAGCGTGCGGGCCGCCCCCGCCGCCGGGACCACGGCGATGCCACCATCACCGGTGCGCAGCAGCGCCGCCCCCTGGCCCGCCAGCACGGATTCCAGCAGCCGCACCGCCTCACGCGGGGAAAGCGCCCGCCCGCTATCGATACTGACCAGCCCCTGCAATGACGGGTCCACCGAATGCGGCAGGCTCAGCATATCGCCCAGCACCGCATCGACGACGGCGGAAACCGGTGCATCGGTGAAGCGCAGATGCAGCGGCGGGCCGGGCGGCAGGGATAATTCGTCGGCCGTCACCGCCACGCGCGGACCATTGCCCTTGACGATGACCGGGGCCGGGGTCGCCGCACCCGCCACCGGGTCGGCGGCTTGCGGCACACGGCCCTTGCTGCCCGCCAGCGACAGGCCCAGCCTTTCCAGATCCAGCGTCGGTTTGGGTGCGGCCGCCTGCTTATCCGCGCAGCCGGACAGCAGCAGCAGGGCCAACAGGGCGCTGGTGGTGGCAGGCAACGGATATGTGGCTTTCATGGTCGTCCTGGCGGATAAAAACGCGCCGGCGAAAATGCCGCCCCTCCTGTAACGAAGACAAGAATTATCTGGGCTTGTCATCAATCCGTAAAGATTACCCATTTTGCCCCGTCCATTTGTCACAATTCTGTCAGATAACCGACGCCAACCCATTGCTGAATTAAGTCATACTGATGTCGTCTCTGTCCGTGCGGGCATCTGGTTATTTCGGGTCATGACGATATTGGACATGCTGTCGGCGGGACTGCGTATCAGCGAGGGCGACCTGCCCCGGGCCGAGGCGGTGGCACAGGCCGATGGCCGTCCGCTTGACCTTGTGTTGCTGGAATTCGGCCTGATCACGCCGCAGGATCGCGCGCTGTTCCTGGCGCGGCGCCATGGGCTGCCGCTGTTGCGGGCGCAGGCGCTGCCCGACGCACCGGCGGGGCTGGCGCCCCTGTCGCCCGACTGGCTGCGCCGTCACCGGCTGCTGCCCGTACTGGCCGATAATGATGGTGTGCTGCTGGCCGCCTGTGACCCGGTGGATGAAGCCATCCGTCAGCATGCGGAAATCGCCCTGTCGCAACCGGTGCGCCTGGGCTTCATGCCCGTCCCGGAATGGGAGGAACTGTTCCAGGACCGTCTGGGCGGGGGACGCAGCACGCTGGACAGCATTGTCGGCGATGCCGGCGACCATCATCACGGGCATGAGGATGACGCCGTCGACCGGCTGAAGGATCAGGCCAGCGAGGCGCCCGTGGTCCGGCTGGTCGCGCATGTGATCGACGAGGCGGTGAAGGCCCGAGCCTCCGACATTCATATCGAACCGTTCGCCGATACGCTGATCCTGCGCTACCGCATCGACGGTGTGCTGCATAACCGGCCGCCGCCGCCCCTGTCCCTGGCCCGCGCCATGGTCAGCCGCATCAAGATCCTGGCCGGCCTGGACATTGCCGAACGCCGGTTGCCACAGGATGGGCGCGTGCGCCACCGCATGGGGGCACGGTCGGTCGATCTGCGTGTGTCCACCCTGCCCACGGTGCATGGGGAAAGTGTGGTCATCCGTGTGCTGGACGGGTCCATCGGCGCCATGGAACTGCCGTCGCTGGGCCTGTCTGCGGATGACGAAGTGACCTTGCGCCGCATGATGGCCAATCCGCACGGTTTGGTGCTGGTCACCGGTCCCACGGGCAGCGGCAAAACCACGACGCTCTACGCCGCCCTGCGTCTGGTCGATGCCGCCACGCGCAAGGTGCTGACGGTGGAGGACCCGGTCGAATATCAGATGGCGCGGGTCAATCAGGTACAGGTGCATCCCGCCATCGGCCTGGATTTTGCCGCCGTCCTGCGTTCCATGCTGCGCCAGAACCCCGATGTCATCCTGGTCGGCGAAACGCGCGACACCGAAACGGCCGATATCGCGGTGCAGGCGGCCCTGACCGGCCATCTTGTCCTGACCACGCTGCACACCAACAGCGCCGCCGGCGCCGTGACCCGCCTGATGGAGATGGGGGTGGAACCGTTCCTCATCGCCTCCACCCTGCGCGGGGTGGTGGCGCAAAGGCTGGTCCGTCTGCTCTGTCCGCATTGCAAGCGGGAACACCCGGCCGATGATGCCGCCATGGCGGCCCTGCGGCAGGCGGGATTGCTGTCGCCGGGCGAACCCGTGCCCGCCCTGATGCATCCGGTCGGCTGCGGCCGCTGCGGGGGCACGGGCTATACCGGTCGTGCCGGCATCTTCGAGATGCTGCGCCTGGATGAAGGGATGCGCCGTCTGATCATCGATCGTGCGCCCACGGGCGTGATCGAGGGTGCGGCGCGGGCCGCCGGGTTTCACACCCTGCGCCGCGACGGTCTGGCCCGCATGCTGGCCGGCCAGACCAGTTTTGCCGAAATCGCGCGTGTGACAGAGGCGGGGGACTGACCCCCATGCCGGAATTCACCTATACCGCCCTGGATGGCAGCGGCATCGAGCGCAGCGGCCGCATGGAAGGGGCCAGTGACGCCGCCATCCTGGACCGGCTGCGCGGCCAGGGCTGGCATCCCGTGCGCGTCGTCCCGGTGCCCGCCCGCCGCTTGTCATCGGCGGGGCCGGGTACGGATGATCTGCTGCTGGCCACCCGTGAACTGCGCCTGTTGCTGCGCGCCGGTTTGCCGTTGGAACGCGCCTTGTCGCTGCTGGCCGGCGGACTGGCGCCGCCATCGCTGCGGCCCCGGCTGGTGCGGGTGCTGGACCGGCTGCATAATGGATCGGGGCTGGGCAACGCGCTGCTGTCGGTGGGCGGTTTCCCGCCGCTTTATGCCGCCATGATCCGGGCCGGCGAAGGGGCGGGCGCCCTGGATCTGGTGCTGGAACAGCTTTGCCTGCTGCTGGAACGGCAGCGGCGGGTGACCCGCGCCGTTACCTCCGCCCTGATCTATCCTGCCGTGCTGTGCGTGGTTGCGGTCGGGTCGCTGCTGCTGCTGCTGCTGTATGTGGTGCCTCAATTCGCGCCCCTGTTCGCCAACACGAAAAAGGCGCTGCCGGCGGCGACGGAACTGGTTCTGGCCTTGTCCGCCTTCACCCTCAATTGGGGCGATCTGGCCCTGGCCCTGCTGCTGTGCCTGGGGCTGGGCGGCTGGCTGCTGCTGCGCCGCCCGTCGCTGGCGCCGTGGCGCGACCGGATGATCCTGCGCCTGCCGCTGCTGGGACCGCTGGTCACCATGGCGGGGGTGGCGCGGCTGGCGCGCGGCCTGTCGGTGCTGCTGCGGGCCGGGGTGGGGCTGCCGCGTGCGCTGGAGCTTTCCGCCGCCATGGCGGGCAATGGCGTGCTGGCGGCATCGGCCCTGTCCATGCGCGATGCGGTGCGCGATGGCAAGCCGCTGACGGCGGGCCTGCCCCCCGGCCACCCTTTGCCCGATCTGGCCGTCACCCTGATCCGGGTGGGCGAACAGTCGGCGCGACTGGCGGAGGTGACCGAACAACTGGCGGAGATGTTCGAGGATAAGCTGGAAACCGCAATCAAGCGCTTCCTTTCCCTGTTGGAACCGGCGCTGATCCTGCTGCTGGCCCTGTTCGTGGGCGGCATCGTCGTTTCCATCCTGATGGCCCTGGTCTCCATCAATGAACTGGCCTTCTGACCGCTACCGGCGGCAGGCCGGCTTCACGCTGCTGGAAATGCTGGTGGTCCTGCTGCTGCTGGGGCTGGCCACGGCGCTGGTGGCGCCGCGCCTGGGGCTGGGCGGTGCGGCCCTGGATGCCGATGCCCGCGCCCTTTCCATCGCCCTGTCGGATGCGCGCGAACAGGCGGTGCGTACCGGGGAACCGGTCATCCTGACCCTGGACCTGGCGGCACCCGGTGGCACCCTGCCGGCAACGGCCGGCCTGTCGGTCACCGGCGATGCGGCATTGATGCAGGGCAACACCGCCCGCCTGCTGTTCCTGCCCGATGGCAGCAGCAGCGGGGCGGAAATCCGCCTGCGCGGCAAGGGTGGGGGCGAACGTGTCCTGCAACTGGACTGGCTGACGGGAAGGGTGCGCCATGACGCGAACTGATGCCCAGGCCGGTTTCACCCTGCTGGAGGCGATGGTGGCGCTGATGCTGCTGGCCCTGGTCCTGGCCCCTGCCTACAGCCTGCTGTCGGGCGGCGGCCGGGCGGCCCGCGCCGTGGACCGGCGGGCCCAGGCCCTGGCAGTGGCGGAGGCACAATTGGCCGCCCTGTCCGCCGAACGCCGTCTGGTGCCCGGCACCTATCCGGGCGAAGGTGGGGGCTACCGCTGGACCCTGACCGTGACCCCGCGCAGCGACGGTCCCTTTGACGGGGCCGCCGCGCGCGGCATGGCGGCCTACCGCGTCACCATCGATGTGGCCGACCGTGACGGCCCCATCCTGGACCTGTCCAGCACACGTCTGGTGGCCGCGCCATGAAACAGCATCAAGCCGGCTTCACCCTGCTGGAAGCGCTGGTCGCCCTGGTGGTTCTGGGTCTGGTGATGACCGTGGCCGCCGCCGCCATGGGCACCCTGGGCACGGCGCGCGCCCGCGTCACCGACATTGCCGACCGGGCCCAGCAACTGGCGCTGGTGCGTGATGTGCTGCGCCGTCAGGTGTCGCGCGCCCTGCCGCTGACCGATGCCGGGGATGACACCTATATCCTGACCGCCGCTGCGGACCGGCTTGTCTTCCCCCTGGCCGACGCGCCGTTGCCTGGCCGGGGCGGGCTGGCCCTGGCGGAACTGATCATCGACGGCAACCGCCTGCTCTATGCCCAGACAAGGGCGGATCATCCCCGGTATCAGACGGTGCTGGCGCAGGGGGATTTCAGTTTCCGCCTGTCCTATCGCGGCGATGACCCGCGTCAGGGCTGGGTGCCCGACTGGCCCGACCGGCGGCGCTGGCCCCGCCTGATCCGCCTGGATGTGACGGCGGCGGGGCGGGAAATGCCGTCCATCATCGTGCCCGTGCGCGCCGATACCGACCGGGGCTGTGTCCTGGCCCTGGGGGAGGGGTTCTGCCGTGACCATCAACCGTGATCCCCGCGCCGACCAGCGCGGCATCGCCCTGCCCATGGCTTTGTGGGTCGCCATGGCGCTGGCGCTGCTGTCCGCCGGCATCGCCGCCACCGCCGGTCAGGCCACCCGCCGCCAGGGGAGTGCCGATCAGGTGGCCGTCGCCCGCGCCCTGCTGGATACGGGCGTCAGCCTGGGCACCATGCTGGCCGTGCATCCCGATCCCGCCCGCCGGCTGGCCGCCGATGGGCGTTCCGTCACCCTGGATGAACCGGAAGGCACCGTGACCCTGACCCTGTGGGATGAAGCCGGCCGCATGGACCTGAACCGCACGCCGACCGACCGTATCCTTGCCGTGGCCGCCCGCCTGCTGCCGCGTGATCAGGCAGCCGCCCTGTCCGCGGCCCTGATGCAACGCCGGCAGGCCCGCGAACCCTGGCACAGCGTCATGGAACTGGGCGCCCACCTGTCGCCCCCCGCCTTCGCCAGCCTCTATCCAATGCTGACGGTGCATGCGCCCGCGATGGGGGAGGGGCTGGTCAACCTGCGCGCCATGCCGCCGGCCCTGCGCGCCGTCTGGCCCGGCCTGCGTGATGACATGGCGGACCCGGCCGGCCTGGGTCTGGCCACATCCGGCCCGCCGGCCAGCCTGTTCACTCTGCGTGTCACGGCCCGCACATATCAGGGGGCGGTGGCCAGTGCCGAGGCCGTAATCTGGATCACCATCCAGGGAACCCGCGCCTTCCGCATCCTGGAATGGCGCGAACCCGCCCCCGCCCTGGCCGGAGAGGGGACATTGTCATGACCGGAACCATCGACAAGGCCCGCCGCATCACCGGCTGGTGGCTGGACCGCACAGGGGCGCTGCTGCCGCCCTGGCTGCTGCGCTCCGGTCCGGTCCCTCTGGTCCGGCGATTGACGCCGGCCGGGCTGCAACCGGCGGGCAAGGGGCCCTGGCACCTGCTGTTGCAGGATGTGCGCCCGCTGACCCTGTATCAGGACCTGCCCGCCGCCGCCCGCCCGCATCTGCGCCGGCTGGTGGGGTTGCAACTGGGGCACTGGACGCCGCTGACCGCCGAAACGGCCTTGTTCGACGCCCGTGTCGACAGTACCGGGGCCAATGGCGCCCTGCATGTGCGCATCGACCTGCTGCCGCGTTCCCGCATCGCGCCGGCGCTGGCGGCGGCAGAGGCTGCCGGCCTGCCCCCGCCGCTGGCGGTGCGGCTGGACGATGCCACCCTGCCGCTGGGGGACCCGCCCGCCCGCCGCCTGCCGCCCCGCCTGCTGCTGCTGTTCCTGCTGCTGCTGGTCCCGCCGCTGGTCGCCGCCATCCTGCAGGAAAGCCACCTTTCCAGCCTGCGCACGGAGGTGGCGGCTGGTGCGATGGAGGCGGATCAGGCCCGCGCCCTGGGCCAGCGGGTGGCCCGCCTGCGCCGCGACACGCTGGCCGCCGTCACCGCCCGCCGCACCGCGCCCAGCCAGTTGCTGTTGCTGGAACGGCTCAGCCGCGTGCTGCCCACCGACAGCCACCTGACCGAATTGCGGGTGGAGGGGGGGCGTGTGCATCTGCTGGGCTATACCGGCGACGGCACGGCCCTGCCATCGCTGCTGGATGCCGACCCGATGGTCGAGGATGTGCGGATCGAGGCGCCCGTGCTGCGCGCCGGGCCCCAGGGCGACCGTTTCCACCTGTCTTTCAGGGTAAGCACCGATGCCCCCCCTTGAAACCATCCTGGTCCACCCCATCCTGTCGCGCCGGCTCTATTGGGGACTGAACACCCTGCTGGCCCTGGCGGCCCTGCTGTTGCTCTGGCCGCTGGCGGGGCTGCTGCTGGACCAGCGGGCGGAAATCCGGTCGCTGGAGATCCAGCGCGCGGCCCAGGCCCCCCTGGCCGCACGGGCGCAACGGCTTCTGGCTGAACAGGCATCACTGGTGGCGCTGGAGGGTTTGCCCGCTGACTACCTGTCGAGCGACAGCGCCGATCTGGCCGCCGCCAGCCTGCAAAGCCTGCTGGCCCAGCAGGTGCAGGCGGCGGGCGGGCAGGTGATCAGCACCCGCGCCGCGCCCGCCGATGATCCGCAGGTCGCCGTGCGCCTGGACGCCACCGTCACCCATGCGCAGTTGCGGAACCTGCTTCACGCGGTGGAGGGCGGGCAGCCCCGCCTGATCGTCACCGACATGGACCTGCAGGCAGGCCAGGGCGGGGAAAGCCTCTCCCTGTCCCTGACCGTCACCGGCCTGCGCCGGGAGGGGGGAGGGGTCCCATGAAAGCCATTCTGACCGCCCTGCTGCTGCTCCTCATCCCCCTGCCGGCCCTGGCCCAGGATGAAGCGGGATTTGCCCTGCCGCCCTTGTCCGACCTGACAACCATGGTCGAACGCCCGCTTTTTGTGCCGTCGCGCCAGGGGTCCACGGCCCCAACGCCCCCCGGCAAAAGCGGGGCCACCGACCGCCGCCTGATCGGCATCGTGAAGCGGGGCGGGCAGGGGGCGGCCCTGCTGCTGCTGGACGGCACCCCCCGCACGCTCACCCCCGGTCAGGTGGTGGCGGACTGGCGCCTGACCGCCGTTGAACCGGGGGCCGCCCTTCTGTCCCACGCCGATGGGCGACATGTGCGCCTGACCGTTGGACAGGCGTTGCCATGACCCCTTTCCGTTTTTGCAAGGACATTCCCATGCCCGATCGTCCCCCCCTCCGCCCGCGTCACGCGCGACAGGCCGGCTTCACCCTGATGGAAATGCTGGTGGTGCTGGTCATTATCGGCCTGTTGCTGGGCCTTGTCGGCATGCGGCTTCTGTCCAATGTCGACCGGGGCAAGGTCACGGCGGCCACGGCGCAGGCCCGTGTGCTGAAAACCGCCTTGGACACGCTGAACCTGGATATCGGCCGGTTCCCGACCAAGGCGGAGGGCCTGTCCCTGCTGGTCACCCCGCCCAAGGACGGGTCCGCCGCCCGCCGCTGGATGGGCCCCTATCTGGAAGGCGGGGTGCCCAACGATCCCTGGGACCGCCCCTATCTTTACGAACCGGACGAGAACGGCCGCGCGGTGCGCGTCGTGACCCTGGGGGCCGATGGCAAGCCGGGCGGCAGCGGGGCCGATGCCGATATCAGCGTGCCGGGCACCCCGTGAGCGACCCGCTACCCCTGTTCTTTGCCCTGACCGGGGCCTGTTTCGGCAGCCTGACGGCCGCCATGGCCTGGCGCCTGCCGCGCGGGGTGACGGTCTGGGGCCGTTCCGCCTGCCCGTCCTGCGGTCATGTCCTGGGGCCGCTGGACCTGATCCCGCTCCTGTCCTGGCTGTTGCTGCGCGGCCGCTGCCGCCATTGCCATACCCCGGTCAGCGCCGCCTATCCGCTGATCGAGGGGGGGACGGCGCTGTTCTGGACCCTGTGCGCCCTGCTGCTGCCCGATCCGGTCCTGGCCCTGACCGTCTCGCTGCTGGGCACCTGTCTGCTGTTCCTGGCGCTGGTCGATGCGCGATGGCGCTATCTGCCGGATGCCGGTGTGCTGCTGGTGGCGCTGCTGGCGCTGGTGCCGGGACGGATGGACGTGATCGACAGCCTGTCGGGCGGCCTGACCTTCGGGTTTCTGGCCCTTGGCGTGCGCTGGCTGGTCGGCCGCCACCTGGGGCGGGAGGCGCTGGGCCTGGGTGATGTGAAGCTGATGGCGGCGGCGGGCCTGTGGCTGGGGCCGTTCGGCCTGCCGCCGTTTCTGATCCTGTCGGGCCTGACCGGCATCGGGCAGGTACTGCTGCTGCGGGCGGCGGGGCGGCAGACGTCGGACGGCGTGCCCTTCGGCCCCGCGCTGTCCCTGTCGCTGCTGGCCTGTGTGCTGCTGCCTATTCCTTGACGGGCTTTTTCGGCGGTTTGGCCGGTTCGTTCACCATCAGCGCGCGGGTCAGGGCGGGTTCCGGGCTGGAACAGACCGACAGGGTCCGGCATGGGCCGTCACTTGCTGCCAGATAGGCATGGCCCATCGTGCTGTCCAGATAGATGCTTTCCCCGGCCTTCACGATGGTGGGGGCGTAGAATTCGGTATGAAGCTCGATGGCACCTTCCATAACATAGATGAACTCCTCCCCCGGATGGCGGACCAGGGCGCCGAACTCCTCCATGGTACGGGCGCGATGTTCCACCATGATGGGGATCATCTTCTTATGCGTGATGTCGGTGTTCAGATAGCGGTGACGGTAATTCTTGGTGGGGACCAGCGCATCCTCCCCGCGCTCGCGGTCGATGCTGCGCC
>NZ_JAGOGJ010000187.1 GCF_017996735.1 Niveispirillum sp.
CCGCCACAACCCGCCTCGCCCCCATCCCCGAACTCGCCTCAACCCAGGGCGGCGGCATCGCCGCCCTCCCCGACCACAAAGCCGGACCCGTCCCCGAACAAGCCATCTACCGCGTCACCCTCACCGCCACACACCAGGACCAAAACCCAATCCCCATCGCCCTGCGCGGACAGGTCCACATCACCGCAGAACGACAAAGCCCAGCCACCAAAATCATCACAAACTCAATCGCCATCATCAGACGCGAAGCAGGTTTCTGATACGCGGGGGCCGCCGGGGGTTCAGCCTCCGGCGGGGTGGCGGGCGGCGCGTGAGGGCGACCGGTATGAGGCGGGTTTGCCGGTTCCATCACCGGTACAATTGTCACAGGCTCGTAACGGCTTTGTTACAGAGCTATCCGCCTTCCCCCGCCCCTGGCATCCTTCGCGGCAAAATCCTGTCGGACGGAGGATATAAGAATGCGATTGGGGACCATGGCCCGGCTGGGCCTGTTGCTGACCTGTGCCACCCTGGGAGCCGTAAGCCCGGCGCTGTCCCAGGAAAAGAAGGTGATGAGCGCCACCGACATGTGGGGGCTGAAGCGCCTGTCGCCGCCGGCCCTGTCGCCGGATGGCAAGTCGGCGGTTGTGACGGTCTCCGTCTTCGACCTGAAGACGGACAAGCGCGCGGCTGATCTCTGGCTGTTCCCCGTTGATGGCGGCCCGGCCCGGCAATTGACCACCGACCCGGCGGCGGAAAGCGACGCGGTGTGGAGCCCCGATGGCAAATACATCGCCTTCATCGCCCGGCGTGACGATGACAAGGCTCCGCAGCTTTACATCCTGCCCGTGGGCGGGGGCGAGGCGAAGCGGGTGACAGCCGTACCCACGGGGGTACGCACGCCAAAATGGCTGCCCGACGGCCGGGGACTGGTCTTCATGACCCGTGTCTGGACCGATCTTTCCACCTGGGACGATCAGGCCAAGCGCCTGAAGGAACAGGAAGAAAGCAAGATGACGGCCAAGGTCTGGGACAAGGCACCCATCGCCTATTTCGATCGCTATCTGGATGATCGCGAAAACCACCTCTACGCCACCGACATCGACGGCGCGGCCCCGCGTGCCATCACGCTGGGGTCGGGTGTTTCCGTGCAGTATAATGAGGGGTCGGCCCCCTTCGACATCTCCCCCGACGACAAGGAAATCGCCTTCCCCGTCAATGTCGACAAGGTGGGCAACCGGCCCAATACCGACCTGTTCACCATCGCGGTGACGGGCGGGCAGGCCACCAACCTTACGCCGGACAACACGACCGGTCCCGACAGCAACCCCGCCTATTCGCCCGACGGTAAATATCTGGCCTATGCCAAGCGCACCATCTACGGCTTCTATGGCGAGAATGCGAAGCTGATCGTGCGCGAGCGCGCCACGGGTGCGGCCCGCGACATCACCGAAGGCTTCGACCGGTCAGCCGGCGCCTATGCCTGGACCAGCGACAGTTCGGCCCTTTATGGCGCCGTCGATGACGCCTCCGTCCAGCGTGTCTATCGCTATGACCCCAAGGGCAAGGAAAAGCCCCGCCGCGTCACCGACGGGTCGACCGGCGATGTGACGGATGTGGAGGTCGCGGGCAAGTCCCTGGTGGGTCTGCGACAGTCGATCAGCGCCCCGGCCGAGCTGGTGGCCATTGAGCCGAAATCCGGCAAGGTCCGCGACATTTCCGCCGCCAATGCCCAGGCCATGGCCGGGTTCCACATGGGCAAGGTGGAAAGCGTCACCTACAAGGGCGCGAACAACGCCGACATCCAGATGTGGGTGGTCTATCCGCCCGATTTCGATCCGTCGAAAAAATATCCGGCCATGATGCTGGTCCATGGCGGCCCACACAATGCCATCAGCGATGCCTTCAGCTATCGCTGGAACGCGCAGGTCTTTGCCGGCTGGGGCTATGTCGTCACCTGGCATAATTTCCACGGCTCCAGCGGCTTTGGTCAGGCCTTTACCGACAGCATCAACCCCGAATGGGGTGAGGTGCCCTATCAGGACACGATGAAGGCCGCCGACTGGCTGGCCGCCAAGCCCTTCATCGACAAGGACCGCATGCTGGCCGCCGGTGCGTCTTATGGCGGCTATCTGACCAGCTTCATCCTGGGCCGCGAACATCCGTTCAAGACCCTGGTCATCCATGCCGCCGTCTATAACCTCTATACCCAATATGCGGCCGATTTCAGCGGCAGCCAGGCGCGGTTCAAGGAGTTCTGGGACGATCAGGACAATATCGCCCGCAATTCACCGCATATGCAGGCCGGCAATTTCAAGACACCGACCCTGGTTCTGCATGGCGAACAGGATCTGCGCGTGCCCATCAACCACGGGATCGAACTGTTCAACACGCTTCAGCGCCGGGGCGTGGAAAGCCGTCTGGTCTATTTCCCCGACGAGAACCACTGGGTTCTGAAGCCGCAGAACAGTGTCTTCTGGTACGGGGAGGTTGAACGCTGGGTGAAGGCCCATGTGAAGCCGGGACCCTCGGCACCGGGCATGTAAGAAAAGACAGGGGGCGGGACCGAAAGGTTCCGCCCCTTTTTGGGGATGATTATTCCACCCAGTGAAATGATGAACTGCCCAGCCGATGGATTAACGTCACGACCTTCATGACCCATTCTGCCCTGGCGGATCGGGATGCCCCGGTCCAACAAGATCAGGGACCTAATCATGAAGCTCTACCATCACCCCCTGTCGGGCAATGCTCACCGCGCCCGCCTGTTCCTGTCGCTGCTGGCCCTGCCGCATGAACTGGTTGAGGTCGACCTGATGACCGGCGCCCATAAGCAGCCGGAATTCCTGGCGCTGAACCCGTTCGGCCAGGTGCCGGTGCTGGAGGATGACGGGGTCGTGATCCCCGACAGCACAGCCATCCTGGTCTATCTGGCCCACAAGCAGGGCGGCGGCTGGCTGCCGGAGGATGCGCAGGGCGCCGCCGCCGTGCAGCGCTGGTTGGCCGTTGCGTCGGGCGAACTGGCCTATGGACCGGCCGCAGCGCGACTGGTCACGCTTTTTGGTGCAAAATTCAACGCTGAGGAAGTGATCGGTCGCGCCCATCTGCTGCTGGGCCGGCTGGAGGCGCATCTGGATGGGCGTGACTGGCTGGTCGGCAGCCGCCCCACCATCGCCGATGTGGCCCTCTACTCCTACCTGTCCAGCGCGCCGGAGGGCAATGTCGACCTGTCCCCCTATCCGCGCGTCAAGGCCTTCCTGGCCCGGATCGAAGCCCTCCCCGGCTTCGTACCCTTCGCCCGCAGCCCCGTGGGTCTGTCCGCCTGAAGCCTGACACCGGCACGCGATGAGGGAGGGTACGATGAGCGGCAAACTGCCCGTCTGGCACGAAGGTGAAAAGGTCCTCCAGGAAAAGCTGGGCGTGGCCGAGCGGATGGAGGGGGTGGGACAGCGGGTGATCCGCGATTTCATGCCCCAGCAGCATCGTGACTTCTATGCCCAGGCCCCCTTCATCGTGGCCGGGTCGGTGGATAAAAAGGGTGATGCCTGGGCCACGCTGCTGGCCGGCGGCGCGGGGTTCATCAGCGCGCCCAGCCCCACCCGCCTGGATATCCAGGTGCCCCTGGACCCGCAGGACCCGGCCAGCGCCGGCATGCAAACGGGGGAGGCCATCGGCCTGCTGGGCATTGAGTTGCATACCCGCCGCCGCAACCGCGTGAATGGCATCATCCGCGCGGCATATCCCGGCCTGCTGCGGTTTGAGGTGGACCAGAGCTTCGGCAACTGCCCGCAATATATCCAGTTGCGGGATGTCAATTTCGTGCGTGACCCGGCCGAACCGGTCACGCCCGAGGCGCTGGAAAGCCATGAAATCGACGAGAGCGCCCGCGCCATGATCCGGGCGGCGGACACGTTCTTCGTCGCCTCCTATGCCGAGCGGGAGGATCGCCGTCAGGTCGATGTCTCCCATCGCGGCGGCAAGGCGGGCTTCGTCCGGGTCGCCGATGACGGCACCCTGACCATCCCGGATTTTGCCGGCAACCTGTTCTTTGCCACGCTGGGCAATATCCTGGTCAATGGCAAGGCGGGGCTGGTCTTTGTGGATTTCACCACCGGTGACATGCTGCACCTGACCGGCGACGCCGCCCTGATCCTGGACGGGCCGGAGGTGGCGTCGTTCCAGGGGGCCGAACGGCTCTGGACCTTCCGGGCCCGCCGCGTCATCCACCGCCATGCTGCCCTGCCTCTGCGCTGGTCCTTCCGCGAACAGGGCTGGTCTCCCAATTCCCTGATGACGGGTGATTGGGAACAGGCGGCCGACCGGTTGCGTGCCGCCGACCTTGCCACGCAATGGCGTCCCTTCACCGTGACCCGCATCGTGGAGGAGAGCCGCACCATCCGGTCCTTCCATCTGGCGCCTGCCGACGGGGCGGGCCTGCTGCCGCATCAGGCGGGCCAGCATCTGCCCATCCGCCTGACCCTGCCCGGCAGCGACAAGCCGGTGATCCGCACCTATACCCTGTCGGTGGCCCCATCCGATGGCTATTACCGGATCAGCGTGAAGCGGGATGGTCTGGTCTCCCACTATCTGCATGATCATGTCCGCCGCGGTGACCGGATCGAGGCGCGCGCGCCGGCCGGCGCCTTCACCATTGATGCGGCGGAGAAACGGCCTGCGGTCCTGCTGGCCGCCGGTGTCGGCATCACGCCGCTTCTGGCCATGCTGCGGCATGTGGTTTATGAGGGGCTGCGCACCCGCTCCATCCGCCCCACCATCCTGTTCCAGGCCGCCCGGACAAAGGCAGAACGGCCGTTTGACCGTGAATTGGCCGAACTGGTCACGGCGGCGAAGGGGGCCGTGCGGGTTGTGCGGGTGTTGAGCGACCCCGACGACGCCATCGAAGGGCGCGATTATGACGTCGCCGGCCGCATCGACGCCGCACTGTTGAAGGCGCATCTGTCCTTCAACGATTACGATTTCTATCTCTGCGGCCCGCCCGCCTTCACCCAGGCGCAGTATGACGGGCTGCGCGCGCTGAGCATCGCTGACCATCGTATCCATGCAGAGGCGTTCGGCCCCTCCTCCCTGACCCGCAGCAGCGATGCCGCCAAACCGGCGGCACCCCAGCCGCCCCCCGCCACGGCACCGGTGCCCGTGGTCTTCACCGGCGCCGGCAAAGAAGCGCGCTGGACCCCCGGTTCCGGCAGCCTGCTGGACCTGGCGGAGGCGCGGGGCCTGTCCCCGGAATTCAGTTGCCGCGCCGGCACCTGCGGCACCTGCAAGACAAGGCTGCAGGCCGGTGCCGTCAGCTATCTGAAGGAACCCACGGCCCCGCACGCACCGGATGAAGTGCTGATCTGCTGCGCCGTGCCCAGCGGCGACAGCCCCCTGCAACTCGACCTCTGACCCCGGAGAACCCCCATGTCCCGTCCGCCCCTGCCCCCCTTCACCGAAGAAAGTGCCATCCTGAAAGTGCGCTTGGCCGAAGATGGCTGGAACAGCCGCGATCCGGCCAAGGTGGCGCTGGCCTACACAGAAGACACACGCTGGCGCAACCGCGCCGAATTCGTGACGGGCCGGGCGGAGGTGGAGGCCTTCCTGACCCGCAAATGGAACCGGGAGCTGGAATACCGGCTGATCAAGGAATTGTGGGCCTTCACCGGCAACCGCATCGCCGTCCGCTATGCCTATGAATATCGCGACGATAGCGGCCAATGGTACCGCGCCTATGGCAATGAGAACTGGGAATTCGCCGAGGATGGCCTGATGCGCGCGCGCCATGCCAGCATCAATGAACACCCGATCGCCGAGGCCGACCGCCAGTTCCGCTGGCCCCAGGGAAGCCGCCCCGACGACCATCCCGGCCTCAGCCATTTTGGGTTTTAGGGGTAAGGCTAGCCTCACCTTGCCATCCGAGACTGCCCGCCAATGATATGCTACCCCTCCGGAACAGCCATGACGGAAGGGGCAAGGATGGATCGCTGGCATTCCATGCGCATCTTCGTGAAGGTCGCGGAGACGGCCAGCTTCGCGGAAGCCGCGCGCCAGTTGAACCTGAGCGCGCCGGCCGTCACCCGCGCCATCGCCAGCCTGGAGGACACGATCGGCGCCCGCCTGTTTGTCCGCACCACCCGGTCGGTGAAACTGACGGAGGGCGGGTGCCGGTATCTGGAGGATTGCCGCCGCATCCTGTCCGACATTGTCGAGGCCGAAGCCGCCGCCGGCGGTTCCTACGCCACGCCCACGGGCACCCTGTCGGTCACGGCCTCGCTGCTGTTCGGGCAGATGCATGTGCTGCCCATCCTCATGGATTATCTGGATGCCTATCCGTCCATGACGGTGCGCACGCTGTTTGTCGACCGGCCCGTGAACATCATCGATGAAGGCATCGATGTGGCCGTGCGCATCGGCCATCTGCCCGACAGCGGCTTCACCGCCATCCGGGTGGGCAGCCTGCGGCGGGTGGTCTGCGGTTCACCCGCTTATTTTGCAAAACATGGCGAACCGGTCACGCCCGCCGACCTGCGCGACCACCGCATCGCGGCCTCAACCAGCGCCTGGGCCTCCACCGACTGGCGCTTTGGCGGGGACCAGCGGGTGACGGTGCGCCCCGCCCTGCAATGCAACACCAACGAGGCGGTGATCAGCGCCGCCCTTTGCGGCTGGGGCCTGACGCGGGTGCTGCATTATCAGATCGGCCCCGCCCTGGCCGCTGGCCGGCTGCGCATCGTGCTGGCGGCGCATGAGGAGGAGCGCCTGCCCGTGCATGTGCTGCATCCCGAGGGCCGGCACGCCCCCGCCAAGGTGCGGGCCTTTGTCGACATGGCGGTGGAAAGGCTGCGGGCGAACCCGTTGCTGAACGGGTAGCGGTCCCGCCCCGCCCTTGCTACCCTGCCGGTATAAAACCAACAAGGAACAGCAGGGATGAACGCCAGGGCACTCCTCCTCCTTCTCGCGATGTTAGCGGTACCGGTTGCATCCGCCACCGATGGCCCCCTGGCCCGCACGGGAACGGGCGCCGTGCGCGGGCTGACGGAACAGGGGGTGGACCGGTTCCTGGGCATTCCCTTCGCGTCCCCGCCCGTGGGCGACCGGCGCTGGCGCCCGCCCGCCCCTGCCGCCGCCTGGGACGGGGAACGCCCGGCCGGAACCTATGGCGCCGATTGCGCGCAGAAACCCTTTATCGGCGATGACGCGCCCCTGGCCACGGTGCCGGCGGAGGATTGCCTGTACCTGAATGTCTGGCGCCCCGCCGGCATGGCGGGTGGAAAGCTGCCCGTCATGGTCTGGATCCATGGCGGCGGCTTCGTCAATGGCGGCACCTCACCCGCCATCTATGATGGGTCGCGGATGGCACGCGACGGGGTGGTGGTGGTCAGCGCCAATCACCGGCTGGGCCGTTTCGGCTTCTTCGCCCACCCGGCTCTGACGGCGGAGGCCGGCGACGGCCCCACCGCCAATTACGGCTTCATGGATCAGATCGCGGCCCTGCGCTGGGTCGCGGCCAATATCGCGTCCTTCGGCGGTGATCCGTCCAACGTCACCATTTTCGGGGAAAGTGCCGGCGGCCTGTCCGTCAATGTCCTGCTGTCGGCGCCGGCGGCGCGCGGCCTGTTCCACAAGGCCATTGCCATGTCGGCCGGCGGCCGTTCCACGCTGCTGCCCTCTCCCACCCTGGCGGCGGGAGAGGCGGCGGGCCTGCGGTTCGCCGCCGGCCAGGGCATCACCGATACCGGCCCCACGGCGCTTGCCGCCTTGCGGGCGCTACCGGTCGAGGCGCTGGTCGGCAGGTTGAACCTGGCCACCCTGTCGGGTGTCACCGACTATTCCGGTCCCGTCATCGACGGCAAATTGATGGAAGGGGTGCCTTTGGACCTGTTCCGCGCCGGCAAGGCCGCCGCCATCCCCGTGATGATTGGCGCCAACAGTGCCGATGGCTGGTACAGCGGCGGCACGAAGGACGATATCCTGGCGGCCTTCGGCCCGCTGCGGGCAGAGGCGGCGCGCCTTTACGACCCGACCGGCACGGACGGTGCGGACAAGGTAGGCCACCGCGTCAATGGCGACGCCATGTTCATCGAACCCGCCCGCGCCACGGCCCGCGCCCTGGCGGCAAGGGGGCAGAGCGTCCATCTCTACCGCTTTTCCTATGTCGCGGAAAACATGCGCAGTCGATGGGCGGGCACCGAACATGCCAAGGAACTGCCCTTCATCTTCAACAATGTCCTGCCGCGCTATGGCAGCCTGACCACCCCGGCCGATCTTGTCATGGCGGCCCGCCTGCGCAGCTATTGGACCGGTTTTGCAAAAAAGGGCGTGCCCGCCATTGACGGCGGCCTGGTTGCCCCTCGCTTCGGGGTCGGTGATGAACGGCTGATCGATTTCACCAACCAGGGGCCGCTGGTCACCGACGATCCGTACAGGGCGCGGCTGGACCTGACCGAACGGCGGCTGGAGGGACGATAGCGCCCTCGCAACCGCCGCACCCCTGCCCCCCGGCATCCGCGATTGTGCCGGGGCCGTGCCCGTGCGATGAAGCAATATCAAGTCCCATACTGGAACCGCCGCCCGCATCGGGCCGCCGCCGTTCCGGCGGTGCTTAGGACGCCTGGCCGCATCGTGCGCCGGGCCGGTTTTCAGGGTTACGTTTCCAGATATGCAGGATTTCAACGGCTTCGGGTTGCTGCCCCCGCTTTCCGCCGGCTTGGCCGCGGCGGGTTATACCACCCCCACGCCCATCCAGGCCCAGGCCCTTCCCGCCGCCCTTGCGGGCCGCGACGTGCTGGGCCTCGCCCAGACCGGTACCGGCAAGACGGCGGCCTTCGCCCTGCCGGTGCTGCAGGCACTGACCAAGGCGGACAAGCGGGCACGCCCCCATTATCCGCGGGCGCTGATCATGCTGCCCACACGTGAACTGGCCTTGCAGGTCGGCACGGTCTTCGACCTGCTGGGTTTGCAATTGCCCTTCACCAATGCGGTCGTGCATGGCGGCGTCTCGCTGAACCCGCAGATCAAGGCGCTGGTCGCCGGGGTCGATATCCTCATCGCCACGCCGGGCCGCCTGATCGACCTGATGGACCAGGGCAAGTGCAAGCTGGACAATGTTGTCCTGTTTGTCCTGGACGAGGCGGACCGCATGCTGGACATGGGCTTCCTGCCGGCCGTGAAGAAGATCGTGGCCAAGCTGCCCAAGACGGGCCGCCAGACCATGTTCTTCTCGGCCACCATGCCGGGCGACGTGTCTGGTCTGGCCGGAAGCCTGCTGCATGACCATGTGCGGGTGGAAGTTACGCCGCCCGCGACGACGGTGGAACGTATCGACCAGTCGGTGATCTATCTGGACATGGCGCAGAAGGCACCGACGCTGGTGAAACTGCTGTCCGATCCGGCCGTTGAGACCGCCATCATCTTCACCCGCACCAAGCATGGCGCCAACAAGCTGGCGGCACAGTTGGCGGGCGCTGGTCTGGGTGCGGATGCCTATCACGCCAACAAGTCACAGAATGCCCGCGAACGCGCGCTGGATGCGTTCCGCGCCGGCAAGACCCGCGCCCTGGTCGCCACCGACATCGCGGCACGCGGCATTGATGTGGATTTGATCACCCACGTCTTCAATTACGATCTGCCGGAAGTGGCCGACGCCTATGTCCACCGTATCGGCCGCACGGGCCGCGCGGGCCGGGCCGGCACGGCGGTATCGCTGGTCACGCCCGCCGACCGCCCGCTGCTGAAACAGATCGAGAAGGTGACGCGCCAGTCGATCCCGCGCCACCCGATGGAACCGGCGGCCGCCGCCGTTCTGCCGCAACTGAAGCCGGAACGTCCGCCGCAGCCGCAGCCTAAGCGCAAAGCCCCCAAGCCGGCGGGCCAGCCCGGTGAGCGCGCCCAGCAGGGCCGCCCCGGTCGCCGGGGCCAGAGGCCGCCCCAGGCCGAGGCAGCGGCGCGGCGCGCGCACCTCGGCAATCAAGCCGTCCCTCCGCTCGCCGATCGCATGCGCCCGCAGTCGCTGGAAGAAGTGGTGGGCCAGCGGCAGCTCTTGCGCGAGGGCAAGCTGCTGCGCGACGTGATCCAGAAAGATCGCGTGCCCTCGCTCATTTTGTGGGGGCCACCCGGCTCTGGCAAGACGACGCTGGCCCGGTCC
>NZ_JAGOGJ010000188.1 GCF_017996735.1 Niveispirillum sp.
ACCAGACATCGATGGCGATATGATGCACCGCAATCAGCAGAACATGGTCGTCAGCGGCGCGGCGCCACAGGGTGACGTGGATCGGCGGTCCCTGTTCCAGCCGGAATGGGCGGCGATAGGCCCGGGCCACGGCCTCATGCAGGGCGGCTTCATCCGCGGGGGCGTCGGCCCGCTCGACGGTGAAACCGCCCGCATCGCCGGCATCCTGGCGCGGCACGCCGCCGGGGGCCGTGAAACGGGCGCGCAATGGGGGATGGCGGTCCAGCACCAGCCGGAACGCACGCTCCAGCGCATCCCCGTCCAGGGCGGTGCGGATGCGGGCGGTGAAACAGGTATGGAAGGCGGCACTGTCCGGGGCCAGTTGCTGGAGGAACCACAGCCCCTGCTGCCCTGAACTGAGGGCGCCATCATCATCGTTGACGGCGGCGGGAATCGGATCGGTGGAGACTTCCGATGCCGATCCCCCTACCAGGGCGTGGCACAGGCCGGTGATGGTGGGGTGGTCGAACAGGATGGTGGTGGGCAGGCTGACGGCCATCTCCGCCTCGATGGCATTGCGCATCCGCAATGCCATCAGGGAATCCAGCCCCAGTTCGAACAGATCCTGTCCGGGATCGATGACCATATCCGGTGTCGCACCCAGCACGTCGGCTGCCAGACGGGCGAGGAAGGCGGCCAGCCCGGCGCCATTCCGCAGACCCGGTGCGGCTATGGGCGCCCCGTCGGGTACCAGACCGCGCAGCATGTCCGGCACCGGCCCGGCGGGCAGCGTCCGGCGATAGCGGCGCCAGTCTGCCTGCAGCACCAGCGTTCCGGCATCGTCCCCCGGCAGCAGGTGATCCAGCATGTCCAGGGCCGCCGCCGGCCGCAGGGCGGCAAGGCCCAGTTGCTCCAGCCCACGGGCGACGTCGTTGGCCGCCGCCATGCCGGCCCCGGCCCAGGGGCCCCAGGCGATACTGGTCCCGGTCAACCCCGCATGGCGCCGCTTGGCGGCCAGCGCATCAAGGAAAGCGTTGGCGGCAGCATAGACACTCTGCCCGGCCGCCCCTAACACGGCAGTGGCAGAGGAGAAGAACACCATCAGGTCCAGCGGCTGGCCGCCCGTCAGCCGGTGCAGGTTCCAGGCGCCGATGGCCTTGGCCGCCATCGCATCGGCCAGATGCCGTGGCGTCTGGTCGGGCAACAGCCCGTCGCGCAGCACGCCGGCCAGATGGAAAATCCCGGCCAGCGGCGGCATGCCGGCCTGGATGTCGTCCAGCACAGCAGCCAGTGCCGCCCGGTCGGCCACATCCGCCTGCAGGAGGCGGACATGGACACCCGTCGCGGCCATGGCGTCGATGCGGGCCTGTGCTGCCGGTGACGGTGGGTTGCGCCCCAGCAACGCCAGATGGCCGGCCCCGCGTCGGCACAGCCATTCCGCCAGTTCCAGCCCCAGCGCGCCGCAGCCGCCGGTGATGAGATAGGTCGCACCCGTGCGGATCGGCGATGACGCCTGGTTCGGGGGATTGGCGGGTTCCAGCCGGGGTGCCAGCATGTCGCCGTCACGCAGCGCACGTTCCCCCCGGACCAGCATTGTTGGCAATCGTTCCAGCAGGGCGGGGTGGGGATGGGCCGGCAGGTCCAGCAATCCGCCCCACAGGGTCGGCTGCTCCATCGCCAGTGACCGGCCCAGGCCCCACAAGGCTGCCTGGAACGGATCGGTGTCATCACCCTTGCGGACCGCCTGGGCTCCCCGTGTGACGATCCACAGACGAGGCGGATCGGTGCGGGTCGCCAGGGCCTGGGCAATGCGCAGCACCGGTGCGGCCAACGCCGCATCCTCACTGTGAGCGGATGCCAGGAAAGCGATGCCGGCAAGGTCGGGCCCGGCCTCATCGATGGCGGCGTGCAGCGCTTGGGTATCGAAGTCGCTGTCCAGCAGAATCCATTGCCGGTCCGGCTGCCCGCCACCCTCATCGGCAACCTCATGCCAGACGATGCGATGGCAGGGCAGGGCGGTTGCCCCGCCCACCGCCCGGCGCAGGGCGTCGGCCGACATCCTGTTTCCCTCGACCCCGTCCAGGGCCAGCAGCACGCGGCCGTCGCCATCCAGCAGGCGCACATCGCCGCCCGGTGCGTCACCCGCCGCCAGATGGGCCGAGGCCCAGCGGCAAGGACCACCCGGTTCGCCAGAGAAGCGCAGAAGGCCGATGCGGACGGGCACCAGTGCGTCATCCCCCGCCTGTCCCCACAGCGCGGGCAGCAATTGCAGCCCGCCATCGATCAGGCCGGGATGGAAGGACGGTGCCCAGACAAGGTCGCCGGCATCATCGGGGGCCAATTCGGCCAATGCCGCTCTGTCCGTCCGTTTGGCCCCGGTCACCCGGCGGAAGGCGGGGCCCAGGGTCAGCCGTTCGCCTTGGCCGGAGAACAGGTCATCGGCAGTGATCGTCTGCGTCCAGGTCTGCCACCGCTGCACCACCGGTTCCAGTGCCGGCATTGCACCCGCCGGCCGCAGGATGGCACTGGCATGGGTCATCGGGCCGTCATCGGTCAGGCGCGCCAGCCGCAACTCCGCCCCACCCTCCTCCAGCGGTCGCAGTCGCAGGTGCAGGGTCACGCTCCCCGTTTCTGACAGGGCCAGGGCAGCGGGGAAGGTGATGTCCGCCAGCTCGAAATCCTGACCGGGCAGGTGCCAGACGGCGGCGGCCAGCAGCAGCGACAGATAGGCTGCCGCCGGCACCACCGGCTGGCCGAAGACCAGATGGTCGCGCAGCAGCGGATGGCTGGCCAGGCCCAGTTCGGTTTCCCACAACACATCCCGCAGCAGCGGGCTGCGCCATATCCGGCTCAGCAACGGGTGCGGTGCCGGCGCCGCCGCCGTCCTGGCGGGGTTCGGCATCGGGATCAGCGTGTCGCCCGGCGTACCGAAATGGCAGGGCCTGCCATCGAAGCCCGTGGCCGGAAGGTCGATCCGGCGGTAGGGACCCGATGGGGCCAGGCGATCCAGGTCCGGCTCCCCGCCCCGGCAATATTCCTGACCGACCTGCGCGTCCGCCTCGCCGTCCAGATAGCGATCCAGCGCCCGGGCCAGCCCCGTCAGATCGGGTCCTGCGACGGCCAGCCGGTGGGCGAAATGGCTGCGGTGGCGCAGCGCCGTGGCGCACAGGTCGTGGGCGGTGATGCCGGCCGGCGGGGTGTCCAGGTAGTCCTGGAACCGCCGGGCCGTCAGGCGCAACGCGGCTTCACTCTTCGCCGACAGGCACAGAAGATGGGGGCCGGGGGTCGGCTGCGGTGCGGGCTGTTCCGGCCCTTCGCCCAGGATGACATGGGCATTGGTGCCGCTGAACCCGAAGGAACTGATCCCGGCATGCCGGGGCTCGGCCCCCCGTGTCCAGGCCACCGGTCGCACCGGCACCTGGAAGCCGGCGCCATCCCATTGGATCAGCGGGTTGGGGACCTTGAAATGCAGGTTGGCCGGGATGCGGCCATGGCGCAGCGACAGCAGCACCTTGATGATGCCCGCCATGCCGGCGGCGGCCTCCAGATGGCCGATATTGCTCTTCACCGACCCCAGAACCAGCGGCCGGGCCGGATCGCGGTCCCGGCCCAGGGTTTCGGCCACCGCGTCTGCCTCGATCGGGTCGCCCAGCGGCGTGCCGGTGCCGTGGGTTTCAACATACTGGATGTCGGCCGGGGTCAGCCCGGCCTTGTCCAGCGCCTCACGTAGCAGGCGCTTCTGTGCGGCCCCGTTTGGGGCGGTGAAGCCGTTGCTGGCACCGTCCTGGTTGACCGCCGTGGCCTTCACCACGGCCAGGATCGGGTCGCGGTCGCGCAGCGCATCCGACAGCCGTTTCAGCACCACCATGCCGCAGCCCTCGCCCCGGCCATAGCCGTCTGCATCGGCGGAGAAGCTCTTGCAACGCCCATCGGGCGAGGTGGCCTGCAGGCGGGAGAAACAGACATGGGTGGCGGGCGCCAGGATCAGGTTGACGCCGCCGACCAGGGTCAGATCGGTCTCACGCTCGCGCAGGCTCTGGCAGGCCAGATGGAACGCCACAAGAGAGGAGGAGCAGGCGGTATCGACGGGGATTGCCGGGCCTTCCAGCCCCAGGAAATAGGCGATGCGGCCGGCGGCGGTACTGGGCGTGCTGCCGGTGATGGAATAGGCATCGATCCGCGATAGATCGTCGGAATGGCGATGGGCCAGGCTATAATCATCGCCCGACAGACCGACATAGACGCCGGTGCGGCTGCGCTTCAGGCTGGCGGGAACAATGCCGGCCGATTCCAGCGCCTCCCAGGACAGTTCCAGCAGCAACCGCTGCTGCGGGTCCAGGGCGCGCGCCTCCTTCGGCGACAGGCGGAAGAACGGATAATCGAACAGGCCCAGCGGCACATTGAGGAAGCCGCCTTGGGCGGTATGCATGGTGCCCGGCGTCGTGCCGCCGCCATCCAGGAAGGTGGCCGCATCCCAACGGTCGGCGGGCACGGTGCCGATGGCATCGACGCCGTTCTCCAGCAGCCGCCAGAATTCATCCGGGCTGTTGGCGCCGCCTGGGAAGCGGCAGGCCATGCCGATCACCGCCACCGGTTCCGGCTGCCGGGACGCCTGCTGGGCCTCCAGCGCCTCGCGCCGCTGCTGCTCGGCCTTAAGCGCTCGGAAAAGCCGCTTGATGGTGTCCTGTGCCGACGTGGCGGTGTCGGTCATGGTCGCCCGGGCCTCAGCATGCGTCCAACTCGCGGTTCACCAGCGATTCCAGTTCCTCCAGGCTGAGCCCGTCGAGATCGTCCTCCATCTCGGCTTTCACGGGGGCGGGGGCAGGGGCCGTTTCGCGCTCCAGAAACAGCACCAGATCCTCCACCGTCGGATACTCGAACATGATCGACACGGGGAAGCTGCGCGCCAGCGCCTCGTTGATCGTGCTGCGCACGCCCACGGATGCCAGGCTGTCCAGCCCCTGTTCCATCAGCGGGCGGGCAGGGTCGACGGCGTCGTTACCGGTGAAGCTTAATGCCTCGGTCACGGCCTCCAGGACCAGGGTGTGGAGCAGGTGCCGGCGTTCCTGCGGGGCGGCTCCCGCCAGCCTTGCCGCCAGCCCGGCGGTAACCGGAACGGGCGGCGGCGTGGTGGCGGGGGCCAGGAGATGGCGGAACAGGTCGGCCCGCCCGGTGCCGCCGCCGCTTTGCCGGACATAACGGTCCCAGTCGCAGGCGATGGCGCAGACATGGGCCAGGCCGGTTGCCAGGGCGGCGTCCAGCGCCTGGCGTCCCTGGCCGGGCGATAGCGGCTGGATGCCCAGCCGGGCGAAGCCGGCGGCGATCTTGTCGGTGGCGGCCATGCCCGCCCCGCCCCAGGGGCCCCAGCCGATCGACAGGGCCACACCGCCGCGCGCCCGCAGGTCGGCGGCGATTGTGTCCAGGAAGGCATTGGCGGCGGCATAGTTCGCCTGTCCCGGATGGCCCAGCACGGATGCTGCCGAGGCGAACAGCACCAGCAGGTCCAGCGTGCGGCCTGATGCCAGTCGGGCTAGGGTCAAGGCCCCCTCCATCTTCGGCCGGGCGACGGTGTCCAGGCGTGCTGGCGTCAACCCTGGAATGGCTACGTCATCCAGCGTGCCGGCGGCATGGATGATGCCGCGCAGGGGCGGCAGGCCGGATGCCAGCCGCTGCCATGCCCTGTCGAAGGCAGCGCCATCAGCCAGATCTGCCGTCAGCGCATGCAGGGTGACGCCGCGACGGGACAGGCGGTCGGCCGCATTCCCGTCGATGCCGCCGCGACGGCTGGCGCAGACGATGTGGCGGGCGCCGGCATCGGCCAGCCAGTCCAGCATCAAGGTGCCCAGCGCACCGGAGCCGCCGGCCACCAGATAGGTACCTTCCGCCGACAGGCTGATCGGGTGGGCCGGCGCCAAGGGCAACCGGGTAAGGGCGGGGCGGTAGCGTATTCCGCCCCGCCATGCCGTTTCCGCCTGATCGGCGACGGACAATTCGTCCAGCAGCCGGTCGGCCTCGTCCGCCGGGGCGGCAGGGTCCAGGTCAAGCGTCCGGCAGGACAGGGTCGGATGTTCCAGCCGCAGCACCTTGGCCAGGCCCCAGAGCGGTGCCTGCATCGGCTGCACCGGGCTGCTACCGACGGGCTGAGCGCCACGCGTGACCAGCCACAACCCGCCCGGCCTGTCGGCGGCGATCAACGCTTGTGCGGCCAGCAGCGCGCTTGCCGTGCCCCGGTCGCGGGCGGCTTGCGGATCGGCGCTGACATCCAGGCTCCACAGATGCACCACATTCACGCCGCCCGCCGCCATCGGGGACAGAACATCGCGATAGCAGGCGGGATCGGCGGGGTCGAAGCCGTCCGTCGACCGGACCAGCCGATGCGGCAGGCCGCGCGCCGCCAGCCGGCGGGTCAGGGCCTCGCCCAGGCCGCCCGCATCGGCGAAGATCAACCAGGCGCCCTGCGCCGGCGTGGCGCCGGATTGAATGGTGGGCTGTGCTTCCCAGGTGACGCGATAGAGGGGGATGGGGGCGTCGGGGATGACCTGTTCACGCCGGGCGGCACGGCCGACGAAGCCGGCGATCTCCAACACCGGGGTGCCGTCCTGCTCATAAAGGCCGATATCGCCGCTGATGCCGCCGCCATCGACCTGACGCTTGAACGACCCCCAGGCCCACAGTTCCGCACCGCGCGGCCGCTGGTGGAAGCGCAGGGTCTGAATGGACGACGGGATGAAAGTATCCTCCACCTCCAGATCGATGGCGGCGATCATCAGGCCGAAGCAGGAATCGATCAGGCCTGGATGCAGCCCGTAGGCGGCATCGGCGGCCGCATCCAGTTCCGCCGGGCGCCGTAGCCGGCACAGCGCCTGACCCGGCCCGCGTGCCAGGGACGTAATCCAGCGATATTGGGGGCCCAGCGCGATATGGCGCCCTTCCAGCAAGTGATGGTGGCTGTCCAGGTCCAGCGTCTGCGGGCAGGCGGCGATACGATCGGCCAGCCGGGCGGGCGTGCCCGCTCCCGCAAGGGTCCGCAATGTGCCGGTGACGTGCCGGCGGTGGCCATCTCCGGCTTCCAGGGAGATCAGGGTGAACCCGGCGGGTGTATCCCGTTCCGGCCCGATGGCCAGTTGCACCCGCACCCCATCCTCGGGAACCACCAGGGCCTGGATGAAGCTGACATCCGCTATTTCCAGCCCACCAATGGTGCCCAATGCCTCTCCGCCGACGCCCAGCAGCATCGACATATAGCAGGCACCCGACACCACCACCTGCCCATGCACGCGGTGATCGGCCAGCAGCGGCATCCGCCCGGTATCGAGCAGAGCTTCATAGAAAAGCTCCCGCACCAGGGGGGAGGAGAAGCGCCGGTCGAGCAGGGGATGTGGCCGGGCCTCCAGCGTCCGGTTGACTGGCGCCCTGGGCGGCTCCAGCCAGTAGCGACGGTTCTCGAACGGATAAGTGGGCAACGGCAGCCGGTGGCGGCGATAGGGCCGGTCAAAGCCGAACCAGTCCACGGCGCCACCCTGCACATAAACCCGCCCGAGATCATGCAGCAGCGGCTGCCAGCCCTGGGCCGACATCTCCAGCACCAGCGCGCCGTCCGGCATGGCCGGGCTCTCCACCGCCTCCCCCCGCACGATGCTGTCCAGCGCCGTTTCCAGCGATATGGTGCCCAGCATCCAGGCGGCCATGGCGCCGCCATCTGCCGCGTCGGCCTCCACCCCCCAACTGCGCCAGAGGTCGGCCGTGGCCGCCCCCAGGCTGGCGGCGACGGCGACCGCAAAGGCGGGGGCGTCTGGCCATACGGCATCGCCATAAAGGCATTGCACCAGACCCACCGGCCAGATCCGGCGCAGGATCGCGTCGCAGCGTTCCAGGGTGGCGCGGAAGGGTGGGGCGGTCCGGTACAATTCCCGGCCCAGCCCGGCAGGGGCCGTGGCCGGGAAGCGGAAGGCCAGTTTCGGCTGCCCGCCGGCACGCGTGCCCGTGGCCGTTTCCAGCCCGTCGCGCAGCCCGTCGATATTGTCGAAGGCGATGGCGCAGCGATGGTCGAAATGCTTGCGCCCGCTATTGGCGGTAAAGCACAGGTCGGCCGGGTCCAGGTCGGGACGGCGGGCCAGGAAATCGCGATAGGAGCGGACCAGTGCGGCCAGGGCGGTGTCGGTGCGGGCCGACAGGGTCAGCAGGTGCGCAGGCCGGTCATCGGCCACCGACGTCCGCGCCCTGGTGGGTGCCTCCTCCAGGATCACATGCGCGTTGGTGCCGCCGATGCCCAGCGAATTGACCCCTGCGCGGCGCGGTACCCCGGCCGGCGGTGTCCAGGGCAGCAGTGCGCGGTTGATATGGAACGGGCCGCCATCCAGATCAATGGCCGGGTTGGGTCGGTTGAAATGCAGCGTCGCGGGGATTTCCCGGTGATGCAGGGCCAGTACCGTCTTGATGAAGCCCACGATGCCCGATGCGATCTGCAGGTGACCGACATTGGTCTTGACCGACCCCAGGGCGCAGAAGCCGCGCGGCGCGCCCGGCACCTGCAGGGCTGCGGCCAGGCTCGACACCTCGATCGGATCGCCCAGCGCCGTGCCGGTGCCATGTGCTTCCAGGAACGTGATGGTCTCCGGCGCCACAGCGGCGGCGGCCAGCGCGTCGCGCACCACTCGCGTTTCCCCCGCGCCGCTGGGCGCCATGAACCCGACCTTGACGCCGCCGTCATTATTGACGGCCGTGCCCTTGATCACGGCATAGACATGGTCGCCATCGGCCAGGGCCGCCTTCAGCGGCTTCAGCAGTACGGCACCAACGCCGCTGCCGAAGATAGTGCCGCCGGCCTGTTCGTCGAACGCGCGGCAATGCCCGTCGGGAGAGACCAGCATGCCGTCCTGCCACAGATGGCCGGCGGCCTGCGGGCTCTGCACCGCTGCGGCACCGGCCAGCGCCATGGCGCAATCGCCGCTCAGCAGGCTCTGCACCGCCGCATGGATAACCACCAGCCCGGTGGAACACGCGGTCTGCACATTCAGGCTCGGCCCCCGCAGATCCAGCTTATAGGAGGTGCGGGTGGCGATATAATCCTTGTCATTGCCGACCATCGCCTGGAAACCGCCCATCGAATCCAGGGTGAAGACGTCGATGCGGTCGCGCGGGTCCAGCTTATCCCGGTTGGGATGGACGTTGTTGGTGAAATAGGTGTTCATACTGGCACCGGCGAAGACACCGATGCGATCAGGACAGAGGAACGGGTTGTAGCCCGCATCCTCCAGCGTTTCCCAGGCGCATTGCAGGAACAGCCGCTGCTGCGGGTCCATCAGTTCCGCCTCGCGCGCTCCATAGCCGAAGAAGGCCGCGTCGAAGCCGGCGGCATCCTTCAGCACCGGGCTGGCACGGACATAGTCCGGGTCGGACACCGCGTCGCGGTCGAACCCCGCGGCCACCAGTTCCTCCACCGTAAAGCGGGCGATTGATTCCCGGCCCTGGCGCAGATTGTCCCAGAATTCGGCCAGATTGTCGGCGCCGGGGAAGCGGCAGGCCATGCCGATCACCGCCACCTCGGTCTCCCCCTCCGTCTGTCGGCGGCGCGGCGTTTCCGCTGCTGCCGGCACCGCCGCCGGTGCGCTCAGGAAGGCGGCCAGGGTACGGATGGTGGGGTACTTGAACAGGTCCACCAACTCCAGAGCGGGGAATTGCTGCTTCAGCCGGCCATGGACCTGGATCAGCAGGATCGAATGCCCACCCAGTTCAAAGAAATTCTCGTCCAGCCCGATCTGCGGCAGGGCAAGCGCCTGACGCCAGATCTCCGCGATGATCCTGCCCTGCCCGCCATCCGGCCTTGCGGCAGGTGGTGCAGGGTGCCGCGCGTCCACCGGCGTGGCCAGAAGGCGGTCAGCGAACTCCCCCCGTTCGAACCGCCGCTTCAACTCCAGGCGCTGGATCTTGCCGATGGAGGTCTTGGGCACCTCCTCGGTCGCCAGTGGCACCAGGCAGGCCACCACCAGCCCGGTCCGGCGGGTCAGGTGCTGGCGGATGCGCCGTCCCAGCCCATCCATGTCCGCCCGCCCGGTGGCGGTGGGGCTGAAAAGCACCATCAGGTCTTCAACCCCGCGCGCCGCGTCCCAGAC
>NZ_JAGOGJ010000189.1 GCF_017996735.1 Niveispirillum sp.
CAGGGTCGGTGCGCTTGCCAAGGCAGTGCGGCTCTATCTTCGCCCATTGGGCGTCCGTCAGAAGATTCCTATCCATCCAGAGCTTGAATCACATAAAGCCCCTTTTGTGAATCCCCACAGACCCTAACCAGTTGAAAAACAAAGCGAAAAAATATTTTTGGGAGGTCATATGCCGCCACACCCACCGTCAAAAAGCTATCCCTCTTGAAATCATTGGTTTTTTTCGGCTGGTTGGCTCGAAAAAAATTCCGCCATCTATCGCCGGTGACGCTCGCCGCTTCAGTTCGCAGAACAGACAGCGAATGTCTTCGCAAGAGCTACATCGTACCGGCTCGCGGTTCTATTTTCCATCCCACTCGGAAGATTCCATCGTGAGCCGAGCCCGACTTCGGCTTCGTCGGGGTGAGCGCAGAGCCGGTACACGCTAACGACCATCACTGGGCCTCGCCGAGCCAGTAGCCGCTCCATCAATAACATTCGGATTGCACACTAACATTATCAATGTTAGCGTTCGCCACCATGTTATCAAAAGACCTCTCACGCTCCGACGGTCCCTTTCCTGATGCGCTAGAACGCTACTTGGGAGAGCTTCTTCATGAACGCATTAATGTCCGCCCATTCGAAGCCACGCGCAGCTTGCCGGCATTTATCGGACGCATCTACGCGCTCTACGAGGCCCGCATTCTTGGACGCCAATGCGTCATCGTTGCCAAGCTCGACGGCACAGGCACTCCAGCCGACATCGCTAAGCATATCGACATAGTCCGCAATGCCACCCATGCGACGGTGGCGTTTGCCACCATGACCATCAGTGCGCACAACCGGTCGCGCCTCATCGGTCAAGGTGTTCCTTTTATCGTTCCCGGCAACCAGCTCTATATACCGGATCTGGCGATCGATCTGCGTGAGCATTTCCGTGCACCGCGCAACCGACAGGCGGACGGTCTGTCTCCTGCCGCCCAAACCGTCCTTTTCCATCACATCCTGCACCTCGACCGGAGCATGACAACGCCATCCCTCCTGGCTGACCGCCTGCATTACTCGGCGATGTCGATCGGCCGAGCGTTCGACGCTCTGGTTGCCACTGGCCTCGCCGAAACCGTCCGGCACGGAAAAGAGAGGCGCATTCATTTCAAGGCAGAAGGGCGGCAGCTCCTGGAGGATGCAACGCCACATCTCCGCAGTCCGGTTCGATCCCTGAAATTCGTGCGCGGTAGCGCCTTCGGCGCGCACCTGAAGTTGGCCGGGGAAACGGCTCTATCCCACCTCACGGACCTGGCTAGCCCCCGCATCGACACTTTCGCCGTCGCCGCCAGCGACTGGAAAGCGATTTCGCAAACGGCGGACCTAGCCGAAACCGACCGCGACGAAGCCAACTGCATCATCGAGACATGGTCCTACGATCCGGCCGCCTTGTCCGACACAAATACCGTGGACGTCCTGTCCTTGTACGCACAATTCCGGGATCATCGCGACGAGCGTGTCGCCATGGCTGCGGATCGACTTTTGGAGAACCTCCCTTGGTAACTGGCATCGATAAATTTCAGAAATACTTCGCTGGCCATGAGGACCACTACGCCATCATCGGCGGCGCGGCATGCGACCTCCTGTTCGATGAAGCCGGTCTCGATTTCAGGGCCACCAAGGACATCGATATGGTGCTCTGCGTTGAGGTGGTCGATGCCGCCTTCGGCACCGCTTTCAAAGCGTTTCTGGATGCAGGCGGCTATCAGGCACGCGAACGCAGCACCGGCGAAAAGGAATTCTACCGCTTCCACAAGCCGTCGGACCAGAGCTTCCCCTTCATGATCGAGCTGTTTTCCCGCAAGCCGGGCACCCTCGACCTTCCGGAAAATGCAGAACTCACCCCCATCCCGGTTGAGGAAGACATCGTCAGCCTGTCGGCCATTCTGCTCGACGACGGATATTATGAAGCGTTGCAGTCTGCGAAGCGAAAGATCGAGGGCGTAACCGTCATCGATGAAACACTTCTTATCCCTTTCAAAGCGCGGGCATTCCTCGATCTGTCCGCGCGGGCCGAAGCCGGGGAAAAGATCGACAGCAAAAACATCAAGAAGCACCGCAATGATGTGCTCCGCTTGACCCAGCTTCTGCCCGGCGATGTCTCAATCACCTTGCCCGATCAAATTCGCGACGACATGCGACGCTTCCTTGATCTGGCAGCGGCCGACGACACTCTCGATCCAAAAGCGCTCAACGTGCCGTTTACCCGCGATGAGGCGATTGCCCTTCTCAGGTCAGCCTACAAGCTGGCCGATGCATGAGCCGAACCTTCATCTACAGCTTTACTCCGCCATCGCTGGACCCAGCCCCCGGCGCGACCATCGCGTTGAACGTCTCGGAGATCGAGGATGCCGGCATTCGCGAGGTGCTTCAAACGCCGGCCCTTGTCACCAACCGCCTGCGCGGCCGCTTCGCCATCGAAGTCGACAAGCTCGGCGTCGCCGGCCTCGCAATCGAGCTTCAACAGGCCAAGACCTCAGCGGGAGTGCCCTTTTTCCAGGTGCGTCTCATCAACAAACCGAGTGAACCCGTCGGCAAGGTTCTGAGTGAAGGCGAGCATCGCTGCGTAGCGCTCGCCGCTTTCCTCGCCGAGCTGTCAACCATCGACGCGCAATCGGCCATCGTTTTCGACGATCCCGTGTCCTCTCTTGACCACCTGCACCGCGATCGGGTCGCCGCACGCTTGGCCGAAGCGGGAGAAACCCGCCAGGTCATCGTGTTCACGCACGACATGGCCTTTCTCCTGCTGCTCGACGAAGCCTGCCGTGCAACCAAGGATCGCGAGGCAACGCCGGTCGCCTATCGGCTCATCAGCCGTGGCGCGGATAATTCCGGCTTCTGCCATCAGGACCCGCCGGCCAGCGTCATGCCGCTCGACAAGGTGATCGACGGCATGAAGGCCCACCTAGCCAATGTAAAGATCCACCATGAGCGTGGCGACCAGGCGAAGTGGCTTCGAGAGGTGACATCCTTCCAGGACCAGCTTCGCACCTGCTGGGAGCGCGCGGTGGAAGAGGTGGTCGGACCTGTGATCCGTCGGCTATCGCGCAAAGTAGATACGACCGGCTTGATCAAGCTTACCATCCTCACCGATGCCGACTGCATCACGATGCGCGAGGCTTTCGGCCGTTGCTCCGCGCTCCTTCACAGTCAGCCCGGCGAAATCAATCCTCCCTTGCCCTCATCATCCGTGATCGAGAGTGAAATCGGCGCGCTGGCTAATTGGATTGCCGACATTCGGACCCGCCAGGAGAAGGCCGCATGATGTTGCTCTGTCACGCCACGCCCTTCGATGCCAGAGGCCATGCCTCATGGTGAAATGGTCCGAAATGAAGCGCGCATCGGACACCATTCTCGCCGTGTGGCCCCAATATCGACCGCTGTTCGAGCGTTGGTTCATGCAGGAACTGGTCGACAAGGATGAATTCGCACCGGCTTGGCGTGAGCGTTTGGTGCCCGGCGACAATGATGGCGTCTTCGCGGATCATTAGACGTTGTGCGGCTTGGAACGCTTCATCCGCTCCTTCGGGATCGACCACACCGCATTCTCGAAGTCGACCTCATCCCACACCGCGTCCTGCAACTCGCTCTTGCGGACCATCGTGAGCAGGATCAGCTTCAGACCGAGCCGGATTGTCGGCAGCGTCGCCACATGCTCTAGCTGGCCGAGCATCACCCGAATTTCGGCGGGCGAGAGCGAGCGATCCTTGGGAACGAACGTCGCGATCGAGGCCGGCCCGACCTCTTCGGCGGGGTTCGGCACCTTCTCGCCGTGCAGCTTCGCGAAAGCAAAGACTAGCTTCACAATGTCACGCACATGGACAGCCGTGGCAGGCGCTCCCCGCTTCTTCACCTTGTCGCACATCGCCCGGAGATCCTCGGGCGTGATCTCCGTCAGCAGCCGGTTGCGGAACGTCGGCAGGATGTCGCGCTCGTAGATCGAGCGCCGCATCGCGCGGGTGCTCTCCGCCATCCGGTGCTCTTGCAGCCAGCGTTCGCCAAACTCGCCAAAGCTCTTTGCTTCCTTGATGCGGCGCTTCTCCCGCTGCTTCTCTTGGGCGGGCGACCGCCCTTCCTGAATTGAGCGCTGCGCGTCGATCAGCTTCTCCCGCGCACGGGCCAGAGAGAGGCCCGCCGGCCCGTATCTGCCGAGGGTCAAGGTCTCGCGTCGACCGTGCATACGGTAATCATAGCGGAACACGACGGCGCCCGACGGGTTTACGACGACATACATACCGTCACGGTCGGAGACTTTGTATAATTTATCCTTTGGTTTCAGTGCCTTGATTGCCGCATCGGTAAGCATCGGCCGCTCCTAGATCGTTCAAAAAACGCCAGAGAGCCCCTAAAAATACCGTCAGGCCAAAATCGACCAATCCTGACGGCGAATTGTCCTTTATTCTCAATGGAATAAGGTCAAAAAAATACCGTCACAAGCTCTCTAAGCCATGACGGTATATGCAAATCTGCGATGTCACAAGACGCCCCATACCGTCAACTCCGCCGTCGATCGCGAGGCTTGCCCGGCGATTGACGGCGAAAGACGGCGGAGAGAAAATTGTTGATTTTCAGTGCGTTATAGAGGGGGATCGGCGGTTATCGGCGGCGTTTGGATGGGCGCGAATTATTCCCACTCAATCGTGCCCGGCGGCTTTGACGTGATGTCGTAGGTCACGCGGTTGATGCCGCGCACCTCGTTGATGATGCGGGTGGCGACGCGGCCCAGGAAGCTGTGTTCGAACGGATAATAATCAGCCGTCATGCCATCAACCGAGGTCACGGCGCGCAGCGCGCAGGCATAGTCATAGGTGCGGCCATCGCCCATCACGCCGACGGTGCGGACCGGCAGCAGCACCGCGAAGGCCTGCCAGATCTCGTCATAGAGGCCGGCATTGCGAATCTCATCCAGATAGACCGCATCGGCCTTGCGCAGGATCTCCAGCTTCTCGCGCGTGATCTCGCCCGGCACGCGGATGGCCAGACCCGGACCCGGGAACGGGTGACGGCCGACGAAGCTGTGCGGCAGGCCCAGTTCACGGCCCAGCGCCCGCACCTCATCCTTGAACAACTCGCGCAGCGGCTCCACCAGCTTCAGCTTCATGCGGTCGGGGAGGCCGCCGACATTGTGGTGCGACTTGATGGTGACACTGGGGCCGCCCGTGAAGGACACGCTTTCGATCACGTCGGGATAGAGCGTGCCCTGGGCCAGGAACTCCGCCCCGCCGATCTTGGCGGCCTCGCCGTCGAACACCTCGATGAACAGGCGGCCGATGATCTTGCGCTTCTGCTCGGGGTCGGACACGCCTTCCAACTGTCCCAGGAACAGGTCGGCGGCGTCCACATGCACCAGCGGGATATTGTAATGGTCGCGGAACAGGGTCACCACCTGCTCTGCCTCGCCCGTGCGCATCAGGCCGGTATCGACGAAGATGCAGGTCAGTTGGGCGCCGATCGCCTCATGGATCAGAACAGCGGCGACGGAGCTGTCGACACCGCCCGACAGGCCGCAGATGACCTTGGCGCTGCCCGCCTGATCACGGATGCGGGCCACGGCCTCGGCCCGGAAGGCGGCCATGGTCCAATCGCCCTTCAGACCCGCCACCTTGAACAGGAAATTGCGGATCAGGGCGTCGCCGTGGGGCGTGTGCACCACTTCGGGGTGGAACTGTACGGCATAGAAGCGGCGGGTATCGTCGGCGATGATGGCATAGGGCGCGCCTTCCGACGTGGCAACGATGCGAAAACCCTCGGGCAGCTTGGTGACGCGGTCGCCATGGCTCATCCACACCTGCTCATGGGCGCCGATGCTCCACACGCCTTCGAACAGGGCGCAATCGTCCTTCACGTCTACAAAGGCACGGCCGAACTCGCGGGTCTCGCCCGGCTCCACCTTGCCGCCCAACTGTTCGCACATGGTCTGCTGGCCATAGCAGATGCCGAACACGGGCACGCCCAGGGTCCAGACCACATCATTGGCGCGAGGGGAACCGGCCTCCGTCACGCTGGCGGGGCCGCCCGACAGGATGATGGCCTTGGGCGCGAAGGCGCGGATGCGGGCCTCGTCCGCGCTATAGGGGATGATTTCGCAATAGATGCCGGCCTCGCGCACACGGCGCGCGATCAACTGCGTCACCTGCGATCCGAAGTCCAGGATCAGGACACGGTCGGGATGGGCGGCGGGTGCGGTGGAAGCGGCGGCGGCCATGGCGCATTTTCCTGCGGGTCAGGGGCGGAGAATGCGCCGCAACCTAGCCAACCCGACGGGCCGCGACAAGATGCGCATCCGCAAGGCTGCCCCCTGTCATGACCGGACCGGCTTCGCCATCCACCGGACATAAACGCCCATTGACAATTCATTTCATATGTAAGAAAAACCTTACACATGAAAGATGATCTTCAGATAGCCGGATCGGCGTGCGACGGGGGGCGGGTTCTGCTGGCCCTGGGTGCCTTGGCCAATCCGCACCGGCTGCGCATCGTGGCGCTGCTGGCGGCGGGCGGGAGGCATTATGTCAGCCAGTTGGCGCGCGAAATGGGGATCAGCCGGCCGTTGCTGCACCTGCATGTGCAGAAGCTGCTGGAGGCTGGCCTGGTCACGTCGCAGATGGAATTGTCGGACGATGGCAAGGCCTTGAACTTCCTGGAACTGGCGCCTTTCCGCCTGGACCTGACGGCGGAAACCGTCCGCCGGGCCACGGAAAGCCTGCCGGCTGCGGGAACCACGGGGAACTAAGGGGACATAAATGGCAGACGATACCTATCTCTATTCAATCTTCTGGTTTGTGGTGCTGATCGTTTCGGTCTTTGCCATGCGCATGATCGGCACCATCGTGCAGGCCAAGGCCAAGACGGCGGATCAGCAGAATTACCGCGATCTGGCGGAACGGGCTGTGGCGGCGCTGGAACAACAGACCGGCACCATCAATGCCCTGCGCAACGAACTGACCGCCGCCCGCACCACACTGTCCAATGTCGAAAAAATCCTGAAACAGGTGGAATAGATGATGACCGATATCGCATCCTGGCGTCTTTACCCGCTGCGCGCCGCCTATCTGCTGATGGCACTGGGTGCCGGTTATCTGAACTGGTCACAGATCATCGACCCGGCCCAAAGCTGGGAGATGATGGAGGGCGTGGTGGTCGCCATGCTGGCCGCCATGTCGGCCCTGGCCCTGCTGGGCCTGCGCCATCCGCTGCGTATGCTGCCGCTGATGTTCTGGGAAATCGCCTGGAAACTGATCTGGCTGGCCCGTGTGGCTTTTCCCGCCTGGCAGGAGGACCGGATCACCGACGCCCTTGCCGGCAACATCTTTGCCTGCGGCCTGGTGATCATCCTGATCGCCGTCACCCCGTGGGACCATGTCTGGCGCCATTATATCATCGGTCCGGGGGAATCTCGGCGGTAATACAAAGCCACAGTAAGCGCCCGCCTGCCCGCGCACATTCCCGTCAGACCGCCGGATGGCACAGCCCGGCATTTGCAGGCGTTATGGAAGCACCCTACCCTTTCGTGGTCAGTACCGTATAGGCCACGGGGTTGCTGGTGATGATGTCCGGGTACTGCCGCATCAGTGCCTTGTCGTTCAGGATGTTGACCCGCCCCTTGTCATCGGGCGTCAGCTCCCGGCTCCCCTTGGCGCCCTTCAGCGTTACCGTGCAGTCCGCGCCGCAGAAGACACGCAGCGTCTTGGCCGACGGCGCCAGAAAGGAGACCATGCCCGCCTCCTTCTCGATCAGGCGGTTGAACTGGTCGAACGCGGCCTGCACCTCCGTATAGCGCAGGGATTGAGTGCCACCCGGCACCTTCATCCCGATCTGCGCCTTCATGATATAGGTCTCTCGGGCCTGATTGATGGTCACCGTCGCCCCCTGCGCTACCCAATCGGGACGATAGTCCAGCGCCACGGCATTATGGTCATCCACCATAACGGCCTGCGACAGCCCGTTCACCGTCACCGACATGGCAACGGGCGTATCCAGCGGCTGCGTCTCCTTGGCCGGCTGCACCGACAGGCGCAGGATCAGACGATCATTATCCTGACCATAGAACCGCACCATCTGGTCAAAGAATTCCTTGTACGGCACCGTGTGACTGCCCGGCGCGGCCAGCGCCGGGGCGGATGCCAGGAACAGGGGCAGCAGAATGGACCAGGCCTTGCGCATCGGTAGAGGCTCCCTCAGCCAATCGGGTTGAAAGACCGTACAGCAACTCGCCCGTTTTCCGCCACAAGGAAGCTGCCCTCCGCCACCTCGTTCCAATGGCTGGCATCCTCATCCAGGGGTTCGGACAGGACCATCACCGCGTCATCCCCGTCTTCCAGACAGACGCGACCATCGCGACAGCCATCGACATGGCCCTGTGTCCAGAACAGGCTGGGCGAGCGGCCATCGCAGGACCAGCGCACGGCGTAGAGCCGCTTGCCATCGGTGCAGGCCGCCGTCATGCGGAACGGTTCCCTGACGCCTTCACGCCGCATCTTGCCCACCACCTGCGCCACCGTCAGGGCGAAGGCGCTGGCCGGATCCTCCATCAGACCATTGCCCAGGGCCAGATAGAAAAAGGCCTCGCTGTCGGTCGATCCTTCCCGGTGGCGGTACAGGTCCTTGCGGATCATGCCCTCCACATCCTGGCGCACGGCGGGCCAGCCGCCGATCTGTCCATTATGCATGAACAGCCAGTCGCCATAGCGGAACGGGTGGCAGTTCAGGCGCGAGGTCGCCGTACCGGTAGAGGCACGCACATGCGCGAAGAACAGGGGCGAGCGAATCTGCTCGGCCAGTGACCGCAGATTGGCATCCGACCAGGCCGGCATCGTATCGCGGTAAAGCCCGGGGCGGGCCAGATCGCCATACCAGCCCAGGCCGAATCCATCACCATTGGTGGGCGCCACACTGCGTTGCGCCGACAGCGACTGCCGGATCAGGGAATTGCAGGGCTGGAACAGCAGCGTGTCCATCGCGATGGGAATACCGGCATAGGCCAGCCAACGGCACATTCGATCCACCTTCAAAGGTCCGGCAAACAGATCGGGCCCCGAACCACGGCCCCTCTACTGTTAAATCAGGCCGCCATGGCGGAACAAGGGCAAAGCCGTGACGATTTTGAACATTGTTCGAATTAGGAAGTGCGAATTGGGAGGACTGTGATCTTTCGGGCTACCCCTGCAACAACCCGCCTCCCCTGCTGTTTCATCCGTAGGGCACGCCGCCGGCTGGCCCGTGATCAAACCGTCAAGGAGCAACCCGATGAACACCGATACCATCAAGGGCAAGTTCAACGAAGCCAAGGGCGCGGTGAAGAAGGGGATCGGCAAGGCCACCGATGATCCGGTCATGGAAATCGAGGGCGAGGCCGACAAGGCCAAGGGCCGGGCCCAGCAGGTGAAGGGGCATCTGAAGGATGCCGCCCGCGACCTGACCCGATAAGCCCTGCCCGATAAACCCTGATTGACCAGCCCCGTGCCCCCTTTTTCCATGTCGTGGCCGCCTGTCACACCGTTGTAGGCTGCAACGGTCGCGGCGTTTACAGGTCGGGGGGCCGGGGTTATGGTGCGCCCGCCTTTGTGAAGGTTCGGCGTCACCATGATGGTGGAGCCGCTCACCCCTGGTTTTCCACCAAAGACGGGCAGCACGACCATGAAGCTGATCGCCGGTAACAGCAATCAGCCGCTGGCTGAAGCCATTTCGAATTGCCTTGAGGTCCCTCTGACCAAGGCGTCGATCCGGCGCTTCGCCGACAACGAAATCTTCGTCGAGATCAACGAGAATGTCCGCGGTGAGGACGTGTTCGTGATCCAGTCGACGTCGTTCCCCGCGAACGACCATCTGATGGAACTGCTGGTTATCATCGACGCGCTGCGCCGGGGTTCCGCCCGCCGCATCACGGCCGTGATCCCCTACTATGGCTATGCCCGTCAGGGTCGCAAGACCGGCCCCCGCACGCCGATTTCGGCCAAGCTGGTGGCCAATCTGGTCACCACCGCCGGTGCCGACCGCGTGCTGACCATGGATTTGCATGCCGGTCAGATCCAGGGCTTCTTTGACAT
>NZ_JAGOGJ010000051.1 GCF_017996735.1 Niveispirillum sp.
CTTCCAGACGGTCTTCCAGTTCCTCACCTGCCCGGCGAAGGGCATTGAGGGTCTCTGCGTCCGGCTGCCAGTAATTGCGTTCATGCGCCTCCATCAACCGGGCCGCGACGCGGGCCGTGGAGGCGGGGTTCAGGCTCGACAGACGCTGGCGCATCTGGGGGTCGAGCACGAAGGTTTCGGTCATCTGTTCATAGACCCAGGGGTCCACGCCGCCGGCGGTCGCCGACCAGCCCAGCGTATTGGTCACCTGCGCCTCGATATGGCGCACCCCCTCGTACCCGTGCTTCAGCATGCCCTCGAACCATTTCGGGTTCAGGGTGCGGGTGCGGGTTTCCAGCGCCACCTGTTCGCCCAGCGTGCGGACCTTGCCTTCGCCCTGCGTCTGGTCGGAGATGAAGACCGGCAGGGCGGCATCGCCCTTGGCGCGAGCGACCGCCTTGGTCAGGCCGCCCAGCGTATCGAAGTAATGTTCGATGGTGGTCACGCCGACCTCAACAGAGTCGAGGTTCTGATAGGCCATGTCCACTTCGCTGAGGATGGAGTCCAGCACGGCGACCTGGTTGCTGGTCTTGCCCTTGCGGTTGATCGCGAAGCTTTTGCGCTGGGTGTAGGTTTCGGCAATCTCTTCATCATCCGTCCAGGAAGAGGAGCCGATCAGCATGTTCACATTGGCGCCATAGGCCCCTTCGGCGTTGGAGAACACGCGATAAGCCGCCGCCTCCAGCACGCCTCCATGGGCCGCGCAATAGGCCAGCGCGTGCTTGCGGATATAATTCATTTCCACCGGCTCATCCGCCGTGGCGGCCAGATAACTGGCCTCCGCCAGCATGCTGGCCTGGATCGGCAGCAGGTCGCGGAAGATGCCCGACAGGGTCATGACGGCATCAATGCGGGGCCGTTTCAGCTCCGCCAACGGGATCAGTTCGGCCCCGCAGACCCGGTTATAGGCATCCAGGCGGGTACGCGCACCCATCAGGGCCAGGGCCTGCGCCATGGGCGCGCCGCCGTTCTTCAGATTGTCGGTCCCCCACAGTACGATGGCGACCGTTTCCGGCAGGCGTCCGTCAATCTGACGATAACGCTCCAGCACCTTGGCCGCCTGCCGTTCCCCATCCTGCATCGCATAGGCGCTGGGGATACCGAACGGGTCGAAGCCATGGATGTTGCGGCCCGTGGGCAGCAGATCGGGCGTGCGCAGCAGGTCACCCGACGGCGACGGCATGATGAACCGCCCATCCAGGGCGCGGACCAAACCGTCCAGTTCCTCATTATGCAGCAGGCCGGCGTTCATGGCCGACAGCCGCGCCACAGTGGCGCGCTTGCCCTCATCCGCGCCGCGCAGGGCCATGTCGATGGCCCGACGGTCCTGATCCACGATGGCGGTGGTAAGGGCCGTATCGGTGCGCAGGAAGGCCGCATCCTCCATGCCGACCACAACGTGATCCAGCAGTTCCAGTCGTTCCGCGCGACCCATACCCTGGCCCGCGACATGCAGACCGTGCGGGATCAGCGCGTATTCCAGCTCCATCATCTGCTGCATCAGATATTGCACCACCTGCGCTTCATCGGCATTGGGCGGGGCGGGGCTGAGGTCCAACTGTTCGGCCTGGACACGGATCAAGGCCATCATGCGGCTGCGTTCCGCCACCGCGTCGGGTTCAGTTGCGCGATACCGGTCCAGGCTGGCCTTCAACTCGCTCAAGCCCTTATACAGTCCGGCCTGGGTGATGGGCGGGGTCAGGTAGGAGACGAGCGTGGCTGCCGACCGCCGCTTGGCGATGGAGCCTTCGGACGGGTTGTTGGCGGCATAGAGATAGATATTGGGCAGAGCGCCCAGGATACGGTCCGGCCAGCAGGTGGCCGACAGGCCCGTCTGCTTGCCGGGCATGAATTCCAGCGCGCCATGCGTGCCGAAATGCAGCACAGCATCGGCGCGGAACGTTTCCCGCAGATAGGTGTAATAGGCGGCAAAAGCGTGGTTGGGGGCAAACCCGCCCTCGAACAGCAGCCGCATCGGGTCGCCCTCATACCCGAAGGAAGGCTGCAGCCCGACCAGCAGATTGCCGAACTGCCGGCCCAGCACAAAGATGCCGCGCCCGTTGCTGAGGATACGGCCCGGTGCCGGGCCCCATTGCGCCTCGATATCAGCCAGATGGCGTTCGCGGCGCACATGATCGTCCGCCGTCACCACGGCATGGACATTGGCCTCCGTCCCGTGGAAGAGCGCATTGCCCTCCAGCAGCAGGGTGCGCAGCGTGTCGACGCTGTCGGGAACCGTGACGTCATAGCCCTCCGCGGCCAGCCGCTGCATGGTGGCATGCAGGCTTTCGAACACGGCCAGGAAGGCGGCGGTGCCGATGCTGCCGCTGTTGGGCGGATAGTTGAACAGTGTGACGGCGATGCGCCGTTCCCGCCGCTGCTTGCGGCGCAGATCGACCATGGCGGCCAGCCGGTTGGCCAGCAGTTCCACCCGCTCCTCATCCGGCTGCATACAGGCGCGGGTGGCAGGGCACTCGCCAAATTGCCGGGAGCAGGTGCAGGCCTTGGCCTTAGTCCCGCCTTCAGAGCGCCCGCCGAAAACCATGGAGCCGGTCGCGCCATCGAGTTCCGGGATCGCCACCATCAGGGTGGTTTCGATGGGGGTCAGGCCCTGGCCCGATTTCAGCCAGCCTTCCTTGGACTGAAACTCCGTCACGAAGGCCGACAGATAGGGTACGTCCAGCTTGCCCAGCATGCGCGCGGCGGCGGCGCTGTCGCTATAGGCGGGGCCGCCCACCAGGGAAAAACCGGTCAGCGAACAGAGCGCATCAATGGCCGTACCGCCGTCGGTCGGGTCCATATAGCGCTCAATCGCGCCGCGCATGTCCAGCCCGGAACAGAAGGCCGGCACCACGCGGTATCCTCGCCCCTCCAGCGCCGCGATCACCCGGTCGTAATGGGCGGTGTCGCCCGACAGGATATAGGTGCGCATCAGCAGCAGACCGATGGTGCCCTTGTGGGCCGCCGGCTTTGGCAGGGCGGACAATTGCGTGGTGACGCGCGGCTTCAGACGTGGGTGATACAGGCCGACATCGGGATACTCGACAGGGTCGCCGACAGTCACCTTTGTCTGCAGGCCCTTGCGATCACCCTTGGCATATTTGGCGACCAGCAACCGCACCATGTTGGCCACATTCTCTTCCGAAGCGGCGATGCGATATTGCAGGGTCAGGAAGTAATTGCGCACATCCTGGGCCGTGCCGGGGATGAAGCGCAGAAGCTGCGGCAGACGGCGCAGCATGGCCAATTGCCGCTCTCCCGCCGTCTTGCCGCTATCCTTGCCGCCACGGGAGCTGGACCCGCGCAGCTTCTTCAGCAGGGCCAGGGGGCCTTTTTGCTCACCGCTCATCCGGAAGCGGCCCATGGTGGTGAACTTCATGATCATGCCGGCCGACATGCAGCAGACCATGGCGTCACAGTCGCTGTGCCGGGTCTCCAGCACATCGGCGATGGCCTTCACATGTTCTTCCACGAAGATCATGGAAACGATGATGATGTCGCCCGCCAGGATATCTGCCCGGCAGGCGGCCAGCCTACCGGCATTCTCCGCCCAGTCGGTGGCGGCATGGACGGTCAGGGTCAGTCCCGGCAAGTCCCGCGTCAGCGCCAGCCGGGCGGCATCCACCGCCGCGACAATGTGGTTGTCCAGCGTGACCAGCACCACCCGAACCGGGGTGCTGTCAGCGGGCGAAATGGGCTTTCGCGTCATACAGCGTCTCCACGGTGATCGGATGTATCCCCTTGCCCTGGGCAAAGAGTTCGGTATTGCGCCGGGCCTTGCCCCGGACAAAGAACGGAACCTTCTGCAGTTCCCTCTCAGCCTCCAGCGTCCAGGTGGCGATCACCCCGACAGGGGAGGCAACAGCAATGGCGGCGGCCACCGGTGCCGGGTCCGCCGCCGGCTTGACGGCGGGCGCCTGCGGATGCAGGTGGGAGGCAGCGGCCCCATCATTGAATTCGAAATCGTCGCGGAACATCTGCAACAGATGTTCCTCCAGCCCCATCATCAGCGGATGGACCCAACTGTCGAAGATGACATTTGCCCCTTCGAACCCCATCTGCGGGGAATAGCGGGCCGGGAAATCCTGCACATGCGTCGGCGCGGAGATAACGGCGCAGGGCACCCGCAGCCGCTTGGCGATGTGCCGTTCCATCTGGGTGCCCAGCACCAGTTCGGGCCGGGCGGCGACGATAGCGGCTTCCACCTCCAGATGATCATCGCTGATCAGCGCCTCCACCCCGTACCGGGCTGCAGCGTCGCGCACATCGCGGGCGAATTCGCGCATATAGGTGCCAAGGCCGCAGACGCGGAAGCCCAATTCTTCCGACGCGATGCGGGCGGCGGCGATGGCATGGGTGGCATCGCCGAAGATGAAAACCCGCTTGTTGGTCAGATAGTTGCTGTCGATTGACCGGCTGTACCAGGTCAGGCGGTCACGGCGAGGGCTCTCCCGCTTCGGCAGGCCAGCCAGGGCCCGCACCTCGGCCAGAAACTGCTCTGTGGCGCCCACGCCGATGGGAACGGTGGAGGTGAACGGCATCCCATGCGCGGTTTTCAGCCAGCGCGCCGTAACATCGGCGATTTCCGGATAGAGCACGATGTTGAAAGCCGCCTGGGGCAGGCGGGCCAGATCGGCCGGTGTGGCGCCCAGCGGGGCCACGACGCGCACATCCAACCCTTCGTCGGTCAGCAGCTTGACGATCTCCGTCACATCGTCGCGGCAACGGAAACCCAGCGAGGTGGGGCCCAGGATGTTGCAACTGTTGGCCGGAATGTTTTCCGGGCGCGGCGCACGGCCGACGAAGGCGCGGACCATACGATAGAAGGTCTCCGCAGCCCCCCAATTCTCCTTCTTCTGATAAGAAGGCAGTTCCAGCGGCACCACCGGGATCGGCACATCCAGCGTGCGGGCCAACCCGCCGGGATCATCCTGCAGCAGTTCCGCCGTACAGGACGCACCAACCAGCAACGCATCGGGCGCGAAGCGTGCCACGGCGTCACGGCAGGCCGTCTTGAACACATCCGCCGTGGAACCAGCAAGATCGCGGGCCTGGAAGGTGGTGTAGGTGACGGGCGGGCGCGATTGCCGGCGTTCGATCATGGTGAACAGCAGGTCGGCATAGGTGTCGCCCTGCGGCGCGTGCAGAACATAGTGAACGCCCTGCATCGAGGCGGCGATGCGCATGGCGCCCACATGCGGCGGGCCTTCATAGGTCCACATGGAAAGCTTCATTGCGCCGCCCCCCGACGCTCGGCACCGCCGCTCAGCATGGCGTTGCGCATCAAGGGACGGGCAAACAGTTCGGCCAGATCGCCAGCCTGTTCAAAACCCTGAATAGGGGTGAAGCTGAATTCGATGGACCATTTGCTGACCCGCCCCTCTGCCTCGAACGGGTTGGCAAGGCCAAGGCCGCAGACGATCAGATCGGGATTGGCATCGCGGCAGCGTTCGATCTGCAGGTCCACATCCTGACCTTCAGAGATGATCACGCCCGCCGGCAACAGGGCCAGTTCCCCCGCCACATGCTCGCGATGCAGATAGGGGCTGCCAACCTCCAGCAATTCCGACCCCATTTCGCGGGACAGGAAGCGGGCCAGCGACGGTTCCATCTGGGAGTCGGGGAAGAAAAAGACGCTGCGTCCTTCCAGCCAGGGCCGGTAATGGGCCATGGCCTCCGCCGCGCGACGGCGCGGCTGTGCCACCACCGCATCGAACCGCACCATATCCACCCCGAAGGCGGTGCAGATGGCACGCAGCCAGGCCGACGTCCCTTCCGCGCCCAGCGGGAAAATGGCGTCGATGCGCCGTGCCCCGCGCGCTTCCAGCGCGGCGGCCGTGGCCCCCAGATAGGGTTGGGCCAGGATGAAGCGCGTATCCGGCCCCATAACCAGACCCTTGATGGCATCACGGCCGGGCAGGAACACCACGCCGTTCAGGCCCAATTCGGCAAACAGGCGGGCGAACTGATCCTCCACCACATCGGCCAGACAGCCGACCACCACCAGCTTGGCGGGGGTGCCACCGGACGGCGCCGCCACCTTGTCGGCGATCAGGGCGGCCAGGAAATTATCCTCCCCCTGGGTGAAGGTGGTTTCGATCCCGCTGCCGGAATAGGCGATGACACGATGACGTGGCGCGTGGACGGCGTTCAGCCGGGTGGCCGCCCGCGTCAGGTCGAATTTGATCACTTCTGACGGGCAGGAACCGACCAGCACCAGCATGCGGATGTCGGGCCGCCGTTCCAGCAGGCGGGCAACGACATTATCCAGCTCATCATGCATGTCGGCCATCCCGGCCAGATCCCGCTCTTCCATGATGGCGGTGGCAAAACGCGGCTCGGAAAAGATCATCACGCCCGCCGCTGATTGCAGCAGATGCGCGCAGGTGCGAGAGCCGACCACCAGAAAGAACGCGTCCTGCACCTTGCGATGCAGCCAGATGATGGAGGTAAGGCCGCAGAAGACCTCATGCTGACCGCGCTGCCGGATGGGCTGGGCGACGGCGGTCGGCTCGTTGCAGGTGGAAGCAAGCTGGGGCAGGCTCATCACACCCTCCCCGCCGCCGACAGGCCGGCAGCCATGCCACCCGTGGCCGCACCCGCCCGCCGTGCCGCGTCCAGCCGGGCCAGACGCAGCTTCCAGACAAACTGTCCGGCATTGACGATGTAGGTGGCGTAGGCAGCCAGGGCCAGCAGCATCAGGCCAGTGGAGCCCAAGGCTCCTGTCCACAGCGCCAGCAGATAGGCGCTGTGCAGGGCCAGGACCAGCATGGAGAAGACATCTTCCCAGAAGAAGGGTCGGGCGAAGAGATAGACGCCAAACACTTCCTTTTCCCAGATGGAACCGGTGATCATGATGGCGTAGAGCGTCAGCGTTTTGATCACCACCGACATCTGGGCCATGGCCAACCCGTCACCGGTGGACAGGTAGCGGATGATCAGCGCCAGACTGACCAGAAAGACCAGAAACTGGACCGGGGCCAGAATGCCCTGGACCAGGGTCCATCCGCTGGCGTCACGCCGCCGCCGTTCCTCGTCGGTGTAAAGCGCCGGGCCGGGATGCGGTTGATGGATCTTACCGATCACGCTCTCTCCTTCTCCCCGTCCGCCTGTCGCGGGGTCATCGAGATGAGGAAGAGTATCCCCGCCACGGCAAAAGTGTCAATCTAGGTTGACGTAAATATTTATTTACATCTCCCGGCAAGCCCTCCATTCTCTGATGGCTCGCTCGTGTGCCGGCCGCAATCACTACGTCCGCACCTTGCGTCGCGCAGGCTCTGGGTCGATAGGGGGGCGTTCTCGCGCGAGCAGATGGGCAGGATATTTACAGACACCAACAGCCACTATTGTGACCGTGCAGTCCTGAGGCCCGATGGGCCGGCGGGTGGGGTAAAGCTTGCCCGCCAGGGCCAAGGAGAGTACCTAGCATCAAGCGAACGGGAAGAACTCAGCCGCATCATCCAGAGGACCGTGGCGCCAATGACGGCCGAAAAGCTGGCAATGCGGTATGAAATGGGTTTGGAGCATGACCGTCGCTACGACACTGCTCTCGCCACCTTCTGCGCCCAGGTCACGCGGCCGGGGATACGCGCCCCAGCCCTGCGCGAGTTCATGCGGCGTGAGATACCACCCGATCAGCCTGATATTGTCACAGTGCTTTTCATTGAGGCGGCCGCACGCCTTCTCGGCCAGAAATGGGTCGATGATGATTGCGATTTCATTGATGTCACCATCGGCACCGCACGTCTTCAGGAAATCATTCGACTGCTTTCTTTCGAATTCAGAAGTCGGCGATCACATGCGTGGACACCTTTTATAGTCATAACGACACCGATGGGTGAGCAGCACACACTGGCCCAACATATCCTCGGGCTTCTGTTCGATACAATGGGTTGGACCAGTCAGGTCCTGGAGGGAAAGGAACCACGGGGCGCGGAAATGCGTTCTGCATTTAAACGCGCGGACATGATCTGTATTGGCTGGAGCAACCATCGCCTAAAGAAGGAATTCGAAGATATCGTTACCACCGTTAGGTCTTTGACACCGGGTTCACGAACCCCGATTGTCGTGGGCGGGGTCGCCGCCCTGGACTCCATTGATTTTCTTGTGAGTTTGGGGATTGACTGCGTATGTGACAGTGTTTATTCCGCTGCGAGGATATTAGAGAAGTTTCATGAACTGGAAGCGATCGGCCAACAGGCACAAGCATCTGGCCAGAAGATCATGGCCAATGCCGACAGACCTGATTGGCTGATACGATGAAGCCCCCTAACGGTAAGAACGCGATGCATGGTGCCGAAAGTGCAGTCAGCCTGCTGAAGTCGCTGGATGCCGGTTCAATTGTGGCTTTGGTCGGCCTCGGCGCCGATATCGTCTTGTTGATTGATCAAGATCAGAAGATTGCCCGTATCCACTATACCGATCCGGACATGGGCCGTTATGGCCTGGACAAGGCCGTCGGCCAGCGTCTGCAGGATCTGGTGACGATCGAGTCCGTGCCAAAGGTCGATGCCATGCTTGCGGGGCGTGACAGCGCCCGCCAGGCCAGGGGATATCAGGTCAACCATAGTTGCGAGGGCAAGCCGGACCTGCCGGTACTCTACTCGACCTTTTCCGCTGAGGGTTTTGCCTACACGCTGGCCGTTGGGCGCGAGTTGCGGCAGCAGATGCTGGATCAGCAGAGGCTGGTCGAAACCCAGATGGAACTGGAAGCCGACTATCGCGAGCTTCAGGAAGCCGAAGCCCGCTATCGCACCGCCTTCCGCGTATCCAGCATTGCGCATGTCATGCTCGACGGGGAGCGCAAGACCGTTCTGGACGCCAATGCCGCCGCACTCGGCCTGATCGGCGGCGGGGCCACCGGAATTGTCGGCAAGCCGTTCCGTGACCTTTTCCGCAAGCAGGACAGAGAGGCGCTGGGAGACGCGATTGGTGAGGCACGGCACAGCGCCAGCCCCGTCCGGCTGGACACGCTGAAGACGGTGAAGGGCGACCCTGTCTCCCTCAGCCTGCGCTCCTACCGCGAAAACGGCGTCACGAACCTGATCGTTTCCGCCTGGCAGAACGGGGACGCCCAGGAAGCCGGTTCCATGCAGGTGGAAAGACGCAACGAACGCCCCGTCGATCTCGCCGATGTCCCCGAGCCGGCGGTGCAGACGAACGATCAGGGGCAGATTGTCGGCGCCAATACCTTGTTCCTCGACCTGACACAGGCACCATCCATCCCTCAGGTGGTCGGACGCAGCCTGGGAACATGGTTCACCAAAACCTCGCTTGATCTGCACGTGTTTTATTCCCGGCTGGCGGAAGAACAGGCGGTACGGGGCTTTACGACGACCTTGACGGACAATCTCGGCGGCGATCGCCCCGTGCTGATGTCCGCCCGGCGCAATCCCGAAACCGGCCTTACCCAGGTGATCTTCGTCGCGCAGCCGATCAGTATTGAACGGCGGGCGATTCCGGCCCCCGGCTCCCCCGATCAGGCCGACGGGTTCGCCAATCTGGTCGGTCGCGTGCCGTTGAAGGATCTCGTCCGCGAGTCGCTGGAAGTGATCGAGAAAATCTGTATCGAGGCAGCGCTGGACCAGACCAACAACAACCGCGCCTCTGCGGCGGAGATGTTGGGCCTTTCCCGCCAGAGTCTGTACATCAAGCTGCGTCGGCACGGTCTGGAAGACTACCGTCCTTCGAATTAATCTTCCTTCTCCCTCCACCGCCGATCCATTGGCTGTGTGCAGGCACGCAGCGACGAGACGTGCCGTCCGCGTGACTGTCAACCGGACAAGTGTCAATTCAGATTGACACTCCCCTTGGGGCGGGCATAGCATCCCTTCATGGAGATCACCCACACAGAGCGACGACAACGTGAATGGCCGGGCCCGTCGGCGGTGCTCGCGCTGTTGAAACCCATTACGTGGTTTCCCCCGATGTGGGCCTATGCCTGCGGGGTGGTGTCGTCGGGCCAATCGTTGAGTACGGCCGCGCTGGCGGCGGTGCTGGGCATAATCCTGGCCGGTCCCTTGCTCTGCGGCACCAGTCAGGCCGTCAATGACTGGTTCGACCGGCATGTCGATGCGATAAACGAACCGAACCGGGTCATTCCCTCCGGTCGGATGCCGGGTCGATGGGGTCTGTACATCGCCTTGCTGATGTCCATGCTGTCGGCCGCCGTCGCGGCGCTGCTGGGACCACTTGTCTTCATGGCGGCCTTGGTGGGACTGGCGCTGGCCTGGGCGTACAGTGCGCCCCCCTTCCGCTTCAAGCAGAATGGCTGGGTCGGTAACGGCGCCGTGGGCTTAAGCTATGAAACACTGCCCTGGATCACAGCGGCAACGGCGATGACGGGGATGGTCCCCCATACAAATCTCCTGTTGGCGGCCGTTCTTTATGGCATCGGCGCGCATGGAATCCTGACCCTGAACGACTTCAAGTCGATCCGGGGCGACCGGGAAATGAAGATTTCCACGCTGCCGGTTCTGCACGGTGCCATGGCGGCGGCGCGGATCGCCTGCTTGGTCATGGCGCTGCCGCAACTGGCCATGTCCGGCCTTCTGGTCGCCTGGTCCCTGCCCTACCACGCCGCCGCCATTGCGGTTCTGCTGGCCGTCCAACTGGCCTGCATGCGCCGTTTCCTGCGTGATCCGATCGGTCTGGCGGTCTGGTATTCCTCGGTCGGCGTCGGTCTTTATGTCACCGGCATGATGGTTGCTGCCTTTGGCCTGCGCAATGCGGCGCTCACCAACTCTCTTGGTTGAGGACAAGGTCATGAACATCGGCGCCCAGGCTGTTTCCCACCATGAAGGTTCCCGGAAAACAGCCCCGGGCGGTGGGTTGGGCTGGTTCGACATCCTGCGTCTGGGGCTTGTCCAGGCCGCATTGGGCGCGATCGTGGTGCTGACCAATTCCACTTTGAACCGCGTGATGATCGTTGAACTGGGGCTGGCCGCCGTCATTCCGGGCTTGCTGGTGGGGCTGCATTATGGCGTGCAGATTTCGCGGCCGCTGTGGGGGCACCGGTCCGATACGGGCGGGTCGCGGACCATCTGGATTCTGATCGGGCTGGCGTTGCTGGCATTCGCGGGCACACTTGCCTCCGCCACGACGCTGTTATTTACGCACAGTCCCATGCTGGGCCTAGCCGTGGCGTTTATCGCCTATGTGCTGATCGGGATTGGGATCGGGGCCAGCGGCACCTCGCTGCTGGCGCTGCTCGCCACCCGAACGGCACCGGAACGCCGGGCCACGGCCGCCACGATCACCTGGATGATGATGATCATGGGCATCATCGTGACATCGATCGTCACCGGCATCGCGCTGGAGCCGTATTCCCATATGCGCCTCGTCGAGGTCACGGCCGCAACCGGTGCTGTTGCGTTCTGTCTCGCCTGGCTGTCGGTACTGGGTATTGAACGCAGGCCCGTTGTGACAGCGGTTCTGGCGGCCGCGGCGCCACCGGCTCGGTTCAGTGACAGCCTTCGGGAGGTTTGGCAGGATGGTGAGGCACGCCTGTTCACCTTGTTCATCGCAATGTCGATGCTGGCCTATTCCACCCAGGATCTGATCCTGGAACCTTTCGCGGGCATGCTGTTTGGCATGACGCCGGGGCAGTCCACGCAGCTTTCCGGCTTGCAGCATGCCGGTGTTTTCACTGGCATGGCCGTCGTGGGCCTTGGCGGCTTTTTCTTCAGTCGCCGGGTGCCCGGCCTGCCCAGACTTTTCATCATCACGGGGTGCATCGGCTCCGCGATGGCGTTGGCCCTTCTTTGTCTGGCCGCAACTCTCGCCCCCCATTGGCCACTTCCCCCCCATATCTTCATTCTGGGCTTTGCAAACGGGATGTTCGCCGTTGCCGCGATCGGCACCATGATGCAATTGGCCACGCGGGGCAGGACGGGGAATGCCGGCATGCGCATGGGCGTCTGGGGGGCCGCACAGGCGATATCCTTCGGGCTTGGCGGCCTTCTGGGCAGTGTTGCGCTGGATATGGGCCGCGCGGCCATGGGCGATGATGGCAGCGCCTTTGGCATGGTTTTCGTCCTGGAGGCCCTGCTCTTCCTGGCCTCCACGGTTGTGGCCCTACGGATCGGGCGACCGCAGGCCCCACGGGCCGTATCCCGTTCCGGATCGCCCTCCATTCAGGCGGCGGAGTAAAGCATGGCAACCTCCCAGACCCAAGCCAACCCGGCGGATCGCGCCACCGCGCTGCCGGACATTTACGACGTGGCCGTCATTGGCGGCGGCCCCAGCGGCACGATGGCGGCCGAAAGTCTCGTGAAGTTGGGGCGCACCGTGTTGCTGGTTGATCCCGGCAACCGCATCAAGCCCTGTGGCGGCGCCATCCCGTCGCGAACCCTGCGGGATTTTGCCATACCGGAGGAAATGCTGGTGGCCCGCGCCACTGCCGCCCGGATCATCGCCCCGTCCGGACGACGGGTGGAAATGCGGATCGGTGACATCGGTTATGTCGGGATGGTGGACCGGGCCAGCTTCGATCCCTATCTGCGCAGCCGGGCGGAACAGGCAGGTGCCCGCCTGTTCAAGGGCAAACTGGTCACGATGGAAGAGCGTGCCGACCACACATTGCAACTGTCCCTCGCCCCGGCAGATACCGACCCCGCTTCGCCGCCGGTGATCATGTATGCCCGGATGGTCATTGGTGCGGATGGGGCCAATTCCACGGTGCGCCGCCTGATGTTTCCGGCCAACAAACGCCCCCCCTATGTCTTCGCCTATCACGAGATCATCGAAAGCCCGGCAGCGGGTGAGGTCCAGGCATTCACGCCCGACTGCTGTGACGTCATCTATGATGGCCGCGTTTCGCCGGACTTTTATGGATGGGTCTTTCCCCATGGCAACCACACCTCTGTCGGTTGCGGGTCAGGCGCAAAGGGGCATGATCTGCGCGGTGCAACGGAAAGGCTGCGGCACTCGGCCGGCCTCGCCGCCTGCCGGGTCATCCGTCGCGAAGGCGCGCCACTGCCCTTAAAACCCATGCGGCGATGGGACAATGGGCGGAATGTCCTGCTGACCGGGGACGCGGCCGGCACGGTTGCCCCGGCCTCTGGCGAGGGTATCCATTATGCGATGCTCTGCGGCCGGCTTTGCGCCGATGCCGTCGATTCCTTCTTGAAAACAAACAAGCCCTCTGACCTGAAGCAGGCGCGGCGGCGGTTCATGCGCGCCCATGGCCGCGTGTTCTTCATTCTGGGCATCATGCAGGCTGTCTGGTACCGCAATGACCGGTTCCGGGAAAAATTCGTGGCCATGTGTGCCGACCCGGATGTTCAGCGCCTGACCTGGGAATCCTATCTGAACAAGGCGCTGGTGCGGCGCGACCCGCTGGCGCATATCCGCGTCTTTTTCAAGGATCTCAAAGCCTTGCTCGGCATCCAGGCGGGTAGACATGACACTGTTGCTTGACGGGCTCCAGAATGGCTGGATCTGCTTGTTCGCTATTCTTGTGCTGTGGGTCGAGACGGCGGCACTGTCTCTACGATCCAGCGAACCCGGTCGGCGCTTTGGCAGCTTGTGCGCCAACGCCTGTTCCGGGACCTGCCTGCTCGCGGCCCTGGGGCTGGCCCTTCGCGGAGAGAACCCTATCTGGATATTGATCCTGCTGGCGGCGTCACTTGTGGCACATGCCCTCGACATCGTGACACGGGGCCCGCGCTCAGGAACGGCTGTTCAGCCGCAGGACTGAGTAATTGAGGAACGCGGCAATTGTCACCCACGCCAGATAAGGGAGGAAAAGAAGGGCTGCAATTTCTGAGACGGGCCAGGAGGTGAGGATGAAGCCCAGGATCGATACCCAGAGCGCGATCACATCCGCCAATGCCAGGCGCATCCGGCGTAATCCGAAAAACATCCATGACCACATGGCATTGACGATGATCTGAACGCCCCAGAATGCCATTGGCAGGGACCAGCCCGAGAGGGTCCAAACCCGCCAGCCGGCATAGGCGATGGCTGCGTAAAGCAGCGTCCAAACGACGGGAAAGGCCCAGTTTGGCGGCGTCCAGGTGGGTTTTCTGAGGCTGTCATACCATTCGCCAGGCTTAAAAATCGCCCCGCTGGACGCCGCGATCACGACGATACCGATGAACATAAGAGCCGCCACGAAATCCTCCTACCACCTGATGGGCAGTTGAAACAGTAAACGAATGGACGCATTGCGCAATGATCTCTCCGATCAACGCGCCGTCACAGGGTCAGATCCAACTGACTGCTTCCGCTCTATCGATTGGAAAACACACAACTTCTCCATAGGAGGTAAGCATGTCTAGAATCCTGACGCTCGCCTGCTTCATTGCCCTTACCATCTTGCCTGCGACAGCCCATGCCGAGGACGGCGATGCGGCAGCAGGCAAACTGGTGTTCAACAAGTGCATGGCCTGCCACAATGCCGACAATGACAAGCCCAAGGTCGGGCCGTCCCTGATGGGGTTATTCGGGCGCCAGCCGGGGACAGTCGCAGGCTACACATACTCCAAATCAATGGTTGATTTTGGTGTTGGCAAAACCTGGGACGAGACGCTGCTGAAGGCCTATCTCCCCAATCCCAAAACCCTGGTCGCCGGCACCAAAATGGCCTTTCCCGGTTTGAAGACGGATAAGGAGATCATCGACGTGATCGCCTATCTCAAACAATTCAGCCCCCGCAAGTGAGGACGGTTTTGGTGCCGCCGGGTCAACCAGTCGGCACCAAAATCTTTAAAAGTGTAAATAGAAGTTTACACTCCAGCCGGTTTCCGTGACTATCAATCTTGACGCGCCCTACCGGAAAGGCGGAGGGCATCCATACAGAAAGACGGCAGGGATCACCTGCGGTGCGCATGCTCATGCGCAGGAGGATACGCAATGGGCCAGTTATCCCCATCTTCACAGACACCTTTGCTGGATGGCATCCGCGACGCCGCGAATCTTCGCACCTTGTCGGATGACGATCTGGTGACCCTTGCAAAAGAGCTTCGGTCGGAAACGCTCTCCATCGTCTCTGAAACCGGCGGCCACCTGGGATCAAGCCTCGGGGTGGTTGAACTGACCGTCGCCTTGCACGCCGTGTTCGACACGCCGCATGACAAGCTGATCTGGGATGTCGGGCATCAATGCTATCCCCACAAGGTGCTGACAGGCCGGCGCGACGCCATGCGCAAGTTGCGTAAACAGGGCGGGCCTTCCGGTTTCACAAGACGGGCCGAAAGCGCGCATGATCCGTTTGGCGCCGCCCATTCCTCCACCTCCATTTCCGCCGGATTGGGTTTTGCCGTGGCGCGGGAACTGGGCGCGGATGTCGGCGATGTCATATGCGTCATTGGTGACGGCGCATTGTCCGCCGGCATGGCGTTCGAGGCCATCAACAATGCAGGTGCGCTGGGCCATCGCCTTTTTGTGATCCTCAACGACAATGCCATGTCGATCTCGCCTCCAACAGGCGCCCTGTCCACCCATTTGGATCACCTTGCCCAGCCATCCCGCACAGCGACGGGCAACGCTGCGGCAACCGGCGTGACCAGTCTTTTTGAACAGATGGGCTTTTCATACCATGGTCCGGTGGACGGCCATGACCTGAAGGGGTTGCTGCACACGCTGCGCCGTTTGAAACGCGAGGCGGACGGCCCGGTCCTGCTGCATGCACTGACCCGGAAAGGGGCCGGGTATGTCCATGCCGAAACGGCAGAGGACAAATTTCACGGCGTTTCCCCTTTCGATATCGCCACGGGCGCCCAGGCAAAATCTCCCAGCAGAGCGCCCAGCTTCACCAAGGTTTTTGCCAACGCGCTGATCGCGGAGGCCCATCATGACAGCCGCATCATCGGCATCACGGCCGCCATGGCGGCAGGGACCGGCATCGATCTGTTCGCCCGTTCCTTTCCGGAACGGGCTTTTGATGTCGGCATCGCTGAACAACATGCGGTGACCTTCGCCGCCGGCCTTGCCGCCAGCGGGCTGCGCCCCTTCTGCGCGATCTACTCCACTTTCCTGCAGCGGGCCTATGACCAGATCGTTCACGATGTGGCCCTGCAAAGACTGCCCGTACGTTTCGCCATCGACAGGGCCGGCCTGGTCGGGGCCGATGGCCCCACCCATGCCGGTTCGTTCGATATCGGTTATCTGGCAAATCTTCCCGGTTTCACCGTGATGGCGGCCAGCGACGAGGCAGAGCTCGTCCATATGGTTGCAACCGCGGCGGCCCATGATTCGGGGCCGATCGCATTCCGATACCCGCGCGGGGAGGGTTCGGGTGTCCCGCTGCCGGCACGGGGAAAGGTTCTGCCGATCGGTCGGGGACGCGTGGTGGAAAATGGATCAACCGTCGCGCTTCTGTCCTTTGGCGCACGGTTGGGTCAATGCCTGGCGGCACGTCAGGCCCTGGCAGCCCACGGCATCTCCGTAACGGTGGCGGACGCGCGTTTCGCCAAGCCCCTTGATACGGCCCTCATCGACGATCTTGTATCGCGTCACCGCCTGCTCGTCACAATAGAGGAGGGGGCGACAGGGGGATTTGGGGCGCTCGTCCTGCATCACCTCGCGGCGCGCGGAATGCTTGATGGACGATGCGGATTGCGGACGATGACGCTGCCCGACAATTTCATGGCGCATGCATCGCCCGAAGAAATGTACAGGACGGCCAACCTGAATGCCGAGCATATTCAACGGCTGGTCATCGATGCCCTTGACCTTTTTGAAAGAGCGCGCGGATCCCCCCTGCCCTTTTCCGGCGGCGAGGCGCAAGGCTCCGATGCTCGCGGCATCGCAGCCGAGTAACCGCCACAACCGGGTCAATGACAGGCATCAATCCGGCGATGAAAAAAATTGCAGAATCGTCGGGATGGGGTAATCTCGCGCCATGAGGAAGCCATACTTCCCAGGCCAATCACCGAGGGGGGGGGACATGGCCAATAAAGACAACAAAGGGCCAGGCGGGTTGCCAAACTCCGCAAGGCAGTCAAGATCGCGACAGACAAAATCGGTAGCAGGGGAACCCCACCTGGGGACCAATGACCATCGCATGCTTGAACGCGCGATCAGGGGTTCCGTGTCGAGCATCGTCGGCGCAAGCCATTCAGATGCCGTTTCCCACCACCATGGCCTGAATTCGGGTGGTGGCGAGGATCTGATGCTCTATCCCGAGAACCATCCCCTTGCCCGCCAGATGCCGGGGGTGGATCAGGCGATCGCCTATCGCACCAGTTTGTTGAATTGTCTGATCGCCCCGGACCCACGCAAGCACCGCAGCATCATCGAAGAACTGGTGCGCGCCTCTATTCCCGTCAGAACGCTTGCCGTTCACCTGTTCGCGCCTGTCGCCACGCAGCTTGGCAATCAGTGGTGTACGGACGAAGCCGACTTCATGCAGATCGCCGTCGCCTCAACGCGACTGAGCATGATCGTCAATCATGTGTCCCACGCCGGGGCGGTATCGACGGTCAATCTGAACACCCAACGGCGTATCCTGCTCGCCCGTACCCATGGTGCCCAGCACACCCTCGGCGTCTCGATCGTCGCTTCCTGTTTTCGTGACATGGGCTGGGTGGTCGATGGTGGCAGCGACCTTGAGGTGGATGAGGATCTGTACACGCGGCTGTCCAGCAAGCCCTATGACCTTCTCGGTATTTCCGTTAGCCGCATCGACGAGGCAAGGACCTGCTCGGAGGTGGTGCGCCGGGTTCATGCCATCCCGAAGAATCGGCAGATAAAAATTGCCGTTGGTGGTCCCGCCGTCATCGCGGCACCGATGGCCTTCCAACGCATTGGTGCCGACTTCGTCACCCGTTCAGCCCTCGACGTCATGCAACTCGCAAGTCACGCATAGTCCGATCGGCCAGGCATACGGCGACGAACGCAATCACGTCCCGCTGCGGGGAACGGAAAGGCTGGCGGTGGCCCCACCCCGGCGGGTGATCGTCGGATTGCTCGCATAATCCCCGGCGTTGGCAGGCGGCGACACCCGGACAGACCGGACGACGCGCCGGACCGCACCGCGATTGCCAGCAGCCCTGGTTCGGTTGAGTTCGGGTGTTGTACACCCTGCGGACTTCAGGATGGCGATCACCTGGGCCATGGACAGGTCCAGGATTTCAGCGGCCTCTCCATTGGAAAAACCTTCCATCATGACCAGAAGCAGCACCTGCCGGGCCCGGGCCTCCGCACGCTGCTCCGCATTGAAAAGATGGGCATAGAGCCGGGTGTATAACTTGAACAGACCGACCTTGGCGCTGGATGCCGCCGGCAGCGCCGACAGGTCCGTCGACAGGATATCCGTCACCGCCGCGACATAGACATCGGCGGATGCCCGATTGTCGGACATCGCCTCGGCATGCCGCCGCAATGACGGCAACTCGGCATCAATGGCATCGCGGCGCAAGCGATCAATGGTCTTGATGAATGAAGCATGCATGATCCTCGCCTCCCTTGGGTCGGTTCCGGGTGGGCCGTGGCCCGTCACCTGCTATCAGGGCGGCAAACCGAGGAAACGGCAAGAAAACTTCCTGACTACTGCCCCCTTAGCGCCAACGGAATATTGCCCGGGGCCGAACACACCTTCGGCCTATCAGCCCATCACCGGCCTAATGCAGAGGGTTAATCCCTCCTTTACCTTTATCGCCCAACAGCAAGCGGTGAACGTTCCCGGCCCGCCCACATGGTCGATATGGAGAGATAGCCCTCACCGACCGGATCGACAGCCCACGCCGCGGACACCTAACAGATGGACGAAACCATCCCCAAGGAGATTATCGACATCCTGATTTGATAAATTGGTATCCAATGTGCTAAATTTTTCTTATAAGAAAAATATTCTTCATTCTGGAGGGCTGCCATGGGTGTCGCCACTGATCTCCCGCCCCATCGGGCCGAAGCGGGGACCAGCCCGCAGGCATGGTACGCCATCGGCGTCTTCGCCCTTGCCGCGATGTTATCCTATACGGACCGCCTGATCCTGAACCTGCTGGTCGGCCCGATCCGGGCGGAAATGGCGATCAGCGATACACAGGTCAGCTTCCTGCAGGGGGCGGCCTTTGCCGTGATCTATTCCATCGCGGGCCTGCCGATGGGTCGCCATGCCGACCGGCACGGACGGCGCAACCTGATCCTGGCCGGCGTCCTGGTCTGGAGTTTCGCGACGCTGCTCTGCGGTCTGGCGCAAAGCTATGGCCAGTTGTTCGCCGCCCGCGTGCTGGTGGGTATCGGGGAAGCGGCCCTGGCGCCCGCCGCCCTGTCGATGATCCCGGACCTGTTCCCCGCTCACCGGCGCGGGACAGCCGTGGGCATCTTCCTGGCCGGCATGGTGATGGGCGGCGGCACGGCCACCCTGACCGGCGGCCTGCTGATCGAGATTTACGCCAGTGGCGCGCTGAGCGGCGTGCCCTTCATGGGTGACCTGCCGCCATGGCGGGCGGTGCTGGTGACCCTGGGTCTGGCCGGTGCGGTGATGGCGGCCCTGGTGCTGCCCATCCGGGAGCCGCAGCGACGGGAAAGCCTGGGTGGCAAGGATGCAACCGGCATAGGGCCGCTGCTGCGCTATATGGGCAACCACCGCGCCACCTTCGTCCTGCTGCTGGGCGGGCTGACCCTGACCCAGCTTGTGGATTACGGCACCAATAGCTGGACACCGTCGCTGCTGATGCGTGTCTATGGCTATAGCGCTGCGGAAACCGGTGCGGCGCTGGGCGGCATCCTGATCGGGGTCGCCGGTCTCGGCACCGTGTCGGGTGGCATCCTGGCCGATTTCCTGGAACAGCGCGGGGTGGCCGGTGGCAAGCTGGTCATCGCCACCCTGGCCACGACGCTGGCGGTCCCCTGCCTGCTGTTCCCGGCAAGCGGGTCCATCACCCTGCTGCTGGTGCTGTTCGGGATGTTCGCCTTCCTGCTGGCGGTGGGCGCCAGTACCGGCATCGCCGCCATCCTGGATCTGGTGCCATCCGAACTGCGCGGCATGACCACGGCGATCCAGGCCTTCCTCTTTACCGCCATCGGGCTTGGCATGGGGCCGACGCTGGTGGCGCTGACCACCGACCATGTCTTTGGCGATCCGAATGCCGTGGGCTGGTCCATCCTGCTGACCTGCATGCCGCTGCTGGCGCTGGCCGCCGCAGCGCTCTGGCGGGCCAAGCCGCATTACCGACGCACGCGGGAGGCGCTGGCCGACCGCGCAAATGTTTGAAGAAACGGGGAAAAGCATTCCACCATAAACGACCGCACTGGGAAACGAGATGAAACAGCATAAGCAGATCTGGGGGCCGCTCGCCCTCACCCTGGCTCTGGTCCTGCCCGTGGCGCCCGCCCTGGCCCAGGTGCCGAACCCCACCCCCGTCATCACCAGCCCGGCGGAGGATGCACCCGTCACCAGCCATCCGCTGACGGCAGCCGACGTGGAAACGCTGGTCGACGGTTTCCTGCCCTATGCCCTGAAGCGCGGCGACATTGCCGGTGCGGTGGTCACCGTCGTCAAGGACGGCCAGATCCTGCTGAAGAAAGGCTACGGCGTCGCCGATCGGGAAACGAACGAGCCGGTGGACCCCGACAAGCACCTGTTCCGGCAGGGCTCCATCTCCAAGCTGTTCACCTGGACCGCCGTGATGCAGCAGGTGGAGGCAGGGCGCCTGGACCTGGATACTGACGTCAACCAGTATCTGGACTTCAAAATTCCGGCAACCTTTGCCGAACCGATCACCATCCGCCATCTCATGACCCATACGGCCGGGTTCGAGGAGAAGGTCAGGGACCTGATCGCGTTTGGCGGTCCCCCCGCCGACCTGGGCACATTGCTGGCCAGCCATATCCCGGCGCGCATCTTCAAGCCCGGGACAACCGTCGCCTATTCCAACTATGCCACGGCGCTGGCGGGCTACATCGTGCAGCGATTGAGCGGGGAACCCTTCGCCGACTATATCGATCGCCACATTCTGGCGCCGGCCGGCATGACCCGTTCCAGCATGGCGCAGCCGCTGCCGGCCACACTGGTGCCGCTGATGGCCAAGGGTTACGAATCCTCCCGCGACCCGGCCAAGCCGTTCGAGATCATCAAGCCTGCACCGGCGGGGTCCTTGTCGGCCACCGGTGCGGATATGGGCCGCTTCATGATCGCCATGCTGAAGGGCGGCGAGGGGCCGAACGGCCGCATCCTGAAGCCGGAGACCCTGGCCCAGATGCAAAAGCCGCATTACCGGCCATTGCCGGGTCAGAAACTGGCCATGGGCCTGGGCTTTTATGAACAGAACCGCAACGGCTATCGCATCATGGGCCATGGCGGTGACACGACCCTGTTCCATAGCGATCTGGCGCTGTGGCTGGACGAGGGAGTGGGTCTGCACATCGCCATGAACAGTTCCGGCGATGGTGCATCCACCGGGCCGATGCGCGACGAATTGATCGCCCTTTTCGCCGATCGGTACTTCCCCGCCCGCGAGCGCGCGCCCGCGCCGCCGGCCGAAACAGTGAAGCGCGCCGTGCCGGTGGGAGGGACCTTCCAATCCTCCCGCCGGGTGGACAGCACCATGCTCAGCCTGACCTATCTGTTCAGCCAGGGCGATCTGGTCACCAACGAGGATGGCACCGCCTCCTTCGCGCTGTTCCAGGATTTTGCGGGCAAGCCCAAGCGCTGGCGTGAGATTGCCCCCGATCGCTGGCAGGAGGTGGGCAGCGACAGCCTGATGCATACGAAGACCGATGCGTCCGGTCGCGTCACCACCATCACCACCGACGATTACCCCGCCATCTTCGTGTTCGAACGCGTGCCGGCATCAACGAACATCGGGTGGGTCCTGCCGGCCCTGGGCATCACGCTGGTCGTGGCCCTGTTCACCGCCCTGTGGTGGCCGGTGGCGGCGCTGGTGCGCCGCCATTACGGCCGCCCGCATCCCCTGTCCGGCCGCCCGTTGCTGGCGGACCGGCTGGTGCGCGCGGCCAGCCTGATGGCAGTTGTGTCGCTGGGCGGCATGACCGCCGTGATGACGATGGCTATCACGCCGCTGATGGAGGGCTCCATCGACTGGCTGCTGCGGCTGTTGCAGTTCTCGGCACTGCTGGCCGCACTGGGTCTGCTGCCGGCCGCCTGGCAGGCCTGGCGCCTGTGGCGGGAGCCGGCCGGCTGGTGGGCACGCATCCGGTCGCTGCTGATGGCGGCGATTTTCCTGATGGTGCTCTGGTTTATCGCAACCTTCCATCTGGTTAGCGTCAGCCTGAACTACTGATATTGCCGACCACCCGGGCGAATCCCGGCCTGATCAGGCCGGGGTTTCCTTATGCCGCCCTGTGCGTCTGCAACGCACACCGGTCGGGCGACAGGGTGGCGCTGTCCACCCCCTGCGCGGCCAGCGGGGCCGGCACCTGGCCCTTCAGCAACAGCGAGGCACCGGTCCGGGCCAGGGCCGGCCCCATCTGGAAACCGTAGCCGCCCTGTCCAGCGAACCAGAAGAAGTCCGGATGCGTGGCGGGCCGTCCCACCACGGGGCTGCGATCGGCAACAAAGCTGCGCAGGCCGGCCCAACTGCGCGAGATGCGACGCACGGGCAGTTCCGCCGCTGCCTGCACCCGCTCCACACAAACGGCGATGTCCCATTCATCGGCCTGGGCATCGCAAGGCGGCGACGGTGTCTCATCGGCGGGCGACGCCAGCAGCATTCCGGCATCGGGCTTGAAATAGAAGGCGCCCCCGGCATCGACCACCGCCGGCCAGCGCTGCACATCGGTCCCGGCAGGCGGGTCCAGCATGATGGCGGTGCGGCGCAGCGGCATCAGCCCGACCGTGGGGACACCGGCGATGCGCGCCACCTCATCCGCCCAGGCACCGGCGGCATTGACCAGGGTCGCCGCCCGTACCGTCTCATCGCCGAACGTCAGGACCCAACCATCGCCGTCGCGCACGGCCACGCGCAGTTCCGCACCGGTAGACAGCACCACGCCGGCCAACCGCGCCTGACGCAGATAGCCCTGATGCAGGCCATGGACGTCGATATCCATGGCATCCTCCTCCCACAGCGCGGCGGACAGCGATCCATCACGCAGCACCGGCACCATTTCCCGTGCCGCAAGCGGGGACATGCGTGTGGTGCGCGCGCCCACGCGCCGTGCATTCACCTCCAGCTCGTCCAGTTCGCCCAGCGCCCCATCCCCGGCGATATAGAGGCAACCGCGCGGGGTCAGCAGCGGATGGTCGGCGAAACCCGGCGGCGGTGACAGATAGAAGGCGCGGCTGGCCGCCGTCAGGGCACAGACGGTACCGTTGCCGTAAAGAGCACTATAGAGTGCCGCCGAGCGGCCGGTCGTGTGGTAGCCGGGAAAATCCTCCCGCTCGGCCAGAAGCATGCGGTCGCCCTTGACGCCGGCATCAACCAAGGCCGCCGCGATGGAGGCACCGGCAATCCCGGCACCGACGATCACGATTTCAAATGACTGCATGAGGTCACCTCCCATTATGGCCATGGTGGGAAATGATGTCATATAAGTCAAAGATTTTTCGTATCATGACATATATCAAAAATCTTGACCGATGGTATGGGCGCCCTGAAATGCTGTCCTATCTGTATCCCGTCTCCATGGCCACCAACCCGCGACGGGGCAGGGATTTTTGTTGCCCCCTGCCCCGTGGCACTTTTTCATTTTTCCGAAGCGCTAATTCCAATCGCCTTGGCAGAGTGCTTTTCCGCCCTGCCCAGGGTGGACAATAAGGCCTTGGCGGCGGCCAAGCCGAAAGAAGCGCGCCGCCCGCCGGTGTTCACACCAGACAGACCGCCCTGCCTGCCACCGCCCGCAAATCCGCGATCAGCGCCGTCACCCGCGCCGGGTCCGCGTCCCAGGCAAACATGAAGCGGGCGGCACCGCCGATGAAAGTGTAGAAGCGCCAGCCGCGTTGGCGCAGCCCCTCCAGCACCGGCGCGGGTGCCGTCAGAAACACGGCGTTGGCCTGCACCGGATAGGCCAGCGCCACACCATCCAACCCGACGACCGCCGCCGCCAGCCGGGCAGCGCAATCATTGGCGTGGTGCGCATTGTCCAGCCAGGCACCGCTTTCCAGCACACCGACCCAGGGAGCTGCCAGGAAGCGCATCTTGGAGGCCAACTGCCCCGCCTGCTTGCAACGCCAATCGAAATCCAGCGCCAGATCGCGGTTGAAGAACAGGATCGCCTCCCCCACAGCCATGCCGTTCTTGGTGCCGCCGAAACACAGCACATCCACCCCGGCCTTCCAGGTGATATCGGCCGGTGAACAATCCAGGGCCGCACAGGCATTGGCAAAGCGGGCGCCATCCATGTGCAGGCGCAGGCCCAACTCACGGCAGACCTGGGCGATGGCCTTGATCTCTGCGATGGAATAGACCAGCCCCGTCTCCGTGGGCTGGGTGATGGTGACGGCGCGCGGCTTGGGGAAGTGGATATCCGACCGTCCCGTGGCCAGCGCCCGCACAGCATCGGGCGTCAGCTTGCCGTCCGGCGCAGGCGCCACCAGAAGCTTTGACCCGTTGGAGAAAAACTCCGGCGCCCCGCATTCATCCGTCTCCACATGGGCGGAGGAGGAGCAGATGACGCTGTGATAGGACTGGCAGAGTGCGGCCAACGCTAACGAATTGGCCGCTGTGCCGTTGAAGGCGAAAAAGACTTCGCAATCGGTGCCGAACAGGCTGCGAAAGGCATCGGCCGCCCGGTCGGTCCATACATCATCGCCATAGGCGGGAACATGGCCCTGATTGGCCGCTTCCATCGCGGCCCAGGCTTGGGGACAGATGCCGGCATAATTGTCGCTGGCGAATTGCTGGGGAAATTGTTGCATGTCCGACGTCCTTTCCGGCTTGTTCTGCCTTCGAGTGACGTGACGACGCGCGTGGGCTTCCCGTTTTTTGCCGGTCCGGCCACATCCCTCCTTGACGGAGGCACCACCTTGCCCGGGAGCAGGTTGGTGTCGGGCGTCGGCCCGACTCTCGATGCATGGAAAGGTGCTTAGCCGGGCATCTCCGGATTGACAAGTTGCGAAATTCTCCAATCAGGCATGCGGTCAAAATGGAGAATTGGAGTCCTGATCAGGATCACTGTTTACGAAACCAGCCGCTCATCATGCAGGGAGAGAAGCGACTGCATCAATTCCTCATCCGCGCTGGACATCACGCCCAGCACCTCTGCCTCCTCACACCCTTCGGCGACCAGATAGGCGTGACCCATCGTGCTGTCGATATAAATGGACTGACCTGTCTCCAGCACGACCGGATCATAGAATTCCGTGTTGACCACCACGCGCCCCTTCAGGACAAAGATAAACTCTTCACCTGAATGGTGGACAAGCTGGCCGAATTGTTTGGATGTTTTGGCCCTGATTTTGGTCAGGACCGGGATCATGCGCTTCCGGCGCAACTCTGTGCAGAGGTAATAGTAATCATAATTGTCGGTTTCGACCCGGACGGCGCGGTCCAGATCACCGAAGCTGCGTCGCGCCGTCACGGCAGCGGGTGAGGGATCGTTCTCCGGTTCCGCGAACAGTTCCGACATGCGGACGCCTAGCCGCCGGCTCAATTGCTGCAGCTTGTCATAAGTCAGGGTCAACCGGTCATGTTCCACCTTCGACAAGGTGGAGACCGGTATCCCACATTTCTCGCTCATTTCCTTGAGGGTCCAGCCATTACGGGCGCGCAGGCCGCGCAGCAAGGCGCCGAGGGTGGGAAGAGCGGAGGACAAGTGCTGCTACTCCATTGACGAATTTTCTAATCAGGATCATATTGTCCTAATCAGGACAAACATGGCGAGTTCGCCAGGCAATTCTATTGCCAACCGGCCGTCAGGGCAATCCGGCAATCAGGAAACAAGGGCCGCCGCAGCGGCGGCACCCCGAACATGTGGTGATTGAGTAATGGCACGACTGAACATGACGGTCGCGACCGAACGGTTGCGTCTGGCCCAACCCTTCCGCATCTCCGGCTATGTATTCGAACATGCCGACGTCATCGTCGTGACCCTGTCCGACGGCACGTATCAGGGCCGTGGCGAAGGTGGCGGCGTTTTCTTTCTGGGCGACGATGTCGCGCATATGCAGGAACAGCTCGCGGGGGCCCGCGCCGCCATCGAGGCCGGGGTGACGCGCGAGGAGTTGCGCCAGATCCTGCCCCCCGGTGGTGCGCGCAACGCCGTGGATTGCGCCCTTTGGGAACTGGAAGCGGCGCGCAGCGACCGGCCGGTCTGGCTTCTGGCCGGACTGGAAGAACCCAGGCCGGTGCGCACCACCTTCACGCTGGGCGCTGATACGCCGGAAGTCATGGCCAAGGGGGCCAGGGATTATGCCGACGCCAAGGCCATCAAGATCAAGCTGACCGGCGATCTCCCCCTCGACATTGCCCGCGTCCAGGCGATCCATGCCGCACGACCCGACGCCTGGCTGAGCGTCGATGGCAACCAGGGTTTCAAGGCAGAGCAGTTGGATCCGCTGGTCGCCGCCTTAGGTGCCGCTGGCGTGGCGTTGCTGGAGCAGCCGCTGGCCCGCACCCGTGACGCGGACCTGGAGGGCTACCGTTCCCCCATTCCCGTCGCCGGGGATGAAAGCATCGTGTCGCTGTCCGATGTCTCCGGTGCAGTCGGCCGTTTCGATATCATCAACATCAAGCTGGATAAGTGCGGCGGCCTGACCGAAGGCCTGCTGATGGCGGCGCGGGCCAGGGAACTGGGCCTGGGCGTCATGGTCGGCAATATGGTGGGCACCAGTCTGGCCATGGCGCCGGCCTTCGTGCTGGGCCAGCTCTGCGACATCGTCGATCTCGACTCGCCCATCTTCCTGGCCCGCGACCGTACCCCCGGCGCCGTCTATCACGACGGCCATATCCATGTCGGCGCAGAGGTCTGGGGCACGCGTACAGCGGCGATGGCAGCCACTGAATGACCAACTTTCACTGAGAATCGGAAAAATCTTTGACACATAGTAAAATTGGAAAATAATGTTCTAAACAGGATGGCATCGACCCAAACAAGCCAAAAGGCCTGGGTCACGGATCAGAACAGGAGAGCTTCATGGGGACGCTTCGTAATACGCTGCTGCTGGCCACCGGCATGATGGTCGTCACGGTACCGGCCATGGCGCAAAGCCAGCCGGCTTCTTCCTCCTCTTCCGGCATCCTGCTGGAGGAGATCATCGTCACGGCGCAGAAGCGCCGTCAGACGCTGATCGACGTGCCGCAGTCGGTCTCGGTGGTCTCCGGCGCCACGCTGGAGAAACAGCAGGCCAACACCATCCAGGACTATCTGAAGCTGGTGCCCGGCCTGCAGATCGCCCAGGACACGCCCGGCCAGGGCCGTCTGGTGATGCGCGGTGTCAATACCGGCGGCGTGGCGTCGACCGTGTCGGTCTATATGGACGAAACACCGTTCGGCTCCTCCACCGGCCTGGCCAATGGCGCCATTCTGGCCGGCGATTTCGACACGTTCGACATCGCGCGGGTGGAAGTGCTGCGTGGCCCCCAGGGCACGCTTTATGGCGCCAGTTCGCTGGGCGGCGTGCTGAAATACATCACCAACGAACCCGACACCAAGGCGGTGGAGAGCCGGTCACGCGTCGGTGTGGAAACGGCAAAGGGCGGCGACCTGTCCTATTCCGGCAATACGCTGGTCAATGTGCCGGTGAGCGACGATCTGGCCGTAAGAGCGTCGGGCTATTATCGCAAGACAGGCGGCTTCATCGACAGCATCGGCACGGCCGGGTCGGATCGGGAAAGCAACATCAACGACAGCCAGAGCTATGGCGGCCGCGTGTCGGCCCTTTATGCGCCGGCCAACGGCTTCTCCCTGCGTCTCACCGCCCTGTTGCAGGATATCAAATCGGACGCGCCCAGCACGGTGGAGAGCGATCCCGACAGCATCGCCATGCTCTATGGCCGCCCCACCTTCTCGCAATTCGTGCCGGCCTTTCGCGATATCAAATATCGCGTCTATAACGGTACGGCCAAGTATGAGGCGGGCTTCGCCGATATCCTCTCCTCCACCAGTTTCTCCTCGCAGAAGCAGAAAAGCCGCACCGACCTCAGCTACAACCTGTCGGGCCTGATCAACGGCGTCTTCGGCACGCCCAACGAAATCTACCTGGGCCAGGACACCAATGTCGAAAAATTCACCCAGGAACTGCGCCTGACCTCCTCGCAGCCGGGGCCGTTCGAATGGCTGGTCGGCGGTTATTATGTGCATGAGAAGGCGCTGATACGGCAGGGCTATTTCGCCGTGCGGCCCGGCACGCTTGACCCGATCACCAGCCTGCCGCTGCTGGCCGACGTGCAATTGCCGTCCAAGTACGAGGAATTCGCCGGCTTCGCCAATGCCACCGTGCATCTGGATGAGCAGTTCGACGTCGATTTCGGCGCCCGCTACAGTCACAATCGGCAATCGGCCAGCCAGATGACCGATGGTGTTCTGGCGGGAGGCACATCCGTGTATCCCGACATCCGATCGTCGGAAAATGTCTTCACCTTCTCCGCGGCACCGAAATTCAAACTATCGGACAACGCATCGATCTATCTTCGTGTCGCCAAGGGGTATCGTCCGGGTGGACCCAACCCGCTGCCGCCCAGCGCTCCCGCGGACGCGCTGCGCCAATTCGATAGTGACACGCTGATCAGCTACGAGGCCGGGACCAAGGTACAGTCCGAGGACGGCACGGTCAGCGCCGAATTGTCGGTCTTCCACCTGGACTGGCGTGACATTCAGTTGATCGCCGTCGTGGACGAGTACGGCATCAACATCAATGGCGGAAAGGCCAAGAGCGACGGCGCCGAAGGTTCGGTGACCTTCCGGCCCGTGCGCGGCCTGGAGCTGTCGGCCAACGCCGCCTATACCAACGCCAAGCTGCGCGATGACACGACGCCGGTTATCGGCGGGCTGAATGGCGACCGCCTGCCCTTCACCCCGAAACTCAGCGCGGCCCTGAACGGCGATTACAACTGGGACCTGACGGGGGATATCACCGCGTCGGTCGGCGGATCGGTGCGTTTCCTGTCCAAGCAATATGCCAGTTACGACGCCACCTATCGCGCTGCCAACGGCCAACAGCGGCAATTGCCGTCCTATCAGGTCATTGATCTGCGCGCCGGACTCGATTTCGGCAACTTCGCCCTGGACGCCTATGCGAAGAATATCGGCAACAGCAAGGGTCGCACCTCCACCGGCTCGGTCACGGCCAATGGGGGGCCGGTCAATCCGGGTGGGGCCCTGGCCACCGGCATCATCCGTCCGCTGAGCTTTGGGCTTACCATCTCCGCAAGCTATTGACGCGGGGTTGTGGATGTCGGTCCCTACCCACAAGATCGACATCCACGCCGCAGGAGACAGCATGTCCCACGCCATCGACCTCCATCGCCGCTTGCTGACGCTGGACGCCCATCTCGACACGCCGATCCATTTCGCACGGGCCGGCTGGCATTTCGATGAACGCCATGATCTGGCGGATGATGTCGCCCAGCTCGACATGCCGCGCATGCAAGGCAACCTGTCCGGCGGCTTCTTTGTCATCTACACCGCACAGGGACCATTGACGGAAGAGGCCTATGGAGCGGCCCTGGCCTCGGCCCGCCAGCGTTCGCGGGAAATCGACGAAACCCTGGCCCGCTTTTCCGACCGGATCGGGCCAGCCGTGACAGCGGCCGACGCCCACCGCCTGAACGGCGAAGGCAGGATGGTGGCGTTCCGCAGCATCGAGAATTCTTACCCGATCGGGGAGGATCTGGGCCTTCTGGCCGAATTCCACGCCCACGGGGTGCGGATGGCGGGGCCGGTGCATGTGCGCGCCAACCAGTTGGCCGACAGTTCCACCGACACGCCCCGCTGGAACGGCCTCAGCGCGCTGGGCGAGGATTGGGTGACGGAGATGAACCGGCTGGGCATGGTGATCGACGCCAGCCACGCATCCGATGCCGCCTTCGACCGGATGCTGGAACTTTCCAGGTCACCGCTGGTGCTGTCCCATTCCGGCACGCGCGGCTTCTACGACCACCCCCGCAATCTGGATGATGATCGCATCCGGGCGCTGGCCGCCCGGGGTGGGGTCATCGGCTTCACCACCATCTATCTGTCGGCCATGCATATGGCATCGGAACGCGCAGGCCTGTTCCGGACCATGGGGCATATCGGCGACCTGTCGGTGACCGAACAGGTGGATCTGGCCCGGCGCTGGAACGCGCTGGAAGACGCCGCCCCCATGTGGAGGGCGGGTTTTGAGGATTATATGGCGGCCTTGCTGCACACCATCGCCGTGGCCGGTGTTGACCATGTCTGTTTTGGTGCCGACTGGGATGGCGGCGGCGGTGTGGAGGGATTGCGCGACGTGACCGCCCTGCCCCGCGTCACCGAACGGCTCCTGGAAGCTGGCTTCTCCGAAGGCGATCTGGAGAAGATGTGGAGCGGCAATCTGCTGCGTGTCCTGTCCGAAGCCGGATGACGCGCCTTTCTTAAAAGACACGACCATCAGGAGAGACAGATGACAGTCCAGGCCCGGATCGAGCCTGCGGCGCTCGACGCGCTTCTGGCACCCTATGACACCACCAATGCCCCCGGCTTCGCGGTGGGCGTGGCGCTGAAGGGCCGACCTGTCTACCGGCGCGGTGTCGGCATGGCCAGCATCGAGCTGCCAGTCACCCTGTCGCCCACCATCCGCATGCGCATCGGCTCCACCAGCAAGCATTTCTGCGTGCTGGCCGTCATGCTGCTGGCGGAGGAAGGCAGACTGTCCATTGATGACCGCGTGCGCCGCCACCTGCCGGAACTGCCGGCCTGGGCCGACACTATGACGGTGCGGCAGTTGATGGCCCATACCAGCGGCATGCGCGACAGCCTGGACCTTCTGCTGCATACGGCCGGTCCCGGCATGACCACCCCCGCCAATTTCCAGTTCAAGATGCTAGCGGCGCTGGACAGCGTCAATTTCGCGCCCGGCGCAAGCTGGAGCTACAATAATGGCGGCTATATCCTGTTGGCGGAGATCGTGACACGGCTGGGCGGGCGGGATTTCGCCAGCTTCCTGCGCGAGCGGATCTTCGAACCCGTGGGCATGCATGACACGATGGTGCGGGCACTGGACACCGATCTGGTGCCCAACAGCGCCACGTTGCATGTGCCCAGCCCCAGCGGCGGTTACATGCGCGGCGTCTTCGGCTCCCCCATTGGGGGAGAGGGCGGCATCGTCTCCACCGTCAACGACATGCTGCTCTGGCTGAAGCATATGAGCGCGCCACTGGTGGGCAGTGCGGCGACATGGGCCGCGATGCGCACCCCGCACGCCACCCATGGCTATGGCCTGGGCCTCAGCATGACCCCGCATCGCGGGTTGGACACGGTACATCACGCGGGCGCGGTCGTCGGGGGTTCCAGCCAGATGATCAAGGTGCTGGGGCACGAGCTTGATATCATCGTCATGTCCAACGGCCGCAACAGCCTGGAACTGTACAAGCTGATCGACGACATCATCGACCGCTGCCTGCCCGGCCTGCCGCCCGTGCCGGAGGATGTGGCGGCCGAACCTGTGGCCGGCGACTATTATAACCGCGACACCGGCCGCAAGCTGACCCTGGTGGCGAACGAGGGCAAGCAGGCAATCCGCCTGGGCGGCATGACCCTGCCGGCCAGACGCGATGCGGAGGGCTGGCTCAGCCTGCCCATCGTGCCCACCGACATGCGCCTGCGCCCCGTCGATGACGGCGGGTCGCTGGAACTGACGGAATTCGGGCAGCAGGAGGTGCTTCGGCGCGTCACCCCGGGGCAAGGACAGGATGCCGCCGCCATCCTGGGCGATTATGTCAGTGCCGCCGCCGGGATCAGCGCCAGCATCCGCGATGGTGATGAAGCTCCGCACCTGACCCTGCGCAACGCCATCGGGTCCTTCCTCTATAAGCTGGCCCCGGTGGCACCGGATTTGTGGGAGGCGCGCGGGGCCGGGCCGCTACCGCTGGCCGCCACGCTTGAAATCGACGGCACCGGTTTCCTTCTCACCACCGGCCGCACCCTGCGTCTGCGTTTCGAGCGTCTTAAATGAGCCATACCGGTTTCCCGTCACCGGCCCGCGCCGGCTATGCCCTGCTGGCCCTGTCGATCCTCAGCTTTTTCCTGACCATGGACATCACGCTGACGGCGCTGCTGATCGAGCCGATGAAGCGCGACATGTCCCTGACCGATCTGGAGGTCGGGCTGCTGCAGGGTACCGCCTTTGGTCTGGCGCTGGGCATCGCGTCCATCCCCTGCGGCCGGCTGATCGACCGGACGGTGCGCATGCGGCTGCTGTTCTGGGGTCTGGTGTCCTGGATCATCGCCATGGTCATCACCGGCCTGGCGCCGAACTTCCTGTCGCTGGTGGTGGGGCGCGTCATCCTGGGCGCCAACGCTGCCCTGCTGGTCCCTGCCGCCTTCTCGCTGGCCGCCGACCTTTATCCGCCGGAACGGCGATCGGTGGCCACCAGTCTGCTGGTGGTGGGACAGGCGGCGGGACAGGGCATCGGCATCCTGGCCGGCGGTCTGGCCTTTGACGTCCTGAGCGGCTGGCACACCGCCGATCCCGGCCTGCTGTTCGGGCTGCCGCCCTGGCGCCTGCTCTATCTGGCCGCCGCCATCCTGGGTGGGGCCATCCTGCTGCTGCTGGCCCCGGTGCGTGAACCGGCACGCCAGGAACAGCATGATCAGAGCGGCAAGACCTCGGTCGCGTTTCGTGAGCTGTGGCAATATCGCGGCTTCCTGCTGCCCCTGATCATCGCCCTGCTGCTGAGCCAGGTGACGATCCAGGCGGCATCGGTCTGGGCCACACCCATGCTGATCCGCAACTATCACCTGACACCGGGACAGTTCGCCGGCTGGCTGAGCGCGGTGCTGCTGATCGGCGGTATCGCCGGGGCGGGCGGCAGCGGCTGGCTGGGCAAGCTGGGCCAACGTCATGGCGGGCGGGCCGGCGTGCTGGTTCCGGCCGTGGTGGCGGCACTGGCCATCGCCCCCTTGTCGCTGTTCGGCATGGCGCCCGGTGTGCCGTTATTCGCGGTGATGCTGACGGCCCATATCTTTGCCGGCGCGGTGGTCGCCACCCTCGGCGTCATCGCCATCACGCTCAACATCCCCAACGAGGTGCGGGGCCTGGCGCTGGGCACCAACACCTTGCTGACCGCCATCTTCGCCAGCGCCACGGCACCGCCGCTGATCGCCCTGGTCAGTTCCACGCTGGGCGGTGAGAGCCGGCTGGGTATCGCCATCGCCGCCCTGTGCGTGCCCTGTGCCATCGGCGGCGCCCTGTTCTTCTATCAGGCGATCCGCTTCTTCCGACGCACAGGTGCCGCGGCATGAAGGGGGGGCGCCACGCCCTCCCTTCACAGGTGTTTCACGATATCCCGCGCGATCACTTCCTTCATGATCTCCGACGTGCCGCCATAGATGCGTTCGATGCGGGCATCGACATAGGCGCGGGTGATGGGATATTCCATCATATAGCCGTAGCCGCCATGCAACTGGACGCATTCATCGACGACGCGGCCCAGCATTTCCGAATGCCAGAGCTTGCCGGCCGCCGCATCCACCGCGCTCAGCCGTTTTGACAGGCACGCCATCACCAACTGATCGCAGAAGGCCCGCCCGGCCATGATCTGCGCCTGCATTTCCGCCAGCTTGAAGCGTGTGTTCTGGAAGTCGATGATACGTTTGCCGAAGGCCCGGCGATCCGCAGTATAGGCGATGGTCGTGGCCAGGGCGGCCTCTGCCCGGCCCTGGCAGAGCAGGGTGGCGACCAGCCGTTCCTGTGGCAGGCCTTCCATCATATAGATGAAGCCCTTGCCCGCCTCCCCCAGCAGATTGTCCCCCGGCACGATGACGTCATCGAAGAACAGTTCGGCCGTGTCCTGCGCATGCTGACCCATCTTGCGCAGATTGCGCCCGCGCGAGAAGCCGGGCGTGCCGCTTTCCACGATGATCAGGGAGATGCCGTGCGCGCCCTTGCCCGGATCGGTGATGCAGGCGACGATGATGATATCGGCATTGTGCCCGTTGGTGATGAAGGTCTTCTGACCATTGATCCGCCAGCCATCACCATAGGGAACCGCCATGGTGCGGATACCGGCCAGATCGGAACCGGCACCCGGCTCCGTCATGGCGATGGCGCCGATCTTCTCCCCGCGCGCCATCGCCGGCAGAAGGCGCTGTTTCAGGGCATCGCCGCCGAACTCCGCGATATAGGGGGCGACGATCAGGGAATGCAGCGGAAAGCCGGGACCAGTCGCACCGATCCGCGCCAGTTCCTCGCACACCACCAGATCAAAGCGGATATCGGTGCCGGTTCCGCCATATTCCTCCGGCAACCAGGCGCAGAGCAGGCCCAGCCCCCCTGCCTCCCGCCAGATCTCAGGCGGAACCCGGTGTTCGTCTGCCCAGGCCTCCTGGTTGGGCGCCACCCGTTCCTCGCAGAAGCGCCGTACCGTGGTGCGGAAGCTTTCATGATCCTCATTAAAAATCGCCATTCTTTCCATGGTCTGTCCTTGTGCGTTTCGGCTTCTATGGCCGTGTTCCAAAACAGGGGCGGCCCAGCCTTTCGGGCAGCAGGCGATAGGCGTCCCGCACCCAGTCGCAGAGCAGGGGCCGTGTCTGCCTGGGGTCGATGATGTCCTGCACGCCAAACCTTTCGGCCGTGCGCAAGGGCGAGGCGATGGCTTCCAGCCGGCGTTCGATGGCAGCAATGGCGGCCGCGCGGTCGGGGGCACGGTCCAGTTCGGCACGAAACGCCGCCTCAATGCCGCCCTGCTGCGGGATCGATCCCCACCGCGCCGATGGCCAGGCCCAGCTTCGCCCGGCCCGGTGGCGGTTGACGATGCCGGCACCGCCTACGCCGAACACCCGGCGCAGGATGATCTCGGCCTGCGGGACAGTCGCCTGATAGATGGAAGCGATGGCCCGCGCGCCGAAGCGGATGGTGCCGGCCCGTTCTGCCGCCAACCCGATCGACATACCCGCCTGATCGGTCAGGCTGACGATAGGCAGGTGGAACGTCTCGCACAGATCGACCAGTCGCGTGATGGCCATGGCACCCTGCGCCGTCATGGTCGCGCCCTTCTCCGGATCGGTGGCCAGCACGCCCACGGGGCAACCATCCAGCCGCGCCAGCGCCGTGACAGTCGCCCCACCATATCCGGCAAACCGGAACAGCGATCCGTCGTCGAAGATCGCCCGCAAGATGGGCTCTATCCTGTAGGGCCGGCGGTCATTGCGCGGGATCGCGGCGGCCAGCGACGCGTCGCGCCGATCACAAGGGTCCTGCGGTGTCAGGCAGGGCGGCGGTTCAAACACACTGGACGGCAGGTAGGACAGGAAGCGCCGGATACTGTCGAAGGCGGCCTGTTCGTCCGGCACGATCCGTTCGACCAGACCATTATCGGCATGCACCGTCGCACCGCCCAGCTCCTCTTTTGTCAGATCCTCCCGTGTGGCGGATCGGACGATGGGCGGCCCGGCCGTGAAGACCTGCCCCAGCCCTTCGATCATGACGGAAAAATGCGACATGGCCAGCCGCGCCGCCCCCAACCCCACCGTCGGCCCCAAGCAGGCTGCGACCACGGGGATCAGTGACAGGTTCTCCACCACCGCGTCCCAGCCGGGATTGACGGGCAGGTAATGGAACCCCTGTTCCAGCGCCATGGTGACACTGCCGCCACCGCTGGCCCCGTCCAGCAGCCGCACCAGCGGCAGGCGCATTTCACCGGCATAATGTTCGATAAAGACCTGCTTCTCATGAATGGCGGCGTCGCCGGACCCAGCACGCAGGGTGAAATCATCGACCCCGAGCACCAGCTTCCGCCCATCGGCGCGCCCAGTCCCGGCGATAAAATTGGCGGGGTGGATGGTGCGCAGGTGTCCTTCCCCGTCATAGCTGGTGAGGGCGGTCAGCGCCCCGATCTCCGAAAAGCTGCCGGGATCAGCGAACCGCTCAATCCGCTCACGGGCCGTCAGCTTGCCGGCATTCCGCTGGCGCGCGACCTTATCGGGTCCGCCCATGTCACGGGCGATGGCGTGACGGCGGCCGATCTCCGCGATCTCCGCCTGCCAATCCTCCCCGTCCGGGGGCAGGCCCGGCCCGGCATCACCGTCCCCCGCATCGGGGCACAGCAGGATCAGAACAGCGCCCTCTGCCACCTGTCCGTGCGGCACCGCCTTCACGGCGGCGATGGTCCCGGCGCAGGGGGCGGACAGCGGATGTTCCATCTTCATGGCCTCCACCACCAGCAACCCCTGCCCCTTGTGCACGCGGTCGCCGGCAGCCACCGAGAGCTGGATGATGGTCCCGGTCATGGGCGCGCGCAGGGCAACCGTACCTGTGTCATCCAGGTCCGGCTCTGCTTCCGCACGGTCGGGAACGGCGGCAGAACCGGCCATGGACAACAAATCGTCCAGGTGCGCGGCGATGAAGCCCGTATCGAACCGCCCGGACAGAAAGGTGTCGTGGCTCAGGATGGCGGTGATGAACGGAATGTTCGTCTCCACCCCCTCCACCTTGAACTCCCGCAAGGCCTGGGCCGTGGCTTTCGCCGCGCCCGTGAAAGAGCGATCACGCACGATCAGCTTGGCCAGCAGCGGGTCATAGCGCGTGCTGGTCACATAATCCCGGCAACCCATCCCGTCGACACGGACATGGGGTCCTGACGGCGGTTCATAGGCCAGCAGCCGTCCCGCGCGGGGCACAGCGCTGCCGTCGGGCAACATCACCTCCAGATTGACCCGCGCCTGGATGGCAGTTCCCCGTACCGGCGGCGGCTCGGTCAGGTCCAGATCGGCCAGCGACGCACCGAAGGCGATGGCCATCTGGGTCTGCACCAGATCGACACCGGTGATCTCCTCGGTGATCGTATGCTCCACCTGCAGGCGGGGATTGGCCTCGATGAACCAGAAATCCTGGCCGGCCACCAGGAATTCCACGGTGCCGACGCCCTTATAGGCGACGTGCCGGCCCAGCGTCAGGGCCGCATCAATCAGCCGCTGACGCAAGCTTGTGTCCAGCAGCGGGGCCGGCGCGATCTCCACCAGTTTCTGGTGTCGCCGCTGGATGGAACAGTCGCGTTCCCACAGGTGGCTGACAAGACCGCTGCCGTCGCCAACCAGTTGCACCTCGATATGGCGCGCGGCCGGCAGCAGCTTTTCGACATAGAGATCGCCGTTCCCAAAGGCCTTCAGGGCTTCCGATGCACAGCGTTCATAGGCGGCCTCCAGATCCTCAAGGTCGCGGACCACACGCATGCCCCGGCCGCCACCGCCCGCAACCGCTTTCAGCATCACCGCGCCATGGGTCGCCGCGAAGCTGCGCGCTTCCTCCAGCGTGGTGGCACCGCTGGTGCCGGCGGCCACCGGCACGCCCAGCCGTTGCGCCAGCGCCCGCGCCGCGATCTTGTCGCCGAACAGGTCCAGCGTTTCCGCCGACGGCCCAATGAAGATCAATCCCCGCGCCGCACAGGCCCGCGCGAACGCGGCATTCTCGCTCAAAAAGCCATAGCCGGGATGAACCGCCGTGCATCCCGTGACCAAAGCAATATCGATGATCCCGGACTGATCCAGATAGGCGGCGGGACCGCTGCCCCGCAGGGGTCGGCTGTCATAGGCATAATGGCGATGCAGGGCGTCGGCCTCATCCTCCGCATGGATACACAGGCTGGCGTGGCTTTGCGCCCTGGCGGCGCGCACGATCCGGATGGCAATCTCGCCCCGGTTGGCCACCAGGATCCGTTGCGGTGAACCCGTCTCCGGCGCGCGCATCAGGACAGCACCTCGAACAGGCCGGCGGCCCCCATGCCGCCCCCCACGCACATGGTCACGACCACATACCGCACCCCCCGGCGCCGCCCTTCGATCAGGGCATGACCGACCATGCGGGCACCGGACATGCCATAGGGATGGCCGATGGAAATGCCGCCGCCATTCACATTCAGGATGTCCGGCGGGATGCCCAGCCTGGCGGCGCAATAGATCACCTGTACCGCAAACGCTTCGTTCAGTTCCCACAGGCCGATGTCGCCCATCGCCAGACCGTGCCGGGCCAGCAGCTTGGGCACCGCGAAGACCGGGCCGATCCCCATTTCGTCCGGTGCGGTGCCCGCCACCGCCATGCCGATATAGCGGCCCAGCGGTTGCAGGCCGCGACGTTCCGTCAGACGATGATCCATGATCACGCAGGCCGAAGCACCATCGGAAAGCTGGCTGGCATTGCCCGCCGTGACCGTTCCGTCAGGCCCCATGGCCGGTTTCAGGGCGGCCAGACCCTGCAGCGTCGTTTCCGGACGATTGCCTTCGTCCCTGGTCACGGTCAGTTCCCGGAAACTGGTCTCTCCGGTCGCCTTGTCCACCACGGCCATGTGCGCCGTCACCGGCACGATCTCCGCTGCGAACGCCCCGGCCGCCTGCGCGCGGGCGGTCCGCTGCTGGGAGAGCAGGGCATAGTCGTCCATGCGCTCCCGGCTCACCCCATACCGTCTGGCAACGATCTCCGCTGTTTCCAGCATCGGCATGTAAGCGTCGGGAACCATGGCCAGCAGGCCGGGATCGGGGTCCCCGCGCATGGCTTGGGTCTGGACCAGGGAGATGGATTCCACCCCCGCCGCCACACAGACATCCATCCCGTCGACGATCACCTGTTTGGCCGCGGTGGCCACCGCCATCAGGCCGGAAGCGCATTGGCGGTCGATCGACTGACCCGCCACCGATACCGGCAGGCCCGCACGCAAGGACGCGTTACGGCCAATGGCGACCTGCGACCCCTGCTGCAGGGCCGCCCCCACCACCACATCCTCGATTTCCGCCGGATCGATCCCCGCCCGACCGACAGCGGCCCGGATCGCATGGGCAGCCAGGGTTGGCGACGGCGTGGCGTTGAAACATCCCTTGAAGGCACGGCCGATGGGCGTGCGGGCCGTGGAGACAATCACGGCTTCGCGCTTATTCATGTTTTCTCCATTGAAGCGGGGTGGAATACCGCGCCTTTTCCACGTCAGAAGGCGACCTTGAACTCCACGCCGTAGGTGGCGGGCGCGCCCAGCGTGATCAGCTTCTGTCCGTTCAGGGTGTTGTCGTAGAGATCGAACAGGCGGGTCATATAGGTCTTGTCGAAGACGTTCCGGCCATAGAGGGCCACCCGCCAGCGATCATCATCGGATGCCAGCGCGACACGCAGATTGACCAGGCCATAGGCGCCGACCCGCCCGTCGGGATCATTGTTCGTGGTCAGGTAGGTCCGGCCCCGCATCTGATATTCGCCCTGGAAGGTCAGCAGACCGACCGGTGTGGGCACGGCATATTCCCCCTCGATCAGGCCGGTATAGGTGGGCGCGAAGGGGATATGGTTCAGCGGCTTGCCATTGGGCAAGGTTCCCTTGTCATAGGCGGCGTCCTGGACCGACAGGTTGCCGGTCAGACGCAACCGGGAGGTGACGCGCGCCGACGCCTCCACCTCCACCCCCCGGCTATGCGCCTTGCCGGCATTCAGGATGATGGGGTTATAGAAGGTGGTGGCCGGGTTCTGCGCCGTGATCTGGATACTGTCCCACTCCATGGCGAAGGCCGCGAGGTTGAGCGACAGCCGGCGGTCGAACAATTCGGTCTTCAGCCCCGCCTCATAGTTCCACAAACTCTCCGGCCCGAAGGAGATACCGTTGGCATCGCCCAGCGCGTCGTTGAAGCCGCCGCTCTTGAAGCCCTTGGCCGCACTCAGATAGGTCATCAGCGTCGGGCTGATACGGAAGCGGATATTGGCGTTGGGGGTGAAGCGGCTCCAGTCGTCATCGGCCTTGATGGCGGTGGACCCACCCAGGATCTGATAGGGATCGACCTGCCGGTAATCGATACGCTTCTCGTCCTGCGTGTAGCGGCCGCCCAGGGTCACATCGACCAGATCATCGCCCGTCCAGGTGGCGCTGGCAAAGGCGGCCTTGCTGATGGTTGTCATCCGCCCCGTCGAGCCGATGACCAGACCATCCATCGCCGGCACGCCAAACAGGCCGGCCGTTGCCGATCCCAGCTCGATGAAGCTCTGATTGTCGGCCTTCTGACGGAAGTAATAGAGGCCGGTCAGCCAGGACAACGACCCCGCCGTGCCACCGATCCGGAACTCGTTCGACAGGCGTTTCACCTGCTCCGGATCGCCATCATAACTGAAGGAGAGCTGGCAGCGGCAGGTATCCGTATTGCTGTAATAATTATGCTGGCGGTAGGAGAAGATGTTGACGATGTCGATATCGTGCAGCGAGGTCCGGAAATTCGCGGCATAGCCATCGGCATTCAGCGTTTCCCGGCTGACCCGGTTGGCATTTACCTTGCGGTCGAACGGATCGGTATTGAGCGCGAAACCAGAGGTCCGCAGCATCTGGGTCGCGATGGCATCCGGATTGTATTTCAACGTCTCAAACACCAGGGTTTCCTGGTCGGCCTCCGCATGGTCGGCGGTCAGCAGCAATTCGGTGTCGGGCGCCGGGGTGAACAGAAGCTGTGCCCGACCGGACCAGGTGCGGTGGTCATTCACATCCCGGTCCAGGAACAGATTATCCTCGTAACCGTCGCGGTGATCGCGGATGACCGCGACCTTGGCACTGACCAGCCCATCGACCAGGGGGCCGGACAGGGACGCACCCAGGCGGCGGCGCTGGTAATTGCCGATATCGGCAGTGACCGACCCCTTCACCTCATCTCCCGGCCGCTCCGTCCGGATGGCAATGACGCCGCCGATGGTGTTGCGGCCATAGAGCGTACCCTGCGGCCCGCGCATCACCTCCACCTGGGCAATGTCATACAGGTCCAGGTTGGCGCCCGGCCCCTGCCCCACATAGACCTCATCGACATAATAGCCGACAGCAGGGTCCGCCCCCGCCGAACCGGCCGAACCGACCACGCCGCGCAGGGAGGTCGGCGACAGCTTCAGGTCGCCGAAATTGCCGTAATTGAGGCCCGGCGTGACCTTGGCCACATCGGCCAGCGTATCGATGCCCCGGCGTTCCAGCGCATCCCGGTCCAGCGCGGTTATGGAAATCGGCGTGTCCTGCAGACGCTCCGTCGTCTTGCGCGCGGTCACCACAATCTCTTCCAGCACCAGAGTGCCCGCGGCGGAGGGATCTTCCGCCGTTTGCGCCCACGCCCCGCTGCCGCCCAGTGCCAGCACTGAGACCGCACCCCAAAGCCACCCCCGGTACAACATGGCCCCCTCCCTTTTATTGAAAATGAGATCATACTCATATTTTAGGGACTGGAAAGCGAAATCGTCCGGCCGGTTTTCAGGGAACCCGTTTTTCGATTGTGGCAAGGCAGGGAGGCCGCCGCCGCAGACCGGCCGGGTACCCGGCACCGGCCTTGCACCGACGGCGGGGGGATCAGGGTTCGATCCTGATATCCACACGCCGGCGGGAGGTTTCGGTCAACCCGTCGAAGGCGGGATCGGCCAGGGGGGCCGGGTTCGGCTTCCAGTCCAGATGAACGCGATCCGCCGGTACACCCAGGCTGACCAGCCACAGCCGCGCCATCTCCGCCCGGCTTTTGGCAAGGCTGGCGGGTTCCGACAGGCTTTGCCCGGATACGCGCAGCGGTTCCGTCTCCGCATAGCCGGTCACCAGCACCCTGCCCCCCGCCGCCCGCGCATAGGCGGCGGCGTTCACCAGCATCCAGTCGCTTTGCTGATAGACCACGAAATCGCGGCCGTAATCGAAGGGAATGAGGAACAGCCGGGCCGTATAGGACGGCGGCGGGGCCGGGTCGGGCGCATGGATCGGGCGGATATTGCGGGGCGGCAGCACGAAACGCCGGCCCGGAAATCCTTCGGCCGGGATCATGGCGCGGGTGCAGGCCTGATCCGGCAGCACCGACACCCGGACAGGTTCCAGCACCGTGGCGCCACAGGCATTATCCTGCTTTTCCGCGATGCGCCCTTCTACCAGTACGGCCATCGACCAGTCGGGCTTGGTGGCCGACTGGGTGATGTCGAAGCGCCGCCCCGTCTCCCGCTCCTCCGCCAGCCAGCAGCCGGATTTACGGCCCGCATCCGTGTCGCGATAGATCGGGCAACTGATAAAACGCACGGCGTCAGCCGCCTGTGCGACACTGTTGAAGGACAGGAGCGCCAGCAGCGCCGTCATCATCCGCCGCATTTACAGCGCCCCCATCAGATTGACCAGATCGCGCTTTTCCTGCTCCGTGTAGCCGATATTGTAGCGCCGGTCGTAATAGTCGATCACGGCGCGCAGGTCGCGGGCGGACCCGCTGGCGAAATAAGGCGCCCTGCCCGTCAGGCCGCGCAGGGTCTGCAGCGTGATCTTGCCCACATCCTCGCACCGGCCCGTGGTCAGGGCGTAGCCCGGATCATGGGTATGGATCACGCGGCCGTAATGGGGATGCGGCGGCCCCTTGCAGGTGATGCGGAACAAAGGCAGGTGCGGCTGCGGGTCGGCAAAGGGCATGGTGGTGGTGCCCAGATCGACCTGACCGGGGGCCACATCCATACCCATCTGGCTCATATTATGGCAGAAGACGCAGGAATTGCGGACGGGATTGCCGAACCCGACCGGTGAGTTGATGCCCGCGCTGTCGGTGATCAGGAACATCCTTTCCCGGAACACCCGCGCGCCACGCGCCACGGATTCCCGATACGCGCGCTGTTCGGGGGTGATGACGGCATCGGCGGGTATCTTCTCCCACGCCGCGAATTCGCTGAACACCGCCGTTCCCTGGCTGCCCAGGCGGCCGGGTTCAGACCGTGCCAGGGTTTCGGGGCCGCCGCGTGCGCCCATGGCGTCCAGATCGCCGCCCACCCGGTCATGCTGCCGGGCCACGAAGAGACGATCCTCGAAATCGCGGATACGGTTGATGTCGTCGGCCGTCAGCGCGTCGAAACCCATGTGGGAATGGGCCGCGTCGCGCATCTGCGCTTCCAGGGAAAGAACACGGCGGTCGGCCATCAGATTGCCGCTGACCATCTTCCCCGTTTCGGGATCGATGGGCAGCGGCTTGCCCACCTTGGGATCGACCGCGAAGCCCATGGCCAGGATATACTTAAAATTCGCCACCGGACGGGGCCGGCGGAAGACGGAAACCTGCGGGTCGGGCGCGGCCAGACCCCAGACCTTCGATGCGTTGCACCCAGTCGGGTCGCGCACGACCTCCAGCGTGAAATCGGGTTCGATCTTCTGTCCGTCATGATCGACCGGGGGCCAGGGCCGGGCGATACGGAACAGCCCGTAATCCAGCAGCAGGGAATGCGACGCGCGCTCCCCCTGTGCCAGATCGGGGCAGTTGGCCCCGTCGATGGCCGCGAATAACGGGTCCTTGCCCCCCGTCTCCTGCCATCTTATCCGGGCGGTTTCGGCCGACAGGCTCATCCCGTCCGAGGGCTGGTGGCAGGTGACGCAGGCGCGGCCATATTTGCCCTTCGCCTCAAAGAAGGGATGGCCCTTCGTTTCCATCGGCCCGCCATCCAGAAGGATGCGCGTGACACCGTCCGCGTCGGCGTCATCATACCGGGCCGGGAACGGCGTGCCGTCACCCGGCGACCACCATGTAGCCCCCGCCGGCAGCGTGAATGCCGCCGCCAAGGCCAGGGCGGAAACGAAGGACCGCTTCATTCCTTTCCTCCGCCTCAGAACCGGTAGGTCAGGCGGCCGCCATACTGGCGGCGGGCACCATAGATGATGCCGCCATCGGCCGATGAGGAGTTCTGAAGCTGGCTGGCGATATAGGTCTCGTCAAACAGGTTGGTGACGAACAGTTCCAGGCGGACGCTGTCGGTGGGATCGATGGACAGGCGGGCATCGATCACGTCGCGCGCCGGCAGGGTGGTGACGGCGCTGGGG
>NZ_JAGOGJ010000190.1 GCF_017996735.1 Niveispirillum sp.
CATACTCCTTGCGTAAAGAGACGGCCTCCAACATTGCTGCCATTGTTCAAAGTCCCTGTTCAATATTGTTATGATGATTGAACATCCGGGCAGGCTCCCGCCTTTCAGGACCTGGAGATTTCCCATTGCACATCCGGATGTATGGAAAGACTAGGGACGGCGGGCGGGTACTGTCGATTTCAATAAACGGGGCCAGCCCCCCATGGATGGGGGCCTGCCGCCGATGCGGCAGACAGGCCTAAACCGCGCGGGTGATGCCAAATTCCCGCAGGATGGCGTCGGTATGCTGGCCGACGGCGGGCACGGGAGCGACCCGCATTGCCGTGCGGCCCGGCGGCAGCAGGCATTGCAGCGGCCCCGCCTCGCTGCCCACCTCCCGCCAGCGGTCGCGCGCCTGCAATTGGCGATGGTCCCATAGATCGGCCATGGTGTTGATCGGCGCCCAGGCGATGCGCGCCGCGTCCAGCCGGCCCTCCACCGCATCTCTGGACAGGGTGCCCAGCCGATTGGCGATGATGGCGGACAGCGCCTCCCGGTTCTCCGACCGGCGCTGATTGGCGTCAAAGCGCGGGTCGGTCACAAGATCGGGCCGTTCCAGCACCATGGTGCAGAAGGAAGCCCATTCGCGTTCGTTCTGCACGGCCAGGATCACCTTTCCCTGGGCATGGGCGAAGGGGCCATAGGGGAAGATGGTGGCGTGGCTGGCCCCGGCGCGGGGCGGCGGCGATGCCCCGTCCATGGCATAATTCAGCGGGAAGCCCATCCATTCCGCCATGGCTTCCAGCATGGAAATGTCGATATGCCGGCCCCTGCCCGTCCGTTCCCGTTCGAACAGGGCCGCCAGGATGTTGGAATAGGCATACATGCCGGCCGCGATGTCGGCGATGGACAGGCCGGCCTTGCAGGGTTCCTCCGGTGTGCCGGTCAGGGACAGGAAGCCGGATTCCGCCTGGATCAGCAGGTCGTAGGCCTTGCGCTGCTCATCCGGCCCGCCGATGCCGTAGCCGGAAATGTCACAGATGATCAGGCGCGGATGCAGCGCCGATAGCGTCTCCTGCCCCAGCCCCAAGCGCCGGACCGCCCCCGGCGCCAGGTTCTGGACAAACACGTCAGCGCGGGCCAGCAACCGCCGCAGGGCATCCAGGTCCCCTTCCTGCTTCAGGTCCAGGACCAGGCTTTCCTTGGACCGGTTGGTCCAGACAAAATGCGAGGACAGGCCCCGTGCCCGATCATCATAGGCACGGGCAAAATCCCCGCCGTCCGGCCGCTCCACCTTGATGACACGCGCCCCCAGATCGGCCAGTTGGCGGGTGCAGAACGGGGCGGCGATGGCCTGTTCCAGGCTGACCACCAGGATACCATCCAGCGGATGCACGGCCCCGCTCACCGCAGGGCGCGGGCGACGGCGGCGAAGAACGCGTCGTCGTTCAGTTCGAACCGCAGGCGCATATTAGGCTTGGACCGGGCGCAAAGCAGCACGATGACCAGATTTTCCGCCGGATTGACATGGATATACTGGCCATAGATGCCTTCGGCCTGGAAGGAACCGGCCAGTTCCGGCACCTGCAATTCCGGGATCCACCACATATAGCCGTAGGGGATCTGTTTCTCCCCGATCTGGAACGGGGAACCAGCCTCCTTGAACCAGCCCGCCGGCACCACGCGGTCCCCGTCGATGACGCCATCCTCCAGCACGAACTGACCGAAGCGGGCATAGTCGCGCAGGGTGGCGCCCATGCCGCTGCCCGACACGACCATGCCTCCGGGGCTGTCCAGCCACCAAGTGGCGTCCTGTTCCATGCCCAGGCGTGACCAGATCCGCTCCGACAGATAGTCGGCCAGCCCTTTGCCGGTCGCCTGTTCCAGCACGGCCGCGACCAGATAGGATTCCCCCGTATTATAGGCCCAGGAGCCGCCCGGCGGCGCGCAGCGGGAAAGGCCGGTCATGTGCTTGACGATGGCGCGCGGTTCGAAATCGAACTGCTTGGCCAGCAATTGCCGGCGTTCGGAATTGGGGTCGACATATTCCTCCCGCCACAGCACCCCGGTATTCATGCGCAGCAACTGGCGCAGCGACACCTCGGCATAGGGCGCGCCGATATCGATGAAATCGGTCAGGGGCGCGTCCAGGTCCCGGATGAACCCATCCTGTATGGCGGCGCCGATCAGGGCAGAGGTCACCGATTTGGCGACCGAGGCCGAGGCCCAGTGCCGCTGGTCGTTCAGGCCCAGCTCGTAATTCTCGAACACCACCTCCCCGTCCTTCAGGATCAGGGCGCCGGCCACACGGTTGACCGACAGGAAATCGCCCATATCAAAGACCCGCCCTTCATGCGGCACCGCGATGCGGGGCATGGGCTTTGCGGCGCGGGGCAAGGGCCGGGCGGGGCCATCGCCCCGCGAAACGGGGGCATAGGGGAACATGCGGGGCAGCCGGAACAAGGTATCGACGGTCTGTCCGGGCAGAAGCTGGCCGCCGAACAGGCCCAGCAGGTCGGCCTTGTCTTCGGAAGTGATGCTCATGAACAAGCTCCAGGCAAAAGGGTCGGGCGGGGAGGCCCGCCGTTCAGGTAAGCGCGCGGCACAGCACCTGATGCCGGCCATCGATGGTGATCATCGCCAGGGGGGCGTCGTCATCGCCCTCCCCCGGTTCGTGATAGGCATGGCCGGCGGGTGCCGGCACGGCGATGGTGGGGGGAACGGCCAGTTCGTAGCTGTCCCCGCCGCCCGGGAAGATGCGCGGCGTGGCTTCCAGCAGGCGGCGTGTATAGGGGTGGTGCGGCCGGTCGAAGATGGCGTCGCGCGGGCCGCTTTCCACGATGCGACCGCGATACATGACCAGCACCCGGTCGGCGATCTCCTCAACCACCGACAAATCGTGGGAGATGAACAGATAGGACAGGCCATAGGCGTCACGCATGCGCATCATCAGGTCCAGCACCTGACGCTGTACGCCGACATCCAGGGCCGACACCGGCTCGTCCGCCACGATCAGCGACGGCCGGGCCACGACGGCACGGGCGATACCCACGCGCTGACGCTGTCCGCCGGACAGTTCATGGGAATAGCGCTTGGCGAAACCGCCGGGCAGCCCCACCTCCGCCAGGATGTCGCGGGCGCGGTCCAGCCGTTGGGCCGCACTCATCGACGGGTCATGGCGCAGCGGTTCGGCGACCAACTGTTCCAGGGTCATCTGCGGGTCCAGGGAGGAATGCTGGTCCTGGAACACCATCTGCACGCCCGGCATGCGCCATTCCGCGCCGCCCGCCTTCAGGTGCGGACCATCGGTACGGGCGAAGCTGCCGGCGGTGGCCCTGTTCAGCCCCACCAGCGCCCGGCCGATACTGGTCTTGCCCGACCCGGACTCCCCCACCACCGCCACCACTTCCCCCTTGGCGATGTCGAAGCTGACATCCTTGACGGCGCGCAGGGTGCGATGGGGGGAGAAGAAGGTGCGCCGCTTCAGGGGGAAGGCCACGTCCAGCCCCTGCACTTTGATCAGCGGCCGGGCGCCCGCACCCGTCGGCGCGGCTTCCACGCGGCGCGGCAGGGCGGCGACGAAGCCGCGCATATAGTCGGTCCGGGGCCGCAGCAGGATATCGCGCGTGTCGCCCTGTTCCACCACCCTGCCCTGATGCAGCACCGTGGCAATGTCGGAATATTGCGACAGCATTGCCAGGTCGTGGCTGACGATCAGCACGCTGGTGCCCAGTTCCCGCGTCAGGTCCAGCATCTGGTCCATGATCTCCTTGCGGATCACGGCATCCAGCGCCGTCGTCGGCTCGTCCGCGATCAGCAGGGCGGGTCTGGTGGTCAGGACGGAGGCCAGCATGAAGCGCTGGCGCATGCCGCCGGAGAACTTGCCCGGATATTCGCCAAAGCAACGGTCGGGATCGGCGATGCGCACCCGGCGCAGCATGTCCAGGCAGCGTTCCCGGGCATCACGCGGCGTGATCCGCTCATGGCGCAGCAGCGCCTCCATCATCTGCCGCCCGACCGTCAGCGACGGGTTCAGGGAGATCATGGGTTCCTGGAACACCGCCCCGATGCGCCGCCCCCGCAGGCCGCGCATGACCGCGACCGAAGCCGTGGCCAGATCGTGCCCGTCAAAGCGGATGGCGCCGCCGGTGATGGCCAGGCCCGGCGACAGCAGGCGCAGGATGGCCCGGCCGATGCTGGTCTTGCCGCTGCCGGACTGACCGACCAGCGCGCCGACCTGTCCGGCGCCCAGGCGGAAGCTGACATCATCGACGATGCGTGTGCCGTCGCGCGTGGCGATGCACAGTCCCTCGACGGACAGTATGGGGTCCCGTTGCTGGCTCATCAGTCCTTGGTCTTCCGGTCGAAATAATCGCGGCAGAAATCGCCGAACAGGTTGATACCCAGCAGGGCGCCGGAGATGGCGATGCCCGGCGCCAGCGCCAGCCACGGGGCATCGGCGAAATAATTGCGGCTGTCGGCCAGCATGCCGCCCCAGCTTGCCGCCGGCGGGGCCAGACCCAGCCCCAGGAAGGACAGGGCCGATTCCGCCAGCAGCGCCCAGCCGAACAGCGAGGTGGACATGACCAGAACCGGCGCCACCGTATTGGGGATGACGTGGCGCAGCAGCGTATAGGCCGGGCTGTTGCCCATCACCCGTGAGGCGGCGATGAAGTCGCGGCCGCGCAGGGTCAGGACATGGGCCCGCACCACGCGCACCATATAAGGCAGATAGGCCACGCCCAGCGCCACCACGGGCGCCAGCGACGATCCCGCCAGCACGGCCGTCATGGCGATGGCCAGCACCAGGGCCGGAAAGGCCAGGAACGCATCCATCAGCGCCACGACGCAACGGTCCAGCCAGCCGCCCGCCAGCCCGGAGAACGCCCCCAGCAACGCGCCGGAGATGGTGACCAGCAGCGTGGTCAGCCCCGCCACGGCCACCGTGACGGCCGTGCCCGACAGCAGCCGGCTCAACACGTCGCGGCCCCATTCATCGGTCCCCAGCCAGTGCGCCGATGAGGGCGGCGACAGGCGGGTCGTGAAATCGACCATGGTCGGGTCATAGGGCGGGGCCAGGGCACCGATGGCGGCAGCCAGCAGGATCAGGGCGATCACCGTCACCCCGGCGATGCCGCTGGGTCTTTGCATCAGCATGGATGTCCAGCGGCTATTCATGGCGCACCGCCGGGCACAGAAGGGGGGCGGTCAGTTCGACCAGCAGGTTCACGCCGACATAGCTCAGCATCACGACCACCATGCAGCCCTGGACCAGCGGATAGTCGCGGGCGAACACCGCCTCCACCATCAGCCGCCCCAATCCGGGCAGGGAGAACACCGTCTCGATCACCACGGCCCCGCCCAGCAGCCCGCCCAGCACCAGGCCGATCATGGTCCAGGTCGGGCCCATGACGTTGGGCAGCGCGTGGCGACCGGCGACCGCCACCTCCGTCAGACCCTTGGCCCTGGCATGGGCGATATAGTCGAGTTGGAGAACCTCCACCGTGCTGGCGCGCACCAGCCGGACCAGCACCCCGGCCTCGATCAGCGCCAGCGTCAGGACGGGCAAGGCCAGGTAATGCAGCCCCTCCCCGAAATCCTCCGCCAGCGACACGTAACCGACGACGGGAAACAGGTCGAGCTTCACCCCGAACAGCAGCAGCAGCATCAGGCCCAGCCAGAAGGCGGGGATGGACAGTGACAGGGTGGACACCGCCACCACGGCCGTGTCCGTCCGGGTATTGCGGCGCCAGGCGGCAAGCATGCCCAGCGGCAGGGCCAGCAGCGCCGCGATCACCACCGACGGCACCACCAGCGACGCCGTCACCGCGAAGGCCGGCCCCAACAGGTCCAGCACGGGCGACTGCATGGTGATGGAGGTGCCGAAATCACCGCGCGCCAGCGCCAACACCCAATAGAGGAATTGCATCGGCAGCGGCTTGTCCAAGGCAAGGTCGGCCCGGATGCGGGCCAGGGCCGCCGGATCATCCACCTCCCCCAGGATCAACTGGGCCGGGTCGCCGGGGATCAGGCGGATGAGCACGAAGATCAGGAACAGGGCGATGATGATGGTGGGCAGGGCCAGCGTCAGGCGGGTCAGGGCATAGCGGATCATGATGCCTGCCCCCCTTCCCGCTTCACGCCCCACAACCGGGCGCGGCCGAACTGCCAGGACCGGAAACCGGTGACGCCATCGCGCACGGCGTTGATGTCGGCCGGGCTGAACAGCGCGATATAGGGCACGTCATGCAGCATCCGCTGGTACAGCTCATCGAAGATCCGCCGCCGTTGCTCCACATCGCCCGTGTTCATGCTGTCGGCCAGCAGCGCGCGGGCGGCGGGATCGCCCCAGGTCTTGCTGCGTGAGGCGACGCGGTCGCCCAGGATGCTCTCATAGCTCTGGGCCGCATCGGCCTTGGCCGTGAAGCCGAAGGAGAAAAGCTGGAAATCGCCACGGCGCCAGCGGTCCATCTGCGTCGCCCATTCCAACACCTCGATGCGGATGTTCAAACCCACCTGCCGCGCCATGGCCTGGACCAGCAGCGCCTGATTAAACATGGCCGGATAGCGCCGGTTGGTGGTCAGCACGATGGATTGCCCGTCATAGCCGGCCTCCTTCAGCAAGGCCCGGGACCGATCCGGATCGTAGAGCGCAGCCCCGGCATCCCGGCCGACGCCATAGGGGCTGGCCGAGGCGACGATGGACGGGTTGGCATCGACGGTGCCCTCCGTCACCAGCCTTGCCAGCGCCTGACGGTCGATGGCGCAGGCGATGGCCTCCCGGATGCGGGGATCGGCCAGCAACGGGTCCTGATCCTGCACCAGGATGCCATAGCTGCCCAGCATGGGGGCCGACACGATATGGACGCCCTTCAGGCGGCGCACCTGCAGCATCTCCGCCGCCGGCACCTCCGGCATCACGTCCACCTGCCCCTTGACCAGGGCCGCCAGCCGGGACGACGCATCGCGGATGATCAGCCAGCGCAGATGCGGTTCCAGCGCCACCTTGCCCCGGACATTGCCGTCCGGCGGCCCCGGCAGCGGGCGGTAACCGGCGAACGCCTCCATATCGATGGCGCGCCCGCGTTCCCAACGTGTGATGCGATAGGGACCGGTGCTGACCGGCTCGCGCCATTTGCCCTCCGCATCCACGGAATCCGGGTGCAGGATGGCGCTGCCGCCGCAATTGAACCCTGCCATCAGGGTCAGGAACAAGGGCTGCGGCCGGTCCAGCGTAAAGCTGACGGTCAGCGGATCATCGGCCTCCACCGCCTCGATCTTTGCCCCCCGGGTTCCGTTGAAATCGGCCAGGCAGGTCCAGTTGGTGCGGGGGTCGAGATAGCGGCGCCAGGACCAGACCACCTCTGCCGCCGTGACCGGCTGGCCATTATGGAAGGTCAAACCCTCGCGCAGGCGGAACGTATAGCGCCGCCCGTCCGGCGACAGGGTCAGCGCCTGGGCCAGCAGCAGGTCCGGCGTGCCATCCTCGCGATAGCCGACCAAGCCCTCCAGCACATGCATCATGATCGTGTCGGTATTGGCGTCGCGGTTGACGCCGGGATTGGTGCCCCGGATGTCGGAGGTGAGCGGGATCTGCATCAGGCCGGTGGGTGTGACCGCCGCCGCAGCCGGCAAAACGGCAGCAGCCAGCAGCCCTCCCCATGCCGTCAGCAGGCGGAGGCGGTGGACCAGGGAACGGGACATGGCATTCAGCTTCCCAAAGCGTCGAGCATCTGGCGGGCGCCGCTCATCTCGTCGCACATCCATTCATGGAACAGCCGCACCTGCCGGCGGGCGTTCAGGTTGGCCGGACGGACCAGATAATAGGAGGTGCCGCTATTCACGACACGCGGCGACGCCATCACCAGCTTTTCCGCCTTGATCGTGTCATGGGCCAGCAGCAGGTCGCTGACCGTGATGCCGAACCCGGCCTCGGCCGCCTGCAACGCCATGTCCAGCACGTCGAAATCCAGCCCCTGATCGGTGTCGAGGCGCCCGCCATTCCAGCCCGACGCCCAGGTCTTCCAATCCTGATGATCGGGCTGGGAATGCAGCAGCGTCTTGCCGCGCAGATCATCGACCTCGTTCAACTGCCGCCCCGACAGATATTCCGGCGCACAGACGGGCACCAGCCGTTCGGCGTAAAGCTCCGTCACATCCTCGGCCCGCCAGTTGCCAAGGCCATAGCGCACGCCCAGTTCGGCGTCATTGTCGCTGGAGATCATGTCGTGCCAGCGGGTATGGATCATGACCTTCACGAAGGGATATTGCTGCTGGAACACCCGGATGCGCGGATAGAGCCAGCGCAACGCAAAGGTGGGCAGCACCCTGATCTGCACCACGTCCTGGTCACGGTGGAAATTGTCGATGGTGCGGGCGATCTGGTCGAACGCGTCCTTGGTGCTGGCGGCCAGTATCTTGCCCTCCGGCGTCAGTTCCAGCCCGTTATGGCCACGATGGAACAGGGTGATGCCAAGCTGCTGTTCCAGGATGCGCACCTGCCGGCTGACGGCGCTCTCGCTGACCCGTAGCACGCCCGCCGCCTTGCGGATGCTCATATGGGCGGCCGCGACCTCGAAACATTTCAGGGCATTGACGGATGGAAGACGGCGGGACATGGCAGGCACTCCCCTGTTGACGGTCAATCCGGATGGCGGGATGTGATCCAGATGGTCTTGGCCCGCAGATACTGATCCAGCGCCTCCGCCCCCTTGTCGCGGGCCTGCGAACCAGACCGCTTATATCCGCCGAAGGGCGTCTTGATGTCGCCCTCGGTGAAGCCGTTGACCGCCACGGTGCCACATTCCAGGCGCTTGGCAATATGGATCGCCGCGTCGAGGTCGCGCGTATAGACGGTGGCGTGCAGGCCATAGTCGCTGTCATTCGCGATCCGCAGGGCCTCGGCCGTACCACTCGCCTTCAGGATGCCCAGCACGGGCCCGAAAATCTCCTCCCGCGCAATGGTCATATCCGGGGTCAGGCCGGTGAAAACGGTCGGGCCCAGATAGCTGCCCGGCGCGTCGATGCCGGCCCGGTCCAGCGCCACGGTCGCCCCCTCTGCCCGGCCGGCGTCCAGAAAGCGGCAGACATTGGCGCGGTGCTCCAGCGTCACCAGCGGCCCCATGTCGGTGCGCGGGTCCAGCGGGTTGCCGATGGTGATCGCCTCAACCCGCCGGGTCACGGCGGCCAGGAAATCGTCATGGATGCGGGCCGACACGATCTGGCGCATATTGGCCGAACAATTCTGTCCGGCATTCCAGAAGGCCGCCATCACGGCATTGTCGACCAGATCATCGGACAGGTCGGCATCGTCCAGCACGATGAACGGGCTTTTGCCGCCCATCTCCAGCCCGATGGTCTTCAGGTTGGATTGCGCGGCATAGCGCAGGAAATGCCGCCCCACTTCGGTCGATCCCGTGAAGGACACGGCGTCGATATCCGGATGCAGGCCGATGGCCGCGCCCGCCGTCTCCCCCATGCCCGGCACGACGTTCAGCACACTGTCGGGCACCCCGGCCTCCGCCGCCAGTTCCGCCAGCCGTAGCGCCGTCAGGGAGGTCTGCTCCGCCGGCTTCACGATCACCGAACAGCCGGCAGCCAGCGCCGGCGCCAGCTTCCACGCCGCCATCAGCAGCGGGAAATTCCAGGGCAGAACCAGCCCCACCACGCCCACCGGTTCCTTCACCACCAGGGCCAGCACCTCCTCGCCCGTGGGTGCCACCTTGCCGAAACTCTTGTCGATCAGTTCGGCGTACCAGCGGAAGCAGTTGGGCACCTCCTCCCCGATCTCCTTCAGGCAGTCGCGGATGGGCTTGCCGCTGTCCAGGCTTTCCAGGACGGCCAGTTCCTCGGCATTGCGGCGGATGGTGTCGGCCAGACGCAGCAGCACCTCCTTGCGGTATTCCGGGGCCTTGCGCGACCAGATGCCGGCCTGCACGCTGTCGCGCGCCGCTTTCACGGCCCGGTCGATATCGGCCGGGCCGCAATGGGCCACGGTCGCCAGTATCTGGCCCGTCGCCGGGTTCACCGTCTCGAACAACCCGCCATCGGCGGCGTCATGCCAGGCACCGCCGATGAA
>NZ_JAGOGJ010000052.1 GCF_017996735.1 Niveispirillum sp.
GTACGATCCCGACACCATCGATGAAATCCCGATGCAATACGCCCTCAGCCGCATCGCAAACCGCAGAAACGCTGCCGCTAAACGCCTCAAAAACAAAAAAGACGCGGGGAACAGCTGACGCTTACCAATCACTTCCCCTTGGTTCGGATCATCCGTGCCCGTCCGGGGCGACGCGCGACCGCGATCTTGACCGAAGCCCAATCCGCCCTTGCCCGCGCGCCAGCGGGCGCGGCTGGTGTTCTTGTCGAACGGATACAGCGTCATTCATTGGATGACGGAAGCGACGGCGACATCATCCTCCTGGATCACGGCAAGGTGGTCGGGAAATTCAGCGCACCGCCGAAACTCGGAGCGGGAAAGGAGGCGTTCGACGACGCGCTTCGACACATGCTCGCCAATGGCTACACCGTCCCGCGCCGCGCCGGTGGCGAGGTTGACCGCAGCCGCCGCGACATCGACGTTGCCGCCTTCATGCTCTGCTGCGACTTGCCGCCCGATAGCGTGGAAGCCGCGATCATGGTCGGCAGCGACAAGGCGGTGGAACGCACCATCGAGAATACCCGATCCTACGCGCGCAACAGGTTGTCTCGCGCAATACAAAAGCTCAAGCCTTAGTATCCGCTATCGAATTCACGATGATGATCACCATTCTGTCTGACGCCGTAGTTCTCCATCCCGTTTGTGGCGCTCCGAATTCCTTCGGAAAGTCTCGGACAGGTGATTTAGAACATTCGCGACATGAGGATGAGTTATCACGCGACCTTCCGACCATGCTTTGTACTGAAGCGCCAATTCAGCATCCGGCTCGCCCTCACCGACGAAACGTGCTCCAAGTTTGTTATGAGCACCACATGAGAACCCCCGGCCGAGATCATCTGACCAAAATCGCTCCATCGCATTGCAGATGTGTTCCGGGGGCCACAACTGACCATGTGCCTCCGGTGCCCTGGCGAGCGATTCCCCAATCTTTATTGTGGCCAGAGTTTTTCTGGACACCCGTTCGGCTTGAACCAATGCTTCCTCAATCCAGACCATCAGCTTTTGCTCTGCTTCAGCACCATGTTCCTTCAATCCCGGTATCGCATCAAAGTCATGAAGCAGATTGAAGAGGTGATGAGCAATAGCGTCGGCGTGGGGCAATGTGCGCCACGATGCAGCCTCTTCGTCCTCGGCACCATCTTCGCGCTTGTAGCTCATCTTTATCGCTTCAATGAAAAACGCCGGATCGTTTTCGAACGCCTTTGTTAGAAATGGGAAGCCATATCCGGTATGATCGAGAAGTGAATAGCATTCGAATTCCAGCCTTAGCATCACCTGCTCATCTCTATCATCGCACCTTCCCATTTTCTTGAAGAGTTCGACGGCATCAAATCGCAAATTATTAATAGAATTTCCATCCTTCTGCCCCGACAAAATTGTTGAAATTGCTTCAAGCGCCCGCAAATGAAGGGCAAAAGAGAGCGGCACATCCGCGTGGCATATGGTCATCACGGCGTTATAGTTCTGACCATACCGGAACAGGTAATTTACGGCACGAGTGACAACTTCACTCGTATCGCCATAACGGCACCAACCAGCACCTTTCCAATACGCTTCCTCCGCATCTTCCCCACGCTGAGCGAGCAAATCCCACAACTCCGGCGTTGCCGGAAACCCCTGTGCCATCCTCCCAAACGAACGGCTATCAAGATTATCTGCGTACCTCCACGCCTCTTCTGCGATCTTTGAATAAACACTAGAAATAAAGCACCGCGCCACCACTCCGCTGGTTTCATTGCCGGTCACAAACATAGAAAATATGCGCTGTTTACCTTCATCATCGATATCGGAGTTAGCGATAGCCTCACCAACAAACCCCGGAAAGTTTGTCGAGCTAGCTAGGCGTTCAAGTCCTTCAAAGCCATGCTTTGCGTATATCGCCGCCACCGCATTCGCTCTATGGCAACTGAGGTCCTTATCGCCCCCTTGCAAATACCGGTGGGGAAAATGCTCAATGAAAAGCCACCTTACCACCTCCACCACATCGTCCGGCTCAATGTCCGTAGCCAGATTCTTAATTGCCGCCAGCCTCTCTTTCGGCATCACCCAATTTGCATCCGGAAACGCCTCATGTCGCCGGTACAAAGACATCAAATGCTGATAAATCGTCACGGCCTTATCAGAAGGTGCCGACGGGTGAGCATAGTTTGCGCGCAGATGACTCAAGATTACGTCTGCTGCCTCCGGGCGGACGTCGTCCAGCATATCAATCAGCTTGCACCAGTGCTCGACATCATCACCAGCATGTTCGATAAGGAGAGCGAGCAGTGTGTCGCAACGCATCCAAAGATCGCCCCAGGTGACGGGCTGATCGGGCGTTCCGGCAATCTGACGGAAACGCGGTCCATGATCAACGATCCTAAATGATCGTCCAGTTGGGATGATCGAGAAAATAAGACTCCAAACTGCATTCCCGTGACTGCGCATGAATATTGAAAGCAGGGTCAATTGATCAGAGTACGCCGCCACGTTATCCGGCATTTGGGGACAAAAGGTCTCACTAAATACGGTATTCGGGCGTGGCGAAGAATTGTCGCCCGGATCGAGCGCATTGAGTGCAATCAAGCAATCCCCGCAGCGGCGCAAAGTGCGCGGGAACCACCGCGCACGCTGAATAGCCCACATGACGTATACGTGAGGGGAGGTGGAAGACATAAAGTCCGATTTCTGAAATAGGAGTCGGGCACTCTCTGGACTTCGGATCAATCCTTCAAGTTGACTAAGAAATTCGTCGGGGGCAACCTCTGCCAGATCAGGAAGCAGGGGGCCAATAGATATCCAACGTTCAATTTCTGTCGGAGGTGAAAGCGCTTCGCGTAGCAGATAGCCAGCAATAGCTCCAGCCGTCGGGTTAACTCCAAGCCCTATACGGTCTTCGCTCCCTGCAATCCGTGCCAGTTGTTCGACAAGGCCATCCCGCAGTTGCGCAGAATGACGGAAGTCCTTTCCATATATGGATGAAAACCAACGTTTTTCAGGTGGCAAATCCAATCGAGGATCGCGCTCTTGAAGAAGTGCAAGAATAAGGTTGCGATATCGATCCCAAGTCGCTTGAGATATCTCTCTTCCAAGCAGACGCCACGCATCAACTGGTGATGTCAAAACCACGATGTCACCGTATTGACGAACTGGTGCATCTTGAATATTAAAGAATGGACGAATGCTATTTTCCCATTGATCGTAAGCTTGCCCGGCAAGAATGCTCAGCGCCTCTTGATCACCTTCATGACACCTGTTCCATCGGCCGGCAAGTAGAGCAGGGATCAACGCCTGAGCAGACGTTGGAGTAGCCCACGATGGAGCTTGTCGTTCAACCGCCTTTGACAACTGTCGTGCCAGCACCTGTAGACTGCGTCCACAATTATCAGCATAACGGCGAGCAATTTGCTCAGAGAGGCCGGTGCCTTCCAAAGCAACCTTCAGCTTTTCGCGATCCAACCAAGGCGCAACCACTACATCATCTTCGCCTGCCGACCAGCCACTTGGAATAATAATCCAATGTCCTCGCCTAGTGGCGTCGCCAAGACCAAGTGCACCGTTTGGAAAAAACGGAATCAATACCAATGGACGGTGCTGTGCCGCAATTTGACGCCAAGCATTCTCTGAGTAGACGACAATTGCGTTAGAAAACAAAAATTCCTCTGCATCGCCTTTTTCCAATTTCGCCCATGCCGCTATAAGAAGGATAGCCTCCTCTGCGGTGTCTGCTTTGATGCGGATGATAGGACTGTTCCCTTCGCTCCATTCACAGAGTTTTTCTCCGAGCGACTCTCGACCAGCCAAAATGATTCCAGGTGTAAGTTCCGGGGTGGTATCTGTTGTGCATCTATCCCAGAATGCGTCCAGTGCTTCAATCCCGTCCGTTGGCTTGCCATGTACATGCCCGAGCCATGCCGCGACCGATGGCGTTTGCTCAAGCCACGTTTCAAGATCATCAGCGTCAAGTACGCAAACGTTCTTCCAAGGACCAGCGGTCCTTTTGGTGTTGATCCAATCCTCTTTCGTCTGCGTTCCTATCGGCCAACGGCGAGCGGTCACGATCACAAGTGTTGTCTTTGATGGTGCCTGTCCGATTGGGTTGGTGGTTCGGGTTCGGTAGTCTCTGTTTGCCTTGTCGATGACCTCGCTGCTTGTTCCAAACTCCCATGCTGAATGGCCTTCGGGAACGAAGAATGCCGCTTGCTCACACGTAAGTGTACCGTCCCATCCGGGTCGATTAACGCTGTCACCGCCGGGCATCGAAATATGTTCTATCCGATCAACGCTGGCGAAAATCAGTCTGCGGACGATCACCGACAGTTCTTCCTGGGAAATCCGCGTGTCGGCCCAGTGGTGAAGATCGGTCGCCGTAATCCATCGCATACCGCGCTCCATCGTGCAGACGCGCGGCAGTATACCGCTCAAGGGGTTGCCGGCAAAGCCCGCATGGTTTGATCGGCTTCCGATTGCTCCCAAATTCGCTTTCGCAGCGCCTCAGTACATCCCCCTGTGGCATACAGGCCGCTGGTGCGCTGCATCGGCGCGTTTGCCCCGCGTGCAGTCAGCACCGCTTCCGTTTGCCGACGTTCACGGGCCGCGTCGTCGTACCGCTCCGCCAGATCATCCCACGCCGTCACGTCCACGCCTTGCTTGATCGCTGCGGCGAGGAACGGTGTGCGGAGATCGATCATGCCCCAGCCGCATATTTCGTATGTAACGGCATCGTTCGCGGCCACGTCCGCTGCGTGAAGCCACCGCTGAAACGCGAGAAAGCCGGAGCCGCGTTCTTCTGCCTGTGAGTCACTTGTGGCGACGGAGAGCGTAAAGGCGGCAGCAAGGACGGCGTTTGCGCGCACATTGTAGCGAAGAGGCAGCACGGCCAACACTCCATGCCGTTATGGGCGGCTCGATAAGCCCATAACGTGCATAGATACGGGCCGTCTGGCTAGTCCATTTTGTTCCTATGCAGGGATTTGGCGACAGATTGCGCGAACGGGCGCGGCTCTTGGGGATATCGGACGCGGAAGTGGCCCGACGTGTCGGCTTGGGTGAGCGTCGGTACGCCCATTATGTCGCGGACACGCGCGAACCCGACCTTGCGACGCTGGTGAAGATCAGCCGGACGCTCGACGTCACGCCGAACGAACTGCTTGGCGTTGCCGACGTGCGGGAAGAGCCGGAAGAGCGCGAGCGGCTGGTGAGCGAGCTTCTGTCGGTGATTCGTTCGCTGTCGGATGAGGGGCTGCGCATCGCCATCAAGCAATCCGCCGTCTTGATGGACTTCCACCGCACCGATTCGGTGACGGAGTAGCGCAATCGGGATCGTTGTCCCGTGCTACCAGCAACGGAAAGGCTTCCGTGCGGCGATATGCGTGGTGTCGGACCTGACAAGGGGTGCGCGGCGCTCATGAAAGCCCCCTTTTGGATTTGGCGGGGGGAGTGTGGGGGATGGTCGAAGGTGAACCCTCCCGCCCCGCGCCGATCACGCACCGTCATGTGCTGACGATCCCGCGCGGGTGCGACGCTCGCCACTGAACGAAGCGCCGCTTCCGATACGGGGGCGCGTCGCCCGACTCCGGTTGGGCGTCGCCCCGAGCATCCCGCCGGACGGACGGTGGACACCACGGACGGCGATGGTGTCCACCACTTTCGTTCCGGTGGACACCATGTGGACACCAGCCCAAACGACTAGGGGCCGTCTGCTGAACAGACGGCCCCTAAGTCATTGATATTCCGCTCTAAAACTGGAGCGGGCGAAGGGATTCGAACCCTCGACCCCAACCTTGGCAAGGTTGTGCTCTACCCCTGAGCTACGCCCGCATCACCAGACAGGCCCGCCCTTTCAGGCGGTGGGTTTTCGGAACTGGAGCGGGCGAAGGGATTCGAACCCTCGACCCCAACCTTGGCAAGGTTGTGCTCTACCCCTGAGCTACGCCCGCCCATTTCCGAAGTCCGTCCGGGTCGTCCCCGGCGGTGAGCGCGGAATATAGCCATCAAACTTTGCCATGCAAGGACTTTTTTTGCCCTGCTTGCGGATTTTTCCAACCGCACCATCTCCCCCGTGCCCGACATCCCATCGGGAGATTTGCCGCCGGGCCATGGGCGCTCTATATAAGCCAGTGACGATCCCCGCGTGACGGGGCCATAGATTGATCACCCGATCCAGGAACAGGAACCCCATGTTCTCGCCCACGCCCGCCCCCCAGCCCAAGCCCGCCGCAACCGACCTGATCAAGGATGGCAGCGACGCCGGTTTCATGGCCGATGTCATCGAGGCGTCGCAGCAGGTGCCCGTCATCGTCGATTTCTGGGCCACCTGGTGCGGCCCGTGCAAGACGCTGGGCCCCATCCTGGAAAAGGCCGTGATCGCCGCCAAGGGTGCCGTGAAGCTGGTGAAGATCGACACCGACAAGCATCCGGCCGTGGCCGGGCAGTTGCGCGTGCAGTCGATCCCCACCGTCTATGCCTTTTTCCAGGGCCGTCCCGTGGACGGGTTCCAGGGGGCATTGCCGGAAAGCCAGATCAAGGCCTTCATCGAACGGCTGGTGAAGCTGTCGGGTGGCGCGGGTGCCATCGACATCGCCGCCATCCTGGCCGAGGCCAAGGACCTGCTGGATGCCGGGGATGCACAGGGTGCGGCCGCCATCTATCAGGAAGTGCTGGCGGAGGAGCCGGAGAACGCGGCCGCCTATGCCGGCGTCATTCGCTGCCTGCTGGCCGTGGGTGAGACGGATGCCGCCAAGGGCATGGTCGCCGACGCACCGGCCGGCATCGCCAAGTCGGCTGAACTGGCGGCGATCAAGTCGCAGATCGAACTGTCCGAGCAGGCGGCCCAGGCCGGTCCGCTGGACGACCTGAAGGCTGCCGTCACCGCAGACCCGGCCAACCATCAGGCCCGCTATGATTACGCCCTGGCGCTGTACGCCGCCGGCCGCAACGAGGAAGCCCTGGATGCGCTGCTGGAGATCGTGAAGCGCGACCGGGAATGGAACGACAAGGGCGCCCGCACCCAGTTGCTGAAAATCTTCGAGGCGCTGGGCCCGATGGACAAGCTGGTCATCCAGGCTCGCCGCAAACTGTCATCGCTGCTGTTCGCATGAGCCAGAACCCGTTCGACCTGCCCCATGACCAGTTGCCGGAAACTATCCCCGTCTTTCCCTTGACGGGGGTGCTTCTCCTGCCGCGCGGGAAACTGCCGCTCAATATCTTCGAGCCGCGCTATCTCAACATGGTGCAGGACGCGCTGGCCACGAACCGCATGATCGGCATGATCCAGCCCCGCGACGGCGGGGCCGGGCCTAACCCGCCGCTCTATGATATCGGCTGTGTCGGCCGCATCACCAGCTTCAGCGAGACCGAGGATGGCCGTTTCCTGATCACCCTGACGGGGGTGAGCCGGTTCCGCATCACGCAGGAGATGGCAACCACGCGCGGGTACCGGCGCATCGTGGCCGACTGGGCGGGGTTCGCCGCCGATCTGGCCGAGGATGCCCCCTGCGACGTGGACCGCGCCCGGCTGGACGGGGTGCTGCGCGCCTATTTCAAGCAGCAGGGCATCAGCGCCAATTGGGATTCGGTGGCCCAGGCGCCGCTGGACCGGCTGGTCACCTCGCTGGCCATGATCTGCCCCTTCGACGCGCCGGAAAAGCAGGCCCTGCTGGAAAGCCCGGACCTGAACGCCCGCGCCCAGCTTCTGCTGGCGCTGGTGGAGATGGCCGTGCATGAGGATGGCGACAGCGGCGGCGCCCGTCACTGATACCTGCGCCCGTCGGCGCGGATACGAGTTGATTTCCGACCCCGAGACCTGTCCCGAAAGGACCCCCGTGATGACCGACGCCAACAGCCCGACCGACAGCGCCCGCGTCGATCCCCGTTTGCTGGAAATCCTGGTCTGCCCGCTGACCAAGGGGCCGCTGCGTTATGACGCCGTGGCACAGGAACTGATCTCTGATCAGGCGAAGCTGGCCTATCCCATCCGCGACGGCATTCCCATCATGCTGGTGGACGAGGCGCGCCGTCTGGACGCCGCCGCCTGACATGGCCGAGGAACGATTCGCCAGCGAGGCCGGGGGGTCCAGCCGCTGGCCCACGGAACTGCGCCTGAAAAGCGCCGAACGGATGCTGACCGTCAGCTTCGACGATGGCAGCCGCTTTGACCTGCCGGCCGAATTCCTGCGGGTGGAAAGCCCGTCGGCGGAGGTGCAGGGCCATACGCCCGCCCAGAAGCGGCTGGTTCACGGCAAGCGCGACGTCGCCATTACCCGCGTCGATCCCGTGGGCAATTATGCGGTCCGCCTGACCTTCGATGACGGGCATGACAGCGGCATCTATAGCTGGACCCTGCTGCACCGGCTGGGCCGGGAGCGGGAGACGCTGTGGCAGGCCTATCTGTCGGCCCTGGCGGCGCGGGGTCTGGAGCGGTAGGGCCGCCAGCGGCCCCATAGGCGCCCGTCAGAGGTTCAGGACCCGCGCCGGGCGAATTTCCCCGCCTTCCAGGCGGACCAGCGCCACCGGGCGCCCCCCGGTCAGGGCGAGCGCTGTCGCCTCCTCCCCCCCTGCATCACGCAGCGACTCCAGCCGGTCCAGGTCGCTCCGCCGCAGCAGCGACACGCCCTGGCCATGGCGCAGGCGGTCGGCCTCCACCGGGGTCAGGTCGATGGCGGGCAGCCGGTCCAGCGGCGCCGCGACGGGCATCAGCAGCCCGTCCGGGTCCCCTTCCGCCACGATCTTTTCAAGCTGTTCCAGGGTGACGGCATTGGCCAGGGTGAAGGGCCCGACCGACAGGCGGCGCAGCACCGTGATATGGCCGACCGTCCCCACCGCCAGCGCCAGATCCCGGGCCAGCGAGCGCATATAGGTGCCCTTGCCGCATTCCACCTCGAATTCGGCATGGTCGATATCGGGCCGGCCCGTCAGGTGGAAGCCGTCGATCCGCACGGTCCGGGCGGCCAGTTCCACCGCCTCCCCTTCCCGCGCCAGATCATAGGCGCGCTCGCCATCCACCTTGATGGCGGAATATTGCGGCGGCACCTGGCTGATCCGGCCCTGGAAGCCTTCCAGCGCCTTTTCGATCTGCTCGTCGGTGGGGCGCACATCGCTGGTGGCGATGACCTTTCCGGCGCGGTCGTCCGTGTCGGTCGCTTCGCCGAATTTCATCACGAAACGGTAGGTCTTGTGCCCGTCCATGGCATATTGGACGGTCTTGGTCGCCTCGCCAAAGGCGATGGGCAGGATGCCGGTGGCAATGGGGTCCAGCGTGCCGCCATGGCCCGCCTTTTCCGCATTCATCATCCAGCGCACTTTTGCCATCGCTTGGGTGCTGGTCATGGTGCCGGGCTTGTCCAGCACCAGCCAGCCGTGGCGGGGAACGCCCTTGCGCTTACGCGCCATGGTTCTTGTCCCCGCCCTCTTCCTCATCCTCGGCATCGGTGTTGCCGGTATTGATGATGCCGGTCATGTCGCGGGCGACATGCGGATCGTGCAAAATCCGGTCGATCTTTTCCGCGTAATCGAAGCTGGTATCCAGTTGGAAGGACAGGCGCGGGGCATAGGGCAGGCGCATTTCATGCGCCACGTGGGTGCGCAGATACGCCGACGCGCGGTTCAGCGCGGCCACCAGTTCCGGCTTGGACCCGCCCAGCGGCATCACGAAGGCCGTGGCGTTCTTCAGGTCGGGGCTGATGCGCACTTCCGACACGGTGACGTTCAGATCCATCAGTTCCGGATCGCGGAATTCCCCGCGGCGGAAAATGTCGGCCAGGGTGTGGCGGATTTCCTCACCCACGCGCAACTGGCGCTGGCTGGGTCCCTTGGCGGCATGGCCGCCGTCGCGTCGCTTGCTCATCACTTCGATCCTCTGCCCTGGCGGGGGATGGGACCCCGGACCCGGGCGCTGCTACGTCTGGTCAAGGGGCCGTGCGTAGCATAGCGGGCAATGGATGAGACAGGGAAGTTACGCATGGAAGGGGTGGCGGGACTTTGCGGTTCCCCCCACCCGGCAGGGCCTGCCCCGGCGGCCGGACCATGGCCGCCGGGGTCGGTCGCGATCACCGCGCCAGCGGCAGCATCTCCCGCATGCTGCCCGGCAGGTGCGGGACCAGCAGGCGGCGGGCGGCTTCCCAGCGGGTGGAGAGCAGCAGCAGGCCCGACCCGATGACCAGGGCGGCCAGCGCCATGTTCATTTCCTTCGCCGTGCCGGCCATGGAGAAAAGCTGTCCCATGGCATAGAGTACATAGACCAGGGCCGAGACCAGCATGGCCCGGCGGTCGATGGCCAGCGACACCAGCGCGATCACCAGATAGGTGCCGATGCAGGTGGCCAGCGCCAGACCGGGGCTGACCATCTGCACCGCCCCATTGGCCCCCACCCAGGAAAAGACCGGGTGGATGATCATGGGCGAGGCGGACAGGTGCAGCCAGAAGGCCACATCCGACCGGCGGGTGTTGCGTTCCCGGTCCTGGCTGTCCCAGCGCATGGCGATGGCAAACATCACCAGCCCGCCGATCAGCACCAGCACCCGGATGCTGTCGCGCAGCGACGGCACCGCCACCAGCAGCAGGGCACAGGCGGCCACCAGGGCGATGGCGGACCCGGCCGCCACCGTGATGGGCACCATGAAACGCCGCCAATGGGCATAGGCGCCGATCCCGGCCAGCACGGTCGCCCCGGCCACCGCGCCGGCTACATCGGCCGGATCCTTGATCTGCGCCTGGTCCAAGGACAGCAGGTCGACCAGACCCGTCAGGCCAGCCACCAGCGTGCCACCGGCAAAGCCGATCAGCAGCACGATGCTGGACAGCGACAGGCGCAGGCGGCGGGTGAAATATTCGGCCAGCCCCCATCCGGCCACGGCCGCCGCCAACCCGCCCAGCACCGGATGCACCCGGCCACCCAGATAGCCGGCGGCCACCAGGATCAGGCCGCAGCAGACGGAGACAAACACATCGTTGAAGCCGGTCAGCAGGCGGAACCGTTCATGCTCCACCATGTCCACCGCCCCGCGCCGGTCGGCAACAAAGCGTCGGAAACCCGCGACATCCTTGTCCGCCAATATTCCAGCCGCCGCCGCGGCATCGAGTTCTTCATCTGTATACATTATTCCCCCCTCCCTATTCGATAAGGGAAGTATGCAGGGTGACACCGGTGGCTGCAATCACTGGTACCGACTGTTTAGATGCAGAAAAGAAACAGTCACCAACGATACAAAGCAGTTGCAATCTGGGGGCTTCCACACCGGGTTCATGTTCTGTTAACGATCCTGCGCGCGGGCTTGAAACCGCGTTAAAAAACAAACCTTTCTCGGACAGGGGTACCATATGCGATCCATCACCAACCTGTTTCTCAGGTCGTCTTCGCTTGCCTTGGTGGCGGCGATGGCCATGCCGGCGCTGCCCGCGCACGCCCAGGACACATTGGATGAAATTGTCGTCACCGGTTCGCGTATCCGGCAAAGTCCGCTGAACCAGACGCAACCCGTGATCCAACTGGACAGCGAATCCATCGCCCGCACCGGCCTGTCAAACACGGCCGAGATTCTGCAGCGTCTGCCCATCTCCGGCGGCGGCCTGAACAGCAAGTTCAACAATAGCGGCAATTTCGGCAACCCGCCCGATGGCGGCGGCGTGGGCGCCGGTTCGGCCGAAGTGGATCTGCGCTATCTGGGCTCGCGCCGCACCCTGGTGCTGGTCGACGGGCTGCGCTGGGTGAACGGCGCCTCGGCCTCGGGCATCCCCTCCTCCACCGACCTGAACACCATCCCCAAGGGCATCATCGACCGGATCGAGGTCCTGCAGGAAGGCGCCTCCCCCATTTACGGGTCCGACGCCATTTCCGGCGTGGTGAACATCATCACCAAGAAGAAGCAGGACGGCTTTGCCGGCTCCGCGCAGGTCGGTGCCTTTGACGAGGGCGACGGCGTCACGCAGGAATATGACCTGTCCTGGGGCGCCTCTTCCGGCGGCACCAAGATCGTGGCCGACCTGACCTATGTGAAGCAGGAAAGCGTGATGTCGGGCGACCGCTCCATCTCGCAATTCCCCACACCGGGCGTCACCGCGTGCGACAGTTCCTGTTCGTCGGGCACGCCGCTGGGCCGCTTCATCGTCAACAACCCGGTCACCGGCGAGGGTATGAACCTGACCCTGAAGAATGCCGTGCTGACGGGCCGCCCGACCTTTGACCCGCTGAACCCCACGGCCGGCAGCTTCAAGAACTTCACCACCGCCGACCGGTTCAATTTCCAGCCCTATAACTATATCCAGGCCCCGTCGGAACGGATCGGCACCTATTTCCAGGTGTCGCAGGAAATCACGCCCGACATCAATTTCCGCCTGAAGGCCGTCTATAACAACCGGAAATCCGCCAACCAGGCCGCCCCCATCCCGCTGTTCGTCGGCCCCGATGCCGGGAATGGCAACCTGCTGGACACGATCAGCATCGACCGCACCAACCCCTACAACCCGTTCGGCGTGACCCTGTCGTCGGGTGGGGCCAATGGCCCGGCCAACTACGCCTTCATCGGCCGCCGCTTTGTCGAGGCGGGGCCGCGCCATTACGAGCAGGAAGTGAACACCTGGTACGTGTCCGGCACGCTGGACGGCTCGCTGATGCTGGGCGAGAACAAGTGGTACTGGGACCTGAACACCATCTTCTCCCGCAACAGCGCCACGCAGAAATTCACCGGCAACGTGAATGCGCAGCGTCTGGCCCAGGCCCTGGGCCCGGTCGCCAACTGCACCGGCTCCTGCGTGCCCTTCAACATCTTCGGCGGTGCGGGGTCGATCACCCAGCCGATGATCGATTACGTGCTGTTCACGCAGCAGGACAGCAGCAAGCAGCGTCTGGCCGACACGTCCTTCAACCTGTCGGGCGACCTGTTCCAGCTCCCGGCCGGTGGCGTCGGTCTGGCCGTGGGTTACGAATATCGTGACCAGCGCGGCGAGTTCCAGCCGGACGCCGTCGTGGCCGCCGGCCTGGGGTCCGACATCCCGGCCCAGCCGTCCAAGGGCAGCTTCGACGTGAACGAGGCCTATGGCGAATTGCGCGTGCCCCTGATCGCCGACCTGCCCATCGCCAAGCTGCTGGAAGTGTCGGGTGCGGTCCGCTACTCCGACTATTCCACCTTCGGCAGCGAGACGACCTATAGCGGCCGCGTCAACTGGCGCGTAACCGAGGATGTGCTGCTGCGCGGGTCATGGGGCCAGGGCTTCCGCGCGCCGGGCATCGGCGAACTGTTCGGCACGCCGTCGCGCTTCGACCAGGAACTGGTGGACCCCTGCTCCGACATGCTGGGCCTGTCGGGCGGTACGGCGGCATCCGCCGCCATCCGCGCCAACTGCGTCGCCCATGGCGTGCCGGCCAATGGTTCCTATGTCCAGGCCAACCCGCAGCTTTCGGTCATCACCGGCGGCAACAAGAAGCTGAAGCCCGAATCCTCGGAAAGCTGGGTGTTCGGCGGCGTGTTCAGCCCGTCCTGGGAAATGTCCTGGGCCGACCGTCTGGATTTCGAGGTGAATTATTATGACATCTCGTTGAAGGACGCGATCCAGCCGATCGGCGCGGACACCATCCTGGGCCGTTGCGAACAGAACAACGACGCCTTCTCCTGCGCGTCCATCACCCGCACCGCATCGGGCGCCATCAACCAGATCAGCGGCCTGTTGCAGAATATCGGCGCCATCGACACTGACGGCATCGATTTCACCATCAACTGGCAGGGTCCGGAAAGCGACCTGGGCACCTTCCGGTTCAGCCTGAACCAGACCTTCCTGCTGAACTATACGGAGACCGTTCCGGCCACCAGCGGCACGTCGAAGATCGAGCGTGAGGGCACGGAAAAGGGCAGCCCCGATCAGGCCTTCCCCAAATACAAGGCTACCGCGATCCTGGACTGGGCGAAGGATGATGTCTCCGCCTCGCTGACCAACCGGTATGTCCGGAGCGTGGAGGAAAGCCAGGCCGACAACAAGCTGAACGCCCGTCTCTATACCGACGTGCAGGTAAGCTGGTTCCCTTCCATGTTCGAGAACAAGGTCGGCCTGACGCTGGGCGTCAACAACCTGTTCGACAAGGACCCGCCGGCCTGCTTTAGCTGCGGCCTGAACAATTTCGATCCCACCACCTATGACGCGCCGGGCCAGTTCGGCTATGCGCGCCTGACCTTCAAGATGTAAGGACCGCATGCGGGGAACGCCCCCCGCTGCTACATCCCGATTTGGACGGACCGGGGTTCACTGTGATAGTGAACCCCGGTCTTTCTTTTTCCGGATACAAGGTTCCGTCCCATGAACGCCCCGCTGTTCAACAAGGTTGCCATCGTCGGCTTCGGCCTGATCGGTTCCTCGATCGCGCGGTGTGTGGCGGAATATCCGGGTCTGGCGGGTGGCGTGGTCTGCGTGGACCGGTCGCAGGCCGTGTGTGACCGGGTCCTGGAACTGGGTCTGGCGGTGGAGGCCGGGACCGATCCCGCCCTGGTGTCGCAATGCGATCTGGTTGTGCTGGCCACCCCCATCGGGGCCTTCGCCGACTTAGGCGCCGTGATCGGTCCGCACCTGACGGAAGGCACGATCCTGACCGATGTCGGGTCGGTGAAACAGTCGGTGATCCGCGACATCGCCCCTTATGTGCCGGAAGGCGTGCATTTCATTCCCGGCCACCCCCTGGCCGGCACCGAACATTCCGGCCCCGATGCCGGTTTCGCCGCCCTGTTCAAGGGCCGCTGGTGCATCCTGACGCCCGTGCCCGGCACCAATCAGGCGGCGGTCGACAAGCTGTCAGCCTTCTGGAGCGGATGCGGATCGATGATCGAGGTGATGGAGCCCGGCCATCACGACCGCGTGCTGGCCATCACCAGCCACCTGCCCCACCTGATCGCCTATACGATCGTCGGCACCGCCACCGACCTGGAGGAGCATCTCCAGTCCGAGGTGATCCGCTTCTCCGCCACGGGTTTCCGCGATTTCACCCGCATCGCGGCATCCGACCCCACCATGTGGCGCGACATCTTCCTGAACAACCGGGAGGCGGTGCTGGAGGTGATCCAGCGCTTCACCGAGGATCTGACGGCCCTGCAGCGCGCCATCCGCTGGGGCGAGGGGGATAAGCTGCATGAGCTGTTCACCCGTACCCGCGCCGTCCGCCGCTCCATCATCGACGCCCGCCAGGCGTAAGGACCGCCCGGTCGGGGCGGGAAGGGGAACAAGGATGATCCTGCACACGATCGGTTACGAAGGGGCGTCGCAAGCGGCCGTCATCGCGGCGCTGAAGGCGGCGGGGGTGACATTGCTGCTGGATGTGCGGGAACTCCCCTCCTCCCGCCGGGCCGGGTTTTCCAAGTCGCCGCTGCGCGCCAGCCTGGAAGCCGAGGGGATCGGGTATCTGCACCTGAAAAAGCTGGGCACCCCCAAGGAGGGCCGGCTTGCCAACCGGGCCGGCCGGATGGAAGCGTTCTGGTCCATCGTCGATGAAGGGCTGGCGCGGCCGGAAGCACAATATGAGCTGGCGCTGGCAGGGTCACTGGCCCTGGAAAAGCCGGCCTGCCTGCTGTGTTTCGAGGCTGACCACACCCTTTGCCACCGGCTGACGGTGGCCAGCCGCCTGACCGAGGCGCATGGTTTCCAGGTGGAGCATCTGCGCCCCGACCCCGGTTTCTGACCACCCTACCGCCGGGCCAGCAGGTCCAGGTGCCCGACCAGCAGGCGCGCGCCCTGCTCGCTGGCCAGATGCCGGCGGCGCCCGGCCCAGGCATGGACGCGGGCGGCACTGCCGGGATCCTGTTCGATGGCCGCCCTTTCATAGCCGGCGATCATGGCCAGATGGGCGGCGATCTGCTTCGGCCCGATCTTCCAGTCGGCCTGCGCCTTTTCCACCTTGTACCCCGCCGCGGTCAGCGTGGCGACCAGGACCCCCGGCGCGGCCATGCCCAGCGCCGGCCCGCCCAGCCCCTTGGCCCGGCCCATATGGGTATGGAACAGGTCCAGGACAAAGCCGTCATCCTCGTCCGGGATGGAGAATTCCACCCGGCCATCCACCGTCAGCGTGGCCAGCAGCGGCGGATAGCCACACCCGGCCAGTTCCTTGACGAACCGTTCCAACCAGGGTTGCGACACAAGGTCGAACAGCGCCTTGGCCGTGATGCCGTCATACTGGTTCAGGCCCAGTTCGGCCGGGTCCTGTGCCAGATCGAAACTGCGCATCTCCACCCGCACGGCCATGTCGTCGCAGGTGATCATGTAGGCGCGACGCTGTTCCTTGTGTTCCCAGCCATTGCGGTCGGCCCAGCGGCCGATCTCCCCCGGCGCCTTGGCCAGAAGCTTGCGATCCTTTTCAATCAGGGTCCAGTCCTGCTCCCCCCGGCCCAGTTTCATGGCCAGTTGGCGGACATTGCTGCCCGTGCCCGCCCCCAGATCGATGATCATGGGATGGGCCGGCAGGATGCGGCCGAAAGCCCAGGCCAGCCCCACGGCGCGGGCCGCATCGTCCAGCGGTTCGCGCAGGCGCAGCCAGTCCGAGTCGAAATCCAGATTCATGCCCGTATCCGATCGCTTTCCCCGGAAACCAGCATGCCGGAGAGGGCGTCGCGTATCAATGACACAGAATGTTGCCATGTCGGCAATAGCTCTCCCGCCCCGCGCGCCGCCCGGCGGGCCGCATCCAGCGCCGCAGGATCGGAGAGAAGCCGGTCGAACGCCGCCGACAGGGCGGACACGTCACCCGGCGGCACCACGGCCCCGGCGGCGGGCGGTACCACCTCCGCCAGCCCGCCGGCATCGGTGACGATACAGGGCAGGCCGCGTTTCAACGCATCGGCGGCCACCATGCCATAGCCTTCATGAAAACTGACCAGGGTGAACAGGTCGGCGGCCCGCCATTGCGTCTCCAGCGCCGGCCCCGACAATTCCCCCAGCATCCGCACCCGGTCGGCCAAATCGTGCCCGGCCACGGCCGCGGTAATGGACGCCGCCTGTCCGGGATGGCGGACATCGCTGCCCACCAGATGCAGGCGCCAGGGCAGATGCTTCACGCGGGCCAGTGCGTCGATCAGCACCAGATGCCCCTTGCGCGGCGTCAGGGTGGCCACGCACAGGATCACCGGCCCGTCCGCCCCGCCGCTGCCCGCGGCCGGTTCCGCCGGGTCGGTGCCTGGATTGGCGATGGTGATGCGGCCGGCCGGGACCGACAGATCGATGACGCCGCGCATCGTGGTCCGCGACGGCACGATGACATGGTGCATATGGGCCAGCGTGTCACGTTCGATGCGGAACAGGATATCGGCCTGTTCGGGGGTCAGGCCATTTTCCAGGTGCAGCGGATGATGGACCAGGGCGGCAAAGCGCAGGCGGTAACGGTCGACCCAGATGGCATGCGCCGCCACCGGCAGGGCCAGACCGTCGATCAGCACCCTGGCCCCGTCCGGGATGGCGGCCATCATGGCGTCGGCCGCATCGCGCGACGGGTCATCGACAAAGGGATGCGGCCCCGGCAGTTCATGCACGGTGACCGCTTCGCCCAGGTCCCGCAGGCCGGCCACCAGCCGGCGCAGATAGCCATACCCGCCTGTCAACTGATTGATGTCGCCGGGGCAGATGATATGCAGCGTGCGATCCGGCATCAGGCAGCTTCCCCGTTCAGCGGTGCCTCATAGGCGCCCCAGGCCACATGGCTTTCCGACAGGGTAATGCGCAGACTGTCCAGCGCCGGCCCGTCCGCGCCCAGCGCGCCGGCCCGGATGCCGGCCGCCAGCTTGCGGTGGATGTCGCCGGCCAGGAATTCGGTGGTGGTGTTGCGGCCGCGATATTCCGGCAACTCGTCCAGGTTTTTGTAATTCAGCGGCGCCAGCACCTGTTTCAGCAGCACCGATGCCGCCCCGATATCGACCACCAGCCCCTCCGGCGACAATTGCCGGCGGCGGAATTCCGCATCCACCACAAAGGTGGCGCCGTGCAGCGCCTGCGCCGGCCCGAAAATGGCGCCGACAAAACTATGGGCGATCATGATGTGCTCTCGCACCGACAGGAAATACATGCGGGCAGCCTTTCAGGGGACGGAGCGCTGATAGCGGACGACAGGGCAACCGAATGGCAGACGGGAAAGTTCCGCCATGGCCTTTGGCAGGTCGGCGAAATCGATGCGCGGACCCAGCAGCAGGTCCAGCACGGGATCGGCCAGCAGCGACAGCGCCTTGTCCAGCCGGCGCGACAGGGTCCAGCGCGGGCGGAAGGCTGGCGATACCTTGCCCACCTGCGACGACACGATGCGATGGCGGTTGGGATGGAACCCGCCGCCCAGGGCCACGGTGACGGGCCGGTCGCCATACCAGGACGCCTCCACCACCGTCGCCTCCATCCCGGCCAGACGCAGCGCGGTCTCCAGGCCCTCGCCCGTGGCGCTGGCATGCACCACCAGATCACAATCCCCGGCCTCCAGCTTGTCCGGCGTTGCGAAGCGGGCGCCGAAGGCCTGTGCGATGTCGGCGCGGGCCGGATCGATATCGACCATGGTCACGTCCGCCCCCGGCATGCGGGCGGCAAGGTAGGTGACCAGACCGCCGACGATGCCACCGCCCACCACCGCGATGCGCTGCCCCGGTGCGGCCCCGCCATCCCACAGGATGTTCAGCGCCGTTTCCATGTTGGCGGCCAGGACCGCGCGTTCGGTGGGCACGTTGTCGGGCACGGGCCGGCATCCCTCCACCGGGATCACCGCCACATCCTGATGCGGATGCAGGGAAAAGACGCGCCGCCCGGCCAGATTGGCGGGGCCGTAATCGGCGATGCCGACCAGGGCATAGCCATATTTGACCGGCCCCGGAAAATCCCCCTCCTGAAACGGACAGCGCATGATCGGGTACAGGTCGGCCGGCACCCCACCCCGGAAGACCAGCGACTCGGTTCCCCGGCTGATGCCGCTGACCAGGGCGCGGACCAGCACGTCACCCGCCAGCGGTTCCGGCAATTCCTGCTGGCAAAGCGCCCCTTTGCCGGGGGCAAGCGTCCAGAAGGCGGTGGCACGGTCGGGCAGGGGCGGCATGCGCGGGCGACCTCCATGAAGGGGCTGGCAGGATAAGGGAGAACGGATGACGGAATAAAGCGCCGTCAGGCGCGGATGGCAGCCATGAGAAGCGACCGCGCTGTCAAACAACACCGCTCCGGCCATATCATCCCATTCCCCCGCGACATCTCTCCCCTGGATCAATATGCGCCGTCACGACCGCCCCTCCGGCCACGACCCGTCACAGCCCAGGAGGCAGCCTCTGTCCGACGGGCAGGTGCTGCGTCAGTTGCTGCCCTATCTGTGGCCGGCCGGGCAGACGGGTATCAAGGTGCGGGTGGTCACGGCGCTGCTGTTCCTGGCCGCAGCCAAGGCGGCGAATGTGTCGGTCCCCATCTGGTACAAGGGGGCGGTCGATACGCTGACCAAGGCCGGGGACGCCGCCGGCAACCCGCTGCTGGTCATCCCGCTGGGCTTCATCCTGGCCTATGGTCTGGCGCGTGTGCTCAGCCTGGCCTTCGGGGAACTGCGCGACGCCATCTTCGAACGGGTCAGCCAGCGGGCCATGCGCGTGGCGGCCCTGAATGTCTTCCGCCATCTGCACGCGCTGTCGCTGCGCTTCCATCTGGAACGGCAGACGGGCGGGCTGTCGCGGGTGGTGGAACGCGGGACCAAGGCCATCGACAGCCTGCTCAGCACCTCGCTGTTCAATATCCTGCCCACCCTGCTGGAAATCGCGCTGGTGACGGGCATCCTCTGGCACCTGTTCGATGTGCGCTTTGCCGCCGTCACCTTCGGCACGGTCGCGGGCTATATCTGGTACACGATCGCCGTCACCAACTGGCGCACCCGCATCCGCCGCGACATGCTGGACGCCGATACCCGCGCCAGCGCCAAGGCCATCGACAGCCTGCTGAATTTCGAAACCGTCAAATATTTCGGGAATGAGGAGTTCGAGGCCCGGCGTTACGACAAGGCGCTGCACGCCTATGAAAACGCGGCCGTGCGTACCCAATCCTCCTTGTCGCTGCTGAATGTGGGCCAGGGCATCATCATCGCGGTGGGCGTGGTGGCCGTGATGTGGATGGCGGCCGACGGCATCGTGCAGGGCCAGCTTTCCATCGGCGATTTTGTGCTGGTGAACACCTATCTGCTGCAGCTCTACCAGCCGCTGAACATTTTCGGCTTCGTCTATCGCGGCATCAAGGAATCGCTGAACGAGATGGAGCGGATGTTCGAGCTTCTGTCCGTGAACCGGGAGGTGCAGGACGCGCCCGGTGCCCCGGCGCTGGCCCCGCACGGCGGGGAGGTGCGGTTCGACGCGGTGGAATTCGCCTATGATACACGCCGCCCCATCCTGAAAGGGCTGGATTTCACCATACAGGCCGGCCACACGGTGGCGGTGGTGGGGCCGACAGGGGCCGGCAAATCCACCCTGTCGCGCCTGCTCTATCGGTTCTACGACACAACGTCGGGCAGCATCCGCATCGACGGGCAGGATGTGCGCTCGGTAACGCAGGAAAGCCTTCGCGCTGCCATCGGCATCGTTCCGCAGGACACGGTCCTGTTCAACGACACGATCCGCTACAACATCGCCTATGGCCGTCCCGGTGCCACGCAGGCGGATCTGGACCGCGTGGCAGAGGCCGCGCAGATCCTGGATTTCATCAAGGCGCTGCCCGATGGCTGGGACACGATGGTGGGTGAACGCGGCCTGAAACTGTCGGGCGGGGAGAAGCAGCGCGTGGCCATCGCCCGTACCCTGCTGAAGGACCCGCCCATCCTGATCCTGGACGAGGCGACATCGGCGCTGGACACACATACGGAGCGGGAGATCCAGGCGGCGCTGCGCGACGCGGCGCGCGGCCGCACCACCCTGGTCATCGCCCATCGCCTGTCCACCGTCGTGGACGCGGACGAGATCATCGTGCTGGAAGCCGGGCGCATCACCGAACGGGGCAGCCACGGCGTCCTGCTGGCCCAGGGCGGCGCCTATGCCGCCCTGTGGGCCAAACAGCAGGAGGCCGTGCCGGCGCCCTGAACGGCAGGCTCAGGAATAACGCTTGTCCAGCGCGTCCCACTGGGGCTTGCCAACCAGACGCTGACGTTCGGCGAAGGGGGTGACGAGGCCGCTATCCTCCGTCACCGCCTTTTCATCGCGCAAGGTCGTCAGCGCCTTCTGCATGCCCATCACCGCCCCCTGCAGGGCCGCGTTGGCATAGAGCACGATGCCATAGCCCAAGCCCGCCAGTTCGGTGGCGTTGAAGATCGGGGTCTTGCCGCCGATCACCATGTTCATCAATTGCGGTTTGTCCAGGCGCTGCGGCAGGGCGCGGACTTCATCGGCCCTGGTCACCGCCTCCACGAACAGGATATCGGCCCCGGCTTCAGCGAATTTCTGCGCCCGCTCCACCGCCGCCTCGAACCCATGTACCGCCGCCGCATCGGTGCGGGCCATGATCAGCAGGTCCGGATCGCGCCGCGCATCCACGGCGGCCTTGATCTTGGACACCGCCTCCTCGGTGGAGATCACATCCTTGCCGTTGAAATGGCCGCAGCGCTTGGGCGCCACCTGATCCTCAAGCTGGATGCAGTCGGCCCCGGCCCGTTCCAGGGTGCGGACGGTATGATAGACGTTCAGGGCATTGCCGAAGCCCGTATCGGCATCAACCAGCAGCGGGACCTCCACCGTGTCGCGGATGCGGGCCGTATGGTCGGCGATCTCCGCCAGACCCATGAAGCCCTGATCCGGCATGCCGAACCACATGTTGGTGACGCCGGCCCCGGTGACATAGATGGCCTCATAGCCCAGATCTTCCACGACCTTGGCGGACAGGGCGTTGAAGGCGCCGGGCACGATCACGCCACGGCGGGCTTCAACCAGGGCCTTGAGCTGTTTGCGGGTAGACATGGTTTTTCCTTGAATCTTGAGAGAGGTTTTCGGGGAACCGAAAACCTCTCCGGCGGCGACTGCCGCCGCGCCGCACATGCGGCGTGAAGCCAAGCCGCATGTGCGGCGCCGGCGCTTGAGGAACACGAACTAAAAACTGTCGGCGGGGACGCGGACCCAGCCTTCCATGAGGATGCGGGCGCTGCGGCTCATCACCGCCTTGGTCACCTGCCACTGGCCATCGACCAGGGCGGCCTGTGCGCCCACACGCAGGGTGCCGGACGGGTGGCCGAAGCGCACGGCATCGCGGGTTCCGCCGCCAGCCGCCAGATTGACCAGGGTACCGGGAATGGATGCGGCGGTGGCGATGGCAACCGACGCCGTGCCCATCATGGCATGGTGCAGCTTGCCCATGGACAGGGCGCGGACGCTCAGGTCGATCTCCCCGGCCTTTACCTGTCTGCCGCTGGCGGAGACATAGTCGGCGGGCGGGGCCACAAAGGCGATCTTGGGCGTATGCTGTCGCCGGGCCGCTTCCGCCGCCTCCCGGATCAGGCCCATGCGCAGGGCACCGGCGGTGCGCAACGCCTCCAGCCGGGCGAGGGCCGGACTGTCCCCGTTGATATCGCCCTGCAACTCCGTGCCGCGATAGCCGATATCGGCGGCGTTCACAAAGATGGTGGGGATGCCGGCATTGATCAGCGTGGCAAGCAGCCGGCCACCCTCGAAATCCAGTTCATCGACCAGATTGCCGGTGGGGAACAGGGCGCCGCCTTCACCCCCCTCTTCCGCCGGGTCCAGGAATTCCAGCACGATCTCCGCCGCCGGGAAGGTCACGCCATCCAGGTCGAAATCACCGGTTTCCTGCACCTGTCCGCCGGTGACGGGCACATGGGCGATGATACTCTTGCCGATATTGGCCTGCCAGATGCGCACCGTGCAGATGCCATCCGTCGGGATACGGTCGGGATCAATCAGGCCGGCATGGATGGCAAAGGCCCCGGCCGCCGTGGACAGGTTGCCGCAATTGCCCGACCAGTCCACGAAGTCGCTGTCGATGGAGACCTGACCGTAGAGATAATCCACGTCATGGCCGGGCCGCGCGCTTTTCGACAGGATGACACATTTCGACGTGCTGGAGGTCGCCCCCCCCATGCCGTCGATCTGCTTGCCATAGGGATCGGGACTGCCGATCACCCGCAGGAACAGCCGGTCGCGCGCCGGACCAGGAACGCGACAGCGTTCGGGCAGGTCCTCCAGACGGAAAAACACGCCCTTGCTGGTGCCGCCACGCATATAGGTGGCGGGAATACGGATTTGCGGTGCGCCGGCCATCAGACGGCTTCCTTCCGCGGGGTGTGCGAGGCCAGGAAATCCTGGGCGAAACGCTGCAACACGCCGCCCGCCTCATAGATCGACAGTTCCTCTTCGGTATCCAGGCGGCAGGTGACGGGCACCGCCACCCGTTCCCCGTTGCGCCGGCGGATGACCAGGGTCAGGTCGGTACCGGGGCGGCGTTCGCCCGTCACGTCATAGGTCTCCGTACCGTCCAGGCCCAAGGTCAGGCGGGTCGTGCCCGGTTTGAATTCCAGCGGCAGCACCCCCATGCCGATCAGGTTGGTGCGGTGGATACGCTCGAACCCTTCGGCGACGATCACCTCCACCCCCGCCAGCCGCACACCCTTGGCGGCCCAGTCGCGGCTGGACCCCTGGCCGTAATCGGCACCGGCAATGATGATCAGGGGGCGGCGGCGGTTCAGATAGGTTTCGATGGCTTCCCACATGCGCATCACCTTGCCGTCCGGTTCCAGGCGGGTCAGCGATCCCTTCTTCACCACCCCGTCGACCAATGCCATTTCATTGACCAGTTGCGGGTTGGCGAAGGTGGCGCGCATGGCGGTCAGATGGTCGCCGCGATGGGTGGCGTAGGAATTGAAATCCTCTTCCGGCACGCCCATGCGCGTCAGGTACTCACCCGCCGCCGAATGGGCCAGGATGGCGTTGGATGGGGACAGATGGTCGGTGGTGATATTGTCCGGCAGGATGGCCAGCGGCCGCATATCCTTCAGGCTGCGCGGCGTGGCGGCCAGCGCCCCCACCCCTTCGGTATCCCAATAGGGCGGGCGGCGGATATAGGTGGATTGCGGACGCCAGGCGTAAAGCGGGCTGACCTTGCCCGCCTTTGCCCGGCCCGCGCCGAACATCGGTTCATAGACCTGACGGAACTGTTCGGGCTTCACGCTGGCGGCCACGATGGCGTCGATCTCCGCATCCGTGGGCCATAGATCCTTCAGGGTGACGGGGTTTCCCTGCGCATCGCTGCCCAGCACGTCACGTTCGATATCGAACCGGATCGTGCCGGCAATGGCATAGGCGACCACCAGCGGCGGGGAGGCCAGGAAAGCCTGTTTCGCATAGGGGTGGATGCGGCCGTCGAAATTGCGGTTGCCGGACAGCACCGCCGTCGTGTGCAGGTCACGGTCGATGATTTCCCGCTGGATGGCCGGGGCCAGGGCGCCGGACATGCCGTTGCAGGTGGTGCAGGCATAGGCGACGATACCGAAGCCCAGCTTTTCCAGTTCCGTCAGCAGACCGGCTTCTTCCAGATAAAGCCGCGCCACCTTCGACCCCGGCGCAAAGGAGCTTTTGACCCAGGGCTTACGGATCAGGCCCAGGGCATTGGCCTTCTTCGCCAGCAGACCGGCGGCCACCACGTTGCGGGGGTTGGAGGTGTTGGTGCAGCTTGTGATGGCCGCGATGATGACGGCGCCATCGGGCAACATCCCCTCACGTTCCTGCGCCACCGCCTTGTCCAGATCGACGGCGATGCCGCGTTCAGCCAGATCGCTGGTCGGCAGCCGCCGGTGCGGGTTGGACGGCCCGGCCAGGGTGCGCACAACCTGACCCAGGTCGAAACTCAGCACCCGCTCATACTCCGCCGTCCGCAAGGTATCGGACCAGAGGCCCAGCACCTTGGCATACTGCTCAACCAGCGCCACCTGCTCCGGCTCCCGCCCTGTCAGGCGCAGATAGTCGATGGTCTGCCCGTCGATATGGAACATGGCGGCCGTGGCGCCATATTCGGGGCACATGTTGGAAATGGTGGCCCGGTCGCCAATGGACAGGATGTCCGCCCCTTCCCCGAAAAATTCCAGCCAGGCCCCGACCACCCGTTCCCGGCGCAGGAATTCGGTGAGCGACAGGACGATATCCGTGGCGGTGATACCCGGCTGCGGCCGGCCCGTCAGGCGCACACCGACAATATCGGGCAGGCGCATCATGGACGCGCGGCCCAGCATGACCGTTTCCGCCTCCAGCCCGCCCACACCGATGGCGATGACGCCCAGCGCATCCACATGCGGCGTGTGGCTGTCGGTGCCGACACAGGTATCGGGGAAGGCCACACCGTCACGGACCTGAACGACGGGCGACATCTTTTCCAGATTGATCTGGTGCATGATGCCGTTGCCGGCCGGGATCACGTCGACATTCTCGAACGCCTGCCGGGTCCATTCGATGAAATGGAACCGGTCCTCGTTGCGCCGATCCTCGATGGCGCGGTTCTTCTCGAACGCCTGACGGTCGAACCCCGCATGTTCGACGGCCAGCGAATGATCGACGATCAACTGGGTCGGGACCACGGGATTGACCCGGGACGGATCGCCCCCCTGGTCCGCGATGGCATCGCGCAACCCCGCCAGATCGACCAGAGCCGTCTGCCCCAATATGTCGTGACAGACCACGCGGGCCGGATACCAGGGGAAATCCAGGTCCCGCCGCCGCTCCACCAACTGGCGCAGCGCATCGCTCAGCCGCGCCGGGTCGCACCGGCGCACAAGCTGTTCGGCCAGCACGCGGGAAACATAGGGCAGGCCGGCCCAGGCGCCGGGACGGATGGCGTCAATAGCGGCGGCGGCGTCGAAATAGTCCAGCGACGTGCCGGTCAGTGATGTGCGATAGGCTTTGTTCATGGCCACGCCCTCACTGACGCTGGTCGATGGCGACGAAGGCGCGGTCTTCCGGGCCGACATAATTGGCGCTGGGCCGGATGATCTTGTTGTCGACGCGCTGTTCGATGATGTGGGCGGCCCAGCCCGAGGTGCGGGCGATCACGAACAGCGGCGTGAACATCGCCGTCGGCACGCCCATCATGTGGTAACTGACGGCGCTGAACCAGTCGAGGTTCGGGAACATGCGCTTCACTTCCCACATCACCGCCTCCAGCCGGGCGGCGATATCGAACATCTTGGTCGATCCGGCCTCAAGGGAAAGCTGGTGGGCGACGCGCTTGATCACCTCGTTACGCGGGTCGGACACGGTGTAGACGGGATGGCCAAAGCCGATCACCACCTCCTTGCGGTCCACCCGCGCGCGGATATCGGCTTCCGCCTCGTCCGGGCTGTCGTAACGTTTCTGGATCTCGAACGCGACCTCGTTGGCACCGCCATGCTTGGGGCCGCGCAGGGCGCCGATGGCGCCGGTGATGGCCGAATACATGTCCGATCCCGTGCCGGCGATCACCCGGCCGGTAAAGGTCGAGGCGTTGAACTCGTGCTCGGCATAGAGGATCAGGGACGTGTGCATGGCCCGTTCCCACAGGGCCGACGGCTTCTTGCCATGCAGCAGGTGCAGGAAATGCGCCCCGATACTGTCATCGTCGGTATCCACCTCGATCCGCTTGCCATTGGTCGACCAGTGGTACCAGTAGAGCAGCATGGACCCCAGCGACGCCATCAACCGGTCGGCGATATCACGCGCGCCGGGGATATTGTGATCCTCCTTCTCCGGCAGGGCGCAGCCCAGGGCCGACACGCCCGTGCGCATCACATCCATCGGATGGGCCGAGGCCGGCAGGCATTCCAGCGCCTGACGGACATTGGTCGGCAGGCCGCGCATCGCTTTCAGCCGCGCCTTGTAGGCCTTCAGTTCCGCCAGGGTCGGCAGCTTGCCATGGACCAGCAGGTGGGCCACCTCCTCGAAGGTGCAGCGCTCGGCAATGTCCAGGATGTCGTAACCCCGGTAATGCAGGTCGTTGCCGGATTTGCCAACGGTGCAAAGGGCGGTATTGCCGGCCGTGACGCCCGACAGCGCTACGGACTTCTTGGGCTTGAAAACGGACATCGTCTCGGGCGCCATCGCACTCATGGGGCGTTTCCTGTTCTTGAATGTGCCGGACCGCAGCGGCAGCGTCCCCGCCGCCCGTCACCGATGGCGCATCATCGGGAGATCACCCCCCGTGGTGAATGGCTGAAATGGTGAAGAATTGCCGAGGCAATCCTGTGAACCTGTGAATGTTGTGAACACGCCATCCCCGCCGGGGCCGCCCCGACTGACCTCTCTCCAAATCACTTGCCAATCTCTCCGGTATTCTCAATATTTACAAACCTCGGCCCTTGAAATCCCCCACTTTGCAAAGATTTGTGCAGGGGGCGTGGCGGAATAGTGAATGTTGTTAATGGTGACCTATGCGCAAACAATTTGTCGGTGTCCGGCTGCGCCGGTTGCGGGAGGAAAGGGGGCTGAGTCAGGCGGCATTGGCACGGTCACTGGCGCTGTCACCCAGCTACCTGAACCAACTGGAGCAAAACCTGAGGCCTCTGACGGTGCCCGTGCTGTTGAAGATCAACGCCGTTTTCGGCGTCGATGTGCAACTTTTCTCGGAGGATGAGGAAACCCGTCTGGTCGCCGACCTGCGCGAAGCCTTGACGGAAGCGGGGGTGGCCGATGGCGTGGCGCTGGCAGAACTGAAGGAACTGGCCTCCAGCATGCCGTCGCTGGGCAAGGCGCTTCTTTCCCTGCACCGCCGCTATCGGGAGGTGGCGGGCCGGCTGGAACAGGTTTCCGCGCGGCTGGGCGAGGATTGGCAGGCAACGCCCAAACCCCTGATGCCGTTCGAGGAGGTGCGCGACTTCTTCTACGCCCGCCATAACCATATCGACACGCTGGATACGGCGGCAGAGAAGCTGCATCGCACCGCCGGCCTCGCCATCGGCAACATGGCGCCGGGCCTTCTGGTCCATCTGGCCCGGCGCCATGATGTCCGGGTGGTCATGGTCGAAAGCGGGATGGGGGGTGACCGCACATCCCGCCGCTTCGACCGATCCAGCCGCACGCTTTACCTGTCCGCCGATTTGTCCGCCGGCCAGCGGGCCTTCCATATGGCCACGCAGGTGGCCTTTCTGGAACAGGCGGAGGAATTGGACCGGCTGACAGCCCAGGCCGATTTCTCGGGCGAGGAGGCGCGGCGGCTGGCGCGCATCGGGCTGGCCAACTATTTCGCCGGTGCCGTCATTCTCCCCTATCAGCCCTTCCTCACCGCTGCGGAAAGCCTGCGCTACGATATAGAGCGGCTGGAGCGGCAGTTCGGGGTGGGGTTCGAAACCATCTGCCACCGGCTGTCCACCTTGCAGCGCCCCGATGCGCGCGGGGTGCCGTTCTTCTTCGTGCGGGTGGACCGGGCCGGCAACATCTCCAAACGGCAGTCGGCCACCGATTTCCACTTCTCCCGGGTGGGTGGTTCCTGCCCCTTGTGGAACGTGTATGAAGCCTTCGCACAGCCCGGCCGCATCCTGACCCAGCGGGCATTGATGCCGGACGGGCGGCATTATCTGTGGGTGGCCCGGACCGTCAGCCATGGGGCGGGAGGGTATGGCAACCCACCCAAACAATTCGCCATCGGCCTGGGCTGCGACATCCGCCATGCGGGGCGGCTGGTCTATACCAAAGGCATGGACTTGTCGGAGCGGGAGGCCGCCACGCCCATCGGTGCCGGCTGCAAGGTCTGCGAACGCACGGACTGTGCCCAGCGGGCCTTTCCGGCCATCGGCCGTCCCTTGACGGTGGACGAGGCGGTGACCCGCTTCGCCCCCTATCAAGCGGAAGGCACCGGCCCCGCGCCGTAACGGGGGCGGGACGCATCGTCGACACGAAGGGGGCGGCGCAAGACCCCCGGATCATCGCTCATTTAAGCCTGTCGAGCATGAACCGTGCGATGACATCGTAAGCCTCCCGCGATTCCGGCACCCGGACGTCATAGAAGAAGGCATGGCGACCGCCTTCCCAGACATGCAGCCGGGCATCGACACCCATAGCGACCAGCCGGGAATGCAGATGGACAGCACCGCTCAACGCGGAATCGCGGGTGCCGGCAATGACCAGCGTCGGCGGAAAGCGGCGCAGCACGTCGGGAAAGCGCCCCGGGTAGGCATTGCTGTCCGTCTCGGCGGCGTCACGCATATAACCAAGGGCGCTGCGGGTGCCGTTCTGCGGCATCGGGTTCTCCCCGTCGCCCAGTACCTTGCCGATGATGCGGGAATCCCCGCCCATGCCGGGATCGGCCCCCGCGCAGAGGATGCCCGCCGCCGCCGGCATCGGCAGTCCGTGCGACTGGAACCAGGCCAGCGACTGGGCCGCCAGCAGCCCGCCGGCCGAACAGCCATAAAGCCCGATCTTCTGCGGCGGCGTCTTTTTCAGCACTTCGCGATAGACGGCGGCCACATCCTCCGACGCGGCCGGGAACTGGGCGGCCGGCGCCAGGCGAAAGTCGACGCTGACCACGCGGATACCCGTCAGCGCCGCGACGGGAATGGATTCCATGCCGCCACATTCCACAAAACAGGCCACCAAACCGCCGCCATGCACGTTGATCAGCAGCTTGTCGCTCTTTTCCGGTGCAATACCGTCCTTTGGTTCATAGACCAGCACCGGCACGCCCGCGATCATGTCCGCCCGGATGGTGACGGGGAAAGCGGCCTTGGTCCGTTCCAGACGCGGTCCGTACAGGGCGGCGGTGAAGGCGGCAACAGGCTGTCCCTTCACCGCCCGTTCGGCCAGGATATGTTCGACGCGGGACTGGTTTCCCTCCGCGCTCATCAGGTTGGAATCGGGGATGGTCATCGCCGGCACTGCCATGCTGCCATCGGGCCGCACCTCCACCGGCTGGGCAATGGCGGGAAGGGCCAGCGTGAAACCCAGGGCGGCGGACAGAAGCCATTTTGATAGTCGGTTCATCATGCGTGCCTTCACTTGCGGACAGTCGCGCGGGCAGGGCCGGTAAAGACCGCACGCCCCTGGCACCAGGGCCGGTGCGGCCGCCGCCCCATACATGTTATCGATCCCCAGCGGGGAGCGGCATGTAGCATGCCATCGTCACTTGCCCCCTTACCACATTCGCCGCAAAGGCGGCGCAGGCCACATTTGCCGGCCTGAACGCCGGGCGCCCATGTGGACTCCGCTTACCTTGGCGCCTTGCCAAGCAAAGCCACCTCCTCTATAAGCTCCGGCTCCATCGGACGGTGCGGCCGGGCGAGAAGCCCGGGGCATGCCTGCCGTCCACATGTGAAGAAGGACCGAAAATGCCCAAGTTGAAGAACCATTCGGGCGCCAAGAAGCGGTTCAAGTTTACCGCTTCGGGCAAGGTGAAGGCCCAGGCCGCCGGCAAGCGCCACGGCATGAGCAAGCGCCCCCTGAAGATGAAGCGTAACGCACGTGGCACGTTCGTTATGTTCAAGGCCGATGGCGAGAAGATCGCCGAAAACTTCCTGCGGGTTAAGTGAGGAGGGCTGACTAATGGCACGCGTTAAGCGGGGCGTCACCACCCACGCCCGTCACAAGAAGATCCTGAAGCTCGCCAAGGGCTATCGTGGTCGCGGTTCCAAGTGCTATCGCGTTGCGATTGAAAAGGTCGAAAAGGCGCTTCGTTACGCCTATCGCGACCGTCGCAACAAGAAGCGCGATTTCCGCGGCCTGTGGATTCAGCGTATCAACGCCGGTGCGCGTCTGCACGGGCTGAAGTACAGCACCCTGATCCACGGCCTGAAGCGCGCTGGCATCGAACTGGACCGTAAGGTCCTGTCCGACATCGCCGCCCGCGAGCCGGAGAGCTTTAAGAGCCTGTGCGATCAGGCCCAGGCTGCTCTCAAGGCCGCCTGATTTCCGGTAACGGATTTCAGAACGGTTGCAAGTTGAAAGGGGGAGCAGGCCCGGCGGGCCCGCTCCCCCTTTTGCTTGTGCGGCCGCCATCTGTGCTATCATCGGGGCCCCACCGGGACCGGAGGACGCCATGGGTTCGCTGACCATCCGCATTGATAATGAAGCGCTGATCAAGGGACTGGAAGATCGCGCCCACATGTCGGGCCGGACGGTAGAGGCGGAAGCCGAGGCTGTCCTGGCCAGCGTGGTCCGCCCCGCTGCACCGGATCGTCGGGACCTGTTTGCCCGGATGGAAGCGCTGCGGGCGCTGACGGCCGGTACGCGGCAGACGCCATCCGAAGTTCTCCTGCGTGAGTTGAGAGACGAGCGGTGACCATCGTCGTTGACGCCAGTGTAGCTGTTAAGTGGCTGGTGACCGAGGATGACTCCACCGCAGCGGTGCGGTTGTGCGCCTTGCCTCTGGCTGCGCCAGATCTGCTTTCGGCGGAGGTGGCGAGCATCATGTGGAAGAAGGTCCGGCGAGGCGAGGTGACGCCCGCCATCGCCCAGGCGGCATTGCTTGTCCTGGCAGAGATGGGCATCGGCCTCGTTCCCGGCAGCAGACTGGCCGGCAAGGCGTTGTCGCTGGCTTGTGAACTGGACCATTCGCCCTATGACATGTTCTACGTGGCGCTGGCTATCGAACGCGACATACCCCTGGTCACCGCCGACAACCGGTTGATCAACAAGGTACAGCAGGTCGGGTTTGGCTGGGCCCGCCTCGTCACTCCGCTCACCGAATCCAAACCGGGCGCTTTCGCCCCCTCCCTTTCCTGATCCGGACCCCTCATGGACACGCTCGATACGCTCAAGGCCGAAACCCTGGCCACCATCGCCTCTGCCAATGACAGCGCCGCCCTGGAAGAGGTGCGGGTTGCCGTCCTGGGCAAGAAGGGAAGCATCACGGCCCTGATGGGCGACATGCGGTCCCTGACGCCGGAGGAGCGCAAGGCGCGCGGCGCGGCGCTGAACGCGGTGAAGACCGCTGTGGAAGCGGCCATCGAGGGCCGCCGGGCGGAACTGAAAACCATCGAGCTGGAAAAGCGCCTGTCGGCCGAACGGATCGACGTCACGCTTCCCGCCCGCCCCGAAACCCAGGGCCGCATCCACCCCATCAGTCAGACGGTGGACGAGATGGTTGCCATCTTCGCCGCCATGGGCTTCACCGTCGCCGAAGGGCCGGATATCGAGACGGATTTCAACAATTTCACGGCGCTGAACATCCCGCCGGAGCACCCTGCCCGGCAGATGCACGACACCTTCTACCTGCCGCCCTCGGCGGAGGGTGCGGCGCGCGTGCTGCGCACCCATACCAGCCCGGTGCAGATCCGCACCATGCTGAAGCAGAAGCCGCCGATCCGCATCATCGCGCCCGGCCGCACCTACCGGTCCGACTATGACCAGACGCACACGCCCGTCTTCCATCAGATCGAGGGGCTGGTGATCGGCGAGGATATCCATATGGGCCATCTGAAGGGCTGCATCCTGGAATTCTGCCGCGCCTTCTTCCAGATCGATGATCTGCCCATCCGCTTCCGCCCCAGCTTCTTCCCCTTCACCGAGCCATCGGCCGAGGTGGATATCGGCTGTTCGCGCAAGGGCGGGGAGCTGAAGCTGGGCAATCATGGCGACTGGCTGGAAATCATGGGCTCCGGCATGGTCCACCCCAAGGTGCTGGAGAATTGCGGCATCGACAGCACCAAGTACCAGGGCTTCGCCTTCGGCATGGGGATCGAGCGCGTGGCGATGCTGAAATACGGCATCCCCGACCTGCGCTCCTTCTTCGATGCCGACCTGCGCTGGCTGCGCCATTACGGTTTTGTGCCGCTGGACCAGCCGAATCTGGCGCAGGGTCTGTCGCGGTAAGGAGGGTGGCGGCCCGCAGCACGGATCAAGGCCGGCCCTTGCCGTGCTGCGGGCTTGTTCCGCACCTGTCCGGCTGATCTCAACCCCTTTTCCCTTTCGCGCTTGCGAAATGAGATGGATGCATAGCATCATCTTTTCTCAACCCTTAAGGGGATATGGGCTATGCTTCCTGCCATCCTGTCCGCCAATCCGCTGTTCGCGCCCTTTGTCACCGATCCCGCGCAGTTGATGATGACCGCCACCATGACGGCATTCGAACAGTTGCTGGGCAAAGGTGTGCTGGGCACGCCCGTCACGGTTGGCGATACCACCATCATTCCCGTCACCATCACCACCTTCGGCGTCGGCACGGGTGGCGGGTCGCTGTACGGAGAGCCGGTGGGGGGCGGCGGGGGCGGCGGTGTGATTCCGGTCGCCCTGATCATCATTTCCCCCGACGGAACACGGGTCGAGCAGTTGCCCAAGGAAACCACGGCCGCCGCCCTGGAGAAGCTGACCAGCATGGCCAAGGAGATGGGTGGCCGGCGTCCGGCGCGTTGAGTGGACCTTGCCATGGAAGCGATGTGGCGGCATTGTGCCGGCCAGCCATCAGGGCAATCCGACGGCGCCTTGCGTTGCGCAATGCCGCGTCCCGTCCCTGTGGGTGTGGGTAAAGCGGGAGAGCGCGATGGCCGGCAGCCTGGACGAATATCACGGCGTGGATGCCCAGCGGTTCCAAATGGAAATCCAGCCGCATTATCGGCCCGCACTGTTGCGCGGCGCCGTCGCCCATTGGCCCGCATTGCGCGAGGGTAAAACCTCGCCCCAGGCACTGGCCCAGTATCTGAAAAGCTTCGACCGTGGCGAACTGACGGAAACCATGGTGGGGCCGCCCGCCATCAAGGGGCGGTTTTTCTACCGCGACGATATGCGCGGCTTTAATTTCGACCGGCGGCAGGAAACGCTGACCGCCGCCATCGACCGGTTGCTGGCCCATCTGGACCATCCCGATCCCCCCTCCTTCTATACCGGTTCCGTGCCCACAGACGTGAACCTGCCGGGTTTCGGGCAGGACAATGTCCTGGATCTGATCGCCCGGTCCACGGGCGCGCGCATCTGGATCGGGAATTCCGCCACGATATCGACTCATTACGACCAGTCGGACAATGTAGCCTGTGTGGTGGCGGGGCATCGCCGCTTCACCCTGTTCCCGCCCGACCAGTTGCCCAACCTCTATGTCGGGCCGCTGGACTATACGATGGCGGGACAGCCCAGCAGCATGGTCGATCTGGCGCATCCGGATTTCGCCCGTTATCCCCGCTTCCGCGCAGCGCTGGACGCCGCCGTCACGGTCGATCTGGAACCCGGCGACGCGATCTACATCCCCTCCATGTGGTGGCACAATGTGGTCTCCACCGGCCCCTTCAATGTGCTGGTGAATTACTGGTGGACCGATGCCAAGCCCTGGGCCGGCAACCCGTTCCAGGCCCTGGTCCATTCCATCATGGCCATCGGGGAACTGCCGCCGGAAAGACAGGAAGTCTGGCGCGGCGTCTTCGACCATTACGTGTTCCGTCGTCATGGTGACCCGATGGCCCATATGGCACCGGAGCACCGGTCCATCACCGGTCCCCTGACGCCGCGCCTGGCACAATATATCCGGGGCTGGCTGCTGCGGTGCCTGGGCGGCTGATGCCGCCGCATCCCTGCGGGATTGGCGGATCAGGGTTGCCGCCCTTTGCCGCCGTTCCGGCGACAGGACGGTCTTACCTGCGGGCCGTGGCCCGTGTTACACCCCTTCACGATATCGCCCCGCGCTGTCCGCCGGCCGTCCGGCGGGCAGGGATGTTTGCATCAGGACCATTCCCATGAAGTTCACGCTTTCCTGGCTGAAGACGCATCTCGACACCGATGCCACGCTGGATCAGATCACCGACGCGCTGACGGCCCTGGGGCTGGAGGTCGAGGGGGTCGAGGATCGGGGCGCCGCATTGGCCGCCTTCCGCATCGCCCATGTCGTCTCGGCCGAAAAGCACCCGAACGCCGACAAGCTGCGCCTGTGCATGGTCGATACCGGTGCAGGTGAGCCGGTGCAGGTGGTCTGCGGCGCCCCCAATGCGCGGGCCGGCATCAAGGTGGTGTTTGCATCGCCGGGCACCGTCATTCCCGTGTCGGGCGACACGCTGTCCATCGGCACCATCCGGGGCGTGGAAAGCCGGGGCATGATGTGTTCGGAGCGGGAGCTGCTGCTGTCGGACGAACATAACGGCATCATCGAACTGCCGGCCGATGCGCCCGTGGGCGGCTCCTTTGCCGATTGGCGCGGCCTGTCCGACCCGGTGATCGAGATCGCGCTGACCCCCGATCGTGTGGACTGCGCCGGCGTGCGCGGCGTGGCCCGTGACCTCGCCGCTGCCGGTCTGGGCACGCTGAGGCCGCTGGCCGCCGCCCCCGTGGCCCCCGCGTTCGACAATCCGCTGAAGGTCACGCTGGATCATCCCGGCTGCCCCCAGATTGCCTTCCGCCTGATCCGGGGCGTGAAGAACGGCCCCAGCCCGAAATGGCTGGCCGACCGGCTGCTGGCCGTGGGCCTGCGCCCGATCAGTGCCCTGGTCGACATCACCAATTATTTCAGCCTGGACCTGTGCCGCCCCCTGCATGTCTTCGACGCGGCCAGGCTGACGGGTGGCATCACGCTGAAGCCGACGGCGGAGGGCGACACGCTGCTGGCGCTGAACGGCAAGGAATATGCCCCGCCCGCCGGCCTGATCGGCATCTATGATGACGCCCACATGATCTCCATGGCCGGCGTCATGGGCGGGGAAACCACGGGCGTTACCGCCGACACCACCGATGTCGTGCTGGAAGTGGCGACGTTCGAGCCGGTGCGCATCGCCGAGGCCGGCCGCGCCCTGCAACTGGACAGCGACGCCCGCTATCGGTTCGAACGCGGGGTGGACCCGGCCAATATCCTGGAAAAGGTCGAACTGGCCACGTCCCTGATCCTGGAACTGTGCGGCGGGTCCGCCGGTGCCGTCAGCCTGACGGGCGCCGAGCCCGCCTGGCAGCGCACCCTGACCCTGCGCCCGGCACGCGTGGCCGCCCTGGGTGGCGTCGATGTCGCCGTCGATGAACAGGTCCGCATCCTGACCGCCCTGGGCTTCACCGTCGCCCGCCGCGATGACGGCGTGCTGGTGGCAGACGTCCCGTCCTGGCGCCGCGATGTGGAGGGTGAGGCCGATCTGGTGGAAGAGGTGCTGCGCGTCACCGGCTTCGACAAGATCCCGGCCACGCCGCTGCCGCGGGAGGTGGGCACACCCGCCCCGGCGCTTACCGCCGATCAGCGCCGCCGCTTCAACGCCCGCCGTGCGGCGGCGGAGCGCGGCCTGCTCGAATCGGTGACATGGTCCTTCGTCGATCCCAAGGTCGCGGCCCTGTTCGATGGCGACAAGGATGAACTGCGCCTGCTGAACCCGATCAGCGCCGACCTGGCCGTCATGCGGCCCAGCATCCTGGGCACCCTGGTCCCGGCCGCCGGCCGCAACGCCGCCAAGGGGTTCAAGGATATCGGCCTGTTCGAGGTCGGCCCCGCCTTCCGCGACGGGTCGGAGAAGGGCCAGGATCTGGTGGTGGCCGGCGTGCGCGCCGGGGCATCGGTTCCGCGCAACTGGTCCAAGGGTGAACGCCCCGTTGACGCCTTTGATGCCAAGGGCGACGCCCTGGCCATCCTCGAAGCGGCCGGTGCCCCCGTCACGAACCTTCAGGTCACGCGCGACGCGCCCGGCTGGTACCATCCGGGCCGGTCGGGTGTGCTGCGCCTGGGCCCCACGGTCCTGGGCCGTTTCGGCGAGCTGCATCCGGGGCTGCTGGAGGCGCTGGACGTGTCCGGTCCCGTGGTGGCGTTCGAACTGTTCCTGGATGCCGTGCCGGCACCCAAGAAGAAGGGCGGTACGGCCAAGCCGCTGCTGGTCCTGTCACCGTTCCAGCCTGTCGATCGCGACTTCGCCTTCCTGGTGGCCAACAGCACCGACAGCGACAAGCTGGTCAAGGCCGCGAAGGGTGCCGACAAGGCCCTGATCAGCGATGTCAGCCTGTTCGATGTGTATGAGGGCAAGGGTGTCGAACCGGGCTTCAAGTCCGTGGCCTTGACCGTCACGCTGCAGCCGGTCGACAAGACCCTGACGGATGTGGAAATCGAAGCCGTCGCCACCAAGGTGGTGGCAGCGGTCGCCAAGGCCACGGGGGCATCCCTGCGCGGTTGATCGGGCGGGGTTTCCCTCCAAGACAGAATCAAGGGGCATCACGCTGGTGATGCCCCTTTTTTCATGCCTATTATGTGGTTCCCGCATGTCAAACCATACACCTTACGCAGACGACATGCTTACATGACGTTTACGGAAAGTGGGTTGAACAGGCTCCCTGCTGTCAGCATTTTCATGATTCCATTTGGGTAGCAGAACCTAAATTCTTCCTCTCGGCATGATTTCACCCTATGGGTGGCATGGTTTTATCTTGCCATGCACAATAAATAATCAGCTTATATAAAAATCAATTCAAATATACGGTGCGAACCGGCGAAGTCCGCAGCGGTCAAATAGCGTCACGCTTCTGTCACATCCCTTGCCAATCAAAGGAAAAGTGCCATTTTCCGACAGGTGACCTCTTGGCTGGACTGTCAAAAGCCAGCTAGAGTGAAAGAAAACAAAACAGGCACCCCAAGCCAGTTCAGGAAGGGTGACCACAAGAAAGTGTCGGGAGGCACCATGCACGCGCTGAAGAATCTTCCCATCGTCTGGAAGCTGGTTCTGCCATTGCTGCTGATGGGCGTATTGACCATCGGCACCTCGCTTTACGCCCTGTCGCAGATGGAGACGGTCGGGGACGAATACCGGGCCATGCTGGACCGGTCCGAACGGGCCAAGGCCATCCTGTCGGCGCGGGAAACCGCGACGGACCTGGGGCGGCTGGGCTATACGATGGTGGCGGAGAATGACAGCTTCATCCTGGACAGCATGCAGGATGAAATCTCGCTGAAACGGGACGAGCTGACGGGCCATCTGGACGCGGTCGAACGGATCCTGCCCGAACGCAAGGCCGATATCGACGCCATCCGCGAAGATACACGCCGCATGCTGGAAATCGTGGAACAGGCACGGCAGTTGGCGCTGAATGGCAAGGGCGATCAGGCCGCCGCCGTTCTGGTGGACCGGTTCGATATCAAGCTGACCGACGTGCTGGACAAGCTGGAGGTCACTACCGGCGACGTCCAGGCCAAACTGGATGCCGGCAAGGCCACAGCCCAGGGAAGATTCGACCGGGCCTTGATCGTGACACTGATCGTCGGGCTGAGCGGGACGGCCATCGTCCTGGCCCTGGGCATCGCCATGGGCATGGCCGGCATTTCCCGCCCCCTGCGCCGGATCGTCAGCACCATGACCCGGCTGGCCGATGGCGACCTGTCGGTCACCGTGTCCGGCGGCGATCGGCGGGACGAGATCGGGTCCACGGCCCGGGCGCTGGCCGTGTTCCAGAAGCGCATGCGCGAGGCGGAACGGCTGCGCGAGGAACAGACGGCGATGGAAGAGCGGGTGGAGGCGGAAAAACGCCTCACCCTGGTGCGGCTTGCCAATGATTTCGAAAGCAGCATGAACGCGGTGGTCAGCGCCGTTGGCGGCGCGGCCGACCGCATGCGCGGCACCGCGCAGGGTCTGAACAGCGTGGCCGATGAAACCAACCGGCAGTCGGAAGCCGTGGCCAGCGCCGCCGAACAGGCGGCGGAGAATGTGAATACCGTGGCCGCCGCCGCCGAGGAACTGACCGCCTCGATCAATGAAATCTCCCGCCGCGTGGCGGAAAGCGCCACCATCGCCCATGACGCGGTGGCGGAGGCCGAGCGGTCCAACAGCACGGTGACCGGTCTGGTCGATGCCGCCCAGCGTATCGGGGAGATCGTCCGCATGATCGGCGACATCGCCAGCCAGACCAATCTTCTGGCCCTGAACGCCACGATCGAGGCGGCACGGGCCGGCGATGCCGGCAAGGGCTTCGCCGTTGTCGCGTCGGAGGTGAAGGCCCTGGCCACACAGACGGCCAAGGCGACGGAGGAGATCGGCAGCCAGATCGCCGCCATGCAATCTGCCGCCGGCAACGCGGCCGATGCCATCCGGGGCGTGGGGGGCACGATCGACAAGATCAGCGGCATCGTCTCCACCATCGCCACCGCCGTGGAGGAACAGGGGGCGGCAACGCGGGAGATCGCCAATTCCGTCGCCCAGGCCGCCACCGGCACCCAGAATGTCAGCGCCACCATCGGTGAAGTCACCCGCGCGGCGGCCGAAACCGGCAGCATGGCCGGTGACGTGCTGAGCGCCGCCAATGATCTGGTCGGTGAAAGTGACGCGCTGAACCGCCAGGTGGCACAGTTCGTGGCCAAGGTGAGAGCCGGCTGATACCAGCGGCACGAAATCATGACCGATGGTCAAGATTTCGTGCCCCTTCAATCGCCGGCGGGCGCATTCGCGCCCTTGGCTACGCGGCATGGGCCGCGCGGCGGCAGTCGCCGCCGTACCATCGGTCAAGAATTTTGACCGATGGTACGATTGCGGGCGGGCTGATACCGCCCGCCCCCGACCCCCGTGTGGCCTTGCGCAAGGCCGGTGGGCCGGCACCCGCCGGCCCACTAGCCCGCTGTTTCGGGGATGCGCGACCTGCGTGTCAGGCCAAGCCCAGCCACGCCGCGTCAACCATGGCGGCCCGGCCCTCACCATGGCCATAGAGCAGGTAATGCTCCACCGCCGTGAACCCGCTGGCCGCGACGTCGGCATTGGCCTTCAGATAGGCTGCGCTGTCGAACAGCGGGCTGGCGTCGCGCCCCTCGGCGATGCCATAGGCCAGCCAATGGCTCAGCGCCGCCCGCCCGTCGGTGCCGAAGGCAGCCGACAGATCGGCATTGGTCGCCAGATAGTAATCGGCATCGAACAGGGCGTTGGGTCCGCGCCCCTCGAACTGTCCATAGGCTTGCCAATGGTCGGCGGCACTGGCGAAGGCGCCGGTCTTCACGGCCGCCGCGACATCGGCATTCTGTTCCAGGTAGAATTGTTCATCCAGCAGCCATGACTGGGCGTCCGCCTGTATGCCGACGCCGATCATGGCGGCGGGGGCGGCCTGGGCCCCGGCGGCGGCGGCACCCTGGGCACCGGGCACGAAGGACCCGAAAAACGCCTCCCGCCCGAACACCACGATGTCGGTGCCGGTCAGCCGGTCGAAACCGTCGGGGGAGCCCTCGCGCAGGTCGCGGACCTCCGTCACGGTGCCCCCGATGATGACGGTGCTGTAATCCTCACGCTGGCCGCCATAGACGGCGATGTCGATGCCGGCGGCGCCGTGCAGCCAGTCATCGCCGGCCCCGCCGACCATGACATCGAACCCGCCACCACCGGCCAGCGTGTCGTTGCCGCCATGGCCGATCAGGATATCGCCCGACGCGGTTCCCAGCAGGTGGTCATCCGCCTCGGTCCCCTCGATCACCGGGTCGCGCGGCTGTCCGGCCGCGAAAAGACGTGCTTCCTCGCCCAAATCGCTCGTGAACATGATTAGCTCCGTTCATGGGTCTGTAGCCGGAGCGGCGATCATCAGCCCCCCGGCCGACGGAACAACAAGGCCCGCCGGGACCGGGTCCGCGGCGGGCCTGTGATCAAGGGGTGACCGGGTGGAACGGTCAGGCCTTGGGTGCGTGCTTGTTCAGGATGCGCTGCAGGGTGCGGCGGTGCATCTTCAGCCGGCGGGCCGTTTCCGACACGTTGCGGTCGCACTGTTCGAACACCCGCTGGATATGTTCCCAGCGCACGCGGTCGGCCGACATCGGGCTTTCCGGCGGCGGCGGCAGGGGGCCGTCGGTCAGCAGGGCCGCTTCCACCGCGTCGGCGTCGGCGGGCTTGGGCAGGTAATCGACGGCGCCGAACTTCACGGCGGCGACGGCCGTGGCGATGTTGCCATAGCCGGTCAGCATGACGACGCGGGCATCGGGCCGCGCATCGCGCAGGGCCTTCACCACGTCCAGGCCCGACCCATCGCCCAGGCGCAGATCGACGACGGCGAAGCGCGGCGCGCTTTCATGCGCCACCTCGACCCCCAGATTGACGCTGTCGACCGCCACCACGTCGAAGCCGCGGCGTTCCATGGCGCGGGCCAGCCGGGTGCGAAAGGGCGCATCATCATCCACGATCAGCAGCGAGCGCGAGGCGTCGCCCGTGAAGGTCAGTTTCGGCTGTTCGCCGGCATCCAGCGCCGCGTCCGTCATGGTTCCGGGGTCCCTTCTTCGATTGGGCGTTCTTCTTAAATCAAAAAGCTTTCTACACGGTGAATGTAGGATGTTTCCAGCGAATGACCACCACGGCGCCGCCAGCCCTGCCATTCATGTAGCGAACAGTGGCGCCGGAGCGTTCCAGCAGGGTCTGCGCGATGAACAGGCCCAGGCCCATATTGCCCGCCGCCTCCCTTGCTGCCGGGTTGCGGCCGCTGACATAGGGTTCCCCCAGGCGCCCGACCACCGTGGCCGGATAACCGGGCCCGTCATCCTGTACCCGCAGGGTCAGGCCCGGCGCGGTCCAGTCCGCCGTCACCGTCACCCGTTCATGGGCGAACTGCATGGCGTTCTGAAGGATATTGGCCAGCCCATGGACCATTTCCGGCACCGACTGCACCTGTGGGGCGCCGTCTTCCGGCTCCGCCACGGCTTCGATTACCAGATCGACGTCGTGACGGGCATAGGGGGCGGCCGTGGTTTCGATCAGGGCGGCCAGCGGCACCACCGGTTCCGCCCCGCCCGTATCACCGGGCCGCCGCGACAATTCGGCCAGGATGTCGCGGCAACGCGCCACCTGGCTTTGCAGCAGGGCCACATCCTCGGCAATCGGGCTGTCGGCCGGGGTGTCGCGGGCCAATTCCTTGGCCACCACGGCAATGGTGCCCAGCGGGCTGCCCAGTTCATGCGCGGCGGCCGCCGCCAGGGCGCCGACGGCGGAGGCACGCTGGGCCCGGGCCAGCGCATCCTGGCTGGCGTTCAACGCGCCCGACAGGCGCCGCGCCCCGTCCGCCACCTGATAGAGATAGGCCGCGATAAACCCCGCCGACAGGGTCAGCGCCGCCCAGACCCCGAACCGGTACAGGGCCGGCAGGCCCGCCGGTTCCGCCCCCGGCCAGGGCAGCGGCGTGGCCACCAGCGCCAGACCCGTGAAGCAGCAGACGGCCAGCGCCGTCAACAGGATGACCGCCATCCGGCCCAGGGTGCTGGCCGCCACCGTCAGCGGCGCCAGCATCAGGACCGCGAACGGATTGTCCAGGCCCCCCGTCAGGTAGAGCAGCACCGTCAACTGCACCATGTCATAGGCGAGGTAGAGCGCCGCCTCCCGGTCGTCCAGGAACGGGTGCGCCACCACCCGACGGGCGGCATAGAGATTGACCAGCACCGACACGCCGACACCGGCCAGCGCATGGGCCAGCGCCAGTTCAAATTCGAACAGGCCCATCACGGTAGCCAGGGTCGCGAACTGTCCCGCCACCGCGATCCAGCGGATGGTGATCAGGGTGCGTGCGCTGACCCGCCCTTCGGCGGCAGCCAGGGCCGGCCCCGGTCGAACGGACGTGCTGTTGGGGATTGCCTCGCTCATGCCTTTATCCCATGATCACTTTTTAAGCATCCTGCAGGGAGCCTTCTGCACTCTAGTTCCCGAACAGTTGAAAGACCATAAGCCGTTCCAATGCCCCTAGACGCCAGCAAGCCGCCCCCGCCCGCCATCCAAGTCGAGACGCTGACCAAGAGGTTCGACGCGCATACCGCGCTGGACGCCATCAGCTTCACGGTGCCGGCGGGACAGACGGTGGCGCTGCTGGGCGGCAACGGGGCCGGCAAGACCACCACCATCTCCATCCTGCTGGGGCTGCTGCTGCCGACATCGGGGACAGTACAGGTTCTGGGCCATGACATGCTGACGGAGCGCTATCGCGTGCTGCCGCGCATGAATTTCTCCAGCCCCTATGTCGACCTGCCTCACCGGTTGACGGTGCGGGAGAATCTGATGGTCTATGGTCATCTCTATGGCCTGACCCATCTGAACGACCGGATTGCGCGGATCGCGGAGGAACTGGACCTGACCGCGATCCTGGCGCGTCCGTCGGGCAACCTGTCAGCGGGGCAGAAGACGCGCGTGGCCCTGGCCAAGGCGCTGCTGAACGATCCGGAATTGCTGCTGCTGGATGAACCCACGGCCAGCCTGGACCCCGACACGGCCGACTGGGTGCGCGGTTTTCTGGAGAATTTCCAGACCCGGACCGGCGCCACCATCCTGCTGGCCAGCCACAATATGGGCGAGGTGGAGCGGCTGTGCGACGGGGTGCTGATGATGAAGGGCGGGCGCATCGTCGACCGGGGAACCCCGGCGGATCTGCTGTCCCGCTATGGCCGCGACACGCTGGAAGAGGTGTTCCTGGACATCGCGCGCGACCGGCGTCAGACGGAAAATGTGGGGTGACCCGCCGGGGCCACCCCATCAAGAGCTTTCGCCGCACCGGTCAGCGCGGATACCAAGGCTCCTTGACCATGCCCCTTGGTATGTGTACTGGCCCTCAGACACCGGGCGGCGGCATACGCCGCCTTGGCTCACGGCAGCACGCGGTGCCGGGCCGGCCGTCGCCGGCCTCCAATCTGCCAAGGGTAAAACCCTCGGCAGATTGTTAGGGTGGACGGCCCCCCCGGCATCGCTGTGCCATAGTTGGGTTGTCAGACACCAACATCGGGAGCCGCCCAGATGGAGTATAAACGGATAGCGATCGACATTTCCAAGCATGTGTTCACGCTGCATGGTGTCGATGCCCAGGAACAGCCGGTCCTTCGGCGCAACCTGAAGCGCAGTGAATTTGAGATGTTTTTCAGCAAGGTTCCCGCGACCGAGG
>NZ_JAGOGJ010000265.1 GCF_017996735.1 Niveispirillum sp.
CCGTCGTCGTCCCCTCCAGGGAAGCGAACGCGACGATATCGCCCGCACGGGCCTCCTCGATCTCCTCCCGGCTGTTGGCATGCATCAGAAGCATGCGGCCAGCCTTCTCTTCCTGCTTCTTGCCGGGATTAGCCATGACGGCATCCTGGCGCAGCGTGCCGGAATAGATGCGGGCGAAGGTCAGAGACCCCGCGAACGGATCATTCATCACCTTGAACGCCAGCGCCGCGAAGGGCGCCTCGTCAACTGCGGAACGGGTGACCGTTTCGCCCGACGGCGTCGTACCCTGGATGTCGCCCTTATCGGCCGGTGACGGCAGATAATCGACGACGGCATCCAGCATGGGCTGCACGCCCTTATTCTTGAAGGCCGAACCGCACAGGACCGGAACGAGCCGCAGCCCGATGGTCCCCTTACGGATCAGACGGCGCAGTTCCTGTTCATCCGGCTCCACGCCGGACAGGAAGGCATCCGTCGCCGCCTCCTCCATCTCCACCGCCTGCTCGACCAGCTTGGCGCGGAAGCGCTTAGCCTCGTCCAGCAGATCAGCCGGAACATCCACCACGTCGAACCGGGCGCCCAGCATGTCATCGGCCCAGATGATCGCCTTCATGGCGATCAGATCGACGACACCCTTGAAACCCGCCTCCACACCCAGCGGCAGTTGGAGCAGCACCGGGGTCGCCCCCAGCCGCTCCCTGATCATCGTCACGGTCCCCAGAAGGTCCGCGCCGACGCGGTCCATCTTGTTCACGAAGCAGATGCGCGGCACGCGGTACTTGTCCGCCTGCCGCCAAACCGTCTCCGACTGGGGCTCGACACCCGACACCGCGTCGAAAAGGGCAACCGCGCCATCCAGAACCCGCAGGGACCGTTCGACCTCAATGGTGAAGTCGACATGCCCCGGCGTGTCGATGATGTTGATGCGGTGGTCCTTCCAGAAGCAGGTCGTGGCCGCCGACGTGATGGTGATGCCCCGCTCCTGCTCCTGCTCCATCCAGTCCATCGTGGCGGTGCCGTGATCGACCTCGCCGATACGATAGGACTTGCCTGTGTAAAACAGAATCCGCTCCGTCGTCGTCGTCTTGCCGGCGTCGATATGCGCGGCAATGCCGATATTCCGATAGGAGTGGATGGGATGGGACCGGGCCATGGATTGGGGCTTCGCCGTGCGTGGTTCGTCCGAACTTACCAGCGGTAGTGCGAGAAGGCCTTGTTGGCTTCGGCCATGCGATGCGTGTCTTCACGCTTCTTCACGGCCGTACCGCGCTGCTGCGCGGCGTCCAACAGCTCACCCGACAGACGCTCGGTCATGGTGTTTTCCGAACGGTTGCGGGCCGCACCGATGATCCAGCGGATCGCCAGGGCCTGCGCACGGTCGGAGCGCACTTCCACCGGAACCTGATAGGTCGCACCACCGACGCGGCGGGAACGAACCTCCAGATAGGGGCGGACATTGTTCAGGGCGTCATGGAAGAGCTGCAGGGCGTCCTGCTTGGTCTTCACCTCGATGCGATCAAGGGCACCATAGACGATGGACTCAGCCACCGACTTCTTGCCGTCGTACATCAGGCAGTTCATGAACTTCGTCAGCACGACATCGCCGAACTTGGCGTCGGGCAGAACTTCGCGCTTGTCGGCTTTACGACGACGGGACATTGCTCGCTCTCCTTACTTCGGACGCTTCGCGCCGTACTTCGACCGGCGCTGCTTCCGATTCTTCACGCCCTGCGTATCGAGCGTGCCGCGGATGATGTGGTAACGCACACCGGGAAGATCCTTCACGCGGCCACCACGGATCATGACGACCGAGTGTTCCTGAAGATTGTGACCTTCACCGGGGATATAGCTGATGACCTCGTAGCCGTTCGTCAGGCGCACGCGGGCGACCTTACGAAGCGCCGAGTTCGGCTTCTTCGGGGTGGTGGTGTAGACACGGGTGCAGACGCCACGCTTCTGCGGGCATTCCTGCAGGGCCGGCACCTTATCCCGGGCCACCAACGGAGCCCGCGGCTTGCGGATCAACTGACTGATCGTCGGCATGAACGCCCTTCGCCTTTTCTCATATCCCCTGAGAGGGGATGTCATTCCAAACCGGTCGCACCACCAACCCCATGACAACGGACGAAAAACGCCCGCATACGAAGCTTGAGGCTCCGTGCGGGAGAATCTCATGCGCCGTCCGAACAAGGACTCGGGTGCGGCTATCGACTGTTCCGGGGAGGTTCCTTGGAGCTGGCCTGCGTCCCTGGTAGGTAAGCGCTTGATGCCAACAGTGGGGACAGCGTCTAGACGCCACGAGGGCGGGCTACAGCCTGCCCCCCCGAAATAGGTTGGCGGACTATAGGGACCTGTCCCCACCCCGTCAAGCGCGACCCTAAGGCTTCCGCCACGTTCCCCACGCATCCTGGCCCCCTGGAGTCCGCAGGGCTGGCAGCCTCATCAGGGGCCGGATGCGGCCTCCGGCGGACGCGTGCCGTCCGCTTGCGTCAGGTCCACATCCTCATAGATCTCTGCCATGGGGATGGTGACGCCGATACTGTCCAAGGTGACAGACGCCTCCAGTCCGCGGATCGTTTCGACAATCCAACGGTCGCCATCGGCCCGCCATAGCAGGGCACGGGCCTCCTCCTGGTCCAGTTCCAGAACCTGCTGAATGCCGGCAGAGGCATAATCGTCACGCTTGCGGGCCATTTCGCTGGCGGAATTGCAGGGCGAAAGGATTTCCACGGCCAGTACGGGCACCTCTGCCGTGCGCCGGTC
>NZ_JAGOGJ010000191.1 GCF_017996735.1 Niveispirillum sp.
TGTCGTTGCCGGGGCCACCGTCCAGCGTATCCCGGCCGGCACCGCCCACAAGCGTATCGTCACCGGGGCCACCGAGCAGCAGATCATCACCCGCGCCCCCCAATAACAGATCGTTGCCGTCACCGCCGCGCAGCGTGTCATTGCCGGCGCCGCCCAGCAGCGTGTCGTCATTCACGGTGCCGGTCAGGGTCAGGGCGCCGCCTCTGTCATCGCTGCTGACGACGGGAAGATCGGGAAGGGCAGGGGCCTGGATCGTGTCCGTCCCCTCAGCCCCCGCCATTGTGGACAGTATGGCAAGACCGGTTGCGTGCCGTTCCTCCGCCGCGACGATGATCAGGCTTTCGCCCAGCACCGGCAGGGCGGACCATTGCCCGTGGGCGCGGTCGCCGGTGCCCGGCTTTTCCGTGGCATGATGATCCGGTGGCGGCAGGTCGATGGTGGTCGACAGCGGGGCCAGCACGGCAAAGGCCAGGGGCAGGTCACTTCCCGTGTCGGGTGCCGCTTCCGCCTTTTCGGTGTTGAGGAAAAAATCCACGACGAGGGCCAGGGCGGCCAGCACCACGACATTATTGAAGGCGTTGCCCGCCATTTCCGCGGGGTCAAGGCCGGAGGCGCGGTTGACCAGGCGGCGAAGGTCCCCGCCTTCCAGCAGCAGGTCCCCCGACATGTCGTGTACTACGAACTTGCCGGCAATACGGGCCACATGCACCAGAACGTCGCCGGATGCGGCATCATAGACGATGAACCAGGGGTCGCCGCTGTCGCTGATGCCCGTTGCGGTTTCCACACCCGCTCCCTGGCCCGCCAGTTCATCGGCAAGACGGAAAAGCTCCGCCTTCTCCTGGTTGGTCCAGAAGCCGGTTTGCGTCACGGCCCTGATGAACCGCAGCACGTCGCCCAAATTCGCCCCCTATGGATCGCATAGTCCGGGGTTCCCACACCCCGGCACGCGCGTCGATATTCCTGAACCGTATCAGCCTTCGCCCGGAAACAGCAGGCGGTGGATTTCCGGTTCATAAAACCCCAGCAGTTTTTTGGCAAAGACCTGCGGATCCACGCCAATGGCCTGGGCCCAGAGTCCGAAATGTTCGGACGGGACACGTCCATGGCCGCCTTCAACCTGCGAGACGAAAGTGTAATAGCGGTAACCGACATGATCGGCAACCTGTGCCTGCGTCACCCCAGCCTTCTCCCGCTGCGCGCTGAGCCAGCGGCCGGCATCGCGGCGCATCTGCCGGGTCAGCTTGGTCTTTTCACTTTCCTCGCCACGCGGTTTGACGCGCGGAGTGGCGGTTGCAGCCATTCTCTCATTCTCCGAACTCACAGGGTTAGAAGGTCGCATGAGAGGGGAGGGCCGGCAAGCAGCAAAATTTCAGCTTCGCTCATTATAAATTTGCTTGACATAAACTCGCTGTTTCAGGATTACTGGACTCGTTCGAGGCGCCGAGAGCATCGCCCCTGTCTCTGGTTCTTCGAACAAAAGCCCCGGGGGCGGCCCTTGTGCCGCTCCCGGGACTTACCAGATACCGTCGGCGCGGTACCCCATCCCGCCCTGACGGCTAAGGCGCCGGTACCCTGTGATGCCCCAATTGCGCGGTATCGGGTGACGGGCCGGCCGGGGAACCTATTCGCCCCTTGGAACCACGGCCGGCCCGTCACACGTCCTCTTCGAACGGCGTCCCTACGGGCATGCTGATGGGATATGCAAATATGGTATGTCAGGTTCCAATCTGGTTTCCCGGTCGGCGAAACCAGAAAATGCCGTGATGAGCGGCATTTTTCCTATTGTTTCAGTTGTAACCGCCGTGATGTACGGCATTTTTTGCTGAACTGCCGATTTTTTAGGCGAGCGAAAGATTTGTACCCTAACACGGAAATATGACTTCGTTATAAGTCAAAGGGTTAAGTTTCCGCTACGGAAGGGCACGCAAATTGCTTTTGTGCATTGCGGAATGATTGCGCAAGGTAAGGGCACCCTCATGGATAACAGCCTGATCGACCTGACCCGGAACGTGCTTGATGTCGCGAGCCAGAAGGTTTCCGCCATTGAGGATATCAACCGCACCACTAAGATGCTGGCCTTTAACGCCCTGATCGAGGCGGGGCGTGCAGGCGATGCCGGCCGCGGGTTCGCCGTGGTGGCCAATGAGGTGAATTCCATCTCGCGCCAGGTCAGCGTGGTCGCCAGTGAACTTCGCTCAGAAATTGGGCAGTTGGTTGACCGCATGGCCACGGTGGGTGAGGACCTGATGGTCCGGTTCCGCGGGCAGCGGCTGGCCGATCTCGCCCTTAACATGATCGAGATCATCGACCGCAATCTGTATGAACGCTCTTGCGATGTGCGCTGGTGGGCGACCGACAGGGCTGTGGTGGATTGCCTGGCCATGCCGTCCCCTGATGCGACATCCTTTGCTTCCTCGCGCCTGGGTGTGATCCTGGACAGCTATACGGTCTATCTTGACCTGTGGGTGGCTGACCGGCAGGGGAAGGTGATCGCCACGGGGCGTCCGCGCCGCTTCCCGCAGGCCATTGGCACCAATGTCGCCAACGAGCCCTGGTTCCGGCAGGCGTTGAATACCAAGGACGGCTCCGATTTCGCCGTGGTCGACGTTACGGCCAATCAGGTGCTGGACGGTCGCACCGTCGCCACCTATTCCACCGCCGTCCGTCGCGACGGTGCCGTGGATGGGGAGGTGATCGGCGCCATGGGCATCTTCTTCGACTGGGAGCCGCAAGCCCGCGCCGTCACCTCCGGGGTTCGGCTGGATCGCAGCGAAGAGGCGCAGACCCGCTGTCTGCTGGTCGACGCCACGGGCCGGATCATCTCTTCCTCCGACGGCCGTGGCCAGTTGACAGAGGGCTTCCCGCTGGAAACCCAAGGCCGGTCGATGGGCCACTATATCGACAAGTTCGGCCGGCTGGTCGGGTTCGCCCTGACGCCCGGTTACGAGACATATCGTGGCTTGGGTTGGTATGGCGTCATCGTCCAGAACAGCGGTGAGACCGCGCATTGACGATCTGGCCAAGGTAACCGGTGTACCAAGGGGCGTCGGCATCATGCCGGCGCCCTTTTTCCATGCGTGACCGGATGGGGCTTGCGGGCGGTGTATCGCCATTACATTTGTGTCACCGGGCGAACCAATGTCCCTCCCCGCCATGCGGCAGGGCTCTGCGGACCGGCGAATTCCGGTGGTTTTTTGACCTGAATGCCCGTTCGTGCTGCACTGCAATAGATGTCGACTTTAGTCGAATGCCTGATAAACGGCGGTTTCCCTGGATTGTGCTAGAACTTATCCGCATGGCGCCCGTTCGATTTTGCACTTGCACAATGGTCGGCAGGCGCGCATATTCTGTCTTGCGACACGGCCCTATGCCCTCTGTCGTAACGCACTTCTTGGGCGTTTCCTCCCTAAACTCAGGCCGTGGCAATGCCACGGCCTTTTTTTCTGCCCAAGATGTAGCAGAATTACCTGTATGGTACGCTGAAATGGAAGCGGCCTAACATGGGCCGCCCCGCATGCCTTTCAAAGGCCGCTACTATCAGGCGCTGGATTTGGCGTATTTCACCGCACAGCCATAGGCGCGGCTGCTGCTGACGGCTACGGGTCGGCCGGCGGCGATATCGGCCAAGGCGGCGCGCACATAATTCTTGGAACCGGGGATATCGGCCTTGTTGGCTGTCGGCTTGTCATCAATGGCGCCGTCATACAGCAAGATGCCGTCGGTGCCGATGATGAACATGTGCGGCGTGGTCTTGGCGGCATAGGCGCGGCCGATATCTCCGCTCGGGTCCAGGATCGTGGTGCTGGCGGCCCATTTCTCCGACGCGGCGCGGGCCTTGGCGTCGGCGGGGGTGACGTGCCCCTGCTCACCGGGGGCGGAACTGATGACGGTCAGCCAGACGGCACCCGCGGCCACCGCCTCGGCCTGCACGGCCTGCATATTGCCCGAATCGTAATGTTTGCGGACGAAGGGGCAGCCATGGTTGGTCCATTCCAGGATCACCAGCTTGCCCTTGTAATCGGCCAGGGAAATGGCGGCGCCATCGACAGTGCGGCCGGTGAAGGCGGGGGCGGCTTTGCCAACGATGGCGGCGGCGGGGGCGGCCAGTGCCGGAAGGGAAAGAAGCGGCGCGGCAATACCGGCGCCCGCGACTGCGGCGGTGCTGTTCAGGAACGTGCGGCGGGTAAGACGAAGCGACATGGCAGACCTCCCATTCTTGCGGGTGGCCTTGATCTGGTGTCGCTTTGGGAAAAGATCAAACCCCGTTCGCCCGTAAATCGCATGATTTTCCGGGCGAACGGATTGTTTCCTCAGATCACACGGCGCAGGGCCGTCAGGAACGCGCCCATGGAATGGCCCAACTGGCCCGATTGCTGTGACAAGCGGCCGGCGGAGCCCAGAACCTGGGTGGAAGCGGCCCCGGTTTCCGATGCCGCTCGCGTCACCTGGGCGATGCGTTCGGATACCGACCTTGTGCCGACGGCGGCCTGTTCGACATTGCGGGCGATTTCCGCCGTGGCGGCACCCTGTTCATCCACGGCGGCCGCGATGTTCACGGTCGTGCCGTTCACGTCGGCGATCACCTGGGTGATTTCGCTGATACTATCCACGGCGGATTGGGTGGCGGCCTGGATATCGGCCACCTGGGTCTGGATGTCCTCCGTGGCGCGCGCGGTCTGGCCGGCCAGGTTCTTCACCTCCGACGCGACCACGGCAAAGCCCTTGCCCGCTTCCCCCGCCCGCGCGGCTTCGATCGTGGCGTTCAGGGCCAGCAGGTTGGTCTGGGCCGCGATCTCCTGGATCAATCCCACCACCTCGCCGATGCGGATGGCGGCGGCCGACAGGGTGGCGACACGGTCATTGGCGGCCCGCGCCCGCCCGACGGCGGCGTTGGTGATGTCGCGTGACCGGTCCACCTGATCGGTGATCGACCGGATGGCGGCGCTCAGTTCCTCCGCAGCGGCGGCCACCGTCTGCACATTGGAACTGGCCTGTTCGGCGGCGGCGGCCACGGCCATGCTTTCATGGTTGGTGCCTTCGGCGGCCTGGGTCATGGTGCCGGCCGCACTTTCCATTTCATGCGCGGCACGGCCCAGATCGTCCGCAACGGCCTTGATCGTGCCCTCGAATTCGTCCGCGATGCGCCGGAAGCCCAGCACCTTTTCCGACATGGCGCCATTGGCGGCATTGATGGCGCGGCTGCCCACCAGGAAGGTGCCCAGCATGCCCTTTTCGATGACGCGGCGGTGATAATTCTGGTTGGTGATGGCCTGGAGCGATGCCGTCGCCTCCCGCACAAAGGCGTCGGCGCGGTCGGTGGCATCATTGATCCGGTGCAGCAGCTCGCCCAGGGGTCCCCCCTCGCGGATGCCGATCACCCGTGCCTCGTAATCCCCGCGCGCCAGCCGTTCCAGAACCTCGGCGGCGCCATGCAGCACCCGGTCGACGCGCGCCAGATAGAGAAAACTGGCCAGTGCCGCCAACAGGGTGATGATGCCGCCCGCGATGGCTATGGCATGCAGGCCCAGGAGATTGCCGGCCAGATCGATCACCGATCCGACCAGAACGGCCACGCCCGTCAGGCGGGCCTTAGAGAGAGAAGATGAGTTGTTCATAGCTCACACCCCGGTCGCGCAGCAGGCCCATCAACATCGCTTCGCTGGCTGCCATGCCTTCGCGAATACGGCTGTGCTTGGCCTCCTCGGCCAGCAACTGTTTGTAGAGGGGGCTGATGATGTCATTGACGATGCGCTTGTCGGCCGTCCGCCGGCTGGAATGGTATCCGATGACATTGCCGCCCGTATCGCGGGACGGGGTGACATGGGCGAAGACCCAGTATTGATCGCCATTCACTGCCCGGTTCAGCACATAGGCGAAAATCTCGTTTCCGGCGCCCAGCGTGTCCCACAGCAGCTTGAACACCACACGCGGCATGTCGGGATGACGGATCAGATTATGCGGCTGGCCAAGCGCCTTATCCTCCGTCAGGGCTGCCACCCGCAGGAAGGTACGGTTGGCATAGGTGATACGCCCGCCCTTGTCGGTTTTTGTCACGATGATCTCGTCATCATGGAACGGGCGTTCCACCCCGGTCAGGAACGGCCGGGTTCTTCCCGGCGGCGCGTCGGCGACAGTCATGATGTTTCCACCCTTTTCCATCTACCCCGGGGGGTAGTCTGCCATTTGCATGCCTGAATGGTTCCTTGGCCGCATTGATCCAGATCAGACCGTCGCGCCTTGTACCCGTTGCGGAAGGTTAGCTTGACCTCGCCTTAAAAGCAGCAAACATGAAGAGGTGCGGGTTCTTTGGGCGAAACCGGCGGGGGGAAAGCGATGCGCAAATTCGTGGCTTCCATCCTGAATTCGCTGTTCGGCGGTCAGAACCGTGCGGGCGCTGCCGGACCTCGCCCCCACTTGCGCCAGCCCGCAGCCGCCATGCCCGTAGCACCTGCGGCCACGCCTGCGGCCATGGAGAGGGCGCCGGTGCCTGATCAGGACCTGGCCCTGCGGTTGCGCCGCATCTTCGACGGTCGCGATCCGACCCAGGCGGGCAGCCTGCATCTGCTGGGCCTGGACAGTCTGCATGAAAAGCTGGGGCCGCGCTGGATGGAGGTGGCGGCACGGGTGCATGCCCTGACGGGAAAGCTGCTGGAGCAGCACCTGTCGTCCAAGGATGCCTGGTTCCGGCATGGGGAGGAAAGCTATGTCGTGGTTTTCGCCCAACTGGGACCGGAGCAGGCCCGCCTGGTCTGTGCCAAGGTGGTGGAGGAATTGCAGGTGATGCTGCTGGGCCATGCCGATACGGACAGCATCACCGTGCGCACCATGGTGCATGAGATCGGATCGGACGTCATGCTGGTGCCCTCCAGCCTGACCCAGATGCTGGATGCAGCGCACCGTGGCAGCGTGGCGGAAACCGGCGGCTCGCCCATCGTGCGTCCGTCCGGTTTCCGTGCGCCGCTGCTGGCCCGTGCCGGTCCGCCCATGGTTCGATATCGGCCGGTATGGGATGTACAGCGGCAGGTTCTATCGCTGTACATGGCCAGAAGCTGCCGCGAGCGGGAAGGGCGCACGCCGCTCTGGGGGTATGATTGCCTGGATGATCAGGAGGATGCCACCAGCATTCTGGAACTGGACCTGTTCGTGGCACGGGACGCGCTGGAAACGGCCTTGGACCTGTATGAGAACCGGTTCCGCTTCTTCCTGTCCCTGCCCCTGCATTTCGAGAGCCTGGCCGTCACCGCGCGCCGGCAGGAGGTGATGGGCACCTTGCGGTCGATCCCGCGCCATTTGCTGTCCTTCATGACCTATCATCTTCACGGCGTGCCGGACGGTGTGCCGACGGGCAGGCTGTCGGAACTGGTTTCCGCGCTGAAACCGTTCGGAAGGACCGTGATGCTGGAGCAGACGGCGCCGGGCATGGGCTTGAACGCGGCAGAGGCGGCGGGTGTGCGTGTGGTGAACATGTCGCTTCCCCATGATGCATCGGCCGAACGCTGGCGACCGGAGATCGTCCGTTTCGCCACCGGTGCCGGGCGCCACCGGCTGTTGCCGGCGGTGGAAGGCGTGGCCAGCCTGGAGATGGAGGATATCTGTGAGGAAGCCGGCGTTCGTTTCCTATCCGGAGATCTGATCGGCGGCTGGGTGGATGTCCCTGAACATGTCGTCCGCCGATCCCGGACGGATTTCCAGCGCCAGTCCATCAGCCTGCGCCCGCCGCCGCGACCCTGACAAATGGGTCATATAACCCTTTGCGCGCCAAGGAAACAGTTCGGCGGATGTAATATCGGCACATCCTCATGAACGGAAAGGCGGCACCCTATGCTCGGAGCGATCGGGAGGGTCATGGCAGCATTTCGCGGCGGTGCGGCGCAAGGCACCGCCTCGGTCGGTGGCTCTGCGACATCCGGGTTTTCATCTGTTGATGTCTTGGAAACCAGTGGCCCGCCCATGGCGGATGGGAATGCGGCGGAGACGCTCCGGCGCATTTTTTCCCGGCGCGATCCGGCCCAGGCCGGCAGTATCCACCTGATGGGGCTGGAAAGCCTGCGGGACCGGTTGGGGGGACGCTGGGCGGCGGTGGCCAGTCGTGTGCATCTGCTGACGGCCCGGCTGCTGGAAGGATACCTCTCACCCAACGATACATGGTTCCGGCACGGGGGTGAGGCCTATGTCGTCGTCTTCGCGCAATTGGGGCCGGAGCAGGCCCGCCTAATCTGCGCCAAGGTGGTGGAGGAATTGCAGGTGATGCTGCTGGGGGAGGCGGATACCGCAACCATCACGGTGAGCACCGCGGTGCATGAGATGGGGTCCGATGTCATGCTGGTGCCGGCCAGCCTGAAGCAGATGCTGGACGAGGCGGCGCGCCGGCTGGCGGGTGGTGGCGCGGAAGCCAGTGCGACACCGGAGGGGTCTTCCGGTTTCCGCTCGCGACAGGTGGAGAAGGCCGGTCCGCCGGAGGTGCGCTACCGCCCGGTCTGGGACGTCAAGCGTCAGGTCGTTTCCGTCTATATCGCCCGCACCTGTCGCCTGCGGGAGGGGCGCAGTCCGCTATGGGGGTATCAGGGGTTGGACACCCCGGATGACCCGCAGCAGATCCTGGGCATGGATCTGCACCTGATCCAGGAGGCGGTCGGCGAAGCGCTGGAACTGTACGAGAACCGGTTCCGCTTTTTCCTCTCGGTCCCCGTGCATTTCGAAAGTCTGGCCGTGCTGGCCCGGCGGCGGGAATTTGTCGCCGTCCTGCAATCCATTCCCGTTCATATGCGCAGCTTCATGACCTATCATCTTTACGGCGTGCCTGCGGGTGTGCCCACGGGAAGGCTGGCGGAAATGGTGGGGACCCTGCGCCCCTATGGCCGCACCGTCATGGTTGTGGTCGATCCATCGACCAACGATCTGCCGACGCTGGCGGCGGCGGGTGCGCGGGTTGCCTGCGTGCTGCTGCCGCCCGGCGCCTCGGCCGACCGCTACCGGGCCGATCTGCTGCGTTTCGGCGCCGTCGCCGCGAAGAACCGGCTGATGACCTCCGTCGAGGGGGTGGACACCCTGGCCATGGAAACGGTGTGCGAGGAAGCCGGGATCAGTTTTCTTTCCGGCGACCTGATCGGCGAATGGGCGGCGGTGCCGGAACATGCGGTCCATCGCTGTCTGGCCGATTTCCGCCGCTGAGGCCCCGCATCATTCAGCCGCGCGGGCGGACAGTTGCTGCAGGACATGCTGGCCGGTGGACAGGGCCGCGTCGCAAAGGGCGGGCAGGTCCGCGCTCAGCCGGGCGCATTCGGCCATGTCCCCCTCGCTGGCCGCATTCATCAGGGCCCGCGCATGACGCGAGAGGCTCATGAAGCCCAGATTACCGGCCGCTGAAACCAGCGAATGCGCTTCCCGTTCGATCCGGGTCAGGTCGTTACCGGCGGCCATGATCGTCTCCACCCGCGTGCGGAAGGCGGAAAGCGCATCGGTCAACAACTGCGCGCCGATATCGTCCCCCACCACCAGCAGCAGATTATCCAGCACTTCCTGTTCCAGCGCGCTGTCTTCCGCCGCGTCGATCGCGGGCGATGCCGGCGGGGCACCGGCGCCGTCGTTCTGCGTCAACCGGAAACCGGCGATGTCGGCAATGGCCTGGTTCAGTGCCTGCGGCGTCACGGGCTTGGCCACGTGACCATTCATGCCCGCCTGCAGGCAGGCTTCCCGTTCCTCGCGCAGGACGTTGGCAGTCAGAGCCAGGATGGGCAGGGTCCGACCGGCCTGACGGATGCGCCGCGTCGCCTCCATGCCATCCATCACGGGCATTTGCACATCCATCAGGACCAGATCCAGGGTTGCCGCGTCGCGGACCACGGTGCTGACGGCATCGGCGCCATTCTCCACCACCGTCACGCGATGGCCGGCCTTCTCCAGAATGGTGCGCACCAGCATCTGGTTGGTGAACACATCCTCCGCCAGAAGAATCGACAAGGGCCGATAGGAGGGAAGAG
>NZ_JAGOGJ010000192.1 GCF_017996735.1 Niveispirillum sp.
TGTCCAGTTGCAGGGACGTGCCATCGGGGCGGATAAGACGCTGCCAAACCAGCAACGCACGCTCCTGCCCAAAGCTGACGCGGCTGTCATAGGTGCCGATCAGACGTGTGCCCTGGGGGATCAGCAGGATCTGGCCGGTGACGGTGTCATAGACATTCTCCGTCACCTGGGCCGTAGCGGTGCCCGGTAGGTCGGAATTGAGCCCAGTCACCAGGGCCGCCGCGATGATGCTGCCCGCCATGATCTGATGATGGGACGCGGGCCGCTGTTCGGCATAGGGGTTATAGATTCCGCCCGTGTCGGGGCGGGCCAGGAAGTCGAGCTTGGGCTGGGGGGCGTCAGGAGCCGCGTTTTCCGCTATAGTGTCCGGGCTACCCGGGGCTAGGCCGTTCCGATTTTCTGGATTGGCCGGTCTTGTTTTCGGTTCCGTGCGGATGAAAAGACCGGATTGACGCGCTTGGGCTCCAGCGTAGCCGCCTTGTTCGCGTCCGTGACACGCAGGGTCGGGGGGCGATTGTCGGGTGTCACAACGGTCGGCGCGGATGGGAGCGGCTGCAACTGACCGGGCAGCGGCAAGGGGACGGGCTTCTCGACAATCTGAACCGGCAACGGGCCGTCAGGTTCAACCGCTGCCGCCTGGAAATCGCTGCTGTCAAAGGCAATGACGGGCGGCTTCTTGGGTTGCCCCGCGCAGGCAGAGAGTATCCCGGCCAACAGGACAGGCAGGATCAGCTTGGTCATGGCGTGTTCCTCGGCGTGGGTTGGGCATCGAACTCCCGCGACCAGTCGATGGCGGTGATGGTGACGCCTAAGGGGTTGCGGGCCAGTGCTTCTGGCGTGCTGGGGGGCCGCAGGCTGACCACCAGGATCGACGTCCAGCGATCGGTACGGACCAGACTGCCGCGCTCGAAATGTTGCTCGGTCCATTTCACCTGGAAGGATTGGTCAGACGCGCGGACGATGCTGGTCACCTGCACCGTGACGCTGTTGGTGCCGATGCTGCTGAAGGGATCGTTGAGCTTGGCCTGTTCATTGAGGAACAGAGCCGCGCGGTCGGCCACGAAATCATAGGCGGCCAGCCAGTTCTGCCGGACCAGCACGGGATCGGTGGAGAGCGACCGAACATTGCTGATGAAGCGCCCCAGGTAATAGGCGACCTGGGCATCGGTAGGCTGATAGGCACTGGTTGCAGGTGCCACTGCACGGGCCTCGCCCAGCCGGTCGATCTCCACCACATAGGGGATGATCCGGCTCTGGCCGGACTGCCAGGCCACGATGCCACAAAGCCCCATGGCCAGCCCAAGGCAACCGAACGCCATCAGCCGCCAGTTCCGGGCCTGGACGCGTGCACTGCCAATCCGCTCGTCCCAGAGCTGGGCTGCCTTCTGGTAAGGCGTCACGGGCTCCGGCGTTGTGCCATACCGTTGCAGGGTGCGCTTGAACATGGTCAGTCATCCTTCTGATCGAGGGACGGGGCGGCACTGCCGCCGGACCGGTCCCCATCCTTGATGGCCTGTTCGGTGCTGTGGCGGCGGGCGCGGGCTGCCTGCTCAGCGCGCAGCTTGCGGGCCCAGGCCGGGGCGTTGTCGGTGGACGCTGGCGATGCCATGCCAGCGCCCTCCCCGCCTATGTCAGGTGTGGGGTCGGGGTTGGTGGACCGACGACCAGACTGATAGGCCTCGCGCAGCGGTTCGGTGATGCGATGACCAGCCTCCTTGGCCTTGCGCAGGGTGGCCTCTCCGGCGGCACGGGCGATACCGCCCACGCCAGACTGTCCAGCAGCCTGTGCGGATTGGTAGGCACCAGTAGCGACACCGCCCAGGCTGGCACCCGCACGCACAGCGGCGAGACCAGCCCCACCGGCAAGTCGGGCACCAGCAACAGCGGCACCGCCTGCGAGCAAAACCGTTCCGGCGGCGGCACCGGCCGTCCCAAGTGCAGCTCCTGCCCCCAGCTGCGGTGCGCCGGACACCAACCCAGCGGCGATACCAGGACCAAAGATGCCCAGCCCCAGCAGCGCCAGGGATGCCAGCACCATCGTCATGGCATCCTCAATCGACGGCGTCCTGCCCGATAGTGCCTCGGTGAATTCCCGAAAGAAGCTGGAGCCGATACCAACAATCACGGCCAGGACCATGATCTTGATGCCGGAGGAGATGACATGGCCCAGCACGCGCTCGGCCAGAAAGGCCGTCTTGCTCCACAGGGCAAAAGGCACCAGCACGAAACCAGCCAGCGAGGTCAGCTTGAATTCGACCAGCGTGATAAAGAGCTGTACCGCCAGGATGAAGAAGGCGATCACCACGAAGAACCAGGCCAGAACCATGATGGTCAGGTTCAGGGCGTTGCCGAAGATGTCAGGGAAGCCCAGCATGGTGCGGGCTTGATCCAGCAGCGGATGCGCCGCCTCAAACCCCACAGCCGCCAACTGTCCCGGATGCAGCAGGTCACTGGCCGACAGACCGGAATTCCCCGCGCGCAACCCAAGCTGCGCAAAGGAGCTATAAACAGCCTCGGAAAGGGCCTGGAAGTTACCCAGCACCAGCGCAAAGAAGCCGACATAGAGCACTTTGCGGATCAGGCGCGGCATCACGTCGTGATGGCCATCCATGGCCCAGAACAGCCCCGCCAGCACCATGTCGATGGTGATCAACGTCGCTGTCAGGTAGGCGACATCGCCCGACAGCAACCCGAAGCCACTGTCGATGTAGCGGATGAAGGTTTCCGTGAACCGGTCAATGACGCCCAGATCGCCCATGATGGTTTCCCTCAGCGGCTATAAGCGTGACCGTCGCCCAGAAACTGCCGGGTGCGTTCCCGCGCCATGGCATTGGCCTCGGCAATGGCGGCCTGGGTTTCGGCATCGGCGCGGTACTGGGCGGCCATCAGGCTTTGCAGTTGCATCTGCTGCTTGATGGACAAGGCCAGGAGCTGGTTACCCGCCTGCTGGGCCTGCAAACTGCCGTCAGCCCCCTGGCTGCGATTGACCAGATCGGTCAGTAACGGCGCATCGGCCTGGATCGCGGTCACGATGCCCGACTGCACCCGCATAGTCTGCTGGTACGCTGCCCTGGCGCTGTACCATTGGATGTCGGCCTGCTGGTCCAGGCTGGCGGCGTCGGCATCGCGGTATCCGCCGGGATAGGTGCGCTGCCAGGCGGCATCACTGCCAGCAAGGTCAAAGCCGATACTGTCGGCCTGGATCATCAGCCCGTCGATGCGGTTCAGGGCGCTGGTGATCAGACCCAGCGACGAGTAATCCAGCCGCTGAAGCTGCCGGGCCATGTTCTGCAACATGGTGGCTTGATTTTGCAGGGTGCGGATCTGGTTGTTGATCTGCTCCAAGGAACGGGCGGCCTGGAGCACATTCTGGGCATGGTTGGCGGGATCATAGACGGTGAAGGCTTCCGCCCTACCGATGATCAACACGACGGCCACCAAGGCCGCGAACAGCTTGGCGCTCATGGTTGGGTCTCCTCATGATAGCGGTCGAGAGTCTCGGCAGCCCAATCCAGTCCCTTGGCACGCAGCCAGGGACCGGCAAAACCACCCTGCCCCGCCTTAGCCAGAGCCTTTTCGATCAGTGCCTGCGACACCGGATCGGATGCGGCGCAGAAGGCCTTGGCCACAGGCCCAAGCCCCAGTTGGAACAGCCGGTTGCCGCGCCTTGATTGCAGGTAGTAATCCCGCTTGGGCGTGGCCTGGGCGATCAGGCCGATCTGGCGGTCATTCAGCCCGAACGCCGCATAGACGGCCCTGGCCTGCGGTTCGATGGCGCGGTCATTGGGCAGGAAGATGCGCTGCGGGCAGCTTTCGATCGGGGCCGGCGCGATACTGCTACCGGCGATATCGGCCAGCGACTGGGTGGCGAACAGCACCGCCACATTGCGCTTGCGCAGGACCTTCAGCCATTCTCGGATCCGGGCGGCAAAGGCGGGGTTGTCGAGATAGACCCATGCCTCATCCAGGATCAGCAGGGTGGGCGCGCCCGTAAAGCGCTCCTCCAGCCGATGGAAAAGGTAGGTCAGGACCGGCAACACGGCCCCCGTCCTGTGCAGCAATTCCTCCATCTCGAAACACTGCACGGCGGCCAAATCCAGGCCATCCGTGGCGGCGTCCAGCAGGGCACCGTGCGGCCCTTCCAGCGTGTAGGGCTGGAGGGCGGCTTTAAGCGGGTTGGATTGCAGCAGCAGGGACAGGCCGGTCAGCGTGCGCTGTTCCGGGGGTGCCCCGGCCAGACTATTCAGCGCTGACCAGACGAGGTCCTTGATCTCCGGCGACACCGCGACCTGTTCATGGTCCAGCAGACCAACAATCCAATCCGCGGCCCAGGCCCGCTGGTCGGGATCGTCGATGCGGCGCAGAGGCTGGAAGGACAGATCGCCCGTCTGGCCCAGCGCATGGTGGCGACCACCCATGGATAGGGTGGCCGCACGGGCAGAGTTGCCCTTGTCGAAGATATAGACCTGGGCACCGGGATAGCGGCAGAATTGCATGGCCATCAGGGCCAGCAGCACCGACTTGCCCGCCCCCGTCGGCCCCACCACCAGCATATGCCCGACGTCGCCGACATGGGTGGAAAAGCGGAACGGTGTCGCCCCGCTGGTCTCGGCCTGGAACAGCGGCGGGCCATCCAGATGCCAATTACGGGCGGGCCCTGCCCAGGTGGCCGACAGCGGCATCAGATGGACAAGGTTGAGGCTATGGACCAGCGGATGGCGGACATTGGCATAGACATGGCCGGGCAGGCTGCCCAACCAGGCCTCCACGGCGTTGATCCGTTCGGGAATGACGGTAAAACCCAACCCCGTCAGCACCCGCTCGACAGCGGCCAGCTTATCGTCCGCCACCTGCGGATCGGTGTCCCAAACGGTGACGGTCGTGGTCAGGTAGCCATAGGCAACATGGTCGGCGCCAAGGGATTGCAGCGCCTCATCGACATCCATTGCCTTGTTGTCAGCATCGCTGTCCAACAGGGTCGAGGGTTCGTTGGTCATCACCTCCCGCAACAGGGCACCGATGGATTTGCGTTTGGCGAACCAGTGGCGGCGCAACCGGTTCAAGGTCCGGGTGGCCTGCTCTTTATCCAGCGGGATCCAGCGCGTGACCCAGCGATAGGGGAAGTCCAGATGGTTCAACCCATCCAGCAGGCCAGGGCTTGTCTGGTTGGGAAAGCCCAGCACCGACAGGACCCGCAGATGCCGGTCACCCAGCATCGGCTCCAGCCCGCCCAGCAGGGCCGTGTCCACCAGCACACCGTCCAGATAGAGCGGTACGTCTGGCACGGCGACAGGATGCCGCCGGGTGGAGATGCAGCCGTGTAGGTAGGTCAGCGTCTCGGCGTCATCCAGATCATGCTGTTCAGGCAGGATGGTTTGCAGCAAACCCGCCAGCCGGAAGAATTCCTGCTGAAACTGTTCCAACTCCCGCCGCCAGTCGCGACGGCCACCCGTTACCTGCCCCCCATCCAACAAGGCATTGCTGGCACGGGCCTGACTGTCCGGTGGCGGCAGATAGAGGACGGTCAGATGGTAGACACTCTCATAGTGGCTGCCTGCCCGTTCAAACCCGGCCCGGCGTTCCTGATCCACCATCCACGACGCAGCGTCGGGAAAGGCGCTGTTGGGATAACCCGACGCCGGCACGCGTTCGGCCTCAAAGAACAACGCCCAGCCTGAACCCAGCCGTCGCAGGGCATTGTTGGTGCGCGCGGCCAGCGCCACGAGTTCCGCCTCGGTGGCGGAATCCAGGTCAGGCCCACGATAGCGCAGGGTGCGCTGGAAACTACCATCCTTGTTCAACACCGTGCCGGGGGCGACCAGCGCCGCCCAGGGCAAATGATCGGCCAGCCGGTCGGGCCGGGGGCGGTATTCACGCAGGTTCAGCATAACCAGCCTCCCGCTTGACGCAGGTGGCGAGCCAGAATGGTGGCGACGTGCGGATCGCGGCGACTGACCAGCACAGCCAGGCTATGCCCGCCCAGCGCCAACAACAGACCCGCCAGCCATTGCTGAAGCCCCAGGCCGATGGCAGCGGCGATGGTGCCATTGAGGATGGCCAGCGCGCGCGGCGCCACACCCAGCCGGATCGGCTCGGTCAGTGCGCGGTGCAGCGGCACGGTAAAACCTTCGGGCAGGTCCCTCATGGCAGCAGCGCCCCGCCGCCGAAGGAGAAGAAGGACAGGAAGAAGCTGGAGGCGGCAAACGCAACCGACAGACCAAAGACGATCTGGATCATCCGCCGGAAGCCGCCCGACGTTTCCCCAAAGGCCAGCGTCAGGCCCGTGGTGATGATGATGATCACCGCCACGATCTTGGCGACGGGGCCTTGGACGGAGTCCAGGATGCGCTGGAGGGGATCCTCCCAGGGCATGCCTGAGCCGGCGGCGTGGGCAGGTGCCACCAGCAGCAGGGCCATGCCGGCAAAGGCCAGGGAACGCAGACGGGACACGCGGAACGGTCGCATGCGAAGCGGTGGCATATTGATCTCCTGTCAAAGCTGTTGAAGGTCGGCCGGACCCAAGGTGACGATCCGGTAATCGCCATGGGCGTCGAGCCCATCGGTGCGGGCGATGGCATCCACCCGACGCTGTCCGCCACGGGATTGGATATGGACGATCAGGTCCACGGCCTCGGCGATCAGGCGGCGGGGCACGGTGACCACCGCCTCCTGCGCCAACTGTTCCAGCCGATAGAGGGCGGCCGGGGCGGAGTTCGCATGCAGGGTGGCGATGCCGCCGGGATGGCCGGTGTTCCAGGCCTTGAGCAGGTCGAGCGCCTCGCCGCCCCGGACCTCCCCCACGATGATCCGGTCGGGCCGCAGCCGCAGGGTGGAGCGAACCAAATCGCGCAGGCTGACCACGCCCGGTCGCGTGCGCAGCGCCACGCAGTCCGGTGCTGCACATTGCAGCTCGCGCGTATCCTCGATCAGCACCAGCCGTTCGCAGGTCTGGGACAGTTCTGCCAGCAGGGCATTGGTCAGCGTGGTCTTGCCGGACGCCGTGCCGCCCGCCACCAGAATGTTGCGGCGCGTCTGCACGGCCCGGCGCAGGGCATCGGCCTGCAAGGGCGACAGAATGCCGTCGCTGACATAGTCGGCCAGGGTCAGGATGCGCGCCGCCGGTTTGCGGATGGCAAAACAGGGTGCCGTCACCACGGGGGGCAACAACCCCTCGAACCGCTCACTCGTTGGCAATTCCGCCGACAGAATGGGCCGGTCGGCATGGGTTTCGGCACCGACATGCGAGGCGACCAACCGGATCAGCCGTTCCACCTCCTCGGGCGGCACCACCATGCCGGTGGCGGTAATCCCCTGCCCGGCCCTCTCCAGGCGCAGCATGCCATCAGGATTGACCATCACCTCGGTCACGGTCGGATCATCCAGAGCGGCGGCGATATCCGGTCCAAGGGCCGTGCGCAGCATGGAATGGCGGCGTTCGTCCGCCTCGCGCTTGGGGCTCATGCTGTGCCCTCCCGGCTGGCCGACAGGGTGCGGGAGGGGGCGGCCATCTGGCGGCCCACCTGATCAATGAATTTCTGGAACCGCTCCTTGCCCACGGCGTGGGCGGCCCGGTCCGGTTCGGGCACGGGGGCCGTGACGGTCAGTTGGTAGCGGACATACAGCGCCAGACTTTCCAGCAGCACCTGCACATCCCGTTCGATCCGCTCCAACTGCCGCCCCTGCCGGTCCAGCCGGATGCGCAGCGACTCCTCAATGCCATTGGCCCCTCGCCGGGTCAGGTATTGGCGCAGCGCATCGGACACGATGGCGGATTTGGTCGTGCCAGGCTTGGCGGCAAGGGCCTCCAGCTGGGTCGACAACTCATCATCGAGATAGAGGTGATGGCGGGGTTTCATGGCCCGGCTCCAACAGCGGAAATGTTGGTGCCAAGCGTGGGACAGAGCGGCGGATTCTCTTATGGCCGTTACCTACGCCCTTGCGCGATCTGCACCACGGCTGGCAATCACCCCTGTCCATCCTGGTAACTGGTCAGACGCCGATCATTCAGGGTAAAGGCTTGGAAATCGGGCACTCTGTCGGTGCCTGCAACGCAGAACGGGATGAGAGATGACGGAAAAGATCAGCAAGGACGACCTGGCCGCCATCGTGGCTGAGGTCACGGGCAGCACCAAGGTCAGCGGCAAGGAAGCCGTTGAACGTATCCTGGGCGCCATTGCCACCGGCCTGAAGGATGGCAAGGAGATCAATCTCGCTGGCTTTGGCAAGTTCACGGCCCAGCAGGTACCGGAGCGTCAGGGCCGCAACCCGCAGACGGGGGCACCGACCACCATCGCCGCCCAGACCAAGGCCAAGTTCTCGCCGGCCAAGGCGCTGAAAGATGTGCTGAACGGCTGATCCTGATGGCGATGCCTCACCCAGCGGGCATCGCCAATCCCGCCACGGTCAGAAGTTGGGTAGCAGATCGTCGCGCGAGCCCTCGTTGATCGCATGGGCACGGGCGACATTCGATAACCGGTCCATGGCGCGCTTATCCGCAGCCACATCCGTCTCGTCATCGGCAGTCCCAAACAGGTCGGCACCGTCAGGGTCGACCGGCCTGACCGTCCCCTCCTCCGGCAGCCCCGGATGGCGCTGCTGCTGTAGACCACCCTCGCTCAGTTCATCCAACGCGGCATCCTCGTCATCCTCAGCCAAACGCTGATCCATGCCGCGCACCTGTCCGCCCCAATCATCGGATCGGGTCGGCGGACGGTCGGCATAGGGGCCATCCGACAGGGTTGGGGCCGGCAACACCCGCTCCGTGAAGTTCCGATCCTCGTAGTAGCGAAGCTTGCGGGCGCGGATCGGGGACAGGCCAGACACCAGCACCAGTTGATCCGTCGGCGGCAACTGCATCACCTCGCCCGGCGTCAGCAGGGGGCGGGCTGTTTCCTGTCGGCTGACCATGACATGGGACAGCCAGGGAGCCAGCCGGTGGCCGGCATAGTTGCGCTGCGCCCGCAATTCGGTCGCCGTGCCCAGCGCGTCCGAGATGCGTTTGGCCGTCCGCTCATCATTGCTGCTGAAGGCGATGCGGACATGGCAATTGTCCAGAATAGCGTTGTTCTCGCCGTAGGCCTTGGAGATCTGGTTCAGGCTCTGGGCAATCAGGTAGGCGCGGATGCCATAGCCCGCCATGAAGGCCAATGCCGTCTCAAAGAAATCTAGCCGCCCCAGGGCCGGGAACTCATCCAGCATCATCAGTAACTGGTGCCGCCGCCGCTTGGCGGGATCGCCCTCCAACCGCTCGGTCAGACGCCGCCCGATCTGGTTCAGCACCAGACGCACCAGCGGCTTGGTACGGGAAATGTCCGATGGCGGGATCACGAGGTACAGCGACACCGGTTGCGGCGCATCCACCAGATCGGCAATCCGCCAGTCACAAGCCGCCGTCGTGGCCGCGACCGTAGGATCACGGTAAAGGCCCAGGAAGGACATGGCGGTGGACAGCACGCCTGACCGCTCGTTCTCCGACTTGTTCAGCACCTCCCGTGCCGCTGACGCGACGACGGGATGGACGATGGGCTTATCAGGCGTTCCCAGATGATTGGTGGCCATCATCCGGCGCAGGGTGTGGGCAAAGCTACGCCTGGGGTCGGACAGGAAGGTGGCCACCCGCGCCAGGGTTTTCTCCTCCTCGGCATACAGCACATGCAGGATGGCACCGACCAGCAGGCTGTGGGAGGTTTTCTCCCAGTGGTTCCGGCGTTCCAATGCCCCCTCGGGATCGACCAGAATGTCGGCAATGTTCTGCACATCGCGGACCTCATCCGGTCCCTTGCGCACCTCCAGCAGCGGATTGTAGCGAGCCGAGCGCGGGTCGGTGGGGTTGAACAGCAGGCTGTGCGAGAAGCGCGCCCGCCACCCCGCCGTCAACTGCCAGTTCTCACCCTTGATGTCGTGGATCACCGCCGATCCGGTCCAGGACAGCAATGTCGGCACCACCAGCCCCACGCCCTTGCCCGACCGGGTGGGCGCAAAG
>NZ_JAGOGJ010000193.1 GCF_017996735.1 Niveispirillum sp.
ATCACGAAGGACACGCCCGCGACACCCAGCAGGGTCAGCAGGTTATCCATATCGTTCTGGTCGGCCTCGGCATGGTTGGTGTAGCAGACATCCACCCCCATCGGCAGGCCCAGCAGCTTGCCCGTGAAATGATCCTCCAGGCCGGCACGAATGATCTGCCGCCCGTCATAAAGATATTCGGGGCCGATGAAGCCGACGACGGTATTGACCAGCAGCGGCTTGAAGGCCCGCGCCACGGCCTGGGCGCGCACTTCCAGCGTCTGCTGGTCAACGCCGTGATGGGCACCGGCGGACAGGGCGCTGCCCTGGCCGGTTTCGAAATACATCACATCATGGCCGATGCTGCCGCGTTTCAGCGACAGGGCGGCTTCCTGCGCTTCCGCCAGCAACGCAAGGTCGATGCCGAAGCCGCGATTGGCCCCCTCGGTCCCCGCCACCGACTGGAACACCAGATCGACGGGGGCACCGCGTTCGATGGCCTGCAAGCTATTGGTGACATGGGTCAGTACGCAGCTTTGCGTGGGGATCGCATAGCGCAGGCGCAGATCATCGATCAGGTGCAGCAGGGTGATGGCGCCGTCCACATTGTCGGTGGCCGGGTTGATGCCGATCACGGCATCGCCGCTTCCATGCAGCAACCCGTCCAGAATGCTGGCGGCAATGCCCGCCGGATCGTCGGTCGGGTGATTGGGCTGCAACCGCACCGCCAGCCGTCCGCGCAGACCGATGGAGGTGCGGAACCGGCTGACCACCCTGCATTTGCGCGCCACAGCAATCAGGTCCTGATTGCGCATCAGCTTTGACACCGCCGCCACCATTTCCGCCGTCAGGCCGGGGGCCAGCGCCGCCAGATCCCGCGCCCGCACCTTGTCATCCAGCAGCCAGTCGCGGAATTCCCCCACCGTCAGGCTGGCAACAGGGGCGAAGGCGGCGGCATCGTGGCTGTCGATGATCAGGCGGGTGACCTCGTCCGCCTCATACGGCACCAGCGTCTGCGTCAGGAAGGTCTTCAGCGGCAGGTCGGCCAGGATATGGCGGGCGGCCACCCGCGCCTCCGCGCTTTGCGCCGCGATGCCAGCCAGCTCGTCGCCGGACCGCAGCGGTGTGGCCGCCGCCATCAGCGCCTTCAGGTCGGGGAAACGGTGTCGGGTGCCGGCCAGATCGATCCTGTACATGGGCGTCAGGCCCGGACCAGCAGCGTGTCATCCACGGCGAAACGCAGCCAGGCCGTGTCACCCTCCACCCGCGTTTCCGTCTCCGCCATCAGCACCAGCCCATGGCCGCAATCCAGCGTATAGAGCAGGCGGGCACCCAGATAGGCGCGTTCCAGGATGCGGCCGGCCAGGATGTTGACGTCCGGGCCGGGCAGGGGCGGTTCCGCCGACAGGCCGACATGTTCAGGCCGCACCGTCAGCAGACTGCCGGCGGGCGGGGCGGATGTGTCGGGCCACAGGCACGTCAGCACATCCCCGCCCGCCAGCTTCACCCGGCAGGTGCTGGCGGCGGCGTTGCGATCCACCACCTCACCGGGCAGGAAATTGCTGGCGCCGACAAAATCGGCGACGAAGGCGTTGGCGGGCCGGCGGTAGATTTCTTCCGGCGTGCCCAGTTGCGACACACGCCCCTTTTCCATCACCACGATCCGATCGGACAGCGCCAGGGCCTCGGACTGGTCATGGGTGACGTACAGCGTGGTCAGGCCCAATTGCCGCTGCAACTGCTTCAGCCAGGACCGCGCCTTGATGCGCAGCTTGGCATCCAGGTTGGACAAGGGCTCATCCAGCAGCAGCAGGGACGGGCGGAAGACCAGTGTGCGGGCCAGGGCCACGCGCTGCTGCTGCCCGCCCGACAATTCGTGCGGGTAGCGGTCGATGAAGGCGCCCATCTCCACCAGGGCCAGGGCCTCCTCGATCCGCGCGTCCTGTTCCTTTTTCCCCACCTTGCGCAGGCGCAGGGGGAAGGCCAGATTCTGGCGCACATTCATGTGCGGCCACAGCGCATAGGACTGGAACACCAGACCCAGATTGCGCTTTTCCGGCGGCAGGTCCAGGCCGCTCGCCCCGTTATAGAAATCCCGCCCCCCCACTGTGATGCGCCCGCCCGATGGGCTGTCCAGCCCGGCGATGGCGAACAGGGTCGTGGATTTGCCGCATCCCGAGGGGCCCAGCAGGGTCAGGAATTCCCCGTCGGGGACATGCAGGCTGACCTCGTGCAGCGCCTGCACCGGGCCGTAATGCTTGTTCAGACGATCGACGACAACCTCAGACATCTTTGTTGGTCCTCAAGCTGCGGCGCGCCAGCGTCACGAACAGGGCCGTGATGGCGAGCTGGATGACGGAGAGGGCGGCGACCGGCCCCGTGCTGCCATTGGCCCAGAAGGACAGCATTGTGGTCCCGATGATCTCGGCACCGGGCGCAAACAGGAACACGGCGGCGGCATATTCTTTCAAAAAGGCCAGGAACAGCAGCACATAGGCGGAGAACAGGGCCGGCTTCATCAAGGGGAAGATGATCAGGCGGACCGTGGTCCACCAGTCCGCCCCCACCGACCGCGCCCCCTGGTCCAGTTCGCGGCCGATCTGGTGCAGGGTGGGCGCCAGGGCGCCAAAGGCCATGGGGATGCCACGCATGGTGAAGGCCAGCATCAACAGCCAGATCGTGCCTTGCAGCACATGGGCAAACGGCAGCAGCAGCATGGCCCAGAACATGCCGATGCCGGCGATGATGCCCGGCATGGCTCGGGGATAGAGCGCCACAAATTCCAGGGCGCGGCGAAAACGGAATTCCGACCGGTGCGCCACCAGCGCCACCATGGCCACGAACAGGGTGGCCAGCGCCCCGCCGAAGGTGGCGATGATCACTGAGTTCACGATGGCGCGGCGATAGGCCTCGTACCCGAACAGAACCTCGAAATGGTCCAGTGTCAGCAGGTCGAAGGGCGACATGAGGGGGGTGAGGAAACTGGTGACCGAGCGGAGCACGATGCCGGCCAGCGGCAGCAGCAGGACCAGGGCGGTGTAAAGGCACATGGCCCCGCAGACCACCCAGCCGACGCGACCGATGGGCGCCAGCTTGGGACGCTGGGCCTTGCCGCGCACCGTGACGAAGCGCTTGGACTGGCGCAGCAGCAGCCCCTGGATCACCAGCAGGACCGAGATCACGGCCAGCAGCAAGGTCGCTGCCGCTCCGATCAGGCCATAGTCCGGGGTGATGGCTCCCAGGCCTTCGATGTACAGGAAGGTGGTGAAGAACTCCAACCCCACCGGCTTGCCGAAGACCAGGGGCACGGCCAGCATCTCCAGCGAGCCGATAAAGGTCAGCAAGGCGGCATAGGTGATGGAAGGCCGCATCAGGGGCAGCGACACCGACCACAGCGCCCGCAGAGGCCCCGCACCCACCGACCGCGCCGCATCCTCCAGCGTGGCGTCGGCCATGCGGGCGGAGGAGGAGCAGAACAGATAGACGACGGGCGCCTGTGAGGTGCCGGCCAGCAGCCCCATGCCCAGGATCGTGTACATGTCCCACAGCGGCACGCCGGCCACCCGTTCCACCGCCAGCGTCACATAGCCCGATGGGCCGTACAGGATGAACCAGGCAAAGGCCAGGACCAGTTGCGACACATACATGGGCCAGAGGGTCAGGTTGCGCAGCAGACCCCGCCCCGGCATGTCGGTGCGTTCCAGGAACAGGGCAAAGGCTACGCCCAGAACCGTGGCAATCAGCGTGGACAGCAGCGCCAGCAGCACCGAATTGCCCAACGCATCATGGAAGCGGGGATTGCCGAACAGCCGGCTATAATTGTCCAGACTGAACAGCGGCGCCGCCTCGTATAGCGGGCGGTCCAGCAGCGATTGCCACAGCACGGGCACCAGCGGCCCCAGCACCAGGGCCAGCGTCGCCAGCGCCACCGCCGCCTGGATCAGCAGCGCCCGGTCGGGCCGGAAAAATCGGGATTGGGGTTCCGCCAGGGACATGGGCCGATCCGGTCCTTGATGTCAGGGGGTGGTGTGATATGCGTCGCATTGTCCGCTTCTCCACCGTCATCCCCGCGAAAGCGGGGACCCAGCATAGAGCGGCGTCCGCCGCGACATGAGTTACATCGGCGCTATCGCGCCTTGGCGCTGGGCCCCCGCTTTCGCGGGGGTGACGGTGGAGTGCACGGCGACGGCAGGCCCCTTACCGCCGCGCCTTGAAGGTCGCGTTCCAGCGCGCAATGAAGTCCTGGTAATGGTCCAGCATGGTGGGGTCGTAGCCGACATGGACGATATTCTGTTCACCCCCCAGCCGCCGGACCAGACCGTCATAGGTCAGGTACGGCACCTCATCGGGCCGTACATCGGACCGGTAGGGCATCAGCCCACCCTGGGCCGCCGCCACCTGTCCGTCATGCGACAGCAGGTAATCCAGCATCAGCCGGGCGCTGGCGGGGCTGCGGCTGGCGGCCGTGACGGCCATGCCGCGCGGCACCAGCACCGTTCCGTCCTTGTCCAGGGTCCAGTCCACAATCTCCGACCGGCCCTTGGTGGCCATCTGCGGCCAGACGGTGACGGCGGAGACGTTGAAGCCGACCAGATATTCGCCCGTCGTCACCTTCTCCATCATGGCCGCCCCGCCGCTTTCCACCCGCACGGCGGGTGACAGGCGCTGCATCAGGTCCCAGCCGCCGGGCCGGCCGCTGGTGATGGTGGCCCAATGCACGGCATAGGCGACCGCGTGGGCGGCGGCGTCATAGGTGGTGACACGCTTGCGGAACTTCAGCGGGTTTTCCGCTGCCAGCACCGCCAGCCGGTTCAACCCGTCGGGATATTGTTCCGGCTTCAAAAGAAGCTTGTTGTAGATCATCACCATCGGGTCAGCCGACAGGGTGTAGAGGCCGGGCATGGGCCGGCTCCAGGCGGGCAGGCTGGCCTCTTCCCGGCTGACATGGGCGCCGATGCCGCCCTTCGCCGCAAAACGCATCCAGGCATCGGGGGCGCTGGACACGATGATGTCGGCGGATGGCCGGTTGACGGAGGTTTCGGCGTAATAGCGCTCGAACACTTCCGTGGGACCCATATCCAGGCAATTGACCTTGATCCAGGGATACAGCGCCTGGAACCCGCGCAGCAGGGGCCGCCAATTATACTCGGCCATGATCGAATAGATCAGTAATCCGCCTTCCGCTCTGGACGCCGTGACCAGATCATCGGCGCGGACAATGGCCGGCAGCAGGGTGGCGGCGGCAAGCCCGGTCAGCAGCCGGCGGCGCGACAAGGGGCAGATGGGGGGAAAGGCGGTGGGTGATCGGTCCTGCATGGTCTTACCCCCTCAACCTGGCTGGCCCAGGGCCAGACCCGCGCCCCGGCGCAGAAAGGTGACATCGGCGCCCAGGGTGACGAAGCCATAACCACGGTCAAACATCATCTCCGCCGACAGGCCGGGCAGGGTGGTTCCCCCCAGCGCCAGCCCCGCCTCCAGAATGCGCCGTTCCGCCGCGTCCAGAACAGCCTTGAATGCGGGGGCGTCATATTGTCCGGGCACCCCGGCACTGATCGACAGGTCCAGCGGCCCGATGAACAGCATATCCAGGCCCGGCACCTTGGCCATGTCCGGGATGGCGTCCACGCCCTTCACGCTTTCGATCAGGCCGATGGTCAGGGTTTCCGCCTCCCCGAATTCCGCCACTTCCCAGCTCCACGCGCCCCAGCCGGCGGCGCGGGAGACGGTGTAATGCGCACCCCTTATGCCGTGGGGGGGATAGCGCGTGGCCCGCACCAGACGGTCGGCGGCATCCGCACTGTCCAGATTGGCGGCCAGCAATCCCTCCGCCCCCGCATCCAGAAGGTGCCGCACCGGGGCCGGGTGGTTGTCGGACAGACGGGCCAGAACGGTGGTGCCGGTCCCCGCCATGGCCCGCATCTGGTGGATGGCGGTTTCAAGGCCGCCCGGCGAATGTTCATGGTCGATGATCAGGGCATCGAAACCCAGCGGCGCCAGCGCCTCTGTTACCGCGGGGCTGCCCATGAACAGCCAGGCCCCGCGCGCCGGCCGCTTTTCCCGCAGCAGGCGTTTCAGGCGGTTAGGTCGAAACATCGCCGCCTCCTTCTTCCGCCAAACCGTTCAGGAAGGCGATAGCGGCCCCGACCAGCGCGTCGCGGGAATGGCGCACCCCGTCCAGAACATCCAGTCGCACATTCAATCCGTTGGCCCGCAGATTGCCGGCCAGCGTGTGCATGCGGTCCACCCGCGTCACCCCGGCATCGTTGGCGCCTTCCATCCAGTGGCGCGAACCGGGGGCGTGGGTGATTTCCCAGGTGTCGGTATCATCCGCCCCGACAACCAGATGCACCCTGACCTGCCGCATGGCCTCCAGGTCCAGGGGTACGCCGAACCGTTGCTCCATATCGGCCACGCCCACCCACCAGCGATGGTTGGTATCCAGCAAGGTGGGCGATCCCGGCGCCCCGACCGACACGGCACGCAGCCGGCCAGGATGCAGATAAAGGAAACGATGGGCAAAGTGCGCCCCGCCGGAGAAGCCGAACAGATCGAACCGTCCGGCTTCCACGCCATAGCGTGCCGCGACCTCTGCCACCATGTCCAGCAGCAGGTGGTCGAAGCGGATGCCCTGGTAATCAATGTATTTGTAATTGTCCCGTTCCTGCGGCTCTCCGATCCCGCAGGGGAACAAGGGCGCCAGAATGATGCTGCCCGTTGCCTCCGCATAGGGGATGAACAGGTCCCGCAGCGCCTGATTGCCGCGATCCGTGCCATGGATCGCAGCCAGGATGCGCCCGCCGGCCGGGTTTTCCACCAGCCGGGAGGGCACATAGAGGCAGTAGGAGAAACGCTGGTCGATCCGACAAGCCGTTGCCGGCGTCCTGCCGATATCATAGGGCGTAAAGCCCCGTTCCGCGCCGTTCACGGGCAGAGTCATTCTTGTCATCCATGTCGGGAGGGATCGGCCCGGTACAGGGGTGCGGCGGACGCCGCCGCAGGACCGGGACGGTCGGATCAGTATTCCGCGGACATTTTCAGGAAGAGGGTCCGGCCCTCCGCCTTGCTGTAAAGCTGGTCGCGGTTGATCATCTGGGACGTGACGGAATAGTAATCGTTGTTGAACAGGTTGTTCACACCCACCGTGAACAGAAGATTGTTCATGCGGTACTGGGTGGAGGCATCGACACGCGTCACGGGACGCACGCGGCCCGTATAGAAGTCGTTGATCTTGGCATTGGGGAACTTGTTGCGCGACCCGGTGCGGTTGACCTGCACGCGGCCCAGCCAGTCATTGGTGAATTCCTGTTCCAGCCAGGCATTATACTGTTCCGGCCCGATGCGGCGGCCTGTCAGGGTCGTGTCGACCTTGCCGTCATGGTTGGCGTCGCGCTTGCCCTCCGACCAGGCGAAGCTGCCGCCCCAGCTTGTGCTGTCACCGATCTTGCCGGTCAGGGTGGCCTCGATGCCGTGGATGCGTTCCCTCTCGCGCAGGGTCGCGGCTTCCGTCGGGTTGACGGTGTCGATCACGAAATCGGTGCCGTATTTCGACTTGCTGATGAAATAGGCCACCGTGTAACCGATTTCCGCGACCGAGCCGCGCAGACCGATTTCGTAATTGTTCACCAATTGCGGCTTGGGATCAAAATTGTCCAGGTTCTTGGCGGTCACGCGGCGCAAGGGGGCGCCGATATCGGGGATCGAGAAACCCTGGGAGAAGCCGCCGAAGATTTCCGCTTCGGGCAGGACATGCAGCGTGCCGCCGATATTGACCGGTGTGGCGCTGTAATCCAACTCTCCCGCCGCGACCTTCACATTGCTCAGGCCGGCCACGAAATCATCGATCTTCATCTTGAATTCGTCGTGCCGGATGCCGGCGCGCAGGGTGAACCAGTCGGTCACCGGCACATCCAGCTGGATGAAGGCGGCATAGTTCATCTGCTTCAGCGGCGGGGTGAAGGTACGGCCGTCACCGGGCTTGTCGGTCAGGGGGATCAGCGGCTGTTCGGTGGTGTCGCGGGCAATGTCGAAGCCCCAGAGCGCGGTACCCCCGTCCAAGCCCCAATCATCCAGCCTGGTGGTGAAATCGGTCTGCCAGCCGATCTTTTCCGACGTGATGGTGGTCTGGGTCCCGCCCAGCCGTGCCGCATCGAAGGAAAAGACGCTGTAATTTTCCAGGTAATAGAGCTTGGTGTTCAGGGCAGAGCCGAGAACATCGCCATTCTCATAAGCCAGGGACGAGATGATGTTGCGGTTTTCCGGGTCGAGCGCGCGGGGATCGGCCATGCCCTTCACCGTCGTCTCCTTGATGCCCTTCGCGATATTGCCACTGACGGTGACGTAGTTGGTATCCTGCTTCTGCTGGTAATAATTGACCATGGCTTCGACGCGCTGGTCGCCGAAGGAATAGCCCAGCTTGGCAAACAGGTTATAGATGTTGCTGTCGGCGATGCCGCCGAAATTGTGCGGGTCGGGGGCCAGACGGTCGCCATCGGCATCGAACTGGCCGTTCACCCGCTCATAGGAACCGTTCAGATTGACATCGATGCCGCCAACGGCGCCCGACGCGCTTTGGGAGATGCTGGGGCGCAGGCTGTCGGCCAGATGCTCGGTCGACAGGCTGGTCCCGATCTCCGTCTTGAAGCGGAATTCCTGGGTGGAGGGCGCGTCCTTGGTGATGTAGTTGACGATGCCGCCGGCACCCCCCTGGCCATACAGGGCCGAGGCACCACGGATCACCTCGATCGAGCCGATGACGGCAGGAGAGATCAGGCGCAGGTCGCGGCCGCCGTCACGCAGCGGGTTGGACACGGGGATACCGTCGATGAAGACGCGCAGGGGACGGCCGCGCAGGCTCTGTTCCACGTTGGCGGCGGTGCCGTTGGAGGCGGCGATGCCGGGCACCATGTTGGCCAGCACCGACCCGATATCCGCCGTCGTCGACAACTGGTCCTCCAGATCCTTGCGGCCCACGACCGTATAGGAACCGGGGAAGGTCTCGATCGTCGCGGACAGGCGCGAGCCGGTGACCACGATCTCTTCCAAAGTCATGTCCTGGGCATGCGCGGCGGGGACCATTCCGGCTCCCGCCGCGACACCCAGCAGCATGAGCCGCTTCAAATTCCTCATAAGCCAGTACTCCCGTGTCCATGATGCCGGCTTGGATGTCGGCTGCAGCGGGATAGTAGCCAATCTGGGCGCCCAATGGTAGCCAATTTTGGATATTAATGGCCCTAAAAATTCATGAGCAGAAAACTCCATATATTTCAATGATCTGTGTGTGGAACGGTGCCGTCAGGCCAGGATGGCGCCGGGTGCGAGAGCCAAGGAAAGCATGATCAGGCCCAGCGCCGGATAGGCCCACCAGCCCATGCCGCGCCAGGCACGGAGCCAGCCATTGCCGCTTTCCGCCCCCGTGGCGGCGGCGGCCCGCAGGCGCAGGCTGTAGATCATCACCCCGGTCACCGACAGGCCGGTCAGCAGGATGCCGGCCAGGAACCAGACGATCTTTGTGACGAAGCCGCCCAGCGTGCCGAAATGCAGCGGATCGGCCATTTCGGAGATGCGCTGATGGACCGACAGATCCTCTCCGCGTGCGACCAGCAGCACGTTGCCGGCATCGGGGTTCAGCCAGACGGCGTTCGACCGGTCGCGCACCACCCAGGCATCCGCCTGTCCCATGAGCACCAGACCGCGCCCTCCCTTCTCCCGGGGATAGCGGATTTCGCGGATGTCCAGGCCCGGATAGGCCCGCAGCCCCGTGGCGATCAGCAGATCCAGGGCCGGTCCCACCGGCTGGGCCGACGCAAGGGCCTTGGCCGGCGGCAGGGGGTGTTCCGGCGCGTTGCCGCCCAGTGATTCCACCATGTACCAGACGCCAGTGGCCGCGATCAGGGCCACGAACCACAGGCTCCACAGC
>NZ_JAGOGJ010000266.1 GCF_017996735.1 Niveispirillum sp.
GTAAGCGGCAAGGGAACCCCGTGGGTTAATGGCGTCGGGGAGATAGGATAGACCTCGGACGTTGATCTGATGCCGAGGTTCCATGTCCACGACTAGTTCTACGCCTATGCCTTCGACTGGTAGCTTGCAGTTGGTCGAGGCGATTGTCGGTCGATTTGACGGTGCACCGGTCGGTGAGCGGCGTCGGTGGTCAGATGAATTCAAGGCGAAGGCCGTGGCTGCGGCGCTGGAACCTGGCGTGAATGTTTCGGCATTGGCCCGGCGGCTGGGGATTTCTCCGCCGCAGCTTTTCGGTTGGCGCAAAACCTTCCTGAACAAGGAGAAGGAAGACGTGCCAGCGGGTTCGTCAGCTTCTGTGGTGGAGATTGTGGTAGGCGATGTCGTCATCCGGGTCAGCCCCGACCTTGAGGAGGCGGCACTGCGACGGATCTTGCGCGCGGTGCGCTCGGCATGATGCCTTCTGGTGTGAAGGTCTTTCTGGCGGGCCAACCGGTCGACTTCCGAAAGGGTCCGGACAGCCTGCTGTCGCTGGTGCGCGATGCAGGCAGCGATCCATTCAGCGGCGCGCTTTACGTGTTTCGGGCCAAGCGTGCGGACCGGGTGAAGATCGTCTGGTGGGATGGCAGCGGTATCTGTCTTTATGCCAAGCGTCTTGAGAAATCCTCGTTCTGCTGGCCGCAGATTGGGGCTGTCCGGGTGCAGCTGAACCACGCCCAGCTCATGGCGCTGCTGGACGGTCTGGACTGGAAGCGGGTCCGCCCTGTGACGGTCAGAGCCCCTGTATTTGCTGGATAATATGGCCGCGACAAAGTGAATCATCGGAGCTTGAGGCGCAGATAGCCTGCGGCACGGCCAAGCAGGATGTGCTATCATTCAGGCCATGATTGCAGAGGATCTCCCCCTTCCCGACGACCTGGACCTGTTGAAGTCCATGGTCCGCGCGATGGCGCATAAGGCGGCCGTTCTGGAGGACGAGAACGCGGCCCTGAAGGCGCGCAGTTCGGATGCAGACGAGCGGATCCAGCGGCTGATGCAGATCCTGAAGGCGTATGATCGTGCCCGGTTCGGCCGCCGCTCCGAGAAGCTTGGGGCCAGCGGGCCATCAGATGACGCGGACGCGCAGCAGGCCTTCATCTTCGAGGAGATCGAAACCGGCATCGCGGCCCTGCGGGCGCAGGTCGGCAAGGACCGGATCTCGGATCAGAAGCGTAACCCGCGACCGCGCAAGGCCTTGCCGCCCCATTTGGAGCGAGTCGAGGTTGTGATCGAGCCCGAGGACTTGCCGGAGCACGCGGGCAAACAGAAGGTGCTGATCGGCGAAGACGTGTCGGAGCGCCTGGATGTCATTCCGGCAAAGTTCCGGGTGATCGTCACCCGTCGGCCCAAATATGCGTTCAAGGGGTGCGAGGGCGTCATCCAGGCCCTTGCCCCGGCGCACATCATCGAAAGCGGTCTGCCGACCGAAGCGCTGCTGGCGCAGATCGCCGTCTCGAAATATGCCGACGGCCTGCCGCTCTATCGTCAGGAGGGGATCTATGCCCGCGACCAGGTGGAGATCGACCGGCGGCTGATGGCCCAGTGGATGGGCCGGGTTGGCTTCGAGCTGGATATCCTGGCTGACCATGTTCTGTGCGAGGTTCTCAAGGGGCCACGCGTCTTTGCGGATGAGACCTGCCTTCCCACCCTTGCCCCGGGCACCGGCACCACGAAGACAGCCTGGCTCTGGGCCTATGCCCGCGATGACAGCACCTTTGGCGGGAGCGGCCCGCCCATGGTGGCCTATCGGTTCGAAGACAGCCGGTCCGGCGATTGCGTGCTGCGGCACCTCCATGGCTACGGCGGTATCCTGCAGGTGGACGGCTATGCCGCCTACAACAAGCTGGTGCGCAAGGGCGGCAGCAATGACGGCCCACGACTGGCTGGGTGCTGGGCCCATAGCCGGCGACGGTTCTATGAACTCCACGCCGCCGGTGACAGCCGCGTCGCCACCACCACGGTGGAACGGATGGCCGATCTGTGGAAACTGGAGGCCGAAGTTCGCGGGAAAAGCCCCGAGGAACGTGCCGCCGCCCGTCAGGCCGCCTCGGCACCGATCGTCGCCGAACTGTTCTTACTCTGGCAGAAAACCCTGCCGCGCATCTCCGGAAAATCGAAATTGGCCGAGGCACTGCGCTATGCCATCGCCCGACGGGAGATATTCGAGCGCTTCGTCTCCGATGGCCTGATCGAGCTTGACTCCAATATCGTCGAGCGCGCCATCAGGCCCCAGACCATCACAAGAAAGAACAGCCTGTTCGCCGGATCTGATGGCGGCGGCCGGACATGGGCGACCATCGCCACGCTCTTGCAGACCTGCAAGATGAACGCCGTCGACCCCGTGGCGTGGCTGACCCAGACGCTGGAACGCATCGCCAACCAATGGCCAAGCGCAAAGCTCGACGCCCTCATGCCCTGGAATTACAAAGCCTGAACGGCCGCGGCTTCCCGCTTACCTTCATTTTCCGCTCGGCCGGATTGTTGTCGATCGCCACGCGGCCGTCGTCGAGGAGCAGGCAGAACGACTCCCAGCGGTTCAGCCCGTAGCGGAACGCCTTGGCCAGATCGCTCTTGCCGGGAATGCACTTGAGCTGGTCCTCAGCCCAGATCCTGAAGGCCTCGACCTTGGGTTTGCTCCGGGCCTGACGGGCGGCGCGGCGGGCCTCGGCGCTTTGCCCCGTGATCTCGGCCTCGATG
>NZ_JAGOGJ010000053.1 GCF_017996735.1 Niveispirillum sp.
TTGACATAGGTCGGGCCGGTGTAATTGACATCCACACGACCGGCCAGGGTCCAGTCGGCAGACACCGGCACGTCGGCAGTGGCGTGCAGGTTGTACTGCAGCTTCACCGAGCGGGCCGGACGATTGCCGGCGATGGACGCGAAGGTGCCACGGCCGGGAATGGTGACCAGATCGCAGACGGTGGACGGGTTGCCGCACTGTGACGAATAAGCCGGGTCATAAGTGCCCTTGGCGAATTTCGGATCGGAATAGGTCACCGAACCGCCGACGGACACGATATCGGTGGCCTTCACTTCGGTCTGCACCTCGAACCCGTTCGTCTCCATCTTGCCGGCATTCATGATGATGGCCTGCGCGACGGACGCGGTGGGGGAGAAGGTGGAGAGCTGCAGGTTGGTCCAGTTCACGCGGAAGGCCGAGGCGTTCAGCATGACACGGCGATCGAACAGCCAGGACTTCACACCGGCTTCATAGGTCCAGTTGGTTTCTTCGTCGAAGGTCTTCTCGCTGTCGGACAGGCCGGCCAGCGAGTTGAAACCACCCGAACGCACGCCCTTGGCGGCCGACGCGAACAGGAAAATGTCTTCCGTCGCCTTATAGTCGACTGTGAAGCGCGGCGTGAAGCTGGTGAACTCACCCCGGAACGGCTGGCCGCCAACGCAGGGACCGAAGGCGTTGAAGAAGGTCAGGATGCAGCGGTCGGTCTTGCGGTCGATATTGTACCGGCCCTCCGCCGCGACGCGCAGACCGTCGACCACTTCATACCCGACGGAGCCGAACACCGAACGGGTGATGTTCTGCTTATAGTTCTGGCTGGCCAGACGGGCGACCACGGTCGGGTCCAGGATCAGGCCGGGATTGGCCAGAGAGGCCATGGGGCCGGTGCCGGCGGGGAAGCCGGGCAGAACCTGCACCAGACGCTCATTGGCGGCCAGACCGGGGGCCGTGGTGCCGGCCCAGGACTTGCTGTCGACATTCGACTGGAAGAAAAAGGCGCCGGCCAGCCACTGGAACCGGTCGCTGTCGGGCGACTGGATGCGGATTTCCTGGCTCTTGGTCACCACCTCGTCATTGCTGATCAGCAGGGAGTTGCCATTGACGGTGCGGGTATAGCTGCCGGTGGCCGCACCACAGGTGGTGCCCACGGTGCAGACGCCATAAAGCGCGCCATAGCCATACATGTCACTGTCATTGGCGGCGTAAACCTCCGACGCGGTGATGCCGGTCACGCTGACGACCGAGAAATTCTCGAACTCATATTCCAGTTCCAGGGCACCCTGGCGCGACTTGGAGACGCTTTCCGGGATGGTGGAGGTGACGTCGATGGGCAGGTTCGTCGGGATCTTGCCGCAATAGAGCAGATAGGCCTGCGACTGGGCGTTGAAGCCGCCGCAATTATGCGTGGTCACCGGGTTCAGTGACAGGCCCGGCATTTCCGACGTGGACTTGGTGGCGAAACCGGTGAAGGTCGCCGTGAAATTCTCGGTCGGGGTGAAGACCAGGGCGCCGGAGACGCCGCGCTTCTCATACCCGCCCAGCTTGTCGTTGGGGTCGAAATTGTTCTTGAACTCACCGGCATAGGTGGACCAGGAGGCGGTGATGGAGCCGGCCAGCTTGTCCTCGATGATCGGGCGGGACAGCGAGACCTTGCCGCGATAGTCGCCATTGTTGCCGATGGTGACGCTGGCCTTGCCTTCCGGGCTGGTGCCGGGACGGGCGGTCGTGATGCCGACGGCGCCAGCGAAGGTGGAGCGGCCATAAAGCGCGCTCTGCGGGCCCTTCACGACATCAAGCTGGGCGATATCGACGGTGCCCAGAACGTCGGCCGTGTTGCGGCTGGTCTGATAGATGCCGTCGATGAACACACCGACATTGGCCTCGACATTCAGGTCGATGGAGGAATTGGCGGGGGCCAGACCACGCACATAGACGTTGGTGAAAGTGCCGCCGGTGATGTTGGTGACCGAGATGCCCGGCGTGTTGTTGGCCAGGTCGGTCAGGCTGGTGATGTTGCGCTCCGCCAGATCGTCGGCGGTCAGGGCCTGGATCGCGATGGGGACGGTCTGGATGTCCTCCTTGCGCTTGCGGGCCGTGACGATGATCTCTTCCAGCATCAGCTCGCCTTCGGCGGCCAGGGCAGCGGGAACGACAGCAGAGGCGGCAAAGGCACTGACCAACGCGGACGTGGTCAATGCAACGAATTTGGAACGGTACATGAAGCCCCCTTGATTTTTCCGGTCATTTCGAGCGGCATTCTTTCCGGCGCCACGTTCCCGTTTTCTGGCGGCTGTGCTTTATTTGGGGTCCGCGCTGACTTATTTGTCTTGCCTGCGCTGCTACTGCCCGATCAGCCTGCTAGCCGGATATCTGCCTGCCCGGCCAGCTAATTCCTTTGGCGAACTTTCCACAACAGCGCCGCCCGCGCTGTCCACCAGACGGATAGTGTCAAGGGGCGGCGGAGACTGTCCGCCCAGCGGACAGGCGATCCCCGGCGGCGTCCCTGTCGGCGCCCGCACTGCTAGGCTTCGGAACCATAAAGGATAAACGGGGATCGAGATGAAGCGCGTCCTGTCCTGTGTTCTGTCGCTGGGCCTTCTGGCCGGCACGGCCCTGGCGGCCGATCCGCCACCGTCCTTTGAAAGCCAGACGCCCGCCGCGCCCCCCGACTATGGCCGTGCAACCTCCTGGGCCGCCACGTCCTGGGCACAAGGCGCCAGCACGGCCCTGCCGGGTGGGGCCGGCACACTGGCCACGGCGGCGGATGTGGATGTCTTCTACATCCACCCCACCACCGACCGGTCGGTGACCCGCTGGAACCAGGACCCGGCGGACAAGACCGTCAATGACTGGACCGACGCCAGCGTCATCGCGCGTCAGGCCACCATCTTCAACACTTGCTGCCGCATCTTCGCGCCACGGTACCGGCAGGCGACAAGGCTGGCCTTCTCCAACATGGCGGGCGACGGACAGAAGGCGTTCGATCTGGCCTATGGCGATGTGCTGCGGGCCTTCGACCTGTATCTGAAGCGCGACAATGCCGGGCGCCCTTTCATCCTGGCCGGTCACAGCCAAGGCGCATCCCACCTGATGCGGCTGTTGAAGGACCGGATCGACACATCATCCCTGAAGGACCGGATGGTCGCCGCCTATGTCATCGGCGTGAACCTGTCGGAAGGTGACTTCCCCCGCACCTATAAGACCTTGTCGGTCTGTGCGAAGCCATCGGACACGGGCTGCGTCATCGCCTGGAACGCCGTGACGCCGGAGACGGACCTGTCCCTGATGGGCAAGGCCAATGCCCAGCGGTTCGTGTCGCTCTATGGCGACGTGCCGGGCAAGGAACCTGTCTGCGTCAACCCACTGACCTTCGACCGGGACCAACCGGCCGCAGCGAAGGACCAGAGCAAAGGCGCCGCCCCCGGCGATCCGGGCGAGGGGCCGGTGAAGGCGCTGGTGGCAAAGTCTGTGGCCGCGCGCTGCGACAGCGGTTTTCTGGTGGTTGATGCCGATCCGGCCCTGGGCCTGAAACCGCTGCCCGGCGGGATCATGCATTACCATGATTACGGCCTGTTCTATGCCGACATCCAGGCCAATATCCGGGTACGGATCGACGCTTTCCTGAAGCGATAACGGACCACGGCGCGGCGTTACAGCCGCGCCGTCACCGCCTTGGTCTCCAGATAGGCATCCAGACCTTCGCGGCCGAATTCCCGGCCCCAACCCGACTGTTTGTAGCCGCCGAACGGGATGTTGGTGGCGATGGCGCCATGGCAGTTGATCGACACCTGACCCGAGCGGATGCGCGACACCAGCTTGTGCGCGGTGGACAGGCTGCGGGTCCAGACACTGCCCGACAGGCCATAGACGCTGTCATTGGCGAGCGCCGCGATCTCTTCCACATCCTCGGTTTCAAACCGGTGGACGGCCATCACGGGGCCGAACACTTCGTCGCGGAAGATATCCATGTCGGGCTGGACATCGGTCAGGATGGTGGGCGACACAAAATGGCCGGGCCGGTCCAGCCTGGCCCCACCCGTCACCAGCGTTGCCCCCTGCCCCAGCGCCCGGTCCACATGGCCCAGCACGCGCGACGCGTGCGCCCCGCCGATCAGGGGCCCGAAATTATTGCCGGCATCCAAGCCATGACCCAGGGTGAAGACGCCCGTGAAGGCCTTCATCCGCGCTACCAGTTCGTCATGGATGGACGCATGGGCAAAAATGCGGGTGCCGGCCATGCAGTTCTGGCCCTGCAGGAAAAAGGTGGCCATGGACACACCGGGACCGGCCAGTTCCAGGTCAGCATCGGGCATCACCACGACGGGCGACTTGCCGCCCAGTTCCAGCGACACTTTTTTCAGGTTGCCGGCGGCGGCCTGCACGATCTTGCGCCCCACCTCGGTGGAGCCGGTGAAGCTGATCTTGTCGACCAGCGGGTGGGTGGACAGGGCGGCCCCCGCCGTTTCACCGGGACCATTGACGATATTGACCACCCCGTCGGGGAAGCCCGCCTCCTGGATCAACCGGGCCAGCGCCAGGGCCGACAGCGGCGTCTCCTCCGCCGGCTTGACCACAACCGTGCATCCCGCCGCCAGCGCCGGGGCCAGCTTCAAGGTCAGGGTGGACACGGGCACGTTCCAGGGCACAATCAGGCCGACCACGCCCACCGGTTCACGCAGCGTATAGGTCAACGCTTCGGCATCCGCCGTCACATGCGGCGGGGGCGTGGTGGTCACACCCTCGATGCGCAGGATGGCGCTGGCATAATAATCGAACATCTCCACGCAGTTGGACACGGTCAGGCCGGCGATGAAGCACGGCATGCCATTGTCCAGTATCTCCAGTTCCGTGAAGAATTCCGCATCGCGTTCCAGCAGCCGGGCCAGCCGGACCAGCAGTCCCGACCGTTCCCGCGCCTTCAGCCGCGACCAGGGGCCGTGAAAGGCGCGGGCCGCGGCCCGGACCGCCGCATCGATATCCCCCGCCCCGCCCGCCGCAACCGTCGCCAGATGCAGTTCGGTCGCGGGATCGAAACTGTCCAGCGTGGCGCCGGACAGGGACGGCCGCCATTGCCCGTCAATGAACAGCCCCTGCCGTTCGGCCAGAAAGGCCCGGGTGGCGGAAGAGACGGGAAGGCCGTCGAACGGCAGGGCTTTACGGGACATTGGTTCGGCTACCAGCAATCAGACGGGAACGGTGCGGCAATCATAATCCAGCAGGCCCAACGTATCCTCGTTGCGCACGCCTTCCATCCCGAACAGTTCGGTGTTGGCGGCCTGCATCCTATCGGCGTTGGCGTTGGATTCCAGTTGGATGAAGGTGGCGCGTTCATGCCGGGCGGCGACATAGCGGCGCAGCGCTTCGCCTGTGCTGGCGCTGTCACCCAGGGCGCGCGACAGGACGATCGCATCCTCAATGGCGCAGGCGGCCCCCTGGCCCATGAACGGCGTCATGGCATGGGCGGCATCGCCCAGCAGCGCCACCTTGTCATCGATGATCCAGGTATCCAGCGGCCGGCGGGCATTGATGGCCCATTTATAGACCTTGCCCTCCGGCACGGCCGCGATCATGGCCTGCACTTCCGGCGCCCAACCCGCGAAGGTGGCTTCCAGGTCGGACCGCTCTGCGGCAATGGTCCAGCCATCCTGGGTCCATCCCTCCTGACGGGCGAAGAACACCATGTTGATGATCCTGGCGCCGCGCACGGGATAGCGGACCACCATGCGGTTCGGGCCGATATGCATGCCGGGCCAGTCCACCAGATCCTTCAACGCCCCTTCCACGGGCGCCAGCGCGCGCCAGGCGACATGGCCGGTGAAATGGGCGGCAGCCGGTTCGAACAGCCGGCGGACCACGGATTTCAGGCCATCCGCACCGATGATCAGGTCACCCTCGATCCGGCGGCCATCATGCAGGACGGCCGTGGTTCCCTCAACCGCCACCACCCCGGCATCGGTCAGCAGCCGGCCGCCCGCCGTTTCAGCCGCTTCCACCAGAATGGCGTGCAGGTCGGCGCGGTGGATATAGACATAGGGTGCGCCATAACGGGCCCGCATGTCGGAACGGTCGATGGCACGCAACAGGCGTCCATCCTGCCAATGCTGGATGCGCTGACGGGCGGGTTCCACACCGGCGGCGGCGATCCGCTCCGCCAGCCCCAGATGCACATAACCCTTCATGGCGTTGGGCGACAGGGTGACACCGGCACCAACCTCGGCGAATGCGGGGGCCGCTTCCAGCAGCGTGACAGCGAAGCCCTGGCGCAACAGTGCGATGGCCGCCGTGAACCCGCCGATACCCCCACCGACGATCGTTATTCTCGCTTTGCTCATGGGCGTTTGAAGCCTTCGATTCGTTGACGGCCGACCCATCATCGGCGTCGCAACGGATTAGGCGGGGTGAAAGTGCCGCCTGGATAGGCAGCTTCAGTCCCTTGTCCACACGGCGGACGTGCCGGCAGGCTTTAAAAATGTAAGCCTAGCGGGCATTTGCGGCCGTTTTATCCGGCAGGCGATTAGGCGGGGACGGCGCCACCCCCGAAAAAGCCGCGGAAAACCGCCAAAACGGCATCCTGTGCCGCCGGCCTTATCCGACAGGTGGACATACGAGCATATTCTTCGGTTACAGTTTTAATTCGCCGTCATGATCAGTGCGGTCGGTTGATTGTTTGCGCGTCAGGAGGTTCGGGAATGGACAAGATCAAACCTGTTCGGGCGATGCTGCGTGTGCTGGACGTTCTGCAGGTGCTGAACAGCCGCAACGGCGTGACGGTGACGGACGTGGCCAACGCCATCGACCTGCCCCGCACCACCGCCTATCGCGTGCTGGAAACGCTCTGTTCCGCCGGCTACGCCGTGCGCGACGGGTCGGACGACCGCTACCGCCTGACCGTGCTGGTGCGCGGCCTGTCCGATGGTTACGATGACGAGGCTTGGATCGGGGAGGTGGCGCAGCCGCTGCTGGGCGAACTGGGCCGCAAGCTGGTCTGGCCCGTGTCGATCAGTACCAACCAGGGCAATGGCATGCTGGTCCGCCACACGACCGACAAGCACAGCCCGCTGGCGTTGGAACGGTACAATGCCGGCGTGCGGCTGCCCTTGTTGAACAGCGCGTCGGGCCGCACCTATCTGGCCTTCAGCCCGGCCCCGCAGCGCGCGGCCCTGCTGGATATCGCCCTGGGTTCGGGCGGAGAGATGGAAGGCGCCGGCCGCCAGCGCGACATGATCGAAAAGATGCTGGCCGGCATCCGCAAGGCCGGCTATGCGATCAGCATCCGGCAATATCGCGGCGAGTCCACCGCCGCCGTTCCGCTTTATGCCGGTTCGGCGCTGCTGGGATGTGTCGGCATGCGTTTCATGGACAAGGCGGTGACGGAATCCGTGTTCGCCAGCCGCTACCTGCCTGACCTGAAGGAAGCCGCGCGGGAGATCGGCGAGGCCTATCTGGACTGGAAGGCCAGCAGCCAGCCGCAGCCCCTGGAGCAGATACCCACCCGCCGCTGGGATTGGACCCTGGAACGCCGCGTGGAGCATTGATGGGGTTTGGGTGCGGGATGTTGTTCCCTCACCCTCCTACGCTAGGGTGCTCCCTCACCCTCCCAAACGCTGACGCGTTCGGGCCCCTCCCTCTCCCACCTTCGTGGGCGAGGGGCGGACTGGGCGTCGTGCCTGATTTCGCCCCTCGCCCGCGTGCGGGAGAGGGAGGGGCCCGTTGGCATCAGCCAACGGGAGGGTGAGGGAACAACATCCCCCACCCCCCGCAAATATCAGCCCTTCGACACAACCGTTGCCGGCGCGCCCTTCAACTGATCCGCGCCGGCCCAGATGCGGCCGCCGATGGCGGTACCGATGGCCACCACCGCTGGCACCACCTCGACCCGGTCATAAAGACCGCTGCGGAAATAGGGGTCGCCGATCATCAGCGTATCGACATCGGCGCGGTTGGCGGCTTTCAGCAGGAACATGGAACCGAGATAGCCCTTGCCATCCTCGGTGCGCATCGGCCCGGCACTGACATAGCGGGTCCAGTTGGCCTCCATATGGCCCAGATGGCCTTCCATATGTTCATCGCGCAGGGCCAGGGCCTTGGCGCTGTCGGCGATATCATAGGCCAGGACCAGGAAGGTCGGGCTGTCGATACGGGGAACGGTGGGGGGAACGCTGCTCATCATCTGCCTCATGCCATGTTTCACTGATCGGAACCGATCCGTGACCTCAATCCCCGCGATGCGCTGACGGCATCGGGGATTGATCTCAAATATCCAGAACCATCTTGCCGAAATTGCCGCCCGCCATCAGGCGGATCAGGGCGTCGGGCGCCGCCGCCAGGCCGGCCACCCGCTCCTCCCGCACGATCACCTGTCCGTCGCGGACCAGCGGTGCCACGCGGCGGCGGAAATTGGCCAGGTCAGCCCAATGGTCATAGACGACCAGCCCCTCGACGGTGGCGCGGAACTTGATGACGGGGACCAGATTGGGGCCGGGCAGCGGCGCCGCCGCCTTGTACTGTTCCATCATGCCGACCAGGACGACACGGGCACCCATGGCCAGATGGCCCAGCACGCCTTCCAGGATGCGGCCCCCGACACCGTCATAATAGCAATCGATGCCATCCGGGCAGGCTGCCGCCAGCTTTGCCACCCAATCGGCATCCCGATGGTCGATACAGGCGTCAAAGCCCAGCGTGTCGACTGCAAAGGCGCATTTCTCCGGTCCGCCGGCGATGCCCACGACCCGCGCGCCCATGCGCTTGGCCAATTGTCCCGCCGTGGCGCCAACCGGGCCGGTGGCGGCGGACACGACAAACGTGTCCCCGGGAATGGGCTTCAGCATCTTGATCGTGCCGGCCCAGGCCGTCAGCCCCGGCATGCCCAGCACACCCAGAAGGGCGGTGTAGGAGACGCCATCGGGCAGCGTGATCTTCTGCGCGGCGGGGCTGAGCGGACCTTGGGCCACACCGGCAGGCGCGATGTCGGCCACGGCGAATTGCTGCCAGCCGGCGCGGCACAGCACGCGGTCGCCAGCGGCCAGACCCTCACCCCGGCTTTCAACAACGGTGCCCACCGCCTCCCCCGGCACGACGCTGCCCACGGGAACGGTGCCCGACATATGCCGGCCGCGCAGCGCGCTGGCGATATAGGGGTCCAGCGACACATGGTCGACCCGGATCAGCACCTGGCCAGGGCCGGGCGACGGCATCGCCGCCTCTTCCAGCCGGAAATCCTCGGGCACGGGCGACGGGCCGGTGGCACGGGCCAGGACGATGCGCTTGTTCATCGAAGGGTCCTTGGATGGAGATGAAAATAGGGACTTGTAATTGATATAATGATATATCAATAATCCATTCAAGCCCGACCCCAACCCTGGCAAGGCGGAGAAACCCCCATGGCCACGCGCATCATCGCCCTGTTCAACCTGAAACCCGGCATCGACCGCGCGACCTATGAGGAATGGGCCCGTGGCGTGGACCTTCCCACCGTCAACGGACTGCCGTCGATCACGGAGTTCGCGGTATTCCGCACAGTGGTCACGCTGGGCAGCGAGGTACCCCCGCCCTATCAGTATATCGAGGTGATCGACGTCGCCGACATGGACCAGTTCGGCCGGGATATCGCCGCCGAGGCCATGCAGAAGATCGCCGCCCAGTTCCAGGAAATGGCCGACGTCACCTTCATCCTGACCGACAAACTGGGCTGACGGGGGCGGATATGGCGGAGACAAGACGTTTCGCGGGCAAGGTCGCAATCGTCACCGGATCGGGCCGCCGCAAGGGGCTGGGCGAGGCCATTGCCCGCCGTCTGGCTGCCGAGGGCGCGTCCGTCCTGCTGTCCGACATCGGCAAGTCGGCCGACGCCGCCACGCCCGACAGCATGATCGGTGGCCTGTCGGAAATGCAGGCGCTGGCGGCGGAGATTGCTGCCGACACCGGATCGCGGGTGGAGACCTTTACCTGTGACGTGCGCAATCTGGCGCAGATGCGCGCCATGGCGGCCTTTGCGGTGGAGACGCTGGGGGGCCTGGATTTCTGGGTCAACAATGCCGGCATCGGCTACATCATGAAGCCGCTTCTGGATCTGGAAGCGGCCGAATGGCAGGCCGTGATCGATGTCAACCTGACCGGTTGCTTCAATGGCATCAAGGCGGCGGCCGAAGTGATGGTCCCGGCCGGCAAGGGCGGGCGTATCGTCAATATCGCCAGCCAGGCCGCCAAGTCCGGCTTTCCCTTCGCCGCCGGATACTGCGCGTCCAAACATGGTCTGGTCGGTCTGGTCCGGTCCACGGCGATCGAGTTGGGCTCGCACGGGATCACTGTCAACAATGTCTGCCCCAACCATGTGACCACGGGTCTGGGTGCCTGGCAGAATGAATATTTCAGCCAGAAGCTGGGGCTTTCGCTGGAGGACTATCTCCAGGCCATGAAGAACCGCATCCCCCTGGGCCGCCCAGGCCTGCCCGATGATACGGCGGGCGCTGTTGCCTTCCTCTGCTCCGACGATGCCGGCTACATCACCGCCGAAAGCATGAATGTGTCGGGCGGTGAAGAACCGCATTGAGGCGTCTGTCGCCGCTCCCTCCTTTCAAATGTCAGAGGTCCCGATGCCCGCACCCGCCGATTTCACCTGGCCCAACGGGGCCAAGCTGGCCCTGTCCATCGTCGTCAATGTCGAGGAAGGGGCGGAACAGAATATCCGTGACGGCGACAAGGGGCCGGAGCCGGTGGACGAACTGTCGGTGCATGTGGCCAAGCCCATCCGCATCCATGGCAATGAGAGCAATTACCAGTACGGCATCAAGGCCGGTGCCCCGCGCGTCATGCGCCTGTTGAAAGAGTATGGGGTGGAGGCCACCTTCACGGCGGCCGCCGTCGCGCTGGAACGGGCACCCGATCTGGCCGCCGAGATCGTGGCCCAGGGCCATGAGATCTGCTGCCATGGCCATCGCTGGACACATCAGTTCTGGATGAAGGAAGACCGGGAGCGGCAATTCATCCGCGACGGTTGGCAATCCATCGAAAAGACCACCGGCAAACGCCCCGTCGGCTGGCTGTCGCGCTATCTGCATACCGAAGCCACCCGCCGCATCCTGGCGGAAGAAGGCTATTCCTATCACATGGATGACTATTCGGACGATTTCCCGTTCTGGGATCATGTCCCGCTGTCCGACGGCACGACCAGGCCCATGGTCATCCTGCCCTATGCCATTGACAGCAATGACATGAAGTTCTGGCTGGCCCCGTCCCTGACGCCGCGTGACTGGCTGCAATATGCCATCGACAGCTTCAATTGGCTGTACCGCGAGGCCCAGACCGAGGGGGCACGGATGATGAGCCTGGGGCTGCATCTGCGCATCATCGGGCGGCCGGGACGTATCGGCGCGTTCCAGGGCTTCCTGGACCATGTGAAGAGCAACCCGGACGTCTGGGTCACCAGCCGCGCCAATATCGCGGCGGCCTTCGCGGCGGCCGTTCCGCCCGATGCTGCATAGGTTTATCCGGCCTGCGGATAGAAGAAGCCGCCGATCGGGCGCATGTGCACGGGCCGATGGATGATGGGTCGCGGCGGGGTGACCCCCGCCCGACAGACTCACCGTTTCCCCGGAGAACCCGTCCATGCGCGCACGTCTGCTGTTGTCCACGCTGGCCCTGATGCTGTCCATTTCCGCCACGGCGCGCGAACCGGTGAAGGCGGAGGTGGGCACGGGCTGGAGCCAGGAAGACAAGCTGCCCAGGCTGCCCGTCCCTTTCCCCGGCGGGGTGGTGGCCCTGCCGGACCTGACCTATGCGACGATCCCCGGCTATCGTCCGCTGAAACTGGATATCTATCGCAAGCAGGGGGCGAAGGACCGGCCGCTGCTGGTCTATATCCATGGCGGCGGCTGGGCCATGGGCAATTCGCGCGGGCTGGCGGCCTTTGCCGATTTCCCCGCCGTGCTGGCCGATCTGGCGGCGCGCGGCTATGCCGTTGCCGCCGTGAATTACCGGCTGAAGTCGGAAGCACCCTTCCCGGCGCAAAGCCAGGATGTGGATGCCGCGATCCGCTGGCTGCGCGCCAATGCCGCCGCCTATGGCATCGACCCGACGCGTGTGGGCGTGTTCGGCGACAGTGCCGGCGGCCATCTGGCGGCCATGGCGGCGGTCGATTGCGACCGGTCGGCGCCCGTGGAAAAGGGCGACTGCGTGCAGGCCGCCGTGCCCTGGTACGGCATCTATGATTTCACCGTCACCGACAAGCCGCGCCCGCCGGAAGATTTCAAGCCGATCTATGATTTCCTGGGCTGCAAGGACGCCGCCGACTGTGTTGACGAGATCAAGGCCGTCGGCCCCATCAACTATGTCGATGCCAAGACCCCGCCCTTCCTGCTGCTGCATGGGGAACTGGACGCGGCGGTGCCGGTGATCCAGGCGCAGGTCATGCTGGACAAGCTGAAAGCGGCGGGCGTGTCGGCGCGCATGGTGGTCTATCCCGGCGTCAATCATGGCTGGATGGCGAAGGACCGGGAACTGATGCGCAGCACGCATGTGAAGGCGCTGCAGGACAGTGTCGATTTCTTCGACGCCGTGCTGAAACCCTGATTCATCCTCCTGGTGGTCAAAGCGCAACGTGGTTGGTTGACAGGCGCCGTGTCAGTTCGAATATGTCCGGACATATATGACAAGGGGCTGACCATGGCAGAGCGGTCATTGTTGTTCGTGCCAGGCGCGCGGGCGGACCGGTTCGCAAAGGCGCTGGGCGCCGGGGCGGACATCACCTGCATCGATCTGGAGGATTCGGTTCCGCCCGATGGCAAGGATGCGGCGCGCGTTGCCGCCATCGCCTTCATCACGGAACAGGGATGCCCCGATCACCTCTGGCTGCGCATCAACCCGGTGCGCAGTGCGGCGGGTCTGGCCGACCTTCTGGCCGTGCTGTCGATGGAAAAGGCGCCGGCGGCCCTGATGCTGCCCAAGCTGACAGACCCGGCCGACCTTTCCCTGGTGGATGAGGTTTTGGGGGAACGGGCGGCGGGGCTGGTACCGTTGATCGAAACGGCGGCGGGCCTGCGCAACGCGGCACCCATCGCCATGGCCAAGCGGGTGCGCGCGCTGCTGTTCGGGGCGGTGGACCTGTCGGCGGAACTGGGCTGCACGCTGGATTGGGAACCGCTGCTCTACGCCCGCTCCACCCTGGTCGCGGCGGCGGCGGAGGGTGGGGTCGGCCTGTTCGACGTGCCGTCCATTGATGTCGCGGATGTCGACGGACTGCGGTCCTCCACGGCGCGGGCCAGGGCGCTGGGCTTCACGGGGCGGGCCTGCATCCACCCGTCACAGGTGGCCGTTGTGAACGGGGTTTTCACGCCCACAGCGGCAGAAATCGCCCGCGCAAACCGCGTGGTGGACGCCTTTGAACAAGCCGGCGGTGGCGTGGCCCTGCTGGATGGCAAGTTGATCGAGATCCCCGTGGTGCGGGCGGCGCGGCGCGTGCTGGCCGCTGCCGCCGGATGAGATAAGGACCCAGGAACATGGTGCAGAACTGGAAAGAAGTCGGCCCGAACCGTTATCGCGAGACGTTCGGCCGCTATTTCGAGGATTTTAATGTCGGCGATGTCTATGAGCATCGGCCCGGCAAGACCGTCACCGAATATGACAATCACCTGTTCACGCTGCTGACGCTGAACACGCATCCGATGCATTTCGATACGGAATTCGCGAAGGCATCGGAGTTCAAGCAGAACCTTGTGGTCAGCCCCTATACGCTGGCCCTGCTGATCGGCATGAGCGTGACGGATGTCAGCCAGAAGGCCATCGCCAATCTGGGCATGGACGAGGTGAAGTTCAGCGCCCCGGTCTTTCATGGCGACACACTGTATGGCGAAAGCGAAGTGCTGGCCAAGCGCGCGTCGGAAAAACGCCCCAACCAGGGCATCGTCACCATCCGCACCATTGGCAAGAACCAGAACGGCGTCACCGTCTGTTCGTTCAAGCGCAACATGCTGATCCCCTTCCGTGGCCATGCCGTGGAAGACCGGGTCGAAAATTACTGATCCCCAGCCCGGAGCCGATCTCATGAGCACGCCCCACCCCGGCATTCACCCGGATGATGAAGCCGCCATCCTGGACAGCATCGAACGCTGGCTGGCCCGCGAAGTCCGCCCCGTGGCGGAAAAGCTGGAACATGACGACATCTACCCGATCCAACTGGTCGAGCAGATGAAGGAACTGGGCCTGTTCGGCGCCACCATCAGCCCGGAATTTGGCGGGCTGGGGCTGCCGGCATCCACCTATACCCGCATCGTCGCCCTGATCTCCGAGACCTGGATGTCGCTGACCGGCATCTTCAACAGCCATATCATGATGGCGACGGTGGTGGAGAAGTTCGGGACCCAGGCCCAGAAGGAATATTGGCTGCCGAAATTCTGCGCCGGTGAGATCCGGGGCGGTCTGGGCCTGACGGAGGCCGATGCCGGCACCGATCTGCAGGCCATCCGCACGCGGGCCACCCGCACCGATCGCGGCACCTATATCGTCAACGGCACCAAGACCTGGATCTCCAACGGGATCGAGGGCGGGGCCGTGGCCCTGCTGGTTAAGACCGACCCCGAGGCGCAGCCGCGCCACAAGGGCATGACCATGCTGATCGCACCCAAGGTCGACCCCGACAATGGCAAACGGTACGAGGGCTTCCGCACCGGCAAGAAGCTGGAAAAGCTGGGCTATAAGGGTATCGACAGCGCCGAGCTGATCTTCGAGGATTACGAGTTGGATGCCGAACGCCATCTGGTCGGCGGCGTGGAAGGCAAGGGCTTCCTGATGGCGGTCGGCGGTCTGGAACTGGGCCGTATCAACGTCGCCTCGCGCGCCGTTGGCATCGCGCGGCGCGCGTTGAAGGAAAGCGTGGCCTATGCCCAGACCCGCAAGACCTTCGGCAAGCCCATTGGCGAACATCAGGCCATTCAGTTGAAGCTGGGCGAGATGGCCACCAAGGTCCGCGCGGCCGAACTGCTGGTCCAGGATGCGGCCGCCGCCTATGACCGGGGTGAACGCTGCGACATGGAAGCGGGCATGGCCAAGTATTTCGCCTCCGAAACGGGGGTCGAGGTCACGCTGGAGGCCATGCGTATCTTCGGCGGTTACGGCTATTCCAAGGAATATCCGATCGAGCGCCTGTACCGCGACGCGCCCTTGATGTGCATCGGCGAAGGCACCAACGAGATGCAGCGCATCATCATCGCCAAGCAGATGATTGCGCGCAATCCGGTGTGATTGCGCGTTCCCTCGCTCTCACCGTCATCCCCGCGAAAGCGGGGACCCAGCATAAGCGGCGTCTGCCGCGACATGACTCACGCAAGCACAGAGTCATAACGGCGCTAATCGCGCCTTACGCTGGGTCCCCGCTTTCGCGGGGATGACGGAAAGGGATGTGGGAGATGGACCTTCACCACGCCTTCCCCAACGGAGCCCCCCATGACACGCCCCCTTTCCGGCATCCGCGTCATAGCGGTGGAGCAATATGGCGCCGGGCCCTATGGCAGCATGCTGCTGGCCGATCTGGGTGCCACGGTGATCAAGGTGGAAAACGCCGCGACGGGCGGGGATGTCTCCCGTTCCACGGGCCCGCATTTCCTGGGCAAGGATGACAGCCAGTTCTTCCAGACCTTTTCCAAGGGCAAGCAGTCGGCCAGCATCGACCTGAAAAGCCCGGAAGGACGCGCCGCCTTCAACGATCTGCTGGAAGGCGCCGACGCCCTGATCAACAATCTGCGCGGCGATCAGCCGAAAAAGCTGGGCCTGACCTATGACGGGGTGAAGGATATCAACCCGCGTCTGGTCTGCGCGCACCTGTCGGCCTATGGGCGCGGCAACAGCCGGGAGACCTGGCCCGGCTACGATTACCTGATGCAGGCCGAGGCCGGTTTTATGGGCCTGTCCGGCGAACCGGACGCGCCGCCCACCCGGCTGGGCGTGTCGATGGTCGATTTCATGACGGGCACCATGATGGCGTTCGGCACCGTGTCGGCCATCCTGGGCGCAAAGGCCACGGGGGTGGGCTGCGACGTTGATGTCGCACTGTTCGACACGGCGCTGCACCAGCTCTCCTACCCCGCCACCTGGTATCTGAATGCCGGCGATCAGGTGACACGCCTGCCGCGCGGCGCCCATCCCAGCATCGCCCCCAGCCAGTCGTTCAAGACGAAGGACGGCTGGGCCATGCTGATGTGCCAGACGCCGAAATTCTGGGAAGAATTCTGCCGCCGCATGGGCCGCGCCGACCTTCTGGACCGCCCGGAATTCAAGGACATCCCCGCCCGCCGCGCCAACCGGCAACTGCTGTCCGACACGCTGGACGACTTGCTGTCCACAAAGACCACGGCGGAATGGCTGTCCATCCTGGGCGGGCATGTGCCGTTCGCACCGATCACCAATCTGGATCAGGCGCTGGATAACCCGTTCGTGGCGGAGATCGGCATGGTGGAGCAGGTGGTGCACCCCGATGCCAGGGATGGCACCTTGCGCCTGCTGTCCTCACCGATCCGCATCAATGGTGAACGACCCAAGGGCCGCCGTGCGCCCAAGCTGGGGGAGAGGATGTGATGAAGCTCGACGGGATCAAGGTTCTCGACCTGTCGGCCTTCCTGCCGGGTCCGCATATGACCATGATGATGGCCGACCACGGCGCCGACGTCATCATGGTTGAACCCGCCAATGGTACCGGCGAGCCCACGCGCGAGATTGGGCAGAGAACGGCGGACGGGGTCACCGTCTGGTTCCGCAATATCGGGCGCGGCAAGCGGTCGGTCGCGCTGAACCTGAAGGACCCGGCCGACCATGCCCTGTTCATGGACCTTGCCAAGGATGCCGATGTGGTGGTGGAGGCCTTCCGTCCCGGCGTGGTGAAGCGGCTGGGCGTGGATTACGACGCCGTGCGCGCCATCAATCCCGGCGTGGTCTATTGCTCCATCTCCGCCTTCGGGCAGTCCGGCGCTTATGCGCACAAGCCCGCCCATGACATGACGGTGCAGGCGCTGGCCGGTCTGGTGGATCTCAACCGCGGCCTGACGGATGGCAAACCGGCCAGCCCCAACATGCCGGTGGCCGACATGGCCGCCAGCCTCATGGCCTTGTCCGGCGTGCTGATGGCCCTGCTGCGGCGGACACAGACGGGCAAGGGCGATTATGTCGACCTGTCCATGTTCGACGCCGCGCTGGCCTGGACACCCAATGTCACCGGCCCGGTCTTTGCCGAGGATCGTCACCCGCCGGTCAAGGACATGCGCAGCTTCGGCGGATCGGCCATGTACCATATCTATGAAACGGCTGATGCCGGTTTCCTGGTGCTGGGCGGGTCGGAGATCAAGTTTGCCGAAAACCTGCTGACAGCGCTCGGCCGGCCGGACCTGCTGCCCTTCGCAAGGCAGCAGCCTGGGCCGGCGCAGGAGCCCCTGCGCACCTTCTTCAAACAGACCTTCGCCATGCGCAGTCTGGCTGAGTGGCGGGAGTTCCTACGCGGCGTTGATTGCTGCTGGGCGCCGGTGCGCAGCCTGAAGGACGCGTTCGACGACCCGTTCGTGGCCGAACGCGGCATGGTCCTGACCGATGGCGACGGCTATCGCCATATCGGCGTGCCCATCCGGTTCACCGATGAACCGGCCCAGCCACGCTTCGACCTGCCGGCTTTCGGCGATAAATCGGCACGCTGGGGGCGGGCTTAACCGCCCCCAGCCACGGCACTCCACCCCCGCGCCAGGATTGGCGCTGCTTTCAGCCAGTACCAGGCTTCTGCCTGCAACCGCTCCGGCCCTGGCAGGATACCGTCGCCCGGCGGAAACAGATGCCCGTCCCGCGCCTGCTGCCATGCCGCCAGCAGATGACCGCCGCCTTCGACCGGGCACAGGTCCGCCGGCGCCTCGCCGATACCGGGATGGCGCGTCAGGCCGGTCACCAGCGCCGGATGCCGGTCGGCCAGCACCGCCCCCACGGCGGCACCATAGCCCCACCCCTCCACGGCCCCACCCATCCAGCCCCGCGCGGCCAGCAGGCCGGCAATGGCATCCGCCATGGCTGCAAGATCGCCGGGATCGGCCACCGCGTCGCTATCACCCATGCCGGGCAGATCCGGGGCCAGCCACGCACTATCGGCGGACGGGGGCAGAAGACCACCAGCGCCACCCAGATCATGCAGGCGCAGGACAGGCGCCCTCTGCCCACCCGTCCTCCAGGCGATGCCACCCGTCACGCCGCGTTCCGCGAAGGCGGGCGGCGGTGGGGCGTCACCGTCCGGCAGATGACGACGCAGGAAATCCGTGATCACGGTCCACGCCGCCTCCCGGTCGGGCGCGGTCCCCGGCGCCACGCCGGGCGGCAAGGCCGGCAGCTTCGACAGATAACCGACCAGCGGATCATCCTGTGCGATGAACAGCAGGGCGGGCACAGTCAGCGCTGCCATATCGTCGGCCGGACGGTAGGAGAGCGCGGCGCCATAGCCGGTGCGGTAGTTGTCGCCTGCGCGCAGGAACTCCATGATCTGTTCATGGATGCGGGCCAGGTCTGGCTTGGGCCGGGCCAGCCGGGCCGACGGCTCACGCCGGTACCAGGGGAAAAAGATGCCCTGATCCCGGATACGGTGCCAGGCCCAGGCCAGATGCCCGCCATCCCATTGCGGATGGAGGGGCGGCAGATAATTGGCCAGCAGGTCCGCCCGCTCCCCCTCCTCCATCAGCAGGAACCCGTCCACGACCAGACCGGAGACAAGCCGGGGGTACAGGGCGGCAAAACGGTTGGCGATGCAGGCCCCCGTATGGAAGCCGTAAAGCGCCACCTTTTCCAGCCCCAGCGCCCCCAGCAGTGCCACCAGCGCATCGGCAAACCGGTCCACGGTGGCGGGGCCATCGGGCAGTGGGTCCGACAGGCCGAAGCCGGGATTGTCGGGCGCGATCACCGTGGCGAACGGCGCCATGGCCCGCATCAGGGGCAGCAGTTCGGCGCTGTCACGCGGTGACTGATGCAGGGCCACCAGCACGGGGCCGCTGCCGGCGCGACGGTAATGGACCAGCCGGCCATCGACCCGGATGAAATGCCGCTCGACCTTCGTCATCGCCTTCCCCCTTTTTCCAAGGGCAGCAGCATGACCCGGTCCCAAACGGTTGGTCCAGCCAACCGCTTGGGAAACACCACAAATGCCGGTTGTCGCCCTCAGAATGGCTTCACGGCACCCAGGAAGGCGTTGGTCATGATGCCGGCCCAGTAGAAATAGGCCAGCTTGCGGCCGAAGGCCAAGGCGCTTGCCAGCTTGGCCTCCAGTTCGGCCGAACCGCCGATGGCTTCCAACTGGTTAAAGATGGTGATCCAGTCGCGCATGATATAGCGCAGCAGCAGCCCGATGATCAGCAGGCCGGAAAAGATCACGGCCTTGGCCGCGTACCACCCGGCCGACAGCGGCCCGCCCGTGACAAGGCTGTAGACACCGACCGCGAACAGGGCCGGGATCACGACATAGCGGATGGCCTCGTCCGTCTTGGTCAGCACCATGTAGAAGGGCGACTTGCGCTTGAAGAAGGCCGTGATCACCAGCGCCACCCAGGCCGCCGTGAAGATCCACATGCCCACCAGCCAGTTCCCGCCCAACGGCTGATACCCCATGTTATAGCCCAGATGCAGGCCCAGCGGCAGCAGCAGCACGATGCCCGTGCGCGGCAGGATGTCGATGCGATAGGCCGTTTCCATATGCCGCTTGCGTTCCGCCAGGCTGAGATTGGCATTGGTCAACAGCCGCGAGGCGTTGAACACTCCCCATTCCCCGCCCAGCCAATAGGCCATGGCGATGATATGGACCCAACGCAGCATCAGATGTTCATCCAGATACATGCCCAGAAATTCCATGACCCCCGTCCTTCCCGTTCCTGATGGATGGCGGTCCGATCCTTCGCGGCCGCCGACGCGATGAACCATGGGGCGGGAAGACGGGGCGCTGAATTGATCCAGATCAATATGTCCGGACAAATAGACCAGGAAGCTTGACGCTGACCGACCTGCGGTCACGCCCCCACAAAGGCGGGTTGCCCCGCCCACAAATCCACGTGGTGGAGATTGACAATTGGATGTGGGGCGGGGGGCCGCCCCCGGTCCTAAGCTTCGTGGCAACGGGCCATGGCGCCCGCCGCCAACAAGATGGAGGACAGGTGAGATGGACGGTTCAGGAAAGCCCGTTCAGGACCGGGACGCGGCCCTTGTCGCCGCCTATGACGGCCCGCCCGATTACCGGGTGGTCGGCCGCCACGGCATCTTCCCGGAGATGACGCATGACGAGATCGAGCGTTTCAATTTCCTGGCCCATATGAACCGCCATCTGGCCGGCCGTGTGATGCCGGCCGTGAAAAGCGCGTTCGAGACGCGGGTGGCCCCCGGCCAGAGCTTCACCGACCGCCATCAGGTGCGCCGTGCCCTGACCAGGGACCCTTACTGGCAGCTCTGGTCGGCACTGCGCCGCAACACCATGGAGATGCGGCAGCAGGCCGGGCGCTGGGTCACCCTGCGCCAGCAGGAGGAGCTGGCGGCCCGCGCGGCTTCCCTGACGGCGGGCGACCCGCGTCTGGTGCTGGACCCGTCCTTGAAACTGCCGCGTTATGTGTCGTCCATCGACCATCATTGCATGCCCGGCAGCTATCACACCGAATATGGTCCGGGCGATGTGGCCAACGCCGCCAATTACGACAGCGGCCTGTTCGCCACCACGGGCGGCATGCTGGGCACATGGTCGGATGGCGGCGGTCAGGCGGTGGCCCGCTGGGTGGCCCGCAACCTGCCGGACTTCAAGCCCAGGCGTATCCTGGATATGGGCTGCGGCCTTGGCCACAATGTGCTGCCCATCGCCCAGGCCTTCCCCGAGGCCGAGATCGTGGCCGTGGATGTGGGCGCGCCCATGCTGCGTTACGGCCTGGCGCGGGCCAAGTCGCTGGGCGTGGAGAATGTGACCTTCGTCCAGGCCAATGTCGAAAGCCTGCCGCAATTCGCCGATGGCAGTTTCGACTGGGTGCAGACGACCATGTTCCTGCATGAAACCAGCTACAGCTCCATGCAGCGCATCTTCAAGGAGACGCACCGTCTGCTGGCGCCGGGCGGCATCGTCATGCATGTGGAGCAGCCGCAATACAGTCCGGAAATGCCCCTGTTCGAACAGGCCATGCGCGACTGGGACGCGTTCTACAATGCCGAGCCCTTCTGGACCAAGATGCATGAGGCGGACCTGGACGCCTGGATGGTGCAGGCCGGCTTTGCCAGGGAAAGCCTGATCCATGGCGGCGTGACGGCGGTGGTGGACAAATCCGTCTTCCCCGACGCCGCCGACGATACAGGCGAGGATTATGGCCGCAAGGCGGCCTGGCATGTCGTGGGTGCCCGCAAGGAGGTTGTGTGATGTCGATCCAAATGGCCCTGGCCGGCGCATCGGCCAAACCCACGGGCAAGCGCCCGCATTTCCTGGAAAGCTGGGAAGCCGAACGCAGCATGGCCATCGCCCTGTCGCTGGCCGGCGAACTGGTGGTCACACGCCAGCGGCTGGACACGCTGGAACGGCTTTTGGCCGCCAAGGGCATTGTCAGCCGGGAAGAGATCGAGAGTTTCAAGCCGACCAAGGATGAGGCCGCCGAACGCGGGTTGTGGAACCAGGAATTCCTGGCCCGTGTCCTGCGCGTGGTGCAGCAGGAGGCCGAGGCCCTGACCGCCACCGATGACAGCAGCGAAAATATCGCCGAGGAACTGGCCCGATGAAGCTTTTGCGTGCCGCCACCCTGACCGTCCCCAACCCCGAGGCCAGCGCCGCCCGTTATATCGAGTGGCTGGATTATGATGTGGTGGAACGGGGCCGCCTGTCCGCCGATCTGGCCGCCGCCTGGGGCACGCCGGCCAGTCAGGGCCGGGCCTATGTCGTGTTGCAACCATCCAGTGGGGCACCGGTCTATCTGCGGTTCGTGGCCGGTGATCCCGTACCGGACTACCGGCCCCTGCGCACCTTCGGCTGGGCCGCCATCGAGATCTGTGTGCAGGATGTGCTGAAGGTGAACGAGCGGATGCTGAACAGCCCGTTCGAGATCATCGGCCCCCCGCGGGAGATCGACGGGCTGCCCGCCATCTATCCGATGCAGGTGAAGGGACCGGACGGGGAAATCGTCTATCTGACGCAGATCCGTTCCGACCTGCCGGCCTTTGACCTGCCGCGCGCCGAAAGCCTGATCGACAAGCTTTTCATCCTGGTCCTGGCCTGTTCGGACATGGATGCCAGCATCGACTGGTTTGAAAAGGTGGTCGGGCTCAGCCTGGGTCGCAAGATGGACATCATCTATACGATGCTGGCCACTGCCTTCGACCTGCCGATGGAAGACCCGCACACGATCAGCACCGTCGTGCATGACCGCGACGTGTTCCTGGAATTGGACCAGTATCCGCCGGCCGCCACCCCGCGCCCGGCCCATGACGGCCAGTTGCCCCCCGGCATCGCCATCTGCACCCTGTCCCACCCCGACCTCTCAACAGTCAAGGGCAACTGGATCACGCCGCCCACCCGCCGCGACAGCCCCATCTATGGCGGGCAACTGACCGGAACGCTGCGCGCACCCGACGGCACGCTGGTGGAACTGGTGCAGTTGGGGTGAGGGGTTGGCTTCCGGATCATTTGATGCCATATTTCAGCATCAAATGATCCGGAGGTTGCCATGCAGGTACAGGATATCATTGCCGTCATGGGGGGCCGTTCCGCATTCAAAGGGCCGGTCTCCACCCCGCTGGATCTTGTGCGTGGTTTAGGCGAAGGCATCCGGGTTGAAGCGTTGGACCATGTCGCCGGTCATGTCTATCCCGACCCCGGCGCGCGCCGTACCCTGATGGCGCGGGTCGTGCCGGAGGGCACCTTGAAGCGCCGCCTGCGCGAAGGACGGTTGACGCCCGCCGAAAGTGAGCGCACAGCCCGGCTGGCCAATATCATTGCGCAAGCTGAATATGTCTGGCGTGACACTGACGATGCGCGGGCATGGCTGATCACACCGCACCCGGCACTGAATGATCGCCCCCCGATCGACGTCGCGGTTGAAGATTTCGGCGCCCGGCACGTGGAATATCTGCTGGAGGCGATCCTTCACGGCCTGCCGGCCTGATCATGACCGCAACCATCCGGGCCTTTCGCATCGCCGATAACCGCTTTCCATTGATGGATGGCGGTGGCGCCTTCCGCATGGGCGGCCGCTGGAACAGCAAAGGACGATACGTCATCTATGCCGGGATTGGTTTCGCCACGGCCATGCTTGAAAAGCTGGCCCATACAAGGATCGGCCGCATCCCGACCGGTCAGCACTATGCGGTGATCACCATTCCCGAGAGCGTATCCGTCGAAACCCTTGACCCGGCCGCGTTGCCGGGATGGGATCGGATGGACCATGTCGCCAGCAGGGCATTCGGGGATGAATGGTATGACAGCAAGCGAACAGCCGCGCTGATCGTCCCCTCGGCCCCCGCCATGGGGTTGGAGCGCAACCTGCTGATCAACCAGCTTCACCCTGAATTCATGGACATCAAGGCCGAACGACCGGTTCCCGTCATTTGGGACCAGCGGCTGTTCGGCACCGATGGCTGACGCCAGGCTTCACACCCCCCACGCCCCGCTGAAACCCTTGGGCAAACCGGCATCCGGCGTGAAGCCATAAAGCTCCGTGTCCGGCAGCGCCGCCTTTACGATGTCGCGCACCGCCAGCAGCTTTTCCAAGTCGATCCCAGTCTCATAGCCCATGGCGGCCAGCATGAAGGCCAGGTCTTCGGTCACGATGTTGCCCGACGCACCGGGCGCGAAGGGGCAGCCGCCGATACCGCCCAGGGAGGCATCCAGCGTCGTGATGCCTTCATCCAGCGCCGCGAGCGCATTGGCCAGACCCAGGCCGCGCGTATTGTGCAGATGCACGCCGGAGCAGGCATGGTCACCCACAACACCCCGGACGGCGCGGATCAGGCGCTTCACCTGGGCCGGGTTGGCGTAACCGGTGGTGTCGGACAGGCCGACCTCGTCACAACCGGCTTTCATCAGGGCCTCGGCGATCTCCAGCACCTTGGCTTCCGGCACCATTCCTTCCAGGGTGCAGCCGAAGGCGGTGGACAGGCCGCCTTCGAATTTGGGCCGGCTGCCCTCTGGCTGTGCCTTGATCAGGGCAGCGATGGCGGCCGTCTCCTCCAGCATCTGGGCATGGGTCCGGCGGACATTGCGCAGGCTGTGGGTTTCGCTGACCGACAGGGGGATGGTGATCTTGTGCGCGCCGGCAGCCACCGCCGCCTCTGCCCCCTTGAGATTAGGCACCAGCACCGCCACCGTCAGGCCGGGGATGGTACGGGCATAGGTCACCAGTTCGGCCGTGTCCGCCAGTTGCGGCAGGATCTTGGCGGGGACGAAGGACCCGACCTCAATCTCCCGCACGCCAGCGGCCGCTTCGGCCGCGATCCAGGCTTTTTTGGCGTCAGTCGGCATGATGGGGCTGATGCTCTGCAGCCCGTCGCGGGGACCGACCTCGGAAATTTCGATGAACGTACCGGCCATGGCTCAACCCTCCGCCTGGACGACAAGACCGCGCGACAGAAGGTCGGCGATCCGGGACGGGTCGTAACCCAGTTCGGCCAGCACCTGCCCCGTATGCTGGCCGGGCTTGGCTAGGTCATACTGGAGGACGGGACGGTGGCCATCGATCTCCACCGGCAGGGCCGGCAGGCGGATCAGGCGCTGATCATCGGGCAGATGCAGGTCCAGCAACCCGCCCGACGCCGCCAGATGCGCATCATCGAACAGGTCTTCCGGCCGGTTGATGGGCGCGAATGGCAGGCCGATCTCTTCCAGCCTGGCCAGCAGTTCGGCCTTGGTGAAGGTCCGGAACAGGTCCTGCACGCGCGGAATGATGCGGTCACGGGCCTGCACGCGGCCATTATTCCTGGCCAGCGTCTCATCGGCTGCGAAATCATCCAGACCGAAGGCCTTGCAGAAACCCACCCATTGTCCGTCGGTGACGACACCGGCAAAGACCGTCTGTTCGTCCTTGGTCTGGAACTGGTCATAGATGGCCCAGGCGGAGATGCGCACGGGCATGGGGCGCGCGGCGGTGCCGGTCACCACATACTGGGCCATATGCTGGCCCACCAGGAACACACAATTCTCGAACAGGGCGGACTTCACCGTCTGACCACGGCCCAGCGTGCCGCGCTGGATCAACGCCGCCAACACCCCGATGACACCGAACAGGCCGCCGATCACGTCGATGACCGAGGCGCCGGCACGCAGGGGACGGCCCGGCGGGCCGGTCATATAGGCAAGACCGCCCATCATCTGCGCCACCTCATCCAGGGCGGCACGATGTTCATAGGGGCCGGACAGGAAGCCCTTGGCGGAGCAATAGACCAGGCCGGGATTGCGCGCCTTCAACGCCTTTTCCCCAAAGCCCAGGGCCTCCATGGCGCCGGGGCGGAAATTCTCGATCAGGACATCCGCCCGGTCGATCAGGTCCAGCGCGATCTGTTTGCCTTCCGGGGACTTCAGGTCCACCGACAGGCTGCGCTTGTTGCGGCCATACATGGGGAAATAACCGGCGCCGGACCCCAGCAGGCGGCGGGTGTTATCGCCGCCGATCGGCTCCACCTTCACAACATCGGCGCCCAGGTCGCCCAGCACCATGCCCACCGTCGGCCCCATGACCATGTGGGTGAATTCCACCACTTTTAATCCGGCCAGCGGCAGGGCAGCGGCCTTGTCGTCCTGCGACATGAAAAACCTCGAACGCTGAAGGTCAGAAGAAAAGCCAGGGATTGCGGGCGCGATATCCACCCTCGAAATCCTGGATGACGGGCAGCCGTTTCAGGGTGACGCCGATGGCGTCCAGCCCTTCCAGCAGCATTTCCTTGTCGGCGGGGGCGATGGTGAAGGGCAGTTCGGTGCCGTCGGGCACACGCACGCTCTGCGCCGCCAGATCGATGGTCAGGGTCTGCGGCCGCTCCACACGCGCCAGCGCCGCCACCGACGGTTCCGGCAGCACCAAGGGCAGGATGCCGTTGCGCACACAATTGCCCTGGAAAATGGCGCCGAAGCTGGGGGCGATGACACAGCGGATGCCGTAATCCTGCAACGCCCAGACAGCATGTTCGCGCGAGGAGCCGCAGCCGAAATTGGGACCGGACAGCAGGATCGGCGCCTGACGAAAACCGGGGCGATTCAACACGAAATCCGGGTTCTCGACACGGGCTCCCACATCGCTGTAGCGCCAGTCGGCGAACATGCCCTCGCCCAGCCCTTCCTTCGATACTTTCTTCATCTCCCGCGACGGGATGATGGCGTCGGTATCGACATTGGCGCGGAACAGGGGGGCGGCAACGCCGGTCAGGCGGGTGAACTTCTCCATGGATCAATTCCCCCCCAGCAGCGGACGCGGATCGGCGATATGGCCGGCGATGGCCGATGCCGCCACCGTCACGGGGCTGGCCAGATGCGAGCGGGTGCCCGGCCCCTGGCGGTTTTCGAAATTGCGGTTTGTGGAGGTGACGACACGCTCCCCCTTGCCGAAATGTTCCCCGCCCGCGAAGAAGCACATGGAACAGCCGCTTTCGCGCCATTCGAAACCGGCCTCGCGGAAGACCAGATGCAGCCCCTCCGCCTCTGCCGCCGCCTTCACCTGCATGGAGCCGGGAACGCAGATGGCGCGCACACCGGCCGCCACCTTGCGCCCCTTCAGCACGGCGGCAGCCGCGCGCAGGTCCGACAGGCGACTGTTGGTGCAACTGCCGATAAAGGCGCCGTCAATGGGCAGACCGATCAGGGCGTCGCCCGCCTTCAGGCCCATATAGTCCAGCGCCCGGCGCTGTGCCTGCGCCGCATTGGCGTCGGCCATCTCCGGATCAGGCACCGTCCCCGTCAGCGGAACCGCATGTTGCGGGCTGGTGCCCCAGGTGATGGTGGGGGCGATATCGGCGCAGTCGACCAGGATCTCCTTGTCGAATTGCGCATCGGCATCGCTGGCCAACCCCTGCCAGTCGGTGACGGCCGCATCCCACAACCCGCCCTTGGGCGCGAAGGGACGACCCTTCACCCAGTCGATGGTCTTGGTATCCGGCGCCACCAGCCCGGTCCAGGCGGCAAACTCCACCGCCATGTTGCACAGGGTCATGCGCGCCTCCACCGACAGGGCGGTGACGGCGGACCCGGCAAATTCAATGGCGTAACCCGCCCCGCCGCCGGCCCCATGGGCAGCGATCAGGTGCAAGATCATATCCTTCGCCCCCACACCGGGGGGCAACGCCCCCTCGAACCGCACCCGCATGGTCCGGGGCCGCTTGACCACCAGGGTCTGGGTGGCCAGCGCGTGCGCGGCCTCCGTCGACCCGATACCCCAGGCCAACGCCCCCAGCCCACCCTGGGTGCAGGTATGACTGTCGGGACAGACCAGGGTGGCGCCCGGCAGGGCGATGCCCTGTTCGGGCGACACGACATGCACGATGCCCTGGCGGTTGTCGCCAATGTCGAAGACGCGGATGCCGGCTTCCGCCGCCGCGGCCCGGGTTTCCTGGATGAAGGCGGTGCCGCCGGGCATGACGGTCGCATCACTGCGCCCCGGCAGCGTATCGACAATATGGTCCATGCAGACAAAGGCCCGGTCGGGATGGCGCACGGAACGCCCCTGTTCCTGCAAGCCTTTCAGCGCCATGGACCCCGTGCGCTCATGCAGCAGCACCCGGTCGATGTAAAGCAGGTCGGTCCCGTCGCCCAGATCGGCGACACGGTGTCGTTCCCACAGTTTTTCGACAAGCGAACGCCCCATAGTCCAATCCAGTGCTGCTTCGATTTCAAATGATATATAAATATACCATTATCACCAATGCAAGGGCTTGTCACCCCGCCGATGCGACGGCGGCATAAAAAAACCCGGCCGCCAGGGGGCGACCGGGTTCCGTAATCGACGGTGTGAAGTCGAGGCTTCACATCGGAAGGGATCAGAAGCGGTAACGCGCCCGCACGTCCCAGGTCATCGGCTCGTTCAGGAAAATCGACGTCGCCGAAAGGAAGGAGACCTTGTAATTCTGGTCCGTGCAGTTCTTGCACCCGACCGACAGGGTCAGGTCCGGATAGGCCGCCGGTTCAAAGGCCAGGCTGGCATTCCACAGCATCTGGTGCGGCGTCCAGGCGCCATCGGTGCTGTCCGTGTTGCCGGCATTGCCGATGGCATAACCGTTATTGTAGTTGAAGCCGACCGTCGGCCGGAACAGGCCGCTATCCGTCTCGACATCATAAGTGGCCGACAGGATACCGGAGAAGTCCGGCGCGCGCACCGGACGGGCGATCCGGCCCTTGAAATCGACGAAGCCGCGATTGCAATTGGCCGCGATGGCCGTGGCGTTGCGTGCAGCCAACGCCGCCTGGCAGTTCGCCAACTGGATCTGCACATCGTCGGAAATGTCGATATAGCGGGCATGCTGCAGGCCCACCGAACCATTGATGCTCAGCCCCTGGAGCGGCCGCCACAGCATTTCCAGCTCGCCGCCATAATTGCGCAGGCCGGCGGGGTTCGTGGTGGTGAAGATGCGCGCACCCTGGGCCGTGGTATAGGCCGCGGAAATCTGCACATCCTCCGCCTCGCTGTAGAAGGCGGTGGCGTTCAGACGCAGGGTCCGGTCGAACAGGTCGGCACGGACACCAACCTCTTCCGACCAGACCTTCTCCGGCTTGAAGGCATAGAACAGGTTGTTGGACAGGGCGCGGCCATTCCAGCCGCCCGACTTCTCGCCACGCGTCACCGACGCATAGACCATCACATCGTCATCAACCTGATAGGACAGGGCGAAGCGCGGGGTGACGAAGGTGTTCTTCAACTCGGTGGGAATGCCCGACGCCTCGATCAGGGCGGTGCTGAACACAGGCCCCCGGGCACCGGCATTGGTTGTCACTTCCAGATCCTTGACCTCACGCGACAGGCGCACGCCGACAGTCGCGGTCAGCGCGTCGGTCACCTTGTAATCGCCCTGCAGGTAGGCGGCATAGGAATCCAGATCGTTGGAGATGGTGCGGTCGCCGCTGACCGTAAAGCCCGTCGCCGTACCGACACCGGTGCCCAGGTCGGTGTCATTGTTCTCGTGCAGGTAATAAAGGCCGGCCGTGTAGTTCAGCTTGTCGTCGAACACCAGGCCGTTGACCTTCAGTTCCTGCGAGAACTGCTTGTGCCGGCTGTAATTGGTGATCGGCGACACGCCGGTCGGGATCGGGTTGGGGGCGGCCGGGTTGCTGTCGATATAATAGCGCTGGGTCGTATCGCGGTAGCCGGTGATGGAATTGACCGTCACGCCGCCAACTTCCCAGGCGATGTTGGAGGCCAGCGACCAGTTCTTGGTCTCATTGCCCGGCTTGTTGCGGGCCTTGGAACCCGTGAAGTAATTGGCCAGCGAGCCCTGGACGATGCCCAGGCTGGACACGCGCTTGCCCGTGACCGGATCGACATAATTGATCAGGTTGGAGGCTTCCTGATCGACATAATCACCCGAGAGGTCGATCGTCAGGTCGTCATTGGGCAGCAGGCGCACAGCGCCGCGCAGGCCATAGGCATCCGTTCCGTTGAATTTGTTGCCCGTCGACCGCTGGGTGACATAACCGTCGCTGCTGCTGCGATAGGCGCTGATCTTGGTCAGAACCTTGTCGGCGAGCGGGGCGTCGATGCTGGTGCGGACATCGATGGCGCCGAACCGGCCGGCCCCTGCCTCCAGATAGCCGCCGGCCTTGCTGGACGGCTTCTTCATGATGACGTTGATGGCGCCGCCGGTGGTGTTGCGGCCGAACAAGGTGCCCTGGGGGCCACGCAGCACCTCGATCCGCTCCACATCGAACAGGCCGAAATTATTGGCGTTCTGGCGCGAGATATAGACGTCGTCGACATAGGTACCGACCGGCACGTCCTGCGTGGCGATGGATTCCGTATTGCCGATGCCACGGATGTAGTAGGTGTTGGAGCTGCCCAGACCGACATTGTTGTTACCGACCAGATTGGGGATTTCCCGGATCAGGTCGATGGTGCTTTGGATCTGCTTGTTCTCCAGATCGGCGGCCCCCAGGGAGGAGACGGCCAGAGGCACCTCCTGCAGGTTCTGCAGGCGGCGCTGTGCCGACACCACGATCTCTTCAAGCTGGAAGGTCTCCTCGGCGGCAGCCGGAGGGGCCGTCTGTGCCATGCTGTTTGTCGCCGCCATCGCAGCGATAAGGGTCAGCGACACGGTTCCCAGAAACTTGGCCTTCATTGTGATGCATCCCATATCTGATTGTTGATCTTGGCGGCGGCGGTTGCGCCTTGTCCACCGAACCTCAGTAAGCGAGCGGGGTGCCGGGCACTTCGCCGCGGCAGCTCTCCAGCGATGGCGGCAGCACCGGGTCATAGGGCGGCCACCATTGGAAGGGACGTTCGGGCGCCACATATTCCGTGGTCAGCGGCCCGCCCTTGGTCCGGAAGAAATAAAGGTTGCCGGTCAGCGTGCCGAAGGGGCCGTGCGGCACCTCCGGCGGGCGCCAGAAATAGGCGCCGGGCCGCATGACACCGCGATTGGCGTGGACCTCACCGCTCAGCAGATACATCTCCTCCACGGTGGGATGGATCTCCGACCGTTCCGCCCACCGCACCGGCAGGGTGCCCAGGATCCAGGAGACATCACCCGTCACCGGGTCCTTGTAGAGCAGCTTGCGCCCGGCACCGGGCGGGAATTCCGGATGGAAATTACCGGTGTACGGCACCTGATATCCGTCGGCCCGCAGCACCAGCCGGGCGGGGTCATAGGTCGCGGGCGCCGTGACACCCGTCGGATCGGCCGACAGGAAGGTCAGCACCACCGCACCCGACGGGCTGGACAGGGCGCCACGCTGGAACCCGGCCGGCAGATGGGCGAAGCAGAGATGGCCATAATCCTGGCCATCAACGGTCAGCGACCCGTCGATGACCAGGAATTCCACGTCCACCGGCAGGGTGCCGGCAGGAATGCCATAACCGGCGGGATAGCGGACCAGCATGCTGACCGCGCCATTATCATCGTCCCGGCTGAGCAGCCGCATCTCCACGCCCGGCGCCAAGCCCCAGAGATCATGGGGCTGCCAGGGAATATGCTGCGCTTGGACGAACTCTACCCATGAGCGTGCCAAAATCGTGGCTCCTCAAACCGATGAAGGACGGGACGGGACATCGCCGGAAAGCGGCGTGCGCGGATCGGGATCGTCGCCCAGCACCCGCAGAAGCTTGCGCATCGACGCCTCCAGCTCCTGGCGGGAGCGGGCCAGCAGCGGCGCGTCATCGGCAAGGGCCTCGATCGCGCCTGACGGCAGCGTACCTGCCCGTTCCAGCGCGGTTTCCAGCGCCAGCCGGCGGGTGCGCTCGATATGAAGCTGGGCGGCCAATTCGAAGACGAGCCCGGTCAGCCGGCCGATATCCGGCTGCATGGGTGGCAGGGTGGGGATCATTGCGGCTTCTCCGCTTCAAGGACGGCCCAGGGGAAATGCCATTCGGAACGGCGGGGCCAGGACAGCGTCTCCTGCCGGCCGCCACCGCGTTCGTCGAAACCGACCCAGCGGACATTCACCAGACCGGCCGCTGCCGCCATGGCGGGCAGGTCGGCGGCGATCATCGGCGGCAGGAAAGGTTCGTTGTTGCGCGCGCCATGTTCGATCATGGCCAGATCGCGCAAGCCATCACCGGTACGCTGAAAATCCAGGAAGCGCAGCAGACCGCCGGGCGCCAGCAGACGCGACGCCTCGGTGAAGATGGCGGGCAGCACATCGGTCGGCACCTCATGCACGAACATGGTGGAGGTCACCAGATCGGCGCTTCCCGCTTCCAGCCCCGTGGCCACGGCGTCGGCCTGACGGAAGCGCACGGCAAGGCCGCGTTCGCTGGCCCGCCGGGCCGCCAGTTCCAGACAGGGCAGCGCCAGATCGACGCCGATCACTTCCGCCTCGGGAAAGGCCTGCTTCATGGGCCAGGCGGATTTACCGAAGCCACAGCCCATATCGACGATCCGGCGATAGGGTCGGGCCGGCAGCGCCGTCTGCACGAACAGGCGATGGAAACCGTAATCGTCATTCTCGCCCAGCATCACCAGCCGGGCGCCCAGCTCATAGACGCGGCCCGCCAGATCGTGGGACCAGAAACTGCCCGGCTGCAGGTGAATGTCCCAGTCCGTATACCATTGCGGCAGCACCAGATCGGGGTCCGGCTCCACGCTGGCTGGGCCGGCAGGCGGAGGCGAAAGCGGGCCTTCATGCACCACCGCATCGGTCACGGCCCGCCACAGCATCTTCTGCGACCCGCGCTCCAGCCAGGAAAACCACGGATATGTCGGCAGACCCTGGACCAGCGGCGCCAGGCTGGCGGGGTCGTTCACCACCGGCGGCGGCGGATCGATGGCATCAAAATCCCCCCGCAGCCTTGGATAGACGGTCCCCGCCCAATGGCGTCGCAGGCTCAAGACGAAATCCAGGTTGGCCCGGTCTTCCAGTGCCATTGCCATGGTTCACGCTCCTTTCGTAGCGGGGCCGGTCACGCCGGCCCGACCAGTTCGATCCATTCGCCCGCCGCACCGCGCCGGCAGGTGGCGGCACCGCCGCCCGGCAGCAGCGCCGGCAGGGTGGCCGCGTCTTCCAGCAGGGCCGGGTCGTCGACCGCAAAACTCACCATCGCCATACCGGGCGGCAGTTCCCCGTCCGGGCAGGACCGGGGGCGCGTCACGTCCGGATAGGCGTCCAGCTCGATCAGGGTGCCGTGCGGCAGTTTGATCAGACCGTGTGCATGTTCGGTCTCCGGCGGCAGGCCGTTGGCCCAGGAGATCACCTGCACCTTGGTGGACACCGGCGGGTCGATTTCATTGCTGAAACCCGCATAGGCGTTGAACATCGCCGGCAGGTCCGCCCCGCCCGCCACGACGATGAAGACATGGCCCACGAAGGCCCGGGCCTGGGCCAGGTCAAGACCGCTGCCATCGCCCACCTGGGTGAAATACAGGCACTCACCGGCCGGACCCAGCACCTGCATGGCGCGGATCATGGGGAAGCGCTGCAGGCTTTTCGGCGGGCCGATGATGCGGAAGAACGGGCTGTTCTCCAGCGTCGCGGCCAGCGCATCCACCTGCTGCACCACAATCTCGGTGGCGTTCCAGCCATGGGTGGTCAGCGCCTGCCATCCCGTCGCCGCCTTGCTTTCCACAAAGCGCAGATAGGCAGGGGTGCCGCAGGCCGGCGCCAGGGTCAGGTATGGCCGGCCCGCCATGGCGGGTGCGGACCAGGAAACGGCGACGGCGACCGGCACCAGCCCTTCCTCCACCACCCGATATCCCAGCACCTCACCATAGGCGGTGCGGATCACCGACAGGTCGGGAACGACATGGGTAACGGCACGGATGGTGCCCAGCAAGGGACGGGTCGGCTCAGCCATGGCTGCGATCCCCCTCGCCGATCATGCGCTCCACCGCTTCGACACCCTTGCGATAGGCCGGCAGACCGAAGCACAGGATGATCAGGGCGGCCCCGCCGACGGTGGCGGCTTCGATGGTCATGGCCCAGCCCAGCTTGGCGGGGTCCCCGAACATATCGGTCATCCAACCCACGGGCGGCGGACCGATCAATTGTCCGGAGATGGAGATCACCAGATAATAGATGGCCGTGGCCTGCGACTTGATCTGACCCGGTGCCAGCAGGCTGAGGGAGGCGGGACCGGCGGCGGCGGCCATGGCCTGGCCCACGAAGGCGAAGAACAGGGCGGCGATGGCCAGTTCCGCCGTGGGCATCACCGGATAGGCGGCGAAGCCCGGCACGGCCACGAACAGCCCGCACAGCAGCGCCCGCATGGTCGCATCCTTGTGCCCCGCCTTGATCCAGCGATTGGTGAGCCAGACGCCCAGGGCGGTGCCGATGGGACCGCCGGTCAGGAACATCACGCCGGTGGCGATGCCGACATCACGGACATTCCAGCCGAAACTGCGTTCGAACAGGCTGGCATTCCAGAAAGCCAGCGACCCCATGGTGACGACGGCGGCCGATCCCACGAACAGCACACCGAAGGCCCGCCAGCGTTTCTGGATGAAGCGCAGCGCCTGGGGGATGGACGCCTTCTGCCCATCCAGACCGGATTCCGCGTCCACCACACGTTCCTGGCGCGGCGGCTCGGCGAAGGTGAACATCAGGCCGGCCAGCAGCAGGCCCGGCAGGCCGACGATCAGGAAACTCATCTGCCAGGGCTTCAACTCGCCCAGCAGCGGCACAACCACGCCCGGCAGGCCGGCGACGGCATGGACCAGCGGCCCGCCCAGCAGGAAGGCGGCGCCCGCCCCCAGGAAGGTGCCCGACATGAACATGGACAGCGCGCGGGCCCGCTTTTCACGGGGGAACCGGTCACTGATCAGGGAGACCGTGCAGGGCGCCAGCGCCGCCTCCCCCAGGCCGACGCCCAGGCGGGTGGCGAACAGGGCCGGAAAACCCTTGGCCAGGCTGGCCAGCGCCGTCATCGAACACCAGATGGTAATGCCGGCGGCCAGGATGCCGCGCCGGTTGAACCGGTCAGCCATCCAGCCCAGCGGCAAACCCATCAGCACATAGAACACGCCAAAGGCGGGGCCCAGCAACAATCCAACCTGGAAATCGCTCAGGCCCAGATCGGCCTTGATCGGGCCGATCAACAGGCTGGGAAGGAAACGGTCGATATAGGAAACGATCTGCGCTGTTGTGAGCAGGATTACCATATACCAGCCGGACCGGAGCGCTCTACGAACCCGTTCCAACTGCCCTTGACCCGTCTCACCTGTGTTCAGGGCACTCGTCATTGGCGTGCTCCTTGTTTGTTGGACGGTAGCGTCCGGGAAATGACACGCGATGACAAACGATATGATTTGGCCTACAATGTGAAAGAATTTCACAATACCTAGGAAGAGCCGATGCGCAGCCTTCCCTCGATCGAGACCCTGCGGGCGCTGGATCGCGCCGCCACCCATGGCAGCTACTCCGCCGCCGCCGATGAGTTGGGCCTGACCCACGGCGCCATCAGTCACCGGATCCGTGAGTTGGAGGAACGGCTGGGCCTGACGCTGTTCCGGCGGGTCGGACGCGGCATGGTGCCAACGCGGGAGGCCGTGACCCTGCTGGCGCATGTGCGTCAGGCGCTGGCCATCCTGGATCGCGCCTTTCCCAACCATCGCCGCGCCGATGGCAGTGAACGGCTGGTCATCTCCATCCACCCGGCCCTGGCCACGCGCTGGCTGCTGCCCCGTCTGGGCAGTTTCACGCAGATCATGCCCGACGTCGCCGTGACCATCCGGTCCACGGCGGACCTGGAGGAATTCCTGGTGCGCGGCGTCGATCTGGCCGTACGCTACGGTTCCGGCGACTGGCCCAACTGCACCAGCTTGCGGTTGGGGGGAGAAATCTTCTATCCCGTTTGCACGCCCGACTATCGCGACCGGCTGGATATCCGCACGCCGGAAGATCTGCGGCGCTGTACCTTGCTGCGCCATGGCTGGCAAAGCTGGTCGCCCTGGCTGCGCGCGGCCGGGCTGCGCCTGCCCGAACCCGCCGCCGGCCTGACCCTGTCCGACAGTTCAATGCTGGTGGAGGTCGCCAGCAGCGGCCAGGGCGTGGCGCTGGCCGGCAGCCTGATGGTGCAGGAAGAGATCAAGCGCGGGCGGCTGGTGCGGCTGTTCGACATCAAGGCCGAGGATCTCTACGGTTATTATCTGGTCTGGCAGACCGGCACGGTGCCAAGCGCCAGCGCCCGCGCTTTCCGGTCCTGGGTGGCCGATTGCTTCGCCGAGACCATGGCAGAGATCACCGGCCAGCCCGGCCCGACACCCATTGGCGAGGCCGACCTGGGATGACGCACCGGCGAAGGGTCATGGCCCATGCCCCTTGGAGGCCGCCGACTGGCGGCCCGCGCACCCATGTGCGCGCAAGCCCAAGCCGCCGGATGGCGGCGCCCGGCGCGTGAGGGCGCGTGCACAGACCAAGAGCAATGCTCCATGGCTCTTGGAATAAAATCCCCATTGATACGCCCCGGCAAATGCGATTAAATGGTATAAAGTTATACCAATCATCATGCAAACGAGGCGAACAGATGCGGTTTGAGCCGACGATGGTGCGGGAGGAAAAAACGGCCCGCCAGTTGTTTGAACAGGTGAAGGCCAATCCGACCCGCGCGAAGTTCGGCTTCGGCAGCCGGGTGGCCATCGTGAATGTCGACTTCCAGCAGGCCTATACGCGGCCCGATCTGTTCCCCAAGACCGCCTATGTCACCGACCCGGATCAGATCACGCATGTGAACCGGATCAGTGCGGCCGCGCGCCGGCTGGGCATGCCCGTCGTCTGGACCCGCGTGATGTACAAGCCGGATGCCGGTGATGCCGGCGTCTGGGGCACACGCACCAACACGCCCGACAGTTTGCAGAACATCAAGGCCGGCAGCGACCGCCACGCCTTCGACCCGCGCGTGGAAATCGACCCTGCCGTCGACCTTGTCTATGACAAGCGCATGCCGTCAGCGTTTTTTGAAACGCCGCTGCCCAGCTATCTGGTCTGGCACAAGGTGGACACGGTCATCGTGACGGGCGGCAGCACGTCGGGCTGTGTGCGGGCGACCGCAGTGGACAGCCTGTCCCACGGCTACCGCACCATCGTGGCGGAGGAATGCGTGGCCGATAAGCATGAAAGCTACCATTACGCCAACCTGACCGACCTTCTGCTGAAATATGCCGATGTCGTGACTGTGGCCGAGGTTGATGCCCATCTAGCCGCGCTGGCCGGTTGAGCGGGAGGACGGACACGATGCATAGCGATCCCCATCTCTACGATTTCTGGCCCTACCGTGACCGGCCTAAAATCACCTGGCCCGGCAACAAGAAGGTCGCCTTCTGGGTGGCGCCGAATATCGAATTCTATGAACTGGACCCGCCGACCAACCCGTCGCGCAAGCCCTGGGGCCGGCCGCATCCCGACATCGTGCCCTATTCGGCACGCGACTGGGGCAACCGGGTGGGGCATTGGCGGCTGATGGAGGTGATGGACGAGTTCAAGGTGCGCGGCAGCATCAGCCTGTCCGTTGCCATGCTGGACCATCACCCGGAAATCATCCGCGCCTGCGTGGACCGCGACTGGGAGTTCTTCAGCCACGGCATCTATAACACCCGTTATTCCTATAACATGACGGAGGCGCAGGAACGCGCCGTGCTGGAAGACAGCATCAAGTCCGTCATGGACGCGACGGGGCAGCGGATCCGGGGCTATCTGGCCCCGGCGCTGACCCATACCGAACGCACGCTGGACCTGCTGGCCGAATACGGGTTCTGGTATAGCTGCGACCTGTTCCAGGATGACCAGCCGCAGCCCCTGAAGGTGAAGGGCGACAACCGCCTGATCTCCATGCCCTACAGCCTGGAAGTCAACGACGTCATCACCTATGGCGTCTATCACCAGAGCCCGCGCGCCTATGCCGACGCCCTGATGCGCCATTTCGACCAGTTGCTGGAAGAAGGGGCGGAAACGGGAACCGTCATGTGCATCCCGCTGCACGCCTATCTGGTCGGCCATCCCCACCGGATCGGTCCGTTCCGCGAGGCGCTGCGCTACATCACCAGCCACCGCGACGATGTCTGGGTGACGACGGCCAAGGAAATCGCCGAATTCTACAGGACCAACCATTACGACCAGTCGCTGGCCGACATCGCCCGGCGCGGCAATGCACGGCCCGGCACCGGCTTCAACCCGAAAGGGGCCGTGTGATGAGCATCCTGCCCGATAGCTACCTCACCTATGCCAAGCGTCATGCTGGCCCGGATCATGACCATTATCCGGCCTCCCCCATCATCGACCGCGCGCCCATCGCCCTGCCGGGTGGGGCGAAGCTGGGCCTGTGGGTGGTGGTGCCGCTGGAATTTTTCCCGCTGAACCCGTCGGGGCAGCCCTTCAAGGCGCCCGGCGCCATGCAGACGCCCTATCCCGACCTGCGCCATTACACGACCCGCGACTACGGCAACCGCGTCGGCGCCTATCGCCTGCTGAAACTGTTCGGCAAGCTGGGCCTGCGCGCCACCTTCGCGGTGCAGGGCGCGGTGGCGGAACGCTATCCGGGGCTGGTCAGGGATGTCCTGTCCGACGGGCACAATCTCTGCGCCCATGGCTGGGACACGGACAGCCTGCACCATTCCGCCCTGCCGGCAGAGGTGGAGGATGGCTATATCACCCGCACCCTGGACGCGATCCAGACGGCGGGCGGCACCCGTCCCGATGGCTGGCTCAGCCCCGCGCGGGCCGAGGGCTTTGCCACGCCGGCCCGGCTGGCCGCCAATGGCATAAGCTGGTTTGCCGATTGGGCGCATGACGATCTGCCCACCCGGTTCCGCACGCCATCGGGCGATCTGGCCGCCCTGCCCCTGTCGAACGAGTTGGATGACTGGCAGATCCTGATCAACTACACCCGGCCCGAACATGAATGGGCCCTGCAGGTGACCGATGCGGCCGACTGGCTGCTGGATGAGGCGGGGCGCTTCAACAGCCCGCGCCTGCTGACCCTCACCCTGCGCCCCTATGTCAGCGGCCTGCCCTATCGCGTCAAGGCGCTGGGCGACAGCCTGAAGGGTGTGCTGGACCGGGCCGGGACCGTGGCGGTGACGCCCGGCGACCTGACCAGCGCCCTGTCGGCATGAGCCTGGGACGCTCCCGACCGCAACGCCGTCCTTGTGCCGCAGGCATAAGATGCGGATAAGTCGGGAGCATTCCCTCCCCATGCCCCCTGGACGCCCCTTCATGGACCAAGACTTGCCCTCGGCGGGATTGAGCCCGGATCAACTGGACCCCAGCGCACCTGTCCCGCTGTACCACCAGATCTATCTGGTGCTGCGGGAGAAGATCCGCACGGGTGAGTTTCCGGCCCAGTCGGTGATCCCGGGCGAGCAGGAGCTGGCCCGGCTGTTTGACGTGTCGCGCATCACCGTGAAGCGCGCGCTGAACGAACTGGCGGCCCATGATCTGGTCAGCCGGCATCGCGGGCGCGGCACGGTGGTGACGGCGTCCGCCGCCCTGCCCCAGGTCCATGGCAGTTTCGACAATCTGATCGACAGCCTGAAGACCATGGGGCTGGAAACGCAGGTCCAGGTGCTGGAACTGGCCGACCTGCCGGCCCCGGCCGCCGTAGCCACCCTGCTGGACATCGAGCCCGGCACACCGGTACAGCGGGCCGTGCGCCTGCGCAAATTGTCGGGCGAACCGTTCAGCTATCTGATCCAGTACATGCCCGCCGACATCGCCGCCCGGATCAGCCGGGAGGAAATGGAAAGCGTCCCCACCCTGGTCCTGCTGGAACGGGTGGACGCCACCCCGCACGAGGCGGAACAATGGATAACGGCGGTCGCCGCCGAACCCCACATCGCCACCGCCCTGGATCTGGCCTCCGGCTCCCCCTTGCTGCGGGTGGAACGGGTGATGCGGGACAAGGATGGGCGTGCGGTGCAGTTGATCCACGCCCATTACCGCCCCGACCGCTTCAAATATCATATGCGTTCCACCCGCAAATCCGCCGGAAGCTGGCGCGCGGACGGGTGAGCCCTTTCCCACTCAAGGTGTGACATGTCCGACAAGGTGATCCTGCGCCGCGACGCCGATGGCATCGGCCGCCTGATCCTGAACCACCCTGCCAAACGCAACGCCCTGTCGCAGGAAATGTGGCGGCTGGTCCGCACGCGGCTGGACGAGGCGGCGACCGATCCCGCCATCCGCGTGCTGGTGGTCCAGGGGGAAGGCGGCACCTTCGCCGCCGGGGCCGATATTTCCGAATTCGAAGCCGCCTATGAGACGCGCGAAAGCACCGCCGCCTATGCCGGCGATATTGCGGGCGCCATGGACGGGCTGGCCGATTTCGTGAAGCCGACCATCGCCATGATCCAGGGCGCGTGCGTGGGCGGCGGGCTGGGTCTGGCGCTGGCCTGCGACCTGCGCTTTGCCGCATCCGACGCCCGCATGGGCATCACACCAGGCAAGCTGGGCCTGGTCTATCCGCTGGGCGATACCAAGCGGCTGGTACAGGCCGTCGGCCCCAGCCATGCCAAGGACCTGCTGTTCACGGGCCGCCTGCTGGGGGCCGACGAGGCGCTGGCCATAGGGCTGGTCAACCGGGTGACGGCGGTCGATGCGCTGGAAACGGCCGTGCTGGACTATGCCGGGCAGATCACGGCAGCCAGCCAGTACACGGCACGTGCCACCAAGCGCATGATCAACCGTGTTCTGGGCGGGCAACTGACCGATAATGCGGAAACGGTGGCGGAATTCCTGGATGCCATTGAAGGCGAGGATTTCATCGAAGGCCGCAACGCCTTCCGGGAAAAGCGCAAACCGAACTTCACGTTCGGGTGAACGGGATCAGAGTTAACTGCCCTCATACCAGAGGGCAAAAGTTTTGACCCCTGGTATCCGCGCCGACGGGCGCGGCGGCGCGTGTGCCGGGCTGGCGGTCGCCAGCCTGCAATCCGCCAAGGGTCAAACCCTCGGCGGATTGTCACTCCCTTTCGCGATTGAAGCTCATCGAATAGACGAAGCGGTCGGCGGGATGCGCACTTTCGCTGGCCAGGAACAGGGCGCCCCTGGCGTCGTGATAGGTGCGGCGGGTGCGCAGGGCGGCGGCCCCCGGTTCACTGCCCAGCAGGGCCGCCAAACGGCTGTCCAGCACCATGGCGCTGATCTGTTGATCGATGCGGCTTGCCACCATACCGAACCGGGCCTCCACGGCGTCGGCAATGGTGGGGCTTTCCTCGATCTCCCCCTGCAGGGGCGCACAATCGGCGCGGATCAGGACACGGGTCAGGCCCACCACCTTGGCACCCTCGCGGCGCAGCCCGCGCAATTCGCGCCAGTCGCCGGGGTCCAGGCCCAGATCACGGGCCATGCCGTCGGCCGGCGCCGGCCCATAGGCCAGGATGGTCAGGCGGGCTGACCGCGCATATTGCAGCAGATCCTGAAACCCGCCCAGTGGCTGGACAAACAAGGCCGGCTCCGTCGCCGCCGCCACCATGGTTCCCGCCCGCCGCTTGCGCGTGACCAGCCCGGCGTCGGTCAACAGGCGCAAGGCGTCACGCGCCGTGTGGCGGGAAATGCCGTGGCGAGCGCACAGTTCCTGCTCGGTCGGCAGCAGGTCGCCGACCTTGTAGGTGCCATCGGTGATGGCGGCCCGCAGCAACTGGGCGATCTGCTGGTAACGGGGGACGGTCGCGATGGCCAATCTGCGCTTTCCTTGTCGTCGGACGGGGGGATGAAAGCCCCGTCGGCACGGCTTCGTCAACCGTGCCGGGGCCCCATGTCTCCACCTGTCGGACGCGCGAGATGAAATCCGTCCCGCCGAGCCATCGCATGGCTGTTTGATGGGGGGAAGCATGGTACGGATTTTTGTCCGGACAAATGGGGTCGTAATGACGCTGATCGCCCACTTCGCCGACCATCTTTCCCGCCCCGTTCCCACCGCGATGCGGAAACGGGCGGCGCTGCATCTGCTGGATTGGGCGGGCTGCGCCGTGATCGGCGCCACCACACCGGTGGCCGACGCCCTGGCCGCCGTCTTCCTGGATGGTGCGGACGGTCCCTGCGCCGTGATCGGGCGTGATGGCGGGGCGGGACCGGAAGCGGCGGCCCGCTATAACGGGGCGCTGGGCAACATCTATGAGATGGATGACGTGGACAAGCGGGCCCGGCTGCATCCCGGCCCGGTGGTCATTCCGGCTGCCCTGGCGCTGGCCCAGTCCCTGAACGCCGATGCCGACACCCTGCTGGACGCCATCGTGCGCGGATATGAGGCGGTGATCCGCCTGGGCCGCGCGCTGGGCGACGGGCATTACCGGGTCTGGCATTCCACGGCCAGCGCCGGCACGGTGGGGGCGGCGGCGGCCTGCGCCAGCCTGCTGGGCCTGGACCGGGACCGTCTGGCCCAGGCCATGGCGCTGGCCGTCACACGCACGGGCGGGCTGTGGGAGACGCGCAACGACCCGACGTCGAACGCCAAGCAGATCCACAACGCCCAGGCGGCCGGCGACGGGCTGCTGGCCGCGCGCATGGCCGCCGCCGGACTGCGCGGCCCGGCCCGAATCCTGGAAGGGACTGAAGGGCTGTTCGCGGCCACGGCCCCCGGCGCCACCCCCGCCGACCTTCTTACCGGGATCAGCCCGGCCGGATGGTGCATCGCCGATGTCAGCCTGAAACCCTGGCCCGCCTGCCGCCATGCCCATCCGGTGATCGACGCGGCCCTGGCCCTGCTGTCCAAGATGGGGCGTGACCGGCTGGACCTGCGAGAGGTGCGAAGCATCGCCATCCAGACCTATGGCGATGCCTTGCGCTTCTGTGACCGGCCGGACCCGCTCAGCGTGATCG